>CAVTYV010000005.1:0-808409 GCA_963739065.1 uncultured Actinomycetes bacterium
GCTGGCTCGTGCGGGACAAGGAGATTGCCGGCGGCGTCCTGGGGGGAGGGCTTGCCTACCGCTTCTTCTTCTGGGTGCTCGCCTTGACCGTCCTCTTGGCCGGCGGGCTCGGCTTTGCGTCCGCAGGTGGGGAGGATGTTCAGTCGGGGGCCGAGGACACCGGACTTACCGAGTCGCTCGCTTCGACGATAGCGACAGCCGCTAAGCAATCCGAATCGGGCCGCTGGTGGCTCGTGCTTTCGGGCACGGTGCTCGTCCTCTGGTTTAGCTTCGGCCTTCTTCGCGCACTCCGCCTCGTCCACGCCGCTGCCTGGCGCGTTCCGGCCCCGCCGCTTCGCAATCTGCCCAAGGCGATGGGGTTCGTTATCGCCGCTCCACTCGTTCTCATGGGGACGACTGCCTTCGCGGGCTGGGTTCGCGCGAACGCAGCCGACCCACTAGGAGTCCTCGTGACGCTCGGGCTGATCGTGTGCTTCGGCGCAGTGTGGCTCTGGGTCTCGATGTGGCTTCCGTCGAAAGACGTGCCCTGGACGGCTTTTCTGCCGGGCGCGATCCTCTTCGGCCTCGGTCTGGAGGTGCTCTACGTCCTTTCGGCCTACTACCTCCAGATCAAGCTCGCCAACGCGTCCAGCTCTATGGCGCTCTCGGGTTGGCGACCACCGGACTCTTCTCTCTCTTCCTGATCGGGCGCGGCGTCATCTGGGCGGCCGAGCTGAACGCGGTCGTCTGGGACGTGAGGAACGAGCGGCGTGCGAGCCCTGAATAGCGTCGTGCGGCTCTGTCGGCGAACGGTCGAATAGATGGCAACGCCTCCCGCGCCGGCGCTGCGATCGCCGCTGAGGCGCGCGCTCAGGCCTGCGCTCGTGCTGGTGGCTCTCGTGCTCGTTTTCGCGTGGCTGCTGCCGCAGTTCATCGATTACCAAGAGGTCTGGGACGCGCTCACGGAGCTCGATGGGCGCGAAGTTGTCGTCCTGCTCGGGCTCGGGCTTGCTCGAAGTCCCACTGAGGCTCTGATGTATCGCGTTTTTGCCGGGGCTTGGTCTCTGGCGGGGAACTGAAGCGTACCTCTCCTCGAACCTTGCGGGGAAGCTGCTGCCGCCCCCGACCGCGAGTGTCATCCAGTACGGCTACTTCCGTGGCGGAGGTCACGCGCCGGACGCCGCCGGGCTTGCGGCGCTCGGCTCGTTCCTCTTCCCGATGGTCGGCCGGTTCCTGCTTCCGCTCGTCGCGCTCGTGGTGCTCTTGCTCACAGACGAGTTCAACAACTCAGTTGCGCTGGCGGGTGCGCTCTCGGTGTTAGTTACGGGAGTTCTGGGCATTGCTGGTTACTTCTTCCTGCGCGGAGAGCGCTCAGCACGCTGGCTCGGAGCGAAGGTGCAACACCCGCTCTCCTGGCTTCTGGTGAAGCTCAAGCGTGATCCAATCGAGGACGGTGCGGGGAAGGCGGCCGAACTGCGTACCCAGGCGCTGGCCCTCCTGCGCGAGGGCTGGGCGCTGGGGTCGATGGGCGTCGCGGCCAACCTCCTCCTAACCTAACTGATCCTGCTAGCGTCGCTCCGCTTCGTTGGCATCTCAGGCGCTGAGCTGTCCGCCCCTGACGCCTTCGCAGCCTTCGCAATCGCCTTCTGGGCCGGGGCCGTGTTCCCGATCACCGGAAGCGGCCTCGGCGTAGTCGACGCCGTTCTCATCGCCATGCTCATCGAAATGGGAAGCGCCTCGGACGACTCGCCCGTGGCCGCGGCGCTCTTGTGGCGCGTCTTCTACTCGGTGATCCTGCTTCCGCTCGGTGCGGTCACCCTCAGCCGCTTCCGCAAGGCGAACCCCGAGGTGCTCCGCCGTGAGCCAGCGGAAACGCCCATGCCATGAGCTCGAGCTTCCCTCCGTTCGGGGCTGCTCGCCGGCGACTGTGCTCGTGGCCAAAAAACCGCGCCTTGCTCGGCCGGCTCCGGGGTTCATCCCCACCCGCGAGCTAGTTGCTTTGGGCGGTTACACTTGAGCCGCCGGACGCCTACCGGAGGGAGGAAGAATCATGTGGTGGGGTATCGGCCTCGGCGGATTGCTGTACGTAGTTCTGTTGGTGACCCTCGGGATAATGACGCTGAGAAACGGGCACGGGTGGCTCTTCTTCTTCGGCATTTTCTTACCGTTTCTCTGGATCGTCGGTGCCGCGATGCGGCCGTCAACCAGCGTCGCGTAGAGCGGTTCCCTCGCCGGATGCGGGATTGCCGAAACCGCACACTGGCGCCGATTCGTCCTCAGCTGCAACTAGCGGCGCAAACCGGCGAAACTTGAACTGCTGGGTGAGCAGCTGCAACTAGAACTTCCTCGCTTGGGTGAAATCGCCGAATTGTGCGATTTGCAGGGGAATTGCCGCCAGCCCGTAGCTGCAACTCCAGACTCAACCAGCCGCTCTCGTCGACGCGGTGCTCGAATCGCGGGAAGCGGTGACGCGATGAGCGCTCTCGACCAGGGCTCAGCGAAAACGAGTGGACGGGCGTTCCGCGCGCGGCCCGCTCCCTGCGCGCCCGCTACTGGATCAGCGTCAGCAGCTTGAACATCGGCATGTACATGCTGATGATGATCACGCCGACGACCATTCCGACGCCGATCATCATGAGCGGCTCGATGACCGAGGTGAGGGTCGCAATGGAGCTGTCCACCTCGTCCTCGTAGAAGTCGGCGATCTTCCCGAGCATCTTCTCGAGCTCACCGGTCTCCTCGCCGACTCGCACCATCTGCGAGACCATCGGCGGGAAGATCTTCTCCTCCTCGAGCGGGATGGCGATCGGGACGCCCTGGTGCACGCGCTCGCGCACGACGGCGGTCGCGTCCTCAATGAGGCTGTTGCCGGCCGTCGAGCCCGTGATCTCGAGCGAGCGGATGATGTCGACGCCCGCCGCGACGAGGGTCGAGAGTGTCCGCGAGAAGCGCGCCATGCCGACCTTGACGACGATCGCGCCGACCCCGAACGGGATTCGCATGCGGAAAGCGTCCCAGACCCGCCGACCCTTCTCGGTCTTCTTCAGCCGGAAGAAGCCGAAGATCATGAGGCCGAGCAGCGGGAAGACGATGTAGAAGTAGCTTCGAAGGACGTTCGACATCTTCACGACCACCTGCGTCAGCAGCGGCAGGTCGCCGCCGAGCTGGGCGAAGATGTCCACGAAGATCGGGACGAGGAACATGAGCATGCCGACGAGCACGAAGAAGGCAAAGCCCATGACCATCAGCGGGTACATCATCGCGCCCTTCACGCGGCGCTTGATCCGCGTCTCCTTTTCGATCTGGAACGCGACACGGTCGAGGACGACGTCCAGGATCCCGGCCGCCTCGCCAGCTTCCACCATCGACACGAAGAGCCTCGAGAAGATGCGCGGGTGCCGCGACATCGCCTCCGAGAGGAGAAGGCCGCCCTCGACGTCCGCACGCAGCTCGGCGACGACCTTCGCAAGCTTCTTGTCCTCGGTCTGCTCCTCGAGGATGACGAGGGCGGTGACGACGTTCAGGCCCGCTTCGATCATCGTCGCGAACTGGCGCGAGAAGACCTGCAGCGACTTCGGCTTGACCTTCTTGACAGCGAGCCCGATGCCCGCGGACGCCGCGGCCTGCTCGCTCAGCGAGAGCGCGACGAGGCCGCGCTGGCGCAGCGCTTCGCGCGCCGCGTTCGGGTCGGGAGCGTTGACCTGCCCGTCGAGCTCGAGACCCGACGCATTGATCGCCGTGTACGCGTAGGACGCCATCCAGCGGAGAAATCGGCATCACTCCCTCTCGCCTTGAGCAGAAGGGCGCTCGTGCCGATGAATTGACCGGTGTTGCGGCTCAGAACGCACTTCTTCGCGCGTGCCCGGGTGGAGCAGGGCTTCGGCATGATCGAGCTCCTCGCCGCGATGACGGTGATGCTCGTCGGGATCTTCGCCACGTTCGCCGTCTTCCAGGCCGGGATCGTCCAGCTCAAGCGCTCGAGCACGGTCACCACGGCCGCCGCCATCGCGGATTCCGAGATGGAGAAGTACCGCGCGATCAAGTACGACTCCATCGGCCTCGCGAGCACCGACCTGGCCAGTGCGGACGCCACCTATCTGGCCGATTCGGCCAACCTGACCAACACGCCCACGACAACCTTGTCGGGCGCCATGACGTCGAGCCAGCTGACGATGTCGGTCGGCTCCGCGAGTGGCTTTCCCGCCGGGGCGCCGTACATCGTCCAGGTGGACAGCGAGCTCATCCTGATCAGCGGCGGAGCGGGCACGACGTCGTGGACGATCCTCGAAACGACCGCCGGGGCACAAAGCATCGGCCGCGGTTATCTCGGAACGACTGCCGCCGCCCACTCCTCGGGCGCGACGGTGACACGCATCCAGCGCGTCAATGTGACGAAGTGCGGCTCGGCGCCGTGCACGAACTCGGTCCCCACGAAGACGGTGACCGGTGCCGACGGCAAGGCTTATCGGGTCGACACGTACATCACCTGGCGGCAGGTCGGCAACTCGGCCGCCGTCAACGGACGCCTGATGAAGCTCGTGACGATCGCCGTGCGGGCAAACGCCTCGCCCTACCGCCGCTGGGCGCAGATCACCTCGTCGTTCGACGAGTCGACCGGCTCCTAGAGCTAGATTAGCTACCCCAGAGCGTCCTCGACCGCATGCACGACTTCGTGCGCGGCCTCGTGGGAGACCTGGTCAGGCGGGCCTTTGGCACAGACGGCCGCAATACCGGTCGCGATAGCGGCGTTCGCCGCGCTCTCGTCCTCGACGACGACCTCGTGCGCGCGGACATAGCCCACGTCCACGATCTTCGTGAGCCTGGCGACGCACGCTTGCCCGGAGCCCATGGGTAAGCTCTCGAGGTCGGTCGTGACGATCGCGATGTCGGTGTCGACGCGCCTGCGCCTGCGTCCCTGACGCCGACTCCCCGCCGCAGGCCGCGAGAGCGCAGGCGCGAGGCCGACCAACGCGCAGGTGAAGCCCCTCCGCATGGGCGAGAGTGTTACCTAAGTCGCGACGCTGACGATCTTGATGGCGTAGCGGGCGCCGTCGTCGGCGGCCAGCACGAGCGTCTCGCCGACGTTGATCGAGATCGTCTCGCTCCCGTTCGAGAAGGTGCCGGAGACGAGGCCGATGGTCGCAGCGGTGTCGCTGACCGAGACGAGCTTGAAGGTGGGATCGCTCGCCGGGAAGGGGTTGTTGATCCCGACGTCCTCGGACTCGCCGTTGACCTCGATGGTCGCCCCGCCTGCCTGGGAGACGCTTGTCCCGCTCGACGGCCGGACGAAGGGATCGCGGCCCGGGAAGCGGCTGAAGGAGAGGAGCTGCCCGTCGAGCGGCTCGAGCTGCGCGTCGGTGTCGGGGAGCCCGCTGCCCGACTCGGTGCCGGGCGTGGTGGCCGTCGGGAGCGAGCCGGTCGGCGTCGGCAGCGCGATCGCCGGCGGTGGGGGAGGCGAGCCTCCCTGGAGCGCCTTGAAGGTCTTCGGGCCCTGCCAGGCAAGCAGGGCGACGAAGGGCACGAGGAGGACGAGCAGGATCTTCTTCTGCTTCGCTTCCTTGGCGCGCCTTGAGAGCGGCTTCCGAACGCCTCTTGGCCATTACGGCAACCCTCCGGCAGACGCGCCGGACGCGTCCGTGGTCGTCGGGGTCGTCGTTCCGGTCGGCGGAGGAGCCACCGGCAGCGGCGCCGTCGCCGAGTGCGCGTTCGGGTCGTAGACATAGGCCGAGACGATGAGGATGGCCTCGATCTCGGGGAGGGTGTGCTCGTGCATGTCGAGCGTGTCGAGCGTGAAGAACCGGCCCGAGGACGACAGCTTCCCGTCGTCGACGGAAACGAGGTTCCGCAGCCGGAAGAGGAAGTCGACGAGGTCGTAGTAGTTGCCCTCGAACTTCAAGCTGATGGGGATCGAGCGGTACCCCTCTCCGACCACGGGGGTCTGAGGCGCGATCGACTTGAAGCTGACACCCGAGGCGTCGGCGATCGAGCCGAGCTCGAGGATGATCCCGGGCATGTCGTCGCGGTCGGGCATCGCCTTGGCGAGCTCGAAGAGATCCGCGACCTTGAGCCGTGTCCCGGCCTCGCCCGGTCGCGCGGCAAGCTTGGCCGCCTGCACGTCGGTCTCGAGCTTGGCGATCTGGTCTGAGAGCTGGCCTGCCTCGGCCCGCTTGGGCCTGATGAGGATGAAGTAGGCAACGAGAGCGACGATGACGAGCCCGCCCGCGATGACCGGCCAGAGTGGCATCTGCTTCTTCACGAGCCGCTCCTGAGCGAGCCGGTGATCGTGAAGACGACCCGATTCGCTTCGGTCGGCGAGTCGCCCGCCTCCTTCAGCTGCACAGCGCTGAGCTCCCGGATGACCGCAAGTCGGGTCATGAACTCGGCGACGCTTCCCTCATTCAGGGTCGTGCCGATGATCGTCAGGTTCGTGACGGCTGAGCCGTCGGCGTTCGCCGTCACGCCGACCGTCGTCGGAGAGCTGCCCTGGATCTGCGACAGGCTCACCTCGTCGGGAACGACGAGCGCGATCTCGCGCAGCAGGCGATCCCAGGCGAGCCTCTTGGTGAGAGCGGCGCCGAGCGCGCTCGTGCGCCCCAGACGCTCGGCCGCGAGCGCGGCGGACTTGTCGTCCACGGAGGGCTCCTTGGCCGAAGCCTGGTAGGCAGCGAGCTCGGCGCGCAGGTCCTCGACCTGGCCGCGCTTCTTCGTCACCTCGGTCCCCGCCATCAGGTAGAAGGCCGCGATCGCGGCGAAGAGGAGCACGCCGACGAGGCCGACGAGGACGTAGGGAATCGGGCTGGGCGCGCCGCCTTCTCTCTCTGCGCGAACCTCCTCGCGAGGGAGGAGGTTGAAAGCGCGCATCAGCGGGACGTCGGCGGGCGGCGGCGCCTCGTGGGCGGCCAGAACGGCTCCGGCTTTCAGCCTTCTCCTTCGTTTCGCCGCGCCAGCGCTTGCGCTCCTTCGGGGGCTTGGGCTCCTTCGGAGCCTTTGGCGCCTTGCCATTCTCGCCCTCGCTCGGCTCCTTCGACCCTCGCTTGAAGAGGTCGGAGAGCTTGATCTCCTTTTTCATGTCGACCATGGCTAACCCACCTCCCTAGAGCGCCATGCCGAGGCCGATCGAGACCGCGAGCGACGGATCGGGTGCGCCGCCGCGGAGCTTCTTTCCGACGGAGACTCCGACGAGCGGATCCCCGACGCGGACCGCTACCCCAACCAGGCCGGACAACGCGGGCGCGAGCCCCTGGAGGAGCGACGTCCCTCCGGCGAGGACGACCTCGCGGATGCCCAGCGAATCCGGCTGACTCTGGTAGAACTGGAGCGAGGAGACGAGCTCGCGGGAGAAGCCCTGCAGCGCCGCAACGAGCGCCTCCTGGGCCTTCGTGGCCTGTTCGGGCGAGAGGCCTTCGGGCAGCTTCGAGCCGTCGAGGGAGAGCTGTGTCTTCAGGATCTCGGCCGCTTCGGGCTCGATGTCGAGCGCGCGCGCGAGGGCAACCGTGAGAGAGGTCCCGCCCCACTCGATGACGCGGGCGAACTCGCAGGCGTGGCCGTCGGAGACGGCGAGGGTGGTTCGCTCGGCGCCGATCGTCACGGCCACGAGAGCGCTGCGGTCGCCGGGGAGCTCGAAGGGAGGGGTGAGTGCCCGGAGGAGCGCGAACGCCTCGAGGTCGACACCGACCAGGCGGATGCCGGCCTGCTTGCAGGCGAGCGCGAAGGAATCGACGAGCTCCCGGTAGGCGACGACGAGCAGCACGCGCTTCTTGGAAACCCCGTCCTCGACGGTCTCCGAGAGCACCTGGAAGTCGAGCACCGCCTGGTCAACGGGAATAGGAAGCGCTTCCTGGGCGCGGAAACGGACCGCGTTCGCGAGCTGCTTGGGATCCTCGATGCCCGAGACCTCGATCGTCCGCACGCCGATGCGGTTGTTGGCAATCCCAACCCGTACCGCGCGCTTGGGGAGCTTGTGCTTCTTGAAGAAATCCTTGAGCTCGTTCCCGAGAGCGACAATGTCGCGCACCTCGCCGCCGAGAACGATCCCGCGCGGAATCGGCTCGCGGGCGATCTGAATGAGCTTGGCGGACCCGTTCACCTCCAGGCACGCGGCCGAGAGCTGCGAGGCGCCGATCTTCAGCCCGACGATCTGCTTCGCCATCGCCTAACTCCCCGCCACCCGTAGACCGCCGGCGGCTGCATCCGGGTGTGGCGATTCCCGAGCGCTGGAGGAGGCCGACCAGCTGGTCGGGCCGGCTCGACCTGGAGATCGCCGTCTCCTGGGTGATGATCCCGCGCGCGACGAGGTCGACGAGGGCCTGCTCGAGGGTCTGCATGCCCTTGTTGGAACCGGTCTGCATGACCGAGTAGATCTGCTCGACTTTCCCTGTGCGGATGAGGTTCCGCACGGCGTCGTCCGGCAGCAGGATCTCGCAGGCTGCGACGCGTCCGTTGCGGTCCACGGTGGGCACCAGCGTCTGCGTGACGACCCCCTGGATCGTCGAGGCGATCTGGACGCGGACCTGCTCCTGCTGGGCGGCGGGGAAGACGTCGATCAGACGGTCGATCGTGGAGGGCGCGTCCTGCGTGTGGAGCGTTGCGAAAACGAGGTGGCCGGTCTCGGCTGCGGTCAGCGCGGTCGAGATCGTCTCGAGATCGCGCATCTCGCCCAGGAGGATCACGTCGGGGTCCTGGCGGAGCGCGCCGCGCAGGGCCTCGCCGAAGCTCGTCGCGTCGGGGCCGATCTCGCGCTGGTTGACGAGGCAGCGCTTGTGGCGGTGGAGGAACTCGATCGGATCCTCGATCGTCATGATGTGGTCGTCGCGCGTCCGGTTGATCTCGTCGATCACCGCCGCGAGCGTGGTCGACTTGCCGGAGCCGGTCGGGCCGGTCACGAGTACGAGACCGCGCGGCTTGGTGGAGAGCTCGTGGAGCTGCGAGGGCAGGCCGAGGTCCTCGAGCGTCTTCAGGTCGGTGGGGATCATCCGGAAGGCAGCCCCGAGGCTCTCGCGCTGGAAGTAGACGTTGACGCGAAAGCGGGCGAGACCGGGGATCGAGTGCGAGACGTCGATCTGCCGATTGATCTCCAGATGCTTCTGCTGCTCCGTCGAGAGGATGCGATAGAGGAGGCGCTGCGTGTCGTCGGGCGTCAGCCGCGGGAACTCCTCGACGCGCTGCAGCCGGCCGTTCAGGCGGATGACGGGGTTCGAGCCCGTCGTGACGTGCAGGTCGGATGCACCGAGCGCGACCATGTGCTCGAGCAGGTCGTCGATCGAGAAAGTGGCAGTGTCGGGCCGAGACGCTTCCATGAGCTCCCTTCGACCGGTCTCATCGGCAGCGACAGCCCTTGACTAAAGGGATCTAGAAAATCCCCCGTTCGAGGGGACCAAGCCCACGCGCGGGAGGCCGATACCTGGTGTTGAGCCACTGCACGCCTATGCCTCGAAAAGGAGGAGTTCGCTAATGATCGGAAGGCTCAACCAACGTGTCACGCGGAAGAACGGGGAGGGTGGTTTCACCCTCATCGAGCTTCTGGTCGTGATCATCATCATCGGGATCCTGCTCGCAATCGCGATCCCCTCGTACCTGAGCTTCCGGGGTCGCGCAGAGAAGGCGGCCGCACAGGCCGACGTTCGCGCCGCCATCCCCGGTGTGGAGGCGTTCTACGCCGACCACAACACGTACTCCGCCCTTACGTCCGCGGTCCTCAAGGCCTCGTACGACCAGGGCATCAAGAACGTGAACGTCGTTCGCGCCACCGCGGCCTCGTACTGCATCCAGAGCACGGTCGGCCAGAACACCTACAAGAAGGGCGGCCCTGCGGCCGACATCACGTCGGGCGCCTGCTAGTCAGGGCACCAGCTTTTCTTCCGGAAGGGGCGCGGGAAACCGCGCCCCTTCTTGTTAAGCGGAAAGCATGAACTGCCGATAGGGAGACCAATGGCGTCGCACTTTCGTCTGCGCGTGCTTCTCCCCGTCGCGATCCTCGGCGTCCTCGGACTCGGAGTCGGCGCGTTCGCCTTCGGCCGCGGGCCGGCCTCTGGCGGGAGCAACCCTCTACCTCCCCTCACGACGCACGGAACGACGACGGATGCCAACCCCGTCGATCCGGATGTCGCCCGCTGGGCGAGGAAGGCCGACGCGTGGTGCGGAAGCATCAACATCGAGGTGGCCAAGATCGAGATGCCGCGGGACGCGAGCGAGCTCGACGCGGTGCTCGCCAAGGTCGTCCAGATCCAGGACGGCGCCGCCAAGGCATTTACAGCGCTCGGCTGGCCGAAAGGCAAGAAGGGCACGGTGCTCGCTCTCCGGGCGAACCTGAGGAACAGCGCGAAGGCCTCCCACGCCGCGTTCTACGCGCTCCGCCAGGCCGACCAGTTCGGCTTCGAGCGCGCGATGAAGCGCTGGGCCGAGCTCGACGTCAACTGGCAGTCGCGGATGCGCGCACTGGGCGCGCTCGTCTGCGCGTCCGACTCGCCGGACGCCAGCTCCGCCAGGAAGATCGCCAAGTACGGATCCGCGGGCGCGGCTCTGACCGCTGCTCTGCTCCACCGCGGCGTCGTAGTCGTCCTCTTCTACGCCCCCGGCGACTCGTACGACACCATTCAGACGCGCGAGACACGCGCCGGCGCCCTCGACGCCGGGGCCGGCTTCCTCGCGCTCGACGTGACGAAGAACGACGAGGTCGCCGCGCTCGCGTCGCAGTACGACGTTCGTGACGCGCCCGCCACGCTCATCTTCGTGCGCGGCCCCAAGGTCGCGTTCCGGATCGCCGGCTACCTGGATCGCAAGGCGGTCGCCCAGGCCGCCTCCGACTCACGGCTGTGAGCGAGCCCGCCGTCCAGCCGGACGCGCTGACGGGTTTCGAGCTCGCCCGACGCTCGGCCCGCAAGGACGGTCGCGAAATCGTGGCGATGCGCTGCGTGGAGGCCAACGGGAGCTTCGCCATCGAGTGCGACGTCTACCCGGCGGACGGGCTCCGCGTGGAGCCGCTGCGCCCGGGGCCCTACCGCTTCGCCACGCGCGCGGATGCGAACGCCTTCATCGACGAGGCCGTCAAGGCGCTCGAGCACCTCGGCTGCGACGTTTCGTAGCCCTAGACGAGAACCCGCGCCAGCTCTTCGATGGACGTCAGGCCTGACGTCACCTTCGCGAGCCCGTCGTCCCAGAGCATCTTCATGCCCGCGTCGAGCGCGGAGCGCTCGATCTCCTCGCGACTCGCGTGTTGAGAAGCCAGGCGGCTCAGGTCTTCGGACATGATCATGAGCTGGTAGACGCCGACGCGGCCCTTGTAGCCCGTCTGATTGCAGCGCGGGCAGCCCTTCTTGCGGTAGAGGCCCACACCGTCGGCCGCAGCGGCCTGCTCGGCCGTGAAGCGCGCGTCGAGCATCTCCTGCGAGGTGGCCATGTACATCTCGCAGCAGTGCGTGCAGAGCTTGCGCGCGAGGCGCTGGGCGAGCACGGCCGTCACTGCGGAGCCCGTCAGGAAGGGCTCCACGCCCATCTCGTTCAAACGGGTCAGGGCCGCGGGGGCGTCGTTCGTGTGCAGCGTGGAGAGCACGAAGTGGCCGGTCAGGGCGGCCTCGATGGAGATCTTGGCGGTCTCCACGTCACGGATCTCGCCGACCATCACCACGTCGGGATCTGAGCGCAGGATCGACCGCAGCGAGGATGCGAACGTGAGGCCCGCCTTCGGGTTCACCTGGATCTGGTTGAGGCCGGGCAGACGGTACTCGACCGGATCCTCGACCGTGATGATGTTGATCTCCGGGCGGTTCATCTCGGTGAGAGCCGCGTACAGGGTCGTCGACTTACCGGAGCCGGTCGGCCCGGTGACGAGGAGGGCGCCGGTCGGCTTCTTGATGATCTCCTCGAACTGGGCGCGCATCTCGTCGGAGAGGCCGAGCTCGGTGAGAGTCGGCGCCCGCTTCGACTTGTCGAGGAGTCGCATGACGACGCCCTCGCCCTCGACGGTCGGGAGGACCGCGACACGAATGTCGAGAAGGCGTCCGGCGGCCTTCGCGTTCAGCGAGATGCGTCCGTCCTGCGGCTTTCGCCGCTCGGCGATGTCGAGCTTCGCGAGGACCTTGAGGCGAGTGGTCACCCCGGGCGCCAGCCGTTTCGGGATCCGCTGCACCTCGTGGAGGACGCCGTCGACGCGGAGGCGGACGACGAGCGCGTCGTCGTGAGGATCGAAGTGCAGGTCGCTCGCCCCGTCCTCGGCGGCCTGGAGGATGATCGAGTTGACGAGGCGGACGAGCGGCGCGTCGGAGACCCCGTCGTCGGCCTCGAGGTCCTCGCCTTCCCCTTCGTCGTCGAGGTCCATCTCGTCCTCGACGAGGGCGGCGCGCTCCCAGGCCTCGGTGGCCCGGACAATGCGGCGGAGCTCGAGCTCGATGTCCTCCGCAGGCGCAACCGCGATCTCCAGTGTGTGCCGAGTCGCGATCCGGAGCTCGTCGACGGCCTGAACGTTCGTCGGGTCGGCGATGGCGACGTACAGCCTGTCGTCCTCGAGTTTGTAGGGGATGGCCACTGCCCGCTCGAGAACGTGCGTGGGGATCAACTGGGCCGCGGCCTTGTCGACCCCTTCGAGGGTGAGGTCGACCGACGGCAGGTGGGAGTGGTCGACCTGGATGCGGCCGAATTCGGCGGACGAATCCTCGAGCGTGACGTCGGCGGAAGCGGTGGACAGGCCCTCGTCGACGAGCGCCTGCGCGATCGAGCCCGTCCCCGCGCGCGAGCGCGCGGCGGCAAGCCGGTCAGCGGGAATCAGGCCGGTCGTCTCGAGCAGGTCCGCGACGAGCTCGGTGACCGGGTTCGGCGAGATTCCGGCCCCGGGCGGGGGGCTCGGCTCGACGGACGAGGTCTCCTCGCCCTCAGCGGGTACGCCGCGGAGATTCGGAAGGTCTTCGAAATCCACCTAAACGGTGTTATCGGCTTAAGTCGGCGTCACCCTTACGGGTGACTAGAAGAGGCCGAGGTAGGCGTCCAGAACCGCGTCGCCGGCGAAGAGCGCCACGAGCGCTCCGAAGGCCAGGAAAGGCCCAAAGGGGATGTACATCTTGCGCGCGCCCATGCCGTGCTGCGCGAACAGAAAGACCGAGAAGACGAGCGCGGAGAGCATCCCGACCATCATCCCGACCGAGACCGCTTTGCCGAGCGCGGCGCCGAGGACGAGCGCGAGCTTCACGTCCCCCATCCCCATCCCCTTCGGGTAGGCCACGAGCGCGAGGAAGAGGAACAGGGAAGCCCCGAGCGACGCGGCCACCCACTCGACAGCCCGGTCGGGCTCGAGCGCGATGTTCGAGGCGAGGACGATCACGAACGACGGCAGGACGATCAGGTCGGGCAAGATCCGCCGCTCGGCGTCGATGGCCGACAGGACGACGAGCGCGGCGCAGAAGTACGCGTTGACGAGGGCTCTCCCCGACCAGCCCCACTGGAGGAAGCAGGCGGCCACGAGGACGGCAGTGGCGAGCTCGACAGCCGGATAGCGCCAGCCGATGCGCGCCTTGCACGAGCGGCACTTGCCGCGGAGAACCGCGTAGGAGACGAGCGGCACGTTGTCGTACCACGCGATCTCCGTGCCGCAGGACGGGCAGGCCGAACGAGGCTTCACGAGCGAGCGCCGGTCCGGCAGGCGTGCCGCGACGACGTTCAGGAAGCTCCCGAGCGCGAGCGCGGGCGCGAAGACGAAGACAGCGAGGGCCACGTCCATCGCTTCCTTCTATCGGCGGAAGCGGTCGGCACCTGGATAGTGACCGACCCAGCGCTCTGGGGCGGCGCTCGGAAAGGAGGCCCGCCCCGAGGGGCGACGGACAGTGCATCGGGCACGGCCTAGCCCCGAGGGGCGGGCATCCTGCAGCGGGCGCCGTCAGGCGGCGGGCGGAGCCGGGCTTCGCCCGGCTCTAAGCCGACGCCGCCCAGAGTGCTGGGCTAGCCGCTGTAGAGCTTGGGGGGGTTGGGCTGCGCGTAAACCTGCGGGTTGCCCGGCATTCCGACGGGGACGACGGTGATCGTCGGGAACGAGTCGTTGTTGACGTTGTTCGCGATGACGATCGTGTCGCCGACCATGGGGCCATCGGACTGGGCGTTGTTCTCGTAGGAGAGGTTCGCCGTCGCGAAGAGGCCTCCCTGGAACTGCGCGCGTTGGTTTGGACGAGGATCGAGTTGCCGGTGCCGGCCTGGCCGCCGTTGCCGTTCGCGACGAGCGTCAGCATCTCCGTGTTCGGGTTCCAGGATGCGAAGTCACAGGCCGAGCCCGAGATACCTCCGCACATCATTCGTGTTGTTGACGAACAGGAAGGTGCCCGAGAGGTAGATGGTTGCCTGGCCGTTGTACTGGTTGAGCGCGCCGTTGCTGAACTTGGCGCTGCCGTCGATGAAGATCGTCCCGGCGACTGTCAGCACCTTGGTCGTCGCGTTCCAGGACAGTTCTCCCGTCGGATGGTTCGACGGTCCGACGCGGCAGGTGTAGGAAGACCCCGGAGTGAGATCCTGGACGGTGCGCGACGCTGTTGTTCATGACGCTGTCGTTGTCGAACGTCGGGGTGGTGCCGCTGACCGCGCCATTCTGTGCGGTGCAGTTCTGGGCCGGCCCCGGCGAGGAGTTCGCGTACCAGGTCGCGAACTCGGCAGCCGGCGTGGCGATCACCGGCGCGGTGTTGTTGACGCCGACGACGTAGCTCGGCGGAGTTCATCTTGGAATAGATGTGGCGCGTGTCCTGGTTACCGGAGCAGGGGCTGGCCCAGGTTCCGCCGCCGTAGCGGCACTGGCCGCCCACGTAGGTCTCCACGCGGGTGTTCATGCTCGTCGACGCGCCCACTGCCGCGTTGTTCGACAGGTCGAGGTTCCCGCGCACGACCAGCGCCGTCTGGGAGATGGTCACGTTGTTGCTCAGGCAGAGATTTCCGGCCACGTAGAGCCGCGAGGAGCCCGTGACGTTGTTCGCGAGCGTCATGTCGCACGCGCTGCCCGTGTGCTTGTTGAAGATGTAGTTCCACGCCGGGTTGTTGAGCGGCTGCGTGTACGTGGGCGTCACCGGGACGGACGCCGTGAGCGTGCGCTTCGCTGCGCTGGCGGTCGAGCCGGTCGGGTTCTTGATCGTCCCCGTGGACGTCAGCGCCCACGTCTGCGTCTGGTCGTTCAGGACTCCCCACCAGGTCACTGTCCCGTCCGGATACGTGCTCGTCGTCTGCGGCAGCAGGTTGCCGTGCAGCGCGTTGTTCTCGGGGCGCGCGAGGACCGCCATCATCTCGTTGATGCCGGCCTCAGCGAGGTCGTACGCCTCGGACTTCTGATCCGAATACGCCGCGCTCCGCGCGTTCGTGTTGGCGTAGTAGATGAGGGTCGTCCCGGTCATCGTGAGGATGCCGAGGATGCCGATGGCCATGATCAGCGTGATGCCATCTTGCCTTCGCAGAAGGCGCCGCAAAAACGTCATTGGTTTGTCCCGGGGTTAGAAGGTGGGTGCTACGAACGCAACGTGTTCCTCAGGACGATGTCGTCCACGAGGCGCCATTGCTTCCATCCCTCGTTCGGGTACACGTTCACCGGGAAGTCGATGTGCAGAAGCCCTCGGCTCGACGTCGAGGGCGCCGTGTACTTGAACGGGTCGTCCGTGGTGATGTAGTCGGCAATCGGGACAGTCACACCGCTCTGTGTCCGGCGGATCTTCCAGCGGTTCGTTCCGGCAGAGCTCGTGTCGTAGACGACGGTTGCATTCACGCCCTTGGCGGAGGGGCACTGGGAGGGCAGCGTGACGGTGATGGAAGCGACGTTTCCGTCGCCGTCGCCGTCGGCGCCCGACGTGATCGAGTCGGCGCAGTGCAGCTCGCGCCGCATGCGGTCGAGAGCGAGACGGGCCTGCTGCTGGGCCTGGAAGCGACGGTTCATGTCCAGCTCGGCCCTCGCGCCGGAGGTGAAGAGACGCGTGAGGGCAGTGACGATGAAGAGGAAGATCGAAAGGACGACGATCAGCTCGATGAGCGTGTAGCCGTCGCGGCGCCGCAGCCGTCGGACGAGGCCGGAGATCACTTCTTCTGTGCCTCGACGTAGGCGAGCGCGCGGCGCGCGACCGTCTCGCTGCGCGCCCCGAAGTCGAAGCGGCGCTCGAGGCTCTGATCAACTTTGATGAGGATGCGGAGAGCTTCGGCGCCGTCGTGCCAGCCGAAGCGGGCGCCCGTGACGATCCACGAATGCTGATAGAGCCAGTAGTTGACGAGGCGATTCGTCGGCTTCCGCATCGAATCCATGCGCTTGTCGAGCTGCCGCGCGCGCTGGCTGAGCGTCATCTCGTCCGCGGGCTCGGCCGGCGCCCCCGGCACCTCGAAGTCCGGCTTGCGCGTCTCGGGCTCGGGCTCGGTCGTCGTCGACGGCTCGGTGGTGGTCGTCGGAGTGGTCTCCGCGGTGGTCGTCGACGGCTCGCTCGTCGTCGCCTGGGTCGAGGTCGACTGCGTCGACTGTTCGTGCGCCTCGCGCCAGTCGTTCAGGTAGACGACCCTGGTTCCGGTGTAAGGGGCCTCGTTCTCGGGCAGCCCGCGCTCGCCGTAGGCGGCGTTCTTGGACAGGCGGACGCTCACGATCGGCGCTCCATTGTCGATCACGCGCGAGCCCGGCGAGGGGCTCTGCCACACGACGACATTGGCCGAGTAGCCCTGCACGGCGCCGCGAACACGCCACGCGAGCCCGGCGTCCTGAAGGATGCCCTTGGCGAAGACGTACGCCTTGTTGCGCACGTCCGGCACGGTCAAGACCGTCGGCTTGGCGGCCTGGGCTGGATCAGCGCCTGTCGTGGGCGGCGTGGCCTTCTTGTCGGCGGCCAGGGTGAACGTCGCCGCGCCCAGAAGCCAGATGACTGTCAGGGCAAGCAGGCGCGGAATGAGCGCAGTGAAACGGGCCGCCATGCTTCGTCCCATCGGCAAGGATCGCCGAAAAGTCAAGCCCCTAGCGGGTGACTACCGAGTGAACGTGACGACGTTGCCCGCGAAGGGGTCGCCGCCGTCCTCGACGACTCTGAAGACCGGCCCCTTGGCCTTCTTTGCCTTGAGGGGATGGGGCGTCGACGCGTCCTGCCAGGTGAAGGCAACGCCCGCGAACGACTCGAACCAGGGCTCTTCCTGAGGATAGGAGGTGGCGGGATCACGCTGGAGGTGCAGATGCGGGCCGGTGGCGTGGCCGGTGTGGCCGACGCGACCGACCGGCTGGCCGGCGCTCAGCGCGGCGCCCGGGCGCACCGTGGGCTCGAGGAAGGACAAGTGGCAGTACGTGTACTCGGCGCCGTCGCGGAGCTTGACGTGGAAGCCGATGCCGCAGTTGCCCGCCGAATACGTGTCCAGGACGATCGAATCGGCGAGCGCGTAGAGCGGCGAGCCCTCCGGAGCGGCGATGTCCGCCGCCGGGTAGTCGTGGTGCTGATGACCGACAGAGACGACCGACGGGCCGCCTCCGACCGGGAAGACGTAGCCGTCGACCGACCCGCCGGCTCCGAGGGAGGCGGTCGCGGGATCGGCGAGCGCCGCGGCCGCGAGCTCGTCCTCGAGACCCGCGACGGCGGCCGTCGCCGCGTCGAGCTGAGAGTGACGGCGGTCGAGGCTTGCGTTGAGGTTCGCCTGCGTGCGTTCGAGGGCGGCGATCCTGCCCTCGAGCTCCTCGAACTTCTTCGTGGAGAGGGTCGCGTCACCGGCGCGCTGTGCGAGCACGAGCTTCTTCTGGTCGAGCCGCGCGAGGCGGCCTTCGAGTGAGGGGATCAGGCGCTGGGCCCGCGTAACGCCCTTGCGAGCGTCACCGAGCTGCTCTTGCAGGACTGCCAGCCGGGCATCGAGCGGCGATCCGACCCCGGCAGAGAAAGCGAAGTCGCCCGAGTCGAGCTGCGAGGCGAGGTTGAGCACGTCGTCGACGTACCACTGCGCGTGGTTGTAGGCGAAGATCGCGCGGGAGATGTCCTCCTGGGCGCCGGCGGCGGCAAGGTAGCGCGCCGCTGCGAAGACAGCGTCCTCCGGATCCCAGGGATTCGCGCGCCCGTCGCCGTCGGCATCGAGGCCCCAGCGCTCCCAGGTGGAAGGCATGAACTGCATCCACCCGACGGCGCCTGCCGAGCTCGGCCCCATGTTCTGGCCGAAGTTCGACTCGATCTTGTTGATCGCGCCGAGCACCTGCCATGGGACTCCGTACGCAGCGCCGGCGCGCTGCCACAGGTCGCGCAGCTGGTCGAAGGACATGGCGGCCGGGTTGGCGGGGGGGATCGGCGACGGAGAGGCCACCGAGCCAGGCGCGTTCGGCACGCTCGAGCTCGGAAGCTCACGCGCATGCACGGGTGGGGCCTGGTGCTTGCCCGAGGAGATGATCGTGAAGGTCTGCGCGCTCGCCTGGGATGCGCTTGCACAGAGGACCGTCGCGATCGCGACGAGGACGCCGAGGCGCCTCATTGGTCCGACGACGCGAGCCGCAGGCGCACTTCGTTCTCCTCCTCCGTGTCCGGCTCCACGGCCGGCTCCTCCCGGGCGGCTGCCTCCTCGGCTTCCGCCTCGGCGTGCTTCTTGCGGCGCACCGCCTGCTGCACCGCGATCTCGAAGTCGTGGCGATTGCTGGCCGCATTCGCCGCCGTCTCCTCCTCGACGAGCCCGTCGAGGACGAGCTCGACGAGGTGCTGCGAAAAGCTCTGCATGTGGTGGTAATCGCCGTCCTCGATCGCTTCGGTGATCTCGTCGGAGCGGCCCTCGCGGACGAGGTCGGCGATGCGTGCCGTGTTCACCAGCACCTCGACAGCCGCGACGCGCCCGCCGCCGACCTTGGGCAGGAGCCGCTGGCTGATGACGCCGCGGAGGACTCCCGCGAGCACCTGGCGCACCATGTCGTGCTTGCCGGGTGGGAAGAACTCGACGAGGCGGCTCACCGTCTCGGCGGCGTCGATCGTGTGCATCGTCGAGAAAACGAGGTGACCGGACTCGGCGGCACGCAGAGCTGACTGCGCCGATTCCTCGTCGCGCAGCTCACCAAGGAGGATGACGTCCGGGTCCTGGCGCAGGACGCGGCGGAGCCCCTCCGAGTACGAGTCGGTGTCGATCCCGACTTCGCGCTGGTTGACGATGCAGCCCCAGTCGTCGTGCACGAACTCGATCGGGTCCTCGATCGTGACGATGTGGTGCTTCCGGCTGCGATTGATCGCGTTGATCAGCGTCGCGAGAGTCGTGGACTTCCCGGACCCCGTCGCGCCGGTCACGAGGACCAACCCGCGATGCTCGTCTGCGAGCAACTCCACGCCCCTGGGCAAGCCGAGCTTGCTGAAGCTCGGGATCTCCTTCGGGATGAAGCGGAAGGCGAACGAAATCGCGCCGCGCTGGCGGAAGCCGTTGACGCGAAAGCGCCCGATCCCCTCCGCCATGTAGGCGGTGTCGAGCTCCCCGTGGCTGTAGAACGCCTCGCGCTTGGCGGGAGTGATCTCGGTGACGAGCTGGACGATGGTCTCGAGGTCGTTATCGGTGAGGAGCCGCTCCTCGAGCGGGATCAGCTCACCGTCGACGCGCGCCATTGCCGGCGAAGCGACTTTGAGGTGCATGTCGCTACCGCCGAGCTCGATGACTCGTCCCAGAAGACCGTCCAAATCCATGGCGCCACACGGCCTATCGGCGCTCGTTTCGGCCCTCGCCACCCCTCAAAGGGGGAAGGCCTCCTCTAGCTACAATGCCGCGGCCGCGGGGGAGTTCCCGAGCGGCCAAAGGGGACGGGCTGTAAACCCGTTGGCTCTGCCTTCAGAGGTTCGAATCCTCTCTCCCCCATGACGCGCCTGGCCGCGCCGCTAGGAGCCGGGCGGAGCCCGGCTCCGCAGGCGCTGACGCCGCTCGCTGCAAGATCGCCTGCCGTCGGGGCTCGGCCGTGCTGCGTGGCACTGTCCTTCGCCCCTCCGGCGCGCGATCTTTTCCGAGCGACGCCCCAGACGCCTCATGACGACTGGTCGCACCGCCGGGAGCCGGGCCGAAGCCGCCTAGGGCTCGGTGTGCACGACGACGTCGGCGATCTCGGGCTGAGCTCGCCGGATCCGCTCCTCGACCTCGCTCGCCCGGGCGTGCGCTTCGGCGAGTGTCCGGTCCGGTTCCATGCCGAGCGTGAGGAATGCGACGAGGCCGACCTCGGTGTTCAGGAGGCGAAGCTCGCGTGGCTCCTCGCCAATGACCTCCTTCACGATCTTGCGGATCCTGTCGGCCGTCGCGGTCCCGTCCGCGGCCGGGACAGGAAGCCCGGTCGCGGGCTCGGCCAGCGGCTCGAGGTGCGTTTGCACGGCGTCCACCTCCGGCAGCGCGGCGAGGATCTCGTGCTCGACGGCCGAGGCCACCTCGTGCGCCTCCTCCAGCGAGACGTCTCCCGGAAGCTTGAGATGGAGCGAGACCTCGATCCGGTCGCCCACCTCCAGGACGACCGTGTTGTGCACCTCTCGCACCCTCGGGTCACGCAGCGCCGCGGCGTACGCGCGCTCCCGAAGGGCTTCCGCCTCCTGCGGCTCGACGTGCACGACCACGTCGGTTCCCGGAACGGCGCGCTCAACGGCGGCCTCGACGGCATCCGCGACCGCGTGACCCTGCTCGACGCCGCTGGCCGGCGGAACCGCAACCACGACGTCTGCGAAGTGGCGTCCCGCCGCCCGGCGCATGCGCAACCGGCGAAGCTGCACGCGCGACCCCAGTTGCTCGATGGCCGCTTTCGCGGCGTCCCTCGCGCCGGTCGGCATGCGGTCCATGAGCACGTCCACGTTTGTCTTCATCAGCCGGGCGGACGAGCCGAGTACCAGCACGCTCACGAAGAGGGCCGCAATCGCGTCGCCGTTCGGATATCCGGCGCGCGCGACGAGCAGGCCGACCAGGACGGCGGTCGAGCCGGCAAGGTCACTCGCGAAGTGGAACGCGCTCGCCGCCATGGCCGGACTCGAGTAGCGCCGTGCCGCCCGCGCCAACACGACCGCGCGGCTGATGTCCACGACGATCACGATCCCGATCACCGTGAGCGCGATCCAGTCGGGGTCGACCTCCCCTCCTTCGCCGGTCAGCCGGACGATCGCCGTCGCCCCGATGACCAGCGCGATGATGACCAGGATCCCGGCCTCCGCGAGGGCGGCGAGGTGCTCCGCCTTGCCGTGCCCATATGGATGCCCCGGATCGGCCGGCCGGACAGCAACACCGACGGCGAAGAAGGTCAGAAGCGCCGCCACGAGGTCGGTGCCGGAGTGCGCGGCCTCGGAAAGAAGGCCAAGGCTGCCCGCGTGCAGTCCCGCGCCGACCTTGAGCCCGATGAGCGCGATCGCCGCCAGGACCGAGGCGAGAGCCGTTCGTCGTTGGGGCGACATGCGCACAGTGTGCATGGGGTGGCTGGCTATCCTCCAGGCGATGGCCAGGAACCCGAAGACCGAGACCTCCTACGAGGTCGTCTGCCCTCACTGCAACAAGCCGTTCGAGGCCGAGCTCCTGAGCGGCGACTCCGATCGGCACCAGGGTTTCAAGTGCCCCCACTGCCGTCTCTTCGTCGCCCTCGGGCGCGCCGAAGAGCAAGATCGGGTCGAGCCGCGCAGCCAGTAAAGGAGCGGCGCGCGTAACCCGATAGAGGGAGCGTGGCAGTTGCGGCCCGCTCCGACCGACTCGCGCGCACGCGCGGGCTCGCGCTCGCCCGAGTCAGCCCGCTCCAGTGGCTGGGGGCGATCGTGGCGGTCAGCTTCGTGGTTCGCACGATCGCCGGCTGGCTCCGCGCCGGGCCGGTCTACTTTCCCGACGAGTACATCTACTCGGAGCTCGGGCGTTCGATCGCCGAGCACGGCCGCCCGCTCGTCCGCGGGGCTGCCGCGCACTTCCCCGCAGTCCTACAACCCCTCCTGACAGCCCCCGCCTGGCTGGCGGGAGACGTCGAGACCTCGTTCCGCCTCGTCCAGCTCGAAGGCACGCTCGTGATGTCGCTCGCCGCGGTGCCCGTCTACCTCCTTGCCCGGCGGCTCGAGCTCGGTTCCTGGCTCGCACTCGCCGCGGCGGCCCTCACCGTCGCGGTGCCGGACATGCTCTACGCCGGTTGGGTCCTGGCGGATCCCTTCACCTATCCCCTCGCCCTCGCGGCCCTCGCGGCCGGGGTCACGGCGCTCGCGTACCCGTCTCGCCGCGCCCAGATCGCTTTCGTCGCGTTCGCCGGGCTGGCCACCCTCGCGCGCGTGCAGTTCGTCGTGCTCCCCGCGTGCTTCCTGCTCGCCGCGCTGGCGCTCGGCGTCCGCGAGCGGCGGCTTCGCCAAGTGATCTCCGAGCAGCGCCTGGCCTTCGGGCTGTTCGCGCTGGCGCTCGTTCCGCTCGTCCTGGCTGGGCCCAACGCGCTCCTGGGCTACTACCACGGCGTGCTCGACCTGCACCTGAGCCCCCTCGGGATCGGGAAGTGGGCCGCAGCCGACGCGATGCTCGTCCTCTACTCGTGCGGCTGGATCCTCGCCCCCGGCGCCGTCATCGGCCTCATCCTCGCCATCTGGCGGCCTCGCACGCGGGCCGAGCTCGCATTCGGCATCCTCGCCTCCCTCTTCTCGCTCGCAGTCCTCTTTCAGGCCGGGCTCTATGCGGCGAACGGCGCCGACCGGATCCAGGAGCGCTACTTCTTCTACGTTCTGCCGCTCGTGTTCCTCGCGTTCGGTCTCTTCGCCTCGCGCGGCTGGCCCCACCGCGTCCCCCACGCGTTGCTGGCCGGAGCCTTCATTCTCGTGTCGGCGCGCGTGCCGCTCGCGGGCTTCGCGGCGTCGGACGGCCGCAGCAACTCTCCGCTCCTCTTCTCGGCCGGCGAGCTCGAGAATCTCATCGGAGACACGGGGCTCGCGTCGCTGGCCATCGCCGGCCTGGTCGCGCTCCTCTCGCTCGCTGCCGCGGCGCTCGGCTTTCGCCCGCGGCGCGCCACGGGAATCGCAGCCGGCCTCGCGTTGGCAGCTTGCGCGCTCTCATCTGCGGGCGCGGTCGTGTACGACCACGCTCTCTCGCACCGGGTGCGCGCGAGCGTCGTACCGGGCAACCCATCCATGGTCGACGCGGCAGGGCTCGGGGACGCGGCGCTCCTCCAGTCGCCCTACGGCGAGCGCGGCTTCGCCACCGAGGAGCTCTTCTGGAACCGCTCCCTGACCAGCCTCGTGCTCCTGCCCGGAGCCCCGCCTACCGACGCGTTCGCCGTCCGGCAGGCTCAGATCGGCGGCGACGGCTCCATCCTCGTTAGCGGGAAAGGATTGGAGCAGCCACTGCTGGTCGACTCCTACGGCGCCACGACTCGCTTCCGCGGAGCGCGCGAGATCGGCCGGACGCGCCTCTTCCGCTTGCTCGAGCCCGGCGACCGGCCACGCCTTGCGCTCTACGTTCCCGGCCGCTACTTCGACGGCTGGCTCGCACTCGAGGCGACCATGCGGCTCTGGCCGGCCGAGGTCGGCAGCCGGCTGGCCGGGCGCCTCGGCTTCTCGCTTTCTCTCCCCGAGGGCGCTGACCCGGTCCAAGTCCATCTCCGTTACGCCGGTGAGGAGCGCACGGTGTCCGTGAAGCCGGGCGCGAGCGCCGCCGTCTCGCTGCCGGTTTGCGCCACGGGCCCGTGGTCGGCGCACTTTTCGGGGCCCTTCACGGGCAGCATCGGCCCGCGGTTCGTCAGCGTCCGCTCGACGGAGCCGGTCTTCCGCCCGGAGGCAACCGCTTGTCGCTAGCCCACTCTTGGTCCTCTGGGACGCCGCTGGCCAAGGAGCCAAGCGGCCGGCGCCGAGATGAGTGCGGAGCCGGGCTGCGCCCGGCGAGCGCGCCGTCCAGACGCGCGAGAGCTAGACGCAGTCTTTGAGGCCTTGGGCCTCGGGCAGGCCTTCGAGCTTCTTCAGCGTGTTGTTCTCGATCTGGCGGATGCGCTCTCGGGTGACGCCGAACGCGCGCCCCACCTCCTCGAGCGTCCGCGGGCTCTCGCCCTTCAGCCCAAACCGGAGCTCGATCACCTTGCGCTCGCGCGCGGGGAGGGAGTCGAGCGCCCGGTCGATGTCCTCCCGGCGGAGGTTCAGCGAGGCGGAGTCAAAGGGTGACTCGGCCGAATCGTCCTGGACGAAGTCACCGAGCTCGGACTCTTCCTCCTCGCCGATCGGCTTCTCGAGCGAGACGGGGAGCTGCGCCATGCGGAGGATCTCCCGCACCTCTGCGGTCGTCATCTCGAGCTCGACGGCGATCTCGTCGGGACGCGGCTCGCGGCCGAGCCTCTGGACGAGCTGGCGCTCGATGTGCACGACCTTGTTCAGCTTCTCGACCATGTGCACGGGGATGCGGATCGTGCGCGCCTTGTCGGCGATCGCGCGCGTGACCGCCTGGCGGATCCACCACGTTGCGTACGTCGAGAACTTGTAGCCCTTGCGGTAGTCGAACTTCTCGACCGCGCGAATGAGGCCGAGGGAGCCTTCTTGGATGAGGTCGAGGAACGAGAGCCCGCGCCCGAGATACGCCTTCGCGATGGAGACCACGAGGCGCAGGTTCGCCTCGATCATCTGCGTCTTCGCGCTCATGTCGCCGCGCTCGATGCGCTTGGCGAGGTACACCTCCTGGTCGGCCGTCAGGAGCGGAACCCGGCCGATCTCGCGCAGGTAGAGGCGGAGCGAGTCGAGCGACGGCTCGACCGTCAAATCCAGCTTCGGGCCCTTCTCTTCCTCGGCGAGAGCCGGTGCCTCGTGAGGCGGTGCCTTGTGCTCGACCCCTTCGACCAGCTCGATGCCGTGGTCGATCAGATAGGTGTAGAAGTCTTCGACCTGCTCCTTGGTGAGGTCGACCTCCTCGAGCCCGGCCACGATCTCGTCGTAGCTCAGGAAGCCCTTCTCGACTCCCTCGGTGACGAGTTTGTGAAGCTCCTCGATCTCCGGCAGGGAGATATCGACCGTGAGCATTGACCTCGCCTTTCTCGTTACCGCGGCAACTGGGGAGTTGGAGGAACGAAAAGAGCCGGCGAGGGCTTGTCCCGATCGCCCTCCGGCTCACAGCAAACAGGACGGGGATTTTACAACGCTTGTGGAAAAGCGCTACCCAGAATCTTCTGCGACCACGCGCCCGACGACCTCACCCCTGCTGTTCTCCACAGGAACCTCTGCGAGCGAGGCGATCCCGAGGATCGAGCCAACCGCCGGACCGAGCCCCCTCGACGCACCGTCCTCGGCCTTGAGCGCGAAGCCGACCCCATCCCGGAAGCCGACGCACAGAAGTCCCTCCGCGCCGCCCTTGGCGACGACGCCCGGCAGTTCTTTCATCACCTCCGTCGCCGTTCGCCCGGGGCCTTCGACGAGCTCGGGCTTGGCGGTCATCGCCGCCACCACTCGCTCGGCCCCGTCGAGGTCGCCGACCGCGAGCCGCCCGAAAGCCCGTGCCATCTCCGTCAGCGAGAGGGCGAACGTGACGACCCCGCAGCCGTCGATCGCGGTGGGTGGAGGTTTCTTCGTCCCCGCCGAGTCCGCCACGACCGCTGCGATCTGCTCCTGCAGCGGGTGCTCCGGAAGCCGGTAGCCCTCCCGCGGCCAGCCGTTCGCGGCGCAGACAGCGAGCATCCCCGCGTGCTTGCCGGAGCAGTTGTGGCGGAGCCGGCTGCCCTCGACCGGCCCGCACTCGAGGTCATCCTCGCTCGACCACGAGCGAGCGAGCAGGAGCTTCACCGCGTCGAGCTGCTCGGGAAGGGCGTCGTGTGAGGCCGAGGCGATGGCGACCTCCTCGTCCAGCAGGCTCTCGTACACGCGCACGAGAGGAAGCGCTTGCAGCGGCTTGGCCGACGAGCGCATGAAAGTGACGAGGTCCGGGTCGCCCCAGGCCGCCGTGACCTTGCCGCCGTCGGTGCGAACCGCGTGGACGCGGTGGCGCGACTCGACGACGCCGCCCCTCTCGACGGCTACTGTGATCGGGTCCACCCGTGAATCTATGCCCGAGTTTCCCGAAGTAGAGGCTCTTCGGCGCGCGCTAGACGATCCGGTGCGCGCCTATCCGATCGAGAAGGCGGGGCCCGCGCACGTCGCCACGCTGAAGACGTTCGACCCTCCGCTCAAGGCGCTCGAGGGGCGCCGGTTCGAAGGCGCGGAGCGGCGCGGCAAGAACCTTCTCTTTCCGACCGACGACGGCGAGCTCGTCCTCCACATCCACCTCATGAGCGCAGGCCGCGTCCGTCTACTGCGGACGGGCGACAAGCAACCGAAGTCACCCGCCTTCAAGCTCTATTTCCTCGACGGCTCGACCCTCGTCCTCACCGAGGGCGGGCCGAAGAAGCGGGCGAAGGTCGGCCTGTACACGCCGGGGGCGATCGAGGACGAGCTCGCGCATCTCGGGCCCGAGGCCTACCAGCTGGGAGCAGAGCGCCTCGGCGAGATTCTGGCTTCGGACTCGCGCCGGCTCCACGCGTTCCTCCGGGATCAGCGCTCGATCGCCGGGATCGGGCGCGCCTGGGCGAACGAGATCCTCCTGACCGCCAAGCTCTCCCCCTACGCGCTCACGACCGAGCTCGAGCCCGACGAGGTCGACAGGCTCTCGGCCGCGATCGATTCCGAGCTTGCTCGCGGCCTCGAGCTCCGCGAGCGCGGTGCAGCCGACAAGACCGCCTACCGCATCCACAACCGGCTCGACGAGCCGTGTCCGAACTGCGGAACTCCGATCGCGCGCGTCGACTTCGACGAGCACACGATCTTCTACTGCCCCACCTGTCAGACCGAGGGCCGGATTCTCAAGGACCGGCGGCTCTCGCGCCTACTTAGATAACTAGCGTCTCTGGGGCGCCGCTCGCAAAGGAGGCATGCCGAGTGGGCCCGAGACAGTACGCATCTAGTACGGCGAGGGGCAGCGAGATCTGCATCCTGCGGCGGGCGTCGTCAGGCGGGGCGAGGCCGGGCGTGGCCCGGACCGGCCGCCGCCCAGAGGCGCTAGCTAGCCGGACTTCCAGGGGTCGAGGTAGACGTCGTCGATCCGCATGCCCGAGGTGTTGGCGGGCACGAAGCGCAGGGAGATGCTGTCGGTCGCGAGGAGCCCGCAGACGTTCGTGAGCAGCATGCGGACATCCGCTGAGGGCTTCCATGTCGAGCCGCTCGAGACGGTTCCCCCGTCGAGGACGCTGAGGACACCGAGCAAGCTCTTGACGACGATCTTGACGCGCATCGTGCCGGTGCCCGCCGAGAAGTAGCGCACGGTCCAGTCGCCGGTGTCGAAGCACATCGGCGGCGTCGTCGCCGAGCTCCCCGAGGGGAGGTAGAGCGAGTGCCGGTCGGCTGTGGAACGAACGTAGAACGGCTCGTTGCCGGACACGATCTTGGCTCCGCCGGTCAGCTTCCACGCCTGGCTTCCGGGCTCGAACGAGCCGCCGGGCGTGAGCACGTAGTAGCGGTAGTCCCCGAAACGAGCGAACGGCTGCGTCGCGTTCGTGTCGCAGACGCTCGGAGTGTCGGAGGGCGATACGAGTCCCGGCAAGACGCCCGACAAGAGGCCTCCCGCCTGCGCCGGCGCCGCTGGCGCAAACGCGCAAAGCGCAAGCAGGAACGTGATTAGGGGCCGCATCCGCATATAGATCTCTCCCGCCTTTTGAGTCTGGGCGCGGCTGCCACGGAGAGCGATCACCTTTCCGGGGGGTCCGGATCCCTTGAACGAGGGATTCGCGCAGGCGCTATGGGCCGATTCTCTTCTCATATATGGCGAATGTCGTCGCCAATCAGGCTGCGCTCGATCCGGCCGTCGAGGATGCGATTGGCGATCTGCGAGCGCGCCAGCCGCGAAGTCTCGCCCGCTCCGAGCTGGTCTCCTCGTTCGTGCTCGGCGGCGGCTTTCTGGCTGCTGCGCTCCTCGCGCTCCTCTTCCTGCCCGCCTCCAGCCGCGACCCCGACGCGCTCGTCGTCGTGCTCCTGCTCGTGGCGTACGGGGTTGCGTTCAGGCTCGATTTCGAGGTGGGGACCGGCTTCGCGGTGCCGACGCAGCTCGTACTCGTCCCCATGCTCTTCGTCGTGCCGCTGGCCTGGGTGCCCGCGCTCGTCGCGGGCGGGATTCTCGTCGGAGGCGCAATCGACTACATGCGCAAGGAGGTCCACCTGGAGCGGGCCTTTCTCCCGCTCGTCAACGGCTGGTATGTCTTCGGACCCGTCGCCGTCCTCAGCGTGGCGGGCGAGGCGCCGCCCACGTTCGCGAGCGTCCCGTTGTACATCGGCGCACTCGCCGCTCAGTTCGCCGTCGATTACGCGAGCTCTGCGGCCCACGAGCACATCACGCTCGAGGTTCGGCCCCTCGCACAGCTGCGCGCAATGAGCCTCGTCTGGCTCGTCGACGGCGCCCTTTCGTCCGTCGGCCTTGCGGTCGCCTTTGCGGCCGTCGACGACGACTACGGCTTCCTGCTCGCCCTTCCGCTCATCCTCCTCCTCTCGGTCTTCGCCCGTGAACGGCGCTTCCACATCGACCACGCCCTCGAGCTCAGCGCTGCCTATCGCGGCACCGCTTTCCTGCTGGGAGACGTCGTCGAGGCGGACGACGCCTACACAGGAAGCCACAGTCGCGAGGTCGTCGACCTCGCGATGGCCGTGGCGGACGAGCTCGGGCTCGACGCCAAGGAACGGCGCGACGTCGAGTTCGTCGCGCTCCTGCACGACGTGGGCAAGGTCCGCATCCCCAAGGAGATCATCAACAAGCCCGGCAAGCTGACCGACGAGGAGCGGGCGATCATCAACACGCACACGATCGAAGGCGAGCGCATGCTCAAGAAGGTCGGCGGCCTGCTCGGCAGGGTGGGGACGGTCGTGCGCTCGTGCCACGAGCGCTGGGACGGCGGCGGGTATCCGGACGGGCTGAGCGGCAAGGACATTCCACTGGTCGCACGCATCGTCGCCTGCTGCGACGCCTACAACGCCATGACGACCGACCGTTCGTACCGCGCGGCCATGCCGGAAGCGGACGCGCGCGCCGAGGTGGAGCGCAACGCGGGCGGCCAGTTCGACCCCGCGGTCGTCGAAGCGCTCTTCCGCGCACTCGACGCCTAGCTAGGTCGGCAGCCGGACGACGAGGGTCTCGCCCTCGACTCCGACCGAGCCATCGAGCGCCCGGATGAGAGCCGTCGCGGCGAGGGCGCCGAAATCCCGCATCTCTTCACCGAGGAGCACCTGAGCCGACATCCGCGTGAGCGGGGAGAGCCGGAGCGTCTCTCCGTCCACCTCGAGAGTGACGGAATCGAATCCGCCGTGGCGACTGGCTGCGCGCCCGAGCTGGGAGAGCCCCCGCGCCATCTCCTTCTCGGGGACGCGGACCATCGAACCGATTCCGCTCACGTCCACCCGTCCTTCGTCGAGCTCGTCCGCGGCCGCCCGCGCAAGCTCCAGGGAGTCGAGGCTGTCCAGCTTGGGATCGAACCTCCCGGACTCGATCCGCACCAGCAGAGTGAGCTCGTCGAGGAGCTCGCCGAGCTGGGCCGAAGCCGCTTCGATCATCCCGATGTATCGATCGGTCGGCGCTTCGAGCTCGGTGTTCCCCAGCGTTGTCGCGAACCCGGAGACGGTCGCAAGCGGCGTCCGCAGGTCGTGACAGGCGAGCGCCACGAGCTGGACGAATCTCTTGTCGTCGGGCATCTACTCCCTTGCTACGGTTGGCGCGTGGACGAGAGAGTAACCACCGCGCCCGATCTGCAGGCCTCCGAGCCCGAAGTTCGAATCGGCCTGTCCCGCGCGGGGGTCACGGGAGTCCAGAAAGCGGTCCGCATGCAGCACGGCGGCCGTGATGCTCTCGTGTCCGCGGAGATCGACTGCTTCGTCGACCTCGACCCTGCCCAGAAGGGCGTCCATATGTCGCGCTTCCCAGAGCTCTTCGAGGAGGCGATCGACGACGTCGTCATCGACGGGAAGCTCCTCGTCGAGAACCTCGCCGAGCACATCGCCAGGCATATCGTCGAGCGTCAGCACGCGCTTCGCGCCGAGGTGAAGATCGCGGCCAGGTATCCCATCGAGCGCCTGACGCCGGTCACGGCGCTCCGCACCCAGGAGCTCGTGACGCTCATCGGGATCGCGGCCGCGTCGCAGACCGACGCCCGGCGCGTCGTCGGCGTGGAGGCTACGGGCATCAACGCCTGCCCCTGCGCCCAGGGCCTCGTCCGCGAAGAGGCAACCGAACGCCTCGGCGAAGCAGGGTTCGACGACGCGGACGTGGAGCGGATCCTCCAGCTCGTCCCGCTCGCCACCCACAACCAGCGCGGTCGCGGAACGCTCTACCTCGGAACCAGCTTGCGCCTCGATGCCGAGGACCTTGTCGAGATCGTCGAGCGCTCGATGAGCTCGCCGGTCTACGAGCTTCTGAAGCGCCCGGACGAGCTCTTCGTCGTCGAGCACGCGCACCTGACGCCCCGATTCGTCGAGGATTCCGTCCGCCTGATGGTCAAGGGCACCCTCGATACCTACGGCGAGCTCGACGATGACGACTTCGTCCTCGCGCGCCAGGTCAACTTCGAGACCATCCACAACCACGACGTCCTCGCCGAGCGGTACGGGAGCGTAGGCGAGCTACGCGACGAGCTGACCAATGGCGGCCACTCGGCCCGCCACACCGAGCTTAGGGACTGGTTGCGGTCCGTCGACCGCGCCGCCTGAGCTGCATCTTGTGCTCCTGACCGTGGAGTAGCCGGGCGATGTTGGCTCGGTGGAGGAGCACGATCGCAACGGCGCCGACGGCGGTGAACGCCAGCACGGGCCAAGAGGCGTCGAAGAGGAGTGCGAAGAGCGGCAAGCTGACCGCAGCGGCCATCGACGCGACCGAGGCGTAGCGAGTCACGAAGAACACGAGGATCCAGATCCCGCCTGCGGACAACGTCGCAAGCGGGGCGACCGCCAGCCCCACTCCTCCGGTCGTCGCCACGATCTTCCCTCCTCGCTGGAAGCCCATGAAGAAAGGCCGCCAGTGGCCGGCCATCGCGGCGCAGCCGGCGAGCACGCCGATGAGGTCGTCGCCGAGCCACCGTCCGAGCAGCGCCGCGGCCGCCCCCTTGGCGATGTCGAGCACCGCGACGGCCAGGCCGAGCTTGAACCCGAGCGTGCGCCAGACGTTCGTCGCCCCGATGTTCCCGCTCCCGAGCGTGCGGACGTCCACGCCGGCGACGAGTCGCGGCAGCCAGAGCCCCCACGGCATCGAGCCGAGGAGGTAGCCGGTTGCGACGAGGAGTAGGTCTCTCAGGCCTGGATCTGGTACTTCGACACCCACGAGTTCACGACGTCCCAGTCGAGGTTCGCAAAGAAAGCCTCGATGTAGGAAGCGCGATCGGTCTGGTAGTCGAGGAAGTAGGCGTGCTCGTAGACGTCGAGCGCGACGAGCGGCGTCGCGTTCCAGATCGGGAACGTGTTCTGCGCGTCGCCGATGTAGTTGAAGAGGCGCTGCTCATCCCAGTCGTAGGCCGTCCACGCCCAGCCGCGGGCGCCCATGCCGGTTGCCTTCAGGTCGGCGCGCCACTCCTGGACCGAGCCGAAGTCGCGCTCGATGAGCGCGCCCATCGTCCCGTCAGGGTCCCCGCCCCCGCCGCCGAGGTGCTCGAAGTAGATCTCGTGGTTCTTCACCCCGCCGATGGCGAACGTGAGGTCGACCTTGAGGGAGCGGATGTCCGAGTAGACCTGGTTGGCGCTCGAGGTGTCGACGTCGGCGAGCTTCTTCAGGATCTCGTTCCGCTTGTTGACGTACCCCTCGTACAGCTTGTAGTGCGCTTCGACGGACTGTCGCGAGATGCCGTCCATCTCGAGGAGCTCGGATTTGAGCTCGCGCGCCGCGATTTCCTCGTGATTGAAGACCAAGATGGCCATGCGACTCCCTTCCCCGGCTCCGCCGTTTTGGCGCGCAGAGCTTATCGTTCCGGCGGTGTCGGAACCTCGCGCGCTGGTAACAGGCGGCACCGGACGGGTCGGAAAGGCGATCGCGGCCCGGCTCGAGGCCGAGGGCTTCAAGGTCTTCGCAGCGGGCCGCGCGGACGGTGACGTCTCGCGGGCAGACGGCGCGCGAGCGCTCGTCACCAAAGCGGTCCAGGAGTTGGGCAGCCTCGACCTCCTCGTCAACGCGGCCGCCGACGGCTTCGAGCCGCGAGCCGTCGAAGAGGTCGACGAGGCCCAATGGGACGCAGCCTTGGGCGCGACCGCGAAAGGCAGTTTCTTCGTCACGCAGGCCGCGGTTCCCCACCTTCAGGCCTCGGATCTGGGCCTCGTCGTGATGATCGAGGACGTCGCCGCCTACCAGCCCTGGCCATCCTTCGCGCCGCACTGCGCGGCCAAGGCTGCGCAGGCCATGCTGACCCGTGTGCTCGCGCGTGCTCTCGCCCCTGAGATCCGCGTATGCGGCATCGCACCCGGCCCTGTGGCGGTCGAGCCCGGCCAGGAGGAGCGGCGAGCGGCCGAAACCCTCCTCGGTCGTATCGGTTCGCCTGACGACATCGCCGGCGCGGTCATGTACCTCGTCGGCGCCGATTTCGTCACGGGGACGACGCTCGTCGTCGACGGCGGGCGCCTTCTGCAGACAGATCGCTGAAACCGTGCGCGCTTGCGCTTCGTATCAACCCGCGGTATGCCTGTGGCGATGGCGACGGCTGACAGCGACAGCCGCCTGATCGAACGCGTCGGTCGCGGCGATCGCGATGCGTTCGAGCAGCTCTACCGGCGGTTCGCGCGCCCGGTCCTCGCGATGGCACTGCGCCAGCTGGGTGACAACGGCCGCGCCGAGGACGCCGCCCAGGAGACGTTCGCCGCCGTCTGGCGCTCGGCGAAGAGCTACCGCTCCGAGCGAGGATCCGCTTCAGCGTGGCTCTACGCCGTCGCGCGCCACGCGATCATCGACCGCGCGCGGCAGCGGCGTGAGCACGCGGCCGAGATTCCCGACGAGGCCTCGGACGCCGCCGGCCCGGACCAGCGTGCCGAGGAGTCATGGCTCGCCTGGCGCGTCCACTCGGCGCTGGAGGGCCTGCCCGAGCGCGAACGGGTCGTGATCGAGCTCGCCTACTGGAGCGGCCTTTCGCAGGCTGAAATCGCGAGCTATCTCGATGTTCCGCTCGGAACAGTGAAGACCCGTACGCGAACGGGGCTCGCTCGCCTCTCGGGGATGCTCGACGAGGTGCGCGAATGAGCGAGCGGCCGGACTTTGACGAGCTCGTGGGCGCGGAGGTCAGTCCCGAGGAGCGGGCCGAGCTCGAGCGCGTCGACTCGCTGCTCCGCGCCGCGGGAGCTCCACCGGCCGAGATTCCGAGCTCGCTGACACGCAGGGTCGAGAAGATCGGCAGCCGGCCCATCTGGACCTGGCGCCGCGCGGGAGTCGCCGTGGCCCTTGCCGCCTCGCTCGCGGCGCTCTTCTTCGGAATCGGCCGCTGGACGGGAGGGGACGAGGTCGCCTACCGCGCCTCCATCCCCATGCAGGCGACGTCCACGAACACGCGGGCCGAAGGGCTCATCAAGGTCGGCGAGAAGGACGCGAACGGGAACTGGAGGATCCGGCTCGAGGTGAAGGGCCTGCCGCCGCTCTCGGGCGACCGCTACTACGTGCTCTGGCTCGCGAAAGACGGGAAGTACGCCGCGACCTGCGGCGGCTTCAACGTCAGCGGCGACACGGTCGTCGACATGACCGCGAGCTACCGCCTTTCTGACTACGATGCGTGGGTCGTTTCCGAGGCGCGCGAGAACGCGCCCTGGCTTCTCACTGCCAGGATCTAGGCTCGGCTCTTGGTCGCCTCCCGGATCGCCTCGGCGTAGCGCTCGCCCACGGCGTCCCAGTTGACCACGTTCCACCAGGCCTCGAGGTAGTCGGGCCGACGGTTCTGGTACTGGAGGTAGTAGGCATGCTCCCAGACGTCGATCCCGAGGATGGGGACGTCGTCGTTCATGTACGGGGAGTCCTGGTTGGCCGTCGAGTAGACCGCTAGGCCGGTGCCGTCGTGGACGAGCCACGTCCAGCCGCTGCCGAAGCGGTTCACCCCGCCGTCATTGATCGCCGTCTTCAGCTCGTCGAAAGAGCCGAACACGTCGTCGATGGCCGCGCCGACGTCGCCTGAGGGCTCGCCGCCGCCGTCCGGGCTCATGAGCTCCCAGAACAGCGAGTGGTTCGCGTGCCCCCCGCCGTTGTTGCGGACGACCTTCTGCTTCTCCTCGGGGACGATGTCGATGAGCGCGCCGAGCACCTGGTCGATCGGGCGGTCATCCCACTCCGTTCCCTCCAACGCCGCGTTCACCTTGTCGATGTACGCCTGGTGGTGCTTGTCGTGGTGAATCCGCATCGTCTGCTCGTCGATATGCGGTTCGAGCGCGTCGTACGAATACGGCAGCTCAGGCAGCTCGTAAGCCATCTCGCCCTCCTTCGGTCGTTCCCAGTTGGGATCGTACTCTGGCTAGGGCGATACCCGTCCAGCCGCGACGAAAGCCTCGTACGTGACCGGCATGTGCTCCGCGAAGAGGAGCTCGACGGCGTCGGCGTAGCGACGAATCTCCCGCTGGGCTGTCTCGGCCGCACGCAGCGAGATGAAGTTCATGACGGCCCTCGCGTTCACCGTCCAGTAGAACTCGGTGTAGGCTCCGACGGGCATGACGGCCCTGGCAAGCTCACGCGCGACGCCCTGCTCGACGAGGCGCTCGTAGGCGGCGAAGGCAGCCGCGTAGACGGCTGCGAGCTCGTCACGCGTGGCCTGCGCGAGCTCATCGTCGACGGGCTCGAAAGTGTAGGAGCCGGGCTTGCCGACCTGCGTCCGCACGTCTTCGGGCGCGGGTACGTAGAACTCGTCGGTCGCCTTGGCGTAGCGCATCGAGAACTCGTTGTAGGAGCCGATGCGGTGCCGGAACCACTCTCGTGCGACGAAGATCGGCGCGCGCACGTGGAAGCGGAACGAGTTGTGCTCGAACGGGGTTCCGTGACGCTCCCGCATGAGGAAACGGATAAGGCCCCCATCGGAATCGTCCATCGCCTCCTTGCGGCGCGCGAAGCTGACCCGGGCCGCGTTCACGACAGAGAGGTCGTCGGCCATGACGTCGTCGAGGCGGACGAAGCCGTGATCGAGGACCTCGATCGTCCGCGCCGCGCTCGTCTGCTCAACCGTGCTCACCCGATCGATTTTATCGGCCACGCCGGAGGTGGCTGTCCGCTCGGCTACGCTGGGCAAGCACAGGGGTCGACTGCGGCTCACCTTTGACCAAAAGGACCCTCGCACTCATCGCGACGGGGCTTTGCGCCCTTGCCGCAACGACTCCGGCGACCGCCGCCGACGGGAAGCGCCTGCCCGCGTTGACCCCGACGGGGCCCGATGCGCTCACCCGCGCGCTCGCCCGGGGCGAGCTCTCCGAAGCCGACTACGCGCTCGAGCGGGCTCGCTCGCTGTTCGAGCTCGGACGCGTCCGGAGGGAGTTCGGAGACGTCGAGCGCGCGAATCCGCGAGACGCGACGCCGATCCTGCGGGACCTCGTCGCCCGTTACCGGTTGCTCTCGCACGCCGATCGGACGACGGCGCGCGGTCTCCTCGCGCGCCCCACGGACTCGAGCGATTCCAGTGAGCATCACTACCGTTCCGGGGCGATCCTCGGGAAGCTCTGCGACTCGACGAGGCCGCTCTGCGTCCACTGGGACGAGAAGACGAACCACCGGGACGCGCCACCCGGGGCGGACAACAACGCAGCGACGATCCCGGCGGACGTGCAGGCGACGCTCGACACCTTCGCCGGCGTCTACGACCTCGAAGTCGACACGTACGGCTACCTCGCTCCCCTCCCAGACGGGACCTCGACGCCCGACGACGGCGGGGACGACAGGACGGATATCTACCTCGCCGACCTCGGCGGCGACCTGAACCCCTTCTTCGGCTACTGCACGACCGACGATCCCAACGCGTTCGACTTCGACTACCCCTATTACGACGTGTCGGCGTACTGCGTCGTCGACGAGGACTTCGCGGAATTCGGCCCTCCCGGAACGGAGCAAGGCTTCCGCGACGTCACGTCGGCCCACGAGTTCTTCCATGCGATCCAGTTCCACTACGACTGGCTCGAGGACCTCTGGCTGATGGAAGGGACGGCCATGGTGATGGAGGACCAGTACGCGGACGACGTCAACGACAACGTCAACTACCTGGGCAACAGCGTGCTCACGTCACCCTCGGTGCCGGTCGACCGCGGGAGCGGCGGATTCGAGTACGGCGCGTGGATCTGGTGGCGCTTCGTCATCGAGGACCTCGGTCAACTGGTCAACCCCCTCGTCATCAGAGAGGAGTGGGAGCGCGTCGCGGCGGCGAGCACGGACACGGACGGCCCCGGCCCGGACAACACCACTAACGATCTCTACTCCCTCCAGGGCCTGAGGAAGGTCGCAACGCGGGAACGGGCACCCGTTTGCAGATCTCTACGGGAAGTTCGCGTGGGCGAACCGGCTGCCGTTCACGTTTTACGAAGAGGGCGCCACGTACCCGAAGGCAAAGGTGAAGAGGACGTTCACGCTCGGGCGGCGGGGCACGGGCAGCGGCTGGCAATCGCCCAAATTGCGCCATCTCGCTTCAACCTACGTTCGGTTTGTCCCCGGCAGCGCGACGCCCGCCAACGCCGTGCTCCGCGTCGGCGTCCACCTTCCCGATCTCGCGGATTCCCCGAAGGCCTTCGTGCTCGTGAAGGCCGCAGGCCAGCCGTGGAGCGTGCGCGAGATCGCGCTGAGCGCCTCCGGGAACGGGGTGCGCCGCGTCGGATTCGGCCCCGGCGCGATCAAGGAAGTGGATCTCGTTCTGACGAATGCGAGCACGCGCATGCGTTGCGGTCGCAACACGTCGTATTCGTGCACCGGCGTCGGCGCGGACGACCTCCTCGTCTATGCCTACCGCGGCACCGTGCGCTGACCGAGCGAGGGGATGTCGACAAAGTCGGCTCCGGCCTCGCGCAGCGAGTCGATCAGCTGCGCTAGTGCCTCGGCCGTGACGCCGGGCCAGCCGTGCATGAGGACGATCGCCTCTTCATGCTCGGCGACTCCTTCGAGGACCCTGGTCGAGAGCTCCTCCACTGTTCGCCCCTCCTCCCAGTCCCGCGGGTCGACGTTCCACCCGACGTGCACGTACCCGAGATCCTCGAGCAGTCCGAGGACGCGGGGATCCTCCATCCCCGAGCCGAACGGACAGCGAAACCATGGCCGCGGGTCGACGCCGGCCACGGCCTGAATGGTCTCCTCGGCCTCGCGGACGTCGCGGCGCAGCCATTCGTTCGTGAGGGCGTCCATCGGCGCGTGGTAGTGGGAGTGGTTCCCGATCGCGTGGCCGGCTTCGGCCACGCGGCGAGCCAGCTCGGGGTGCGCGCGCGCCCAGCGCCCCTGAAGGAAGAACGTCGCCCGCACCCCAGCCCTCTCCAGGGTGACGAGGATGCTCTCCGTGACCCCGGGCGGGCATGGCCGGCCGGGATGCTCCGTGTCGAAGGTGAGTGCGACCCGCACCCGGCTCCTAGCGCGCGAGAGTGACCTTGGTGAGGCGCTCGGGATGATCGGGATCGAGGCCCTTCGCCGACGCGAGGGCGACGGCGAAGAGCTGGCCAGGGACGACCGACAGGAGCGGGGACAGGATCGGGAGTGGAGGCGCAGGGACGGGCAGCCGGTAGGCGGCGCCCTCGATCTCGGCCGCAGCTGTTCCGCTTGCGACAAGCGTGGCGCCGGCCTGGCGGACCCGCGAAGCTCCTTCCACGACCGCCGGGAGGCTCTCGTCGTGCGACGCGATCGTCCAGACGGGGAAGAGCGAGTCGAGCGCCGCCACGGGACCGTGCGCGAGGTCGGTTGCGGTCAGCGGCTCCGCCGCGACGCGGCACGTTTCCGTGAGTTTCAAGGCGACCTCCCTGGCCGTCGCGAACTCGAGCCCCCTGCCGATCACGTACATCCTCCCGACGTACGTGAAGGCCATCGCCGGCGCGGCGACGGCGCGCTCGAGCGCGTCCATCTCGCCGGCGAGCAGCTCGGCCACGCCTCTGATTCCGTCGGCGACCTCGGAAGCCCGCCCGGCCGCTCCGGCGGCGAGCAGTGCGAGAGCCGCCAGCTCGTTCATGTAGGTCTTCGACGCCGCGACCGACCGCTCCGGGCCCGCCGACAGCGGGATCGTGATCTCGGCGGCCTCGGCGAGATCGGAGCTCGGGTCGTTCGTCAGCCCGACGGTGAGCGCCCCGCGGTCACGAGTGCGTCTCACGTACTCGACGACATCCGGCGTTCGCCCCGACTGCGAAAGGCCGATCACGACCGAGCTCGACAGGTCGAACGTCGCCCCGTAGTAGACGGTCAGCGAGATCGTGTCGCGGAGAGCCGTCCAGCCCGGAAGCAGGCCGAAGGCATACGTGCCGTAGGTGGCGGCCGCGTCGGAGGTCCCGTGGCCAACGAGGCGAACCGCGGTGGGAGCGCGTTCGACGAGCAGCTTGGAGACGGCAGCGAACTCGCTCTTCGAGCTCGAGCAGCCTGAGGAGCGCTTCCGGCTGCTCCCGCACCTCAGCCCGGAAAAGCCCTGCCGCAGGGGCCGGATCGGGCTCTGTGGCTCCCGCAGCCATTAGGTGCCCGCCAGACGTTCCCCGGTCACCGGATCGAAGATGTGCGCCTCGTCCGGCTTGGGCTTCAGCACGACGCGCGCGCCCCGCTCGGGCGCGCCGCGAGTGTCGGTCCGGGCGACGAGCTTCGTCTCCCCGCCGGGAAGGTCGGCGACGCAGAAGACATATGCGTCGGCACCGATTTCCTCCACGACCTCTACTTCGGCGGGCATACCTTCCGACGCGAGCTCGAGCGACTCGGGCCGGAAGCCGAGGACGAGCTCCCCGCGCCCGTTGGCGCGCACCTCTACCCGGGTTCCGCCCAGCGAGACCGAGCCGTTCTCGACGGGAAGGGTGCAGAGGTTCATCGACGGCGAGCCGATGAAGCCCGCCACGAACGTGTTTGCCGGCTGGTCGTAGAGCTGACGCGGCGGCCCCAGCTGCTGCAGGCGACCCTCGTGCATGACGGCGACCCGGTCGCCGAGCGTCATCGCCTCCGACTGGTCGTGGGTGACGTAGACCGTCGTGACGCCGAGCCTCGACTGCAGCGCGGCGATGTCGGCACGCATCTGCACCCGGAGCTTGGCGTCGAGATTCGACAGCGGCTCGTCCATGAGGAAGACCTTGGGCTGGCGGACGATCGCGCGTCCCATTGCGACCCGCTGCCGCTGGCCGCCGGACAGCTGCCCCGGCTTCCGCGCGAGGTACTCCGTAAGACCGAGGAGCTCGGCCACCCCACGGACGCGGCTGTCGCGCTCGCTCTTCTTCACACGCGCGATCTTCAGCGGGAAGCCGATGTTCGCCTCGACCGTGAGATAGGGGTAGAGGGCGTAGTTCTGGAAGACCATGGCGACATCCCGTTTCTTCGGAGCCAGGTCGCTCACGTCACGGTCGCCGATGAAGATCGCGCCTCCATCGACCTCCTCGAGACCGGCAAGCATGCGAAGCGCAGTGGTCTTGCCGGACCCGGACGGGCCGACCAGGACCATGAACTCGCCGTCCTCGATGTGGAGATCGAGCGCGTTCACGGCCGGAGCGTCGTTCCCCGGATAGAGCTTCGTGGCCTCGACGTAGCGGACGTCAGCCATTGCTACCTCCCTTGACCGCTGCGGCGAGCTCGCTCCGCAGACGCTCCTGTGCCTCGCCGCCCGCGCCGATCTCGTCCAGGGCGAGGAGCGCGGCGCCGACGATCGGGGGCGATGCAGCCTGCCGGACGACGGCCGCCGGGGCCGTCTCATGCAGCCCGGCCTCGATGGCGCCAAGCAGGCGGCCGTTCGTGGCCTGGAGAAGGCCTCCGCCGAGCAGCACCTCGGCGGGCACGCGCTGAAGCTCGAGGCGCTCGAGCGCAACGCGGGCGAGCGCGACGACCTCGGCTGCGAGGCGGTCGACGATCTCGGCGGCGACTGCGTCCTCCTGGGCTTCGGCGAAGACGACGGGCGGAAGCTCCTCGAGTCGCCGACCGTCGATCCGCTTTCGGTGAATCTCCTCGGCCAGCTCGTGCGGCGCAGCGAGGCCGAAGTACGCCGGGACGGAACGCTCGAGGCTCGTATGCGGCCCGCGGCCGTCCTCGCTTCTCGCCGCAGCGTGGATCGCCGCGAGCCCGACGTCGTACCCGCCACCCCAGTCGCCGCTGATCGTTCCCAGCGCGGGAAAGCGCGCGTGACGTCCATCCGGGGAGACACCAACGCAGTTGATGCCCGCGCCGCACACCACGGCGACGCCCCAGCCGCGCTCGGTGCCGGCACGCAGGACGGCGAACGTGTCGTTTCCCACCCGCACGGTCGGGGCCCAGCCCTGCTCCTCGACCGCAGCGCGCAGGTCGTCCTCCTCGACAGGCGAGTCGACGCCCGCCATCAGGAGCTGCGCCACCTCGGCAACCGGACGCACGCCGTCGAGCCCCGCCTCGGCCACGGCTGTCTCGAGCAAGCCTTCGAGCACGTTCATCGACCCGTCGAGGCCGAGCCGATGAGGCGAGCTTTGCGGCCCGCGTACGTGAGCCAGGACCTCTCCGTCCGCGCGGGCGAGGACGAGATCGGTCTTAGAGTTGCCGCCGTCGACCGCCAGAACCCGGGACGCGCTCACGCGGCAGCGCCTCGCGCCGGTTCGACCCCGACGCCGAGCAGCCGCTCGAGGAGCACATCCGCCAGCGCGTTCTGGCCGATCAGGGGATGGGCCAGGAGCGCCTTCTTCGCCACTGCGAGGTCGCCGCTCACCGCAGCCTCCGCCGTCAGCCGCTCGTACGCGGCGACGTGCTGTATGAGGCCGAGCAGCTCCGGCGCAAGCGGAGCCTGCTCGAGCGGAACCGCTCCGTCGCGGCCGACCCGCGCCGGCACCTCGACGACGTCGTCCGCTGCGAGCCCCGCGAGGGTCCCGTCGTTCCGAACGTCGACGACATGGACGGCGCCGTCTCCCGTCGCGAGCGAGGCCGCCAGACCGATCGCGGCTTCGCTGTAGTACGCCCCTCCTCGCTGCTCCAGCAGCGCCGGCTTCTCGGACAGGTCGGGATCCCGGTAGAGCTCGAGCAGGTCTCGCTCGATCTCCATCACGGTGATTGCGCGCGGAGTTCCGCCCGCCTGCTCCGCCAGCACCTCGTCGTGGCGATAGAAGTAGTGGAGGTAGTAGGAGGGAACGGCCCCGAGCTCGTCGAGCAGCCGCCGCGGCAACTCGGCGTTGGCGGCGAGCTCGTCCCCGTGCTCATCCAAAAGGACCGGAAGGACGTCGTCGCCATCGACACGAAGGGCTCGAACCCAGGTGAGGTGATTCAGGCCGACCTGGTCGACGAAGATCCGCTCCGGCTCGACCCCGAGCATCCGGGCGGCGGAGCGCTGGAATCCAATGGCGACGTTGCAGAGCCCCACCGCGCGGTGGCCGGCGTCGAGCAGGGCGCGCGTCACGATTCCGACGGGGTTCGTGAAGTCGATGATCCAGGCCCCCGGCGCTGCTCGGCGCCGCACCTCGTCGGCGATCTCGAGCACAACCGGGACCGTGCGCATGGCCTTTGCGAAGCCGCCCGCGCCGGTCGTCTCCTGGCCGATGCACCCGCACGTCAGCGGTATGGTCTCGTCCCCGAGGCGCGCTTCCTGGCCGCCCACCCGGATTTGAATGAGGACGAAGTCGGCGCCGTCAAGCGCGCGGCCGAGTTCGCCCGTGATCTCCAGGATGCCCGCGTACCCGGCCCGCTCGAGCATCCGGGTCGCGAGGCCCCCGACGATCTCGCGCCGTTCCGCGTCGATGTCGTGCAAGACGAGGTCGCCGACATCGATCCGCTTCCGCTCGCGCGCGAGGCCGCTCACGAGCTCGGGCGTATACGTCGAGCCCGCGCCGATGACGGCGACCTTCATCCCTTCACTCCGGTGAGCGTGACGCCCTCGACGAACGCCCTCTGTGCGAGGAAGAACAGCAGGATGACCGGCGCGATCGCGATCAACGTCGCCGCCATGGTCAGGTTCCACTGCACCTGGTAGATCGTCCGGAACTGGGAAAGCCCGACCGAGACGGTCCAGTTGGCGGGGTTCTCGCCCGTATAGAGCAGCGGGCCGAAGAAGTCGTTGAACGTGAAGATGAAGGAGAAGAGCGCAACCGCGGCGATCGCGGGCTTGGCGAGGCGCAGGACGACCGTCGACAGGATGCGGAACTCGCCGCACCCATCGACACGCGCCGCGTCGATGTACTCCTCCGGGATCGTGAGGAAGAACTGCCGCAGGAGAAAGATCGAGAACGCGTCACCGAGGAGGTTCGGCAGGATGAGCGGCCAGAGCGTCCCGGTGAGATGAAGCTTCGCCCACATGACGTAGACGGGGATCACCGTCACCTGCGGCGGCAGGATCATCGCCACGAGAACGACGAGGAACGCTGCGTCGCGGCCCCGCCAGCGCAGGCGTGAGAACGCGTAGGCGACTGGGATGCTCGAGATGACGAGGAAGAGCGTCGCCAGCCCCCCGTAGAGGAGCGAGTTCAGGGCGTAGCGCCAGAGCGGAATCTTGTGGAAGACGTCGATGAAGTTGTGCCAGCGGAACGGGTGGGGCCAAAGATCCGGCGACAGCGCCTGAGCGTTCGTCATGAACGCGGTCAGCACGATGAAGAGGAACGGCGCGAGGAAGATGACCGCGGCCGCGATGAGCAGGCTGTGGTTGGCGACCGCGAGGAGGAACCGCCTTCTTCGAACCCCTGCCGGCGGCTTCCGCCGGACGAAGGTCCCGGCCTCGACGGTCGCGCTCGTCATCTCGCCGCTCCCGCAACGTGAACCCAGCGGCGCGAGTTGCGAATGATCAGCACCGTGACCCCGAGCGCGACGATGAGGAGCAGCATCGCCATCGCCGAGGCGTAGCCCATGTTGAAGTAGCGGAACCCCTGCTGGTAGAGAAGAATCGGGTAGAAGAGCGTGGACTCCAGGGGGTAGCCGAGCGAGTTCGCGCCCTCAGTGGCCGCGGCTGCCGACCCGGCGGCGATCGTGCTGGCGACATAGGCCTGGGTGAAGTACTGCAACGCCTCGATCACCCCGATCACGACTGCGAAGAGGATCACGGGGCTGATCGTCGGCAGCGTCACGTACCGCAGCTGTTGGAAGGACCCTGCGCCGTCGAGCGAGGCGGACTCGTAGAGGTGCTTGGGTACGTCGACGAGCGAGGCGAGAAAGATGATCATCAGGTTCCCGACGCCCCACATGCCGAGGAGAACGAGGGAAGGCTTCGACCACTGCGGTGAGTCGAACCAGAGCGGGCCCTGGATCCCGAGCGCCCCGAGCAGCGAGTTCACCGGACCGGTCCCGGGGTTCAGGAGATAGACGAAGCCGAGCGTCGCAGCCACCGGGGGAACGAGTGCCGGCAGGTAGAAGACGGTGCGGAAGACGCCGGTTCCGCGGCGCGCCCGCGACAACATGAGGGCGATCCCGAAGGCGAAGAGCGCATTCGCGGGGACGGCCACGGCCATGAACCAGAGCGTGTTCGACACCGCCGGCCAGACCTGCTGGTCTCCCTGGAAGAGGAAGCGGTAGTTGGCGAGACCGACCCACTGCGGCGCCGAGAGCAGGTCGTAGTGCGTGAACGAGTAGTACGCAGTCATGACCAGCGGGTAGCCGAAGAAGATGGTGAAGCCCGCAATCCAGGGGCTCAGGAAGGCGAGCACCGTTCCGCGCCGGCGCCACGCCGCTCGGCGGCGTGAACGCCGGCGGTCGTACGCCGGCGCTCCCGAAGCAGCGACCGACTGGGTCACCTCACGGGACCTGCCCGCCGCCCGCGGCTGCGAGTTGCGCGTCGATCGCCTTGTCGAGATTCGCGAGCCCCGCCTGGAGATCGTCGACCTTGCCGGCCTGGTACTTCGCCGCGAACGCGTCGACCAGATCCTGGTTCGCGCTCCCGACGACCGTCACCGGCGTCGTCCTCGTGTTCGGGTTCCCGAAGATGTCGAGGAAGACGTTGAAGTTCTCATCCGGCTTGATGTCGGGAGACTGCAATGCGTCTGACGTCGTCGGCACGTTCCGGATGTCGTTGGCCATCTTCGCGAGCGCGCCGGTGTCCGTCGCCAGATACTTGAGGAGCTCCCAGGCCGCATCTTGGTTATCCGAGGTCTTCGGAATCCCGATGATGCTGCCGCTCGTGTATCCGGAGCCATAGAGGTCGGGCTGGGCGTCATCGACAGGAAGTGGCGCCGTCCCGTAGTTGAGCTCTGGATGCTCGGCCGCGATGAACGCGACTCGCCATTCCCCGTCGAGGTTCATGGCCAATTTTCCGCGCTCGAACGCCTGCTGTGGGGAGAACTCGTCGCCGGCCTTGGCCTGGAATCGAACGAGATCGTCGTACCCGTACCAGTCGATCAGCTCCTTCTGCCACTCGAGCATGTCCGCCCACCCCGGAGTCGACGAGAGAATCGACTTGCCTGATTCATCCGTCCAGTCGAGGCCCCACTGCGGCGCCCAATGGGCCGCGATGTTCTCGTAGAAGCCGTTGAAAGGATCGAGTCCGACGACCTCGAGGGAACCGTCCGCGTTGCGAACGGTGAGCTTCTTCGCGTAATCCATGAGCTCGGTCACGGTCTTCGGCGGGCCCGAAAGACCCGCCTTGGCGAGCATGTCCTTGTTGTAGTAGAGCCCGTACGCGTCGGCGAGCATCGGAAGAGCACAGCGGGTGCCCTCGAACTTCGAGTACGTCTGCGTGACGGCCGGGAAGATGTCCTCGCTCACGCCGTCGCGCTTCATGTAATCGGCCAGGTCGATCCAGGCGCCGTTACCGCAGTATGCCCCCGCGTACGCGCCGGCGTCGAACGAATGAGCCACGTCGGGGGCGTTTCCTCCGCGGATCGCCGCGACGATCTTGTCGTCGCTGATCCCGCCGACCACCTTGACGTGAATGTTCGGATGAGTCTTCTCGAAGTCTGCGACCACGTCCTCCATGACGCCGAGCTCACGGTCCGTGAAGCCGGTCCAGAACGTGATGTCCCCCGACCCTCCCGACGATGTCGACTTCGACTCATCCGAGCCGCCACAGGCTCCGGCCGTCAGCGCCAGGAGCAGGACGACCATTACCGCCGCCAGACGTCTCATTCCAGCCCTCCTCGGGAGTGATCGGACGATAGCGCGCTTCTTAGTTAGTTAACTTTACGAACGCGATTCTGGACCACGGCGGCAGGAGAAGTCAAGTTGCTGGGCTTTCTCCGGCCTAGCGGTTAGGCTTACTAACAAGATGCAGACCTGGACGCCCACGCGGGCGACGCCTCCACTGCTCAAGCGGATGAACGAGCAGACGGTGCTCGAGGCGATTCGGGCGGGCTCGCCGATCTCACGCGCTGAGATCTCGCGGCGGGCGGGCATCTCGAAGCCCACCGTCTCGCTCGCCCTACGGTCTTTGCTCGAAGCCGGCCTCGTGCGGCGGGCCGCTGCACCAAGCGGCCCGAGTTACGGCGCGGTCTACTTCGAGCCGGTCCCGGAGGCCGCGCTGATCCTCGGCGTCGACCTGGGTGCCCGGTTCCTGCGGGGTGCGGTGTGCGACCTCGCCGGGGAGACCCGGGCGCGACAGGACGTCGAGCTCGGCGGCGTCGATGCGGAAGTGGCGCTCGACGCGATCGCCGACCTGCACGCCGCGCTGGTCGCGTCGACGGGGCTCGACGCCGATCTGGTCGACGGGGTGGTCGTAGGCGTGCCCGGCGTCGTGGAGGCGAGCGGCAAGCTGGCCCTCGCCGAGAACGTCCCCGGCCTGGAGGGGCGCGCCTTCGGCGAGGAGCTCAGTGATCGACTCGGGCTTCCAGTCGTACTCGAGAACGACGTTAACCTCGCCGCTCTCGGGGAGCAATGGCTCGGTGTCGCCCAGGGAGTGGACGACTTCGCCTTCCTCTCGATCGGCACGGGGATGGGCCTGGGCCTCGTCCTCGGCGGCAACCTGCACCGCGGCCACCACGGGGCAGCCGGAGAGGTTGACTACGCCCTCGTCGGCCTCGGGGTCGACGTGGACCCCTCGGGCGCCTCCTTGCCCGAGCTCACCGCGCGGATGGCGGCGAAGGGCCAGACGACGAGTTCGCTCAAGCCTCCATACGAAGGGCGCACCATCTTCGCGGCCGCGCGCAGCGGCGACCCCCTGGCCCGGGCGGTCGTCGAGGAAGTGGCCCGACGAATCGCCCTCCACGTCGCGGCGGTCTCGGCTGTGAGCGACATCGCGCTGGCCGTCCTCGGCGGCGGCCTCGGCGTCAACGGCGACCTCCTGCTCGATCCAGTCCGCGAGCAGCTCACGGGCTGGCTGCCCTACCCACCGCGGGTCGAAGTCTCGAGCCTCGGGGAGGCAGCGATCCTCACCGGCGCTCTCGCCGTCGGCCTCCGCTCCGCGCTCGAAAACGTCTTCGCGCGGCGGGCCGGCGGCGTTCCCGCATAGCTGGCGGCTACCAGAAGGGGTGCTCGCTGGGCGGCTCGCCCGCGTGATCGTCCCGGTCGCGGAAGCCGAAGCGGAACATCCCGTGCTGGACGAGGTCGTCGACGTGGGACTGGAGCCGCTCGTACATCGCATCGGCCTCCGCCTGCGTGAGCTCGCCGTCATCGACCAGCTGGTCGAGCTTCTTCTTGGCGTCCGCGAGGATCGCCTGCTTCAACCCGTCGACCGACTTGCCCTGCGCCTTCGCGATCTGGGCGAGAGTCTGACCGGCGTTCAGCTTCGCCCGGAGCTGGGCTTCTGTGAGATCCAGATAGCCGGCCGCCGCGGAGAGCTTCTCGCCGAAGAGGGGCGGCCCCGCATTGAAGTCGTGTCCTTCATGCCCGAAGCGATGGCCGAAGAATGGCCCCGCGCCGAAGAACGAAGGGAAATCGCCCGAGTCGATCCGAGCCTTCAGCTCGTCGGCCTCAGACTTCGTGATCTTGCCCTCCTTCAGGGCTGCGTCGACCTGGTCGATGGCAGCCGCCTTCGTCGCGTCCTGGAGCTTCTCCGAGGAGATGCCGAGATGTCTCGCGACGGCGTCGAGGAACGACTGCCCGGGCGCGGAGGAGTCCCCGGAAGCCGCAATGGCAGCGCCGCCCCCGCCGATGACGGCGAGGGCGGCGATTCCGATTGCGAGTGCCTTCCGCGTGCGAAATCTCTGCATGCCCCGCATGAAAGCGCTGGACTCTAAGACCGGCCTAAGAAGCGCCTAAGAGTTGTTCCTATTAGGTCGGCCGGCTCGCGAGGGTGACCTGAACCGAGTGCGTCTGGCCGCCGCGCTCGAAGACGATGGTCACCTTGTCGCCCGGCTTCTTCGCCGAGATGGAGGCAGTGAGCGCATCGCCCGTCGTGACCCGCTGGCCGTCGATCGAGACGATCGTGTCTCCAGCCTGAAGGCCGGCGGCCTCGGCGGGAGTCCCGCTCCGCACCTCGGCGAGCTTCACCGCGCCGTTGCTGTCCTCGACCGAGACGCCGAGGTAGGCATGCTCGGCCTTGCCCGTGGAGATGAGCTCCGAGGTGATCGACTTGACGGTGTTCGAGGGGATCGCGAAGCCAACGCCGTCGCTGCCGCCGCCGTCGCTTTCGATCTGGGCGTTGACGCCGATCACCTGGCCGGCGGAGTTGAGCAGCGGGCCGCCGGAGTTGCCGTGGTTGATGGCGGCGTCGGTCTGGATCGAGTCGTCGATCGAGAAGTTGTTGGGCGAGGTCATCGTCCGGTGCAGGGCGCTGACGATCCCGCTCGTGACGGTGTTCTCCAGCCCGAAGGGGCTGCCGATCGCGACAACCGAGTTGCCGACCTGGACGCTGCTCGAATCCGCCAGGGTGAGCGGCTCGAGCACCGAGGAGGGCGCGTCGAGCTTGATCACGGCGAGGTCGGTGGAGGCGTCGCTGCCGACGAGTGTGGCGTCGTAGGTCTTTCCGTCCCAGAGCCGCACCTTGATCGACGTGGCGCCGTCGACGACGTGCTCGTTCGTGACGATGTGGCCCTGGCCGTCGATGACGAACCCGGAGCCGAGCGCCTGCTGGGTCTGCTGCCCTCCGAACGGCGTGGGCTGACCGCCGCCCTGGGTCACGGTGATCTCGACAACTCCCTTGTAGGTGTTCTTGTAGATGTCCGAAACGGACAGGCCAGTCGTATCCGCGGCCGGCTCGGCGCCGGTGACGGTCACCTGGCGGACGACGGTTTGCGAGTCGGGCGAAAGCCCGGCGTATGTCGCAGCGCCGCCCACGCCGAGGCCTGCGGCGGCCACGAGCACGGCAGCGGTGGAGAGGGTGCGACGGCGATTCATGACTTCGTTCCTTTCGCTGGGATCGCCGTCCATGTCACCCGCGCGGGCTAAGCCCAACGTGAGAAGGGGCTAAGAACTCCCTAAGAATGGGTTTCGAGAGAGCTTCAGCCCCATCCTGGAACGAACTCTTAGCCTGCTCTCAGGCTGATTGCGCACAATGGAACGAATGAAGATCCTGGTGGTCGACGACGAGCGGGCAGTTCGCGATTCGCTGCGCCGCGCCCTCGAGCTCGAGGGGTACGACGTCGAGCTCGCAGCCGACGGCGAGGAGGCGCTCGAGCGCCTGGACGCCAACGGCGAGCCTGACGCCGTGATCCTCGACATCCTCATGCCGAAGATGGACGGGCTCGAGGTCTGCCGCCGCCTGCGCCGGGAGGGGCACCGCCTCCCCGTCCTCATGCTCACCGCGCGCGACGAGGTGGAGAACCGGGTGTCAGGGCTCGACGCGGGCGCGGATGACTACGTCACGAAGCCTTTCGCCCTCGAGGAGCTTCTCGCGCGCATGCGCGCGCTGCTCCGGCGGACGAGCAGCGGCTCGGGCGAAGTGCTGCGTTTCGCCGACCTCGAGCTCGATCCGGGGACGCGCGAGGTTCGGCGCGACGGGGAGCCGATCGAGCTGACGCGCACCGAGTTCTCTCTCCTCGAGCTCTTCCTCCTCAACCCGCGGCAGGTGCTCACCCGCTCCGTCATCTTCGAGCGCGTGTGGGGCTATGACTTCGGCTTCTCGTCGAACTCGCTCGACGTCTACATCGGCTACCTCCGCCGGAAGACGGAGGCAGGCGGCCGGCCCCGACTCATCCAGACGGTGCGCGGTGTCGGGTACGCCCTGCGCGAGAAATGAGCTTTCGCGCCCGCCTGGCCCTGGTGGCGACCGCCGCGGTCGCGCTCGCGGTCGTGCTCGCGTCCGTCGTCGTCTACGTCGTCGTCCGCGACCAGCTCCGCGGCACCGTCGACGACGCTCTGAAGGATCGAGCCGCGGAGATCTCCCGCTTCCCGCTGCGCGCGTTCCAGTCAGGCGATCAGGCCTTCCTCGAGCGCGGCCCCGGGCTCGGCGAGGCTCCGGGCTACATCCAGGTCGTCACCATCGACGGCGACACGATCCGGGCACCGGAAGCCAGGGTGGCGCTGCCGGTCTCGGACCACGTGCTCGCTGTCGCCAGGGGGGACAGCGGCTCGTTCTTCGACGACTCCCGCGTGTCGGGTGTCCACGTCAGAGTGCTGACGATCCCGGGCAATGCCGGCCCGGTCCAAGGCTTCGCCGTCCAGATCGCGCGCCCGCTCACCGAGGTGGACGCCTCCCTCGGGCGCATCCGACTCTTCCTCATCATCATCGCCCTCTCCGGAATCGCGATCGCCGCCGTGCTCGGCCTCGTCGTGGCGCGCGCCGCCCTCGCGCCGGTGCGTCGCCTGACCACCGCCACGGAGAGAGTTACCGCGACCGGCGACCTCTCCGAGCGGATCGAGGCCGACGGCGAGGACGAACTCAGCCGCCTGGCCACCAGCTTCAACACCATGCTTGCGGCGCTCGAGGAGTCGACTCGGGCACAAAGGCAGCTCGTTGCGGACGCCTCGCACGAGCTCCGCACTCCCCTCACCAGCCTGCGCACGAACATTGAGGTGCTCGCCTCGGAGAAGAAGCTCGCGCCCGACGAGCGGAAGCGGCTCCTACACGATGTCGTCGAGCAGACCGGGGAGATGACGAGCCTGATCGCCGAGCTGATCGAGCTCGCGCGCGTCGGGCGCCCGCCGGCCGCTCCGGAGGACGTCCGCCTCGACCTGCTCGCCGCCGACGCCGTCGACCGCGCCGCCCGCGACCGGCCAACGGTGAAGTTCTCCCCCGACCTGGAGGAGTCGACCGTCCACGGTGAGGCTGCGTCCATCGACCGCGCCATCGCGAACCTGCTCGACAACGCCGCCAAGTGGAGCCCGCGCGGCGGCGAGATCGAGGTGCAGGTCCGCGGCGGCGAGCTCACCGTGCGCGACCACGGCCCCGGAATCGCGGAGGAAGACCTTCCGTACGTGTTCGACCGCTTCTACCGGGCGACGTCCGCGCGTGGCATGCCCGGCTCGGGCCTTGGGCTCGCCATCGTCAGGCAGGTCGCCGAGGCGCACGGCGGCACCGTCACGGCCGAGCGCGCGGAGGGCGGCGGCACCCGCATCAGCCTGCGGCTGAACGGGTCGGCTTAGTCCGCTTGACCGGAGGCGGCCGCGGGCTCGCCCATGCCTTCGGCGCCCGCGTGCGCTTGCATCGGCTGCGGTTTGAGCAGCGCGGCCGCGAGGACGGCAGCAGCCGCAGCGAAGAGGGCGCCGAGCATGAAGGCGAGGTGATACCCGCCGATCAGGGCGTCGAGTTGGGAATCGCCCGAGGCGACTAGCGAGTCCGTACGCGACGCAGCGGCTGCGGCGAGAATTGCGAGGCCGAGCGCGCCGCCCATCATGAAGGACGTGTTCACGATGCCCGACGCCAGGCCGGCTTCCGTCGGCTCGACGTCTCCCATGGCCGCAAGAAGGATCGGGTTGAAGGTGATTCCTCCGGCGAAGCCCATGATGATCATGCCCGGGAAAACGTCCGTGAAGTAGTTCCCGTCCACGGGCACGCGAGCGTAGAGAAGCAGGCCGATTACGAAGAGCGAGAAGCCGACCAGCATGGGCGTCTTGATCCCGAAGCGCATGATCAGCTTGTCCGAGAGCCAGAGCGAGGAAGCGCCCCAGACGAGCGTCGAGGGCAGGAAGGCAAAGCCGACCTCGAGCGGGCTGTAGCCCAGGATCAGCTGCAGATAGAGCGCGGAGAAGAAAAACCACCCGAACATCGCCGCCGGCATGAGGATGCCGACGCCGTTGGCGACGGAGAGATTCCGGTGCTTGAAAAGGCGCAGGGGCACAAGCGGATCCGCGACGCGAGACTCGATCACCAAGAAGGAGACCATCAGGGCGAGCGCAGCGCCGAGGAGCCCGAGCGTCTGGCCGGACGTCCAGCCCTTCTCGTTCCCGTTGACAATCGCGTAGACGGCGAGCAGGAGCGAGAGCGTGACCGTGACCGCGCCGGCGATGTCGAGCCGCGGGCGCTGCTCGGCCTCCTGGTCCTGCGGAAGCAGATAGAGGCAGGCCACGAATACGGCGATGCCGATGGGGATGTTGACGAGAAAGATCCAGTGCCAGCTGAGGATGTCCGTGAGGATGCCGCCGAGAAGGACGCCGGCCGTCCCACCCCCGGAGAGCACGAATCCCACGGTTCCCATCGCCTTGGCGCGCTCGGCCGGCTCCGTGAACATGATCATCAGCAGCGAGAGCACGACAACGGAGACGATCGCTCCGCCGACGCCCTGAATAGCCCGCGACGCGACGAGCATTCCCTGCGAGGTGGAGAGGCCGCACGCGAGCGAGGCGGCGGTGAAGATCGTCAGCCCGATCAGGAACAGACGCCGGTGACCGAAGAGGTCACCCAGGCGGCCGCCGAGGAGCAGGAAGCCGCCGAAGGTCAAAAGATAGGCGTTTACGACCCACGCGAGCGACGCCTGCGAGAAGCCGAGGTCGTCGCGGATGGAGGGCAGGGCGACGTTCACGATCGTCGTGTCGAGGACGATCATGAGGTCGCCGAAGCACAAAACCATCAGCGCGATCCAGCGTTTGCGGGCGTCTAGGGCCACCAGCCCAGGCTACCGATTCGCACGGATAGGCTGTCGTCATGTGCCGAAACATCCAGACTCTTTACAACTACGAGCCCTCCGCAACCGACGAGGACGTCAACGCCGCAGCGCTCCAGTACGTGCGCAAGATCAGCGGCTTCACGAAGCCCTCGAAGGCGAACGAAGAGGCGTTCCACCAGGCGGTCCACGCCGTCGCCGACGCATCGAACCGGCTGCTAGCCGAGCTCGTTACCTCGGCGCCGCTGCGGGACCGCGAGGCGGACATCGCCCGGCGCAGGGCCCGCTGGGCCGAGCGCCAGCCGGCATAGCGCCTGCAGCGTGAGCCTCCCGCGCGAGGTTGCCGTGATCGGCGCCGGCACGATGGGCGCCGGCATCGCCCGGATCTTCGCCGAGGGAGGCGCGTCCGTCCGCCTCATGGCGCGACGGGAAGCAAGCCTGGACTCGGCCCGCGAGCGACTGGGCGAAGCCGACATGCGGCTGACGACGTCCCTGGACGAGGCGCTCACCGGCGCCGACCTCGTCGTCGAGTCGGTCACCGAGCAGGTCGAGCCCAAGCGGGAGGTGCTCACGAGGGCGGAGGAGCTGGCCGCGCCCGGCGCGCTCGTGACGACGAACACCTCGTCGCTTCCGTTGGCCGCCTTCGAGGGAGCGCTCAGCCGTCCCGCGCGCTTCGCCGGTCTTCACTTCCTCAACCCGCCGGAGCTCGTCGAGGTCGTCGAGATCGTCGGCGGAGAGGACACCGCCCCCGAGACGCTCGAGACGCTCGCCGGCTGGATGGAGGAGCTTGGGAAGGCGCCGGTGGTCGTGCGCCGCGACATTCCGGGCTTCGTCGTCAACCGGCTCCAGTACGCGCTCTTGCGCGAGGCCTACTGGCTCGTCGACTCGGGCGTGTGCTCTTTCGCGGACGTCGACCGCGCCGTCACGTACGGCCTCGGCGCGCGCTGGGCGGCGATCGGCCCCTTCGAGACGATGGATCTCGCCGGGCTCGACGTCCATGCGGCCGTTGCGGCGAACCTTTGGCCCGAGCTCGCGAACACGAGGGAGCCGTCCGAGGCGATCGCGAAGACGCTCGAGAGCGGCGGCTCCCTGCGAGGGGAGACCGACCCCGACGTCCTCAAGGCGAGGCGCGACCGGGTGCTACGCGGGCTCAAGGCCCTGCGCGAGGACGCCTAGGGCCTCCTCATACCCGGCGTCCGCGTAGCGGAGGACGCCGAGCGCGGGATCCGTCCAAAAGACGCGGCGAAGCTTCCGCTCCGCCAGCTCGCTCCCATCCGCGACAACGACCATGCCGGAGTGGATCGAGCGGCCGACCCCGACGCCCCCGCCGTTTCCGATCGCCACCCAGCTCGCGCCCTGTGCTGCGTTGAGGAGCGCGGAGAGAACCGGCCAGTCCGCAATCGCGTCGCTCCCGTCGAGCATTCCTTCGGTCTCGCGGCTCGGCGAGGCGACCGAAGCGGGATCCATGTGGTCTCGACCAAGCGCGAGCGGGCCGCAAGCGCCAGAGCGGACGAGCTCGTTCAGCGCCAAAGCAACGCGATCGCGCTCCCCGAGGCCCAGCCAGCAGATTCGCGCCGGGAGCCCCTGGATCGGCACACGTTCGCGCGCGAGCTCGATCCAGCCGCGGAGCGAATCCTTGTCGACGACCTCCATGACGACGTCCTCGCTCTTGCGCAGGTCCTCGGGATCGCCTGTCAGACAGATCCAGCGGAACGGCCCCACGCCGCGGGCGAGGATGGGCCTCACGTAGGCAGCGACAAAGCCCGGGATCTCGGCGGCCCGAGGCACGCCGTGGGCGGCGGCCTGGGCGCGAATGCCGTTCCCGTACTCGAAGACGACGGCGCCGCGGTCTCGGTAGCCGAGCAGAGCCTCGACGTGGGCGGCGAGCGAGCCGAACACGGCGTCGCGGAAGCGGACGTCCTCGGGATCGGCCTGGCCCGCTTCCTCGACCGTGAAGCCGCGGGGAACGTACCCGCGCAATGGATCGTGAGCGGCGGTCTGGTCGGTCACGACGTCGAACTCGATGCCGTCGGCGAGGAGGCGCGGGACCGCATTGGCCGCGTTGCCGACGAGCGCCACCACGCCGGGCCCCTTCGGGTCGAGGTGCGCGGTCAACGCGTGCTCGTACTCCGCGACGAGATCGACCCACCCGTCCCGTAGCCGCCGCTCTGCCCGCCCCTCATCCACCTCGACGATCAGAGCCCGGCCGCCGTTTCGAGTCACCGCGAAGCCCTGGGCTCCCCCCATCCCACCGAGCCCAGCCGTGAGCACGCGCTTCGCGGCGAGGGAACCGTCGAAGTGGGCGACGGCGATCGCACGAAAGGTCTCGTAGGTGAACCCAAGGATGCCCTGCGTCCCGATGTAGAACCATCCGGCCGCGGTCATCTGGCCGTACATCGTCAGGCCGGCGTCCTCCAGGCGTCGAAACGACTCCTCGTCCGACCACGCCGGAACGACCATCGCGGTGGAAATGAGGACGCGGGGCGCGTCCGCGTGCGTCGGAAGGACGGCTACGGCCTTGCCCGACTGGACGAGCAACGTCTCCTCCGGCCCGACCGCCTCGAGCGCCGCGACGATCTCGGCGAGCGCCTCCTGGCTCCGCGCCGCCCGGCCGCGGCCGCCGTAGACCACTAGCGCCTCGGCGTCCTCCGCGACCTCCGGGTCGAGGTTGTTCAGCAGGCAGCGAAGGGCACCCTCCTGCTCCCACCCCTTCGTGCGGAGCTCGAGCCCCCGCGGCGCTCCCCGAAACGGCGACTCGAGCACCGGGCGACCGTACCAGGAGTGCGTTTCAAGAGTTGCATGGAGCGGGTAGACAAATCGTCGGTGTTCGGGGGGAAGAGAATCGCGGGGTTTCTCGCCGGGAAGCGCCACTGACAGATTCATGGCGCTTTGAGACACCTCAGAGAGCCGGGGGCCACACCCAGACCACACCGGGACACCAAGAAGACAGCCCATCGGAGGCCTGAAGGCCCCCGATCGGCATTCAACCTTTAGTGCTTCAGGCTAGGCGAGCGCTCCGGTTACTACCTCGCAGAAGAGCTGGAAGTCGCTGTCTGCCTCGGGATGCGGTCCCTTCACTATCACCTCGCCGGAAATGAAGTCGCCCGTGTTCAAATCGAACGTATCTACGAACGTGATGATCCCGGCGTCGCGAAGAAGGACCCGCCCGTGCGCTGTTTGGATCTTTTCCGGAAGGCCCTTGAAGGAGGTAGCGAAGGTGATCGTCCCCGCCTGCTCGTCAATAATCGGCGCGAGATCCGAAATCAACCCTGCGTTCGAGATGATCACGGACTTGTGGTTGTCTGGATTGGTGAATGTTGCTCGGACGGAGCTGGTCTCTTTGGCTGAGTCGTCCGCGTAGAGGAAGAAGTTATCCGTGACGACAACCGTCGCATCGACAGAGATTCCGCATATATCGGTGGAGAAGCTGTCAGTAAAGTGATCGTGGAACTGAGCGATCGGTTTCGCCGCAAGCGCTCCCGCGGGAAGGAAGACGAGCGCCGCGATGACCGCCGCAAGGAGTGTGCCTCGAACTGTTGGCCTGCCCATAGGGCTCCTTTCCCCTCGCTGAGCGAGGTCGCCTGAGGACTTAGCAGGCCAACCGTAACGTGCTGGGAGTCACAAAGTCAACGGAGGGCCGAGGTGGTTCGGCATGTCGATCAGGACATGCGAGTACCGTGGCTCCGGCTGGTCAAGTTGGCGATCAGACAGCAGCCGTACTGCTCAGTCCCGGGATGCACCAACACCGACCTGACGGGTGACCACCGTCTGCCGCTGTCCAAGGGTGGAATGTCGACGCTCGAGAACGTTCCGGTCCCGTGCAGGCGCCACAACTCCGCGAAGCGCGAGCGACCTGCGCGCGGCTGAACGCGTGGAGCGTGCCATCGTAGTGACAGAGCAAGCCGCCTTCGACGATCCTCGCTGGCTAGGGCACCGAAGGGCGGCCGAGCAGCACGGGAGGAATGGATATGTCAGACGCGATCGTGTACGTCGATACTGCGGAGGTCCGTGAGGAAGCGCTCGGAGAGCTGAAGGCGGCCATCAAAGAGTTGGTCGACTTCGTTGATGGGAACGTGCCACGGCTCATCGCCTACAACGTTTACCTCAGCGACGATGGCACCAGGATGACCGTTGTGCACGTGCATCCGGACTCCGCGTCCTTGGAATACCACATGGAAGTGGCAGGGCCGGTCTTTCGCCAATTCGTGGAGTTCGTCACGCTGTCATCGATCCATGTCTACGGCGAGCCAAGCGAGAAAGTGCTGAAGCAACTGCACGAGAAGGCACGATTGTTGGGGCGCGGGGCTGCAGAAGTGGAAGTGGACGCCCTGCACGCAGGTTTCACTCGTTTCGCGGTCCACTGAAGAGGGTACTGGTCGCCGACCGACCCGAACGGGGAGATCGTCTACATAGCTGACGCGTACCGCGGCGTGGACGTCCTGCGGATCGACAACGGCGGTTTGACCGGCAGGAAGGTGAAGGCGCCCGTGCGCAACGAGTGGTTCGGGAACCGGACGCTCGACTCGGCGTCATTCCAGCCGCACTCGCAGTTCGGGTTCATGTGCCCGATCCTGCAGGCGCAGGTCGATATTCCCTAGCTACTTCGTGGGGAGCGAGCGTGCGTAGGCGGTCCCTCGCCCGACCCACTCGGCGAGCGCGTCGCGGGTGGGGACGTCCTCAGCGCCGACCCTGAGCCAGCCCCGCATCTCGCGACCGCGCATCTCCATGGGGCGCGCAGCCGTCGTCTCTACAAGCGCGTCGGTCTCTTCCGGGTCGACCCGGACGAGCAGTCCCCCTTCGCCGCTGGCCGCAATTGCCATGTTGCCCCCGACGAGGAACGCGAGCCCGCCGAACATCGTCTTCTCCGTGAGGTTCGGCTCGCCGCCGATCAGCTCCCGAATGCGGTTGGCCAGTTCCTCGTCGTACACCATTCGCCGGGTCAGAGTAGACCCGCCCGCGTCAGGCCGCTAGAGCCCTCTCCTCGAGCTCGGCCACGAGATCCGAGAGCTGCGTCCGCAACGCCTCGAGGACCCGGCCGCGGTACTGGAGCACGACGGCCCCGTCGGGGGCGAGACGTTGCTCGCTCGCGGCGAGAAGTCGTCCGTACGGGCCAAGCCCGTTCCCCGGCGCGAAGACAGCAAACGGCGGCTCCGCGGCGATTTCCGCATGCCCGCCTGCCTCCCCCTCGGGCAGATAGGGCAAGTTCGCCACGACGAGGTCGAGGCCGCCGGGCACAGCGTCCAGCAAGTCGCCCTGGACGACACGCACGCGATCGCCGAGCCCGTAGAGCGCGACGTTCGCGCGGGCGAGCTCGACTGCTTGATCGCTTAGATCCGCCGCCCATACGTGGGCCTGAGGTGCATTCAACGCCAGGGCGACGGCGATCGCACCGGACCCGCTGCCGACGTCCGCGACCGTCGCCGGGCCCGAGCCCAGGCGTCCGAGGCTTCGCTCGATGAGGCGCTCGGTCGCAGGTCGGGGCGTCATCACCCGCCCAGGCGCAGTCAAGAGCTCGATGCCGGCGAACGCGGCGCGACCCAAGGCGGTCTCCATGCCTTCTTCGTGTCGATCGCGGCGCGAGTCTTACGTGGCCTGTTCGCCGCCGACGAGGGCGCGAAGGCTCTCGTGCTCCTCGCGGCAGGCGGGACACCCCGCGAGGTGCGCTCGAAGCCCGGGAACGACCGCGTCGGCGTCCTTGCCGGCTACCTCGAGCTCGACGTAGCGATCGAGCTCTTCGAAGCATTCGTCGCAGCCGACCTCGGGCCCAGCAGGGCCGAGCAGGCGCCCGAGCATCTGCTTCAGGTCGGGTCTCTCCATCAACTCATCTCCTTCAGTGCCTCGACGGCCTGGCCTTCGCCCTCGAGATGCTTCCTCAACTTGGCCCGCGCGTCGTGAAGCGTCTTGTACAGGGCTCCGCGTGTGGTGGAAAGACGGTCGGCCAGGACGTCGATCGGCACGCCGTTGACCGCGAGCGCGACGAGGACGCGGCGCTGATGAGGTGTCAGCGCGTCGTTGATCCCGGCTTGCAGAGCCGCGACCAGCTCTCTCTGCTCGAGCTCGGCCTCAGGCTCGAGCATTCCGCTGGAGAAGAGACTCCACGTCTCTGGCTCGAGCGGTACCTCCCGTCCCTGCCAGGCCCGCTTGCGGAGCTTCACGGCCGCTTCCAGCAGCGCGAACTTGTACGCCCACGTCGTGAAGCGGCTTGCTCCCCGAAAATCGTCCAGGCGCGCGAGCACGCTCATGAGCGCGTCGTCGGCGGCCTCGTGCGCGATGTCGTCGAGCTCGTTCCCCCTCAGGTGCGGCAGCGCCGGGCGCCGTCGCCCGACCTCGAAGCGCGCTGCGCGGAGCAGCAGCTCGTGCAGGCGGACAACCGCCTCGTCTCGAGCGGCACCGTCGCTCCGAAGGGCGCGAAGCCACTCTTGCGACTCGGCATCCATGGACGCGACCGGCTCGTGAACCCGCTCCTGCATGGGGCGGTCGCAAACCGTAGCCGTCCGGACGATGGTCACGCTGCCGCTCCTGTCTCCAGAGGGGCGAGGATGCGAATCGCCAGGTCAGGAGGGCACCCACGCTCGGCGAGCTCGATCACTAGGTGCAGGTCGTAGTCCGGGTCACGGGCGAGCCGCGCGGCGAGTGGCAGCGGGAAGCCCGCGTGAGCGAGCTGATCCCGCCGCCAGCGGAGGAGCTCCGCCTCCGATCGAGCCCGCTGCATCATCCGGTCTCGGTCGCGGGTTCGTTCACCGTCGCGGGCCTGCGCGTGGCCGATGTGCGATACGTGAGTGCCAGCCTGCCGAGTGCGAGCGCGGCGAGGAAGAGCCCGAAGTCGCGCAGCGCGATGTCGTAGTACTCGGGGGGGTTGTTCGTCAGCAGGTTGACGACGATGCCCCCGAGCCAGGCGGCCACGAGGAAACCGCCGATCCACGGGGCGAGCAGGACGGTCAGGCCGGCGACGATCTCCACTACGCCGACGAGGTACATGAAGTCCTGCGCGCTCCCGGGCACGATGTTGTCGATCCAGGGCGCGAGGTATTGCGGCCAGTCGACCGTCCAGTTGAAGAACTTGTCGAGGCCGAACAGGATCGGGGCGACCGTGAACCCTGTCCTCAAGAGCAGGAACACCTGGTACGCGGGGTCGCCGCCGCGCACGTCGTTCATGGATCTCATTGCCATGTCACCACCTCCGCCACACTTAGTGACCCGACTGGCGCGGTCCTTACCTGTCGCTAACCCTCTTGCTTCCTAAAGATCTCGAACAAAAGCGTCGATACCGGGCGCATGAGCGTGTACCGCCCGGACCGCCCAGGTCCCCATCGGCCTCCCAGAGGTGGATCGACCGGTGGCTCGCTGCATGTAGCGAGCTAGCGGAGCTCGAGCGCTCCAATCCGATGACCGACGCGGTGATCGACGAAATCGACGGACGCATGATCCGAATCGGCGACCGCTGGCTCGCCGATTTCGCCTCGTGCAACTACCTCGGCTTCGATCTCGAGCCGGAGATCATCGCAAGTGTTCCGGAGTATCTCGAGAAGTGGGGAACGCATCCGAGCTGGTCGCGCATGCTCGGGAGCCCGGCCCTCTATCCCCAGATCGAGGAGCGCCTGACCGCGCTGCTCGGGTGCGAGGACACCCTGGTGATCCCGACGATCACCCTCATTCACCTCTCCGTGATCCCCGTGCTCGCCGGCGACGGGACGATCTTCGTCGACAACCGGGCCCACAAGACGATCTATGACGGCTGTCAGTTCGCTGTTGCGCGCGGAGCAACCGTGAAGCGGTTCCGCTTCGAGGACCCCGACGACCTGGAGCAGCTCCTGCGCAAGGACAAGGCGAGTACGCGTCTCATCTGCATGGACGGCGTCAACAGCATGACCGGGAACGCGCCGGACCTGCAGGCCTTCGCGCGCATCGCTCGCCGATATGACGCGATGCTCTACGTCGACGACGCGCACGGCTTCGGAGTGATCGGTGAGCGCGACCCGGACGAGTCGAGCCCCTACGGGACCCGTGGAAACAGTGTCGTCCGCTATTGCGGCGAGTCGTACGACCGAATCGTCCTCGTGGCGGGGTTCTCGAAGTCGTACTCGTCTCTTGCAGCTTTCATCGCCTGCCCGTCGGAGCTGAAGGAACTGCTCAAGACGGCGGCCCCTCCGTACCTCTATTCGGGCCCCTCTCCGATCGCCTCGCTCGCCACGGTCCTGTCCGGCTTCGACGTCAACGAGGCGCGGGGAGACGAAATCCGCGCGGATCTATGGCGCAAGACGGACGAGGTCCTCAAGTGTCTCGATCGCCTAGGTGTCCATACGCCGAACCGGTCCGGGTTCCCGATCATCGAGGTGCCCCTCGCGCGCCACGAAGACATCGACGCCGCGGGGCGCTTCCTCTTCGATCACGGCATCTACGTGACCCTCGCCGCCTACCCGCTTGTGCCCAAGACCGAAGTGGGGTTCCGCATCCAGATCACCGCGGCGAATTCGCAGGCTGAGATCGAGCAGCTCGTCGAGGTGCTCGGCAAGCTCGCGTCGAGCTTCGACCTGCGTCCTGCGCAGCAGGAATACGCCGCGTGAGCCCGCTGGCCGTCAACTGGCGGACGCGGCTCTGGATCGTCTACTTGGGAGCAGGCGGGCTGCTGACCGCGGCCTACCTCTGGTTTCCCCCGCTGAAGGGAAACGGTCCGCTGATCAACCTCCTGGGGCTCTCCTCGTCCGTCGCGATTGGGGTCGGAATCTACCTGCACCGACCCAAGGCACGAGCGCCGTGGATCCTCTTCATCGTCGGCCAATTCCTGTTCTTCGCGGGTGATCTCTACACGTACAGCTACCCAAAGGTCTTCGGCGCAGACGTCGAGTTCCCGTCGCTCGGCGATGCGATCTACCTGATGGTCTATCCCGCTCTGGTGGCGGGACTGCTCCTCCTTGTCCGGCGCCGAAACCCGCGCGGCGACCGCGCAGGGGCAATCGACTCGCTCATCCTGACGGTCGGCATCGGTCTTCTCTCGTGGGTCTTCCTCGTCGCGCCGAACATCCATCTTTCGGGCCTGACGCCCTTCGAGACGGCCGTGTCCGCCGCCTATCCGCTGGGAGACATCCTGCTCCTGGCCGCGGCTATCCGCCTCGCCGTCGACCTCGGTAAGCGCGCTGCCTCCTTCTACCTCCTCATCGCAAGCATCGTCTCGCTTCTTGCCGTCGACTCTGCGTACAACTACGCGCTGCTCACCGGCTCCTACAACCATCAGCTGAGCTACGACGTCGGCTGGATCGCTTACTACCTGCTCTGGGGCGCCGCTGCGCTCCATCCTTCGATGCGCACGCTCGAGGAGCCTGCGCTCGATTCGCGCACGCGGCTGACGCCACTTCGACTCGTGCTCCTGGCCGGGGCCTGTCTGATCGCGCCCGGCGTTCGCTTCTACCAGTCCTTCGGCGACACCGACAGGCTCGTTCTCATCGTCGCGTCTGGAGTGCTGTTCCTGCTCGTCGTGACTCGCATGGCCGGACTGGTCCGGCAGGAGCGGCGCGCGGCCTCGCGCGAGCTTGCATTGCGAAGCGCAGGCGTCGAGCTCGTGGCGGCCGCCGGCCGCGAGCAGGTGAACGAGGCCGCGATCTCCGCCGTCCTCGCGCTCGTCGAGCGGCCAACGGGCGTCCGGCTCATCCTGTTCGAAGGGGAAAGCGCAGTCCTCGCGGCCTCATCCCGCACAGACGGCGACTGGACGATCTCGAAGACGACCTCGGCGTGGCTCCGAGAGAAGTCCTCGATGTCCACGCAGCGGCTTGCTCTCCCCAGGGTGCCCGAAGAGGTGCGTGCACAGCTTCGCCTCCAGGACGGTCATACGGCATTGCTGCTGCCCCTGTCCGTCCGAGACGAGGGGCGCGGGTTGCTCTTGCTCACGTCGGAGGAAGCCATCGCCCGAGAGCTCGTCGACTCTCTCGAGTCGCTGGCCTCCCAGGTCTCACTCGCCGTCGCGGGTGCCTCTCTTGCGGAGGATCTCCATCGGCGCCAGAGCGAGGCCCGCTTTCGCTCGCTCGTGGCACATTCGAGCGACCTCATCACCGTCCTCGACGCGCAGGGAATCGTGACCTATCAAAGCCCGTCGATTCAGCGCGTCCTCGGGTACCGGGCCGACGAGATCGAAGGAAGCGAGTTCGGACGCCTGCTGAGGAAGACGGATCGACCACGGCTCGAACAGATCGTCGCCGGAGTCGGTGAGTCCTACGCCGGGGGCGGCGTGGAAACACACGTGATCGAGTGCTCGCTCAGGCATCGCGACGGCACCTGGCTCCAGTTCGAGGTACAGCACACAGACCTCCTGCAGGACGAGCACGTCCGCGGTGTCGTGCTGAACAGCCGCGACGTCAGCGAGCGGAAGGAGTTCGAGGATCAGCTGGCGCACCAGGCGTTCCACGACCCCGTGACGAGCCTCGCCAACCGCGCCCTGTTCGCCGACCGAGTCGACCACTCGATCAAGCGGTCGAGTCGCGGAGGCCCGGCGATCGGAGTGATGTTCATCGACCTGGACGACTTCAAGACCATCAACGACAGCCTCGGCCATGCGGCCGGCGACACCGTCCTTCAGGAGGTCGGGCGCCGACTCCAGGGAGCTGTCCGCCCAGGCGACACCGTCGCGCGGTTCGGAGGCGACGAATTCGCCATTCTCCTCGACGGAGTGTCGGATTCCGGCGAGGCCGCGGACGTGGCGGGCCGGATCCTGACCGTCCTCGAGCTGCAGTACGACGTGGATGGCAAGCAGGTGTATCCCCGGGCGAGCGTCGGCATTTGCCTCACCGGTGATGAAATGGGATCCGCCGACGCCGAAGAGCTCCTCCGCAACGCCGACGTAGCGATGTACATGGCCAAGCGTGACAGCAAGGGCAGCTACCGGGTCTTCGAGCCCGCCATGCACGAGCGAGTTGTCGAGCGTCTCGAGTTGCAGGCCGAGCTCCAGCGTGCGCTCGAGCTCGACCAGCTCGAAATCCACTATCAGCCGGTCGTTCGACTCGACGAGCAGGCCGACTACGGCGTCGAGGCCCTTCTGCGCTGGATCCATCCCACGCGGGGCACCATTCCCCCGCTCCAATTCATTCCCCTTGCCGAGGAAACGGGACAGATCGTGGCGATCGGTCGGTGGGTGTTGCTGGAGGCGTGCCGGCAGGGAGCTGTCCTCCACGAGCAGTTCCCGCGAACCCCGCCGTTGACGATCAGCGTCAACCTCTCGGTCAAACAGCTCCAGTCCGAGACGATCATCAACGATGTCGTCGACGCTCTAGAAGCAAGCGGCCTTCCGCCCTCGGCGCTCGTGCTCGAGATCACCGAGTCGGTGATGATGGCCGACACGGATCTCGCCGTGGAGCGGCTGCAGCAGCTGAAGGCGTTGGGCGTGCTTCTCGCGATGGATGACTTCGGGACCGGCTATTCGTCGTTGTCCTACCTGAGCCGTTTCCCGGTCGACATTCTCAAGATGGATCGCTCCTTCCTCTCGACCGAGCACGAGGAGTCCGGGCTCGTCGCGGCCATCATCGCCCTCGGCACCAGCCTGAGCCTCGACGTCGTCGCCGAGGGGATCGAGCTGCCCGAGCAGATCACCTCGCTTCGCGACCTCGGCTGCGATCTCGGTCAGGGCTTCCTGTTCGCCAAGCCGATGAGCCAGGAAGCGCTCGTCGAATACCTCGTCAACGGGGAACAGACGGCCGGCGAGCCTCGGTCGCATGCAGCATAGCCACGAGGCGCTCGACCGCCCGGGCGGATTCTCCCGCGTCAATCTCCTAGCCCCGCTGCGAAACCGGGACTTCCGGCTCCTCTGGATGGGAATGACGATCTCGCTCATCGGCGACGGGATCTTCCTCGTCGCGATGGCCTGGCAGGCCTACGAGCTCTGGAACGCCCCGGCCGCCCTCTCGCTCCTCGGCATCGGCATGACCATCCCGACGATCGCCTTCCTCCTGCCCGCCGGCGTCCTCAGCGATCGGGTCGACCGAAGATCTCTGATGCTCGGCGCCGACCTCGCCCGGGCGCTCGTCCTGGCGGCGCTTGCAGTCCTCGCCCTTATGAGCCTCCTCACCTTCTGGGAGCTCGTCCTCCTAGTTGCGCTCTACGGCGTCGGAACCGCGTTCTTCACGCCTGCCTTCGAGGCCATCGTCCCCGACATCGTCCCGTCCGCGGATCTGGCAGCCGCGAACTCGCTCGACCAGTTCGTGCGCCCGATCACGCTTCGCCTCGCTGGACCGGCCCTCGGGGGAGCGCTGGTCGCGGGCGTCGGCACCGGCGTCGCCTTTTCGGTCGATGCGTTCTCCTTTCTCATTTCTGCGTTTGCCGTGTTTCTCATGCGGCCCCCCGCGCATCCTCGTTCGGAGCACGTCGAATCGTCCCTCGGCGCGGTGAAGGAAGGGCTTCGCTTCGTGCGCAGGCGCGTGTGGCTCTGGGGAACGCTCGTGTCCGCGGCGATCGCATATCTCGCGTTCATGGGGCCCGCAGAAGTGCTCTTGCCATATGTGGTCAAGAACGAGCTTCACGCCTCGGCAGGCGACCTGGGCCTCGTCTTCGCCGCCGGAGGAATCGGAGCGATCGGCGCCGCTCTTTTCATGGGGCAGCGAGGTCATCCACGCCGTGACGTCACGCTCATGTACGCGGTGTGGACGCTGGCCACGTTGGCCGTGGCCGGCTATGGGCTCGCGACGGCGTCGTGGCAGTTGATGATCGCGTGTCTCTTCTTCAACGCCCTCGAGACCGTGGGCACGATCATCTGGGCAACGATCAAGCAGCGCCACGTCCCAGCTTCGATGCTCGGCCGCGTTTCGAGCCTGGACTGGCTGATCTCGATCGGCCTGCTGCCGCTTTCCTTCGCTCTCACCGCCCCGATCGCCGGCCTGATCGGCGTGCGTGCAACGCTCGTCGGGGCTGCGGTGATCGGCGGTGCGGTCACTCTCGGCGCACTTTTCCTGCCGGGCATGCGCGACATCGAAGGCCGGGAGGCCGATGCCCGCGACGGCACCCTTCAGCTCGAGCCGGAGTTCCTCAGACCCCCCGCGCTCGTCGATCTGCAGCGGTAGGGTCGAGGGCAGCACAAGAGCTCTCCGGAGTACTGTCTGCGGTGTGAGCAGGGTGCTGGCGTTTCTGGCGCGGATCGGCGCGGATCCGCAGGACGACGACGACACGCGCGCCGGCAAGGCGCTTCTCGTGCTGATCTCGGTGCTGATCCTGCCGGTCGCGCTGCTCTGGGCGATCCTGTATCTGTCATTCGGGTCGCCGGTGGGCTGGGTGCCGCTCGTGTACTTCGCGACCCTGCTCGCGGCGATCGTCGTCTTCTCGCGAACGCGAAACTTCGGCCAGCTTCTGGTTGTCGGCCAGGTCGCCATCCTGCTCGCTCCGACCCTGTCGATGATCCCGCTGGGGGGCTTCCTCGCCGCGGGCGGAGTCGGTCTGTGGGGGATTCTCGCCCCGCTCGGGGCGCTCGTATTCAGCGACGTGCGAACTGCGGCTCGCTGGTACGTCGCGTGGGTCGTCGTGTTCCTCGGCTCGGGAATCGCCGGAGAGCTGTGGGGCGCCGCATCGCCAACAGTTCCTGAATGGTTCACGAGCACGATGCTCGCCCTCAACGTGACGGTGGGCGGCACGATCGTGTTCACGCTGCTCGCCCTCTTTGCCGCCCAGCGCCGGAACGCGCTCGCCGCGCTTCGCGTGGAGCAGGCGAAGGCTGAGAGCCTGCTACTCAACATCCTGCCCCGGTCGATCGCCGACAAGCTCAAGGCCGAGCCGCAGACGATCGCCGACCAGTTCAGCTCCGCGTCGATCCTGTTCGCCGACGTCGTGGACTTCACCCCGCTCTCGGAGCGCCTCCCGCCAGCCGAGGTCGTAGGCCTGCTCGACCACCTGTTCAGCCACTTCGACGCGCTCGCCGAGCGCCACGGGCTCGAGAAGATCAAGACGATCGGCGACTGTTACATGGTCGCCGCGGGTGTGCCCACACCCCGGCCCGACCATGCCCGCGCGCTCGCCCTCATGGCACTCGACATGCAGGGAGCCATGGGCTCGGTCGACGAGGTCGGGCATCTCGGGCTCGAGCTACGCATCGGCATCAACTCGGGTCCGGTCGTGGCCGGCGTGATCGGCCGGAAGCGGTTCCTGTACGACCTCTGGGGCGATGCGGTGAACACGGCGAGCCGCATGGAGTCCCACGGCACGTCGGGGCAGATCCAGATCACTCGCGCCACGATGGAGCTCCTCGAGGACGAGTTCGTGTGCGAGCCGAGGGGGACGATTCCGATCAAGGGTAAGGGGGAGATGGAGGCCTGGTACCTCATCGGTCTCCGAGCGAATCCCTCCCCCGGACCAGCTCGCCGCGGTGGGGTAGAAACTGCCGAGCGGAGCGCACTTTGACAGCACGCTCCGCCCGCGACTCGCCTAAAGGCCGAGGATCTGCTGCTTCTTCGCCGCGTACTCTTCCTCGCTGAGGATCCCCTGCTCCTTGAGCTGGTTCAGCTGTTCGAGCTCGGCCATGTAAGCGGGTTCCGCCGGACCGGCTGGTGCGGCCGGTTCGGCCGGCACGGCTGCCTCAGGGGCTGCCTGCGGCGGCGGGGCTGCGCCCGCCTGCCGGCTGGCTGTGCGCCGTGCGGTGCGGCGGGCGACTCTACGCATTGGGGGCATTTCTCCATCCTCCCTTGTTCGTCATGACACTCCCTCCTCGATTGAGGAGGGAGCCGACTCCAGATGACCTCAGGCGTCTTCCGCCTCGAGCTCGGCGACCTCGAGCTCGAGCCTGAGCGCCCGCACGATCTTGCTGGTTGCCGAAGCGACGCGGGCCGTCCCGACGATCGGGGCGACTGCCGCAAGGACGCCCTGAACCTGCTCGGCGTCGATCTCGAGGCCGCCTGCAGCCTCCAGATTGAGGGCATACGAGATTGGTGGAGCATCGACCGCGACAAGCGCTGCGATCCGCACGAGCATCAACGTCTCCGAGTCGAGGCTCGACGCCTCGATCGAATCGACAGTCATACGTGTGAGCAAGTCGAGAACCGGGGTCTCGGTTGTCTGTGCCATGCGAAATCTCCTTCCGGAGGGTTTAGGGAGCGAGAGAGATCACGAACAACTGCGGAGGGATCAGGTTCAGAGCTATGCCGGGGTGGGCGCAGGGCGGTCCTGGACGACCGTGCGGTCCTGGACGAGGTAAGCCACGATCAGCGCGGCCGGGAAGAAGACCAGGCTGAAGATGAAGTAGCCCAAGAAGCTGTGGCCCTTGCGGCCGGCAACCCGGGCCGGCCAGAAGGCGATGGCCACCCAGATGATCACCGCGACCACTGTGAGAAGGAAGTACATGACAACCTCCAATCAGGGATAGACTTGACAACCATATCATGTAATCTATTTCTAGTTATCTAAGACCAGATACAGAGAGAAATGCCCCGATACCAATTCCTCACGAATCACGCTCAGGTGCTGCTATGTGTTGCGCACGACCCCGGCATTCGCCTGTCGGATATCGCCCAGACCGTGGGGGTGACGGAGCGGAGCGCCCATCGGATCGTCTCCGAGCTGGTCGAGGACGGTTATGTCGTTCGCGAGCGAATCGGTAGGCGAAACGTCTACAAGGTGAAGCCCGAGGTACCGCTGCGTCATCCCCTCACGCAGGAGACAGAGCAGCGAAGGGTTGGCGATCTGCTCGAACTGCTTCTCGGGGACGACGGTCGGGGCCGACGGCAACGCCAGCTGACTACCTAGCCGACCTGAAGGATTGAGAAGCCGACGCCCGGACTCGAACCGGGGACCCCTTCATTACGAGTGAAGGAGCCGTGGCTGCGCGTGTCAGTCGGAGTCACTCCGAGCCGCTTTCATACCGTTTAGCAGAGCTCTGCGTGTCGCTGGTTGTCAGCCCGCGACATAGTGGTGTTCGCATGGTGTTCGCACCGAACGCTGACCGTAGCTAAGGCTGAGCCTGCCCTAGACCTCCGGCGTGACAGGCCGGTCTTGGTCATGCCGGTCTGGGCGGGGATCGGCGGGGATTACCGGTGCCAGCAGGGCTTTCCAACCGTCGTCTTGCGGGGTTCTCCGGGCGCCTGCGGGAGCCTCCGGCGACCTCCTGCGGGATGAGCGCGGGATGCTCAGTTGTCTCTCTGGGAAACGAACGGAATCTGCGGGGGATGCGGTCGTGGTTCTCCTCGCGGGCGCCGGCTGCTAACTGCTTCGAGCGTAAGCACGCTCGCTCAACCCCTGTACACCGCTACTGCCGGTGGCTAGGTGGGTGAGCACGACCGTCCGGCCCGCGCGAGGACGCGCCGATTCCTGGGTCGCTAAGGTTGTCGGTGACCGATCGTGCGCGTCGCAGGGATCGAAGAATTCGGTGGCGATGTGACGGTGCTGGAGGTGCCTGACCCTCGCGCGCCGCGCACCGGCGAGGTTCTGATCGAGGTCAAGGCCGCCGGCGTCGGCAATTGGGATGAGTTCGCCCGGACTGGACGTTGGGATCTGGGACGAGGGCCGCCAATGGCGCTCGGTGTCGCGGCGGCAGGCGTGGTTGCGGCCTTGGGTGCCGGGTTCGAGGGGTGGTCGGTCGGGGATCCGGTGTTCACCCATCCGCTCCCACTCGCGGAGCAAGGATGCTGGGCGCCGTGGCTCGTGGCCGAGGCTGCCTTGCTCGCCCCCAAACCGGCGGAGATTTCGTGGACGCATGCCGCTGCGTTCCCGGTCCCGGCACTGACCGCGGTTCAGGTGTTGGACGAAGGCCTGCGCGTGAACCGCGGCGAGCGGCTGCTCGTGAACGGAGCGGGCGGAGCCACCGGAACGTTGATCGTCTCGATGGCAGCTCTCCGCGGTGTCGAGGTGATCGCGACGGCGGGACCGAGGAGTCGCGAGCGGGTAATCGGTTCCGGAGCCGCGACGGTGATCGACTACCACGACCCGGACTGGACCGCTCAGGTCGTGGCGGCGACGGCCGGCCTTGGTGTCGATGCCGCTGCCAACGCGGCGCCCGAGGGTGCCGCGGTCGCGCTCGCGGCGGTTCGAGACGGCGGTCGTCTGGTCACGATCACTTCCGACCCGCCCGAGAGCGAGCGAGGAATCGAAGTCGTCTCGCTGTACGTGCGCGCCGACGGGGAGCAGCTCGCGGGCGCCGGTCAAGATTTGGCCGCCGGACGGCTCGACTTCGAGCTCGGCGCGTCTTTCCCCCTCGCGGAGGCCGACGCGGCACTCGCTCGCGCCGTTGCAGGAGGCGGAGCCGTTGCGCTCGAGGTCTAGCTCCTCTGCGCCTTCGGGAAACCCGCGACGAACGCCTCTCGCCCAACGCACGGTCACGGTCACGAAGCCCTTCAGCGTCTAACCCTTCGGAGCCGCCTATTTCGGAAGGAGGTGAACACCGTGGAGAGCTTTGCAGGAGACTTCTCGCTGGCCACACATGTCGAAGGGCACCCTGCCGAAACCCTGGTGCACGTCAGCGTCTCGCAGCGCGACGCCTCACGACTCGTGCTCGAGTTCAGCCACGAACACGAGGTGCTGAGAGACGCCTGTTGTCTCCTTTGCGGCTCCATCGGAACGCGCGTGCTGCTGGAACGCGGCTACACCGGTCCGCTCATCACGCGCCCTCCGCTGGCAGCGGGCGCCAGCTCGCAAGCTTCCCGATCGCACTGACGCGGCTCGCCTACGACCGAGCTGATGCAATCGCGAATTGTCGGCACTGCGCGCATGTCTGAGCTGCGGAAACCCCACGTCGTCGTCGTCGGCGGAGGATTTGGCGGCCTACAAGCGGTCGCGAAGCTCCGCCGTGCGCCAGTTGAGGTCACGCTCGTCGACCGCCGCAACTTCCATCTCTTCCAGCCACTCACCTACCAGGTTGCGACCGGCGCGCTCTCGCCTGGCGAGATCGCCTATCCGCTACGCGCGATCTTTAAGCGCGACGGCAACGTCCGCGTCGTGCTGGCTGAGGTCTCCGGCTTCGACTTGGACGCGCGTGAGCTGCTCCTGCGCTCCGTCTCGCCGGTGCCGGTGCCGGAACGGCTCGGCTACGACACGCTGATCGTTGCGGGCGGATCGCACTATTCGTACTTCGGGCACGAGGAATGGCAGACATGGGCAGCTGAGGTCAAGTCGCTCGAGAGTGCACTCGCGGTTCGCAGCCGCCTCCTCGCTGCCTTCGAGGCGGCGGAAGCGGAGCCGAACACAGACCTACGCGGCGCATGGCTTACGTTCGTCGTCGTCGGCGCCGGTCCCACCGGCGTCGAGATGGCTGGCCAAATCGCGGAGCTGGCGCGCGACACGCTCCGGCGTGACTTTCGCACCATCGATCCCCGCCGCGCGCGCATCCTGCTTATCGAAGCTGCCGATCGTGTCCTCACGAGCTTCCCACCCTCCCTCTCTGCGAAGGCCGAGCGATCGCTGCAACGCCTAGGCGTAACCGTCCTGAAAAAGCGCACCGTGGTCGGGATCGACGCCGCCGGCGTAACACTCGACAGCGGAGACGATCGTCCAGAGCGGATCGCAAGCCGGGCGGTTGTGTGGGCCGCCGGCGTCACAGCGTCAGGGCTCGCCGGCAGGCTCGCCGAACTGACCGGAGCGGAGCGGGACCGAGCCGGCCGCGTCACGGTTGAATCCGATTTGACGCTTCCCGGGCACCCGGAGGTGTTCGCGATGGGTGACATGGTCCGGGTCCGCAATGTGGATGGCGAGCCTGTCGTGCTGCCGGGCGTCGCGCCCGTGGCGATGCAGCAAGGGCGGTACGCGGCCAAGGTCATCCGGTCGCGCCTGCGAGGGCGCAAGCACGGCCCCTTCCATTACCACGACAAGGGGAATCTGGCCACGATCGGGCGAGCGGCGGCAGTCGCCGATGTCAAGGGCTTCCGGCTAAGCGGCTTTCTCGCCTGGGCGACCTGGCTCGTTGTCCACCTCTGGTATCTGATCGGATTTCAGAATCGGCTCCTCGTTCTCATCCGCTGGTCGTTCAGTTTTGTCACCCACGGTCGCGGCGCCCGACTAATTACAGGCGCTTCGACCACGAGCGAGGGGGGCCACGGCTAGCGCTCAGGTCCAGACCTTGGGCAAAGCGAGGTGCAAGCCCCGCCCGAAGGCGTCTTTTGCCTAGTCACTGAAAGAGCCCCTTAACTCCAGCGATTCCGTGGACGCCGCTTCGCCTCTAGTCACGGTTCTGCAAGCGCATTGTCATCTGACTGGCCGATCTGTTGCCCTCAGTTCAGCGCGTCAATCGACCGCCGGTCGCTCCGGCCGGTCATCCTTCTCCGGGAATTACCGGCTACGGCCGACTCCTTGCGGCGGTTTCAGGCCGATTCCCGCGCGGGATCCTGGGCGGGATGAAAGAAGCCGGCGGGCGTTATGTCAATTACATATGCCGATTTGCAGGTATTTTACGGGAGCGACGGGACTCGAACCCGCGACCTCCGGCGTGACAGGCCGGTCTTGGGCGTTCCGGGGTGAGCGGGGGCGGGTGGGGATTTCCGGCATGAGCAGGACATTTCGCCACTTGGCTTGCGGGGATTACCGCGCGCCTGCGGGAGCTTCCGGCGACCTCCCGCAGGATGTGCGCGGGATGGAGCGTTGTCTGAGTTGGCGACGCCGGGGTGCGAGCCTTCGGTGGGTTACAGCCGTCGAGGTGCTCGAGTGCCGGCAGCTGTCGGTCTCCGTGCCTCCACTACGAGCGCGTGGTCGCTCGGCACGGGCTATCGACCGTCACGGCTCGCCGTCTCTGAGTAGCGCGGCTCGGCCCTCGAGGTAGCGGCGCTCGGGGAGGCTCGTCGTGCGCCGCGCCGCGGCGAGGTAGCCGGCGCGGGCAGCGGCTCGGTCGCCGGCCATCTCCAGCAGATGCGCGCGTACCGCGTCGAGGCGGTGGTGCCTCGCGACACGCGCGTCGGAGAGAGAGCTGCGGGTCGTCGCAGGCTTCGAGCAGCCCGGCAGCCGGAAGTCTCATCGAGGACTAGCCTTCGTCGCGTGAACGTCATCTTCAACGTCTCGGGCAAGCTCTACCCGCTGGACGAGCGGGCAGCGACCGTAGCCGGCGAAAGCCTCCGCCGAAAGGCTGCCGGCCAGCTCGGCGCCGAGGGCGTCGAGGGAGCGCGTGAGGTCGCCGACGCGATCGAGAGCGTTCTCGTCGAGACGAGCACGGAACCAATCCGGCTGGCCCGCGAGCGGGCCAAGGCGATGTTCTACGTGCTCAATGCCAGCGTTCAGCCAAACGACCCCGACGATGCCGACGCGCTGGCCCTCTACGTCGCTGTTCGCGACATCCACGACGAAGGGCCTGCGGATGAGGCGTGAGGTCATGCCCGCCGGCGGCCATTCGGGCTAGGCGTCGCCCTGCTCGCTCTCCCGCCACGGATCCGGCTCGAGCGCACCTGCGAGGTCCTTGTCGCCTGGGCGCGGGCCGCGTAAGACTTCTCTTTCTGCCAAGCGCGATCGACAACGGCCAACGCTCGCCGCCTCGACTTCTCGCCGCGCCCGAGCGCCGGCTCGTCGCGGCACTGACCCACCGCTAACTCGGTTACGTGAGCGAACAACGCTCATTTCGCAATCCCCGCGAGATCTCGCCTGAATCGCCGGCGGGCGTCTACGGAAACGAGCTTGCAGGCCCGCGGAGGTGGCTCGACAGGCTGCGCGTGCACCACGTCGACCTCGTGATGCGCTTCCTCAAAGTCGCCGATCGACAGCTCTACACGCTCGACCTCTTTTTCGGGGCGGCGATGGCCCGCTCGTACTCGCTTGTCGACGGATTCATCAGTGCCTTCGATACCTGGAACCCCGTCGTTGCCGCGCCCATCCTCCGGATGGAGCTCGACACCCTCGTTCGCGTCGCATACGTCGCCCAGGCGCCTCGTGCGGACGAGGTCGCCTTCTACATCATCAAGGGCGGGGAGTTTCGCCACTTGCGGGACGCCGCAAACAAGCGCCTCACTGACGCTCGCCTCCTCGAGCACGTCGCGACCACGCACCCGTGGGTGCGGGATGTCTACAAGGCGACGTCTGGGTGGGTCCACTTCTCGCCGGCGCACCTACGAGCCGCCTGGCAGTTGAGGGATGACGAGCCCGACGAGACCGGAGCGGTGACGGCGACCCTCAGCGGCTCGATTCCGATCCGGCCCGAGCAGATTCCGCTTAGCGCCCTTCAGGAACTCCTTGGCGCGATGATCCAGGCGACGTCGGAACTGTTCGCGTACTCGGAGATCTGGGAGTCGAGGAAGGGACTGCCGTCGGGTGAGATGAGGGAGCTGCGACCTGAAGAGCCGGGTGACGGGTGACGCGTTGTGACGCGTTTTCCTCTGTACCTCCGTGTCCGCGCGCGCGTATGCGTTACATGCAAAAACCTGTCACCACCCGTCACCCGTCACCGTAATATGCCCGCGGGCCTCGATTGCGCTCGAATCCGCTCAGGAGCGCCGTATTACGGCTGTTTCTGACCGCGATTCTCGCTGTAGGGATCCCGTTCATCGCGGTCCCGCGAGATCCGGGCCGTGGGGGTGCGCGCGGCATGGCATCGCCTCGGGGTGGGGTGGCGCCGCTCGTCCCAGCGCAGAGACGCCCTTCTCAGCCGCAGGCTTTCTCGTAGACGAGCGCCGCAGGGATCAGGGGTGGGGAACGGGTCGAGGCGGGGCTGGCAGACGCTTAGCGCCATCACCTGCACGGCGACCCACGAAGACGGCGTTAGTCGGTCAAGAGGCGCTCGCAGCCTCGGTCCTTGCATCGCCCTCCGCGGGATGGGGCAACGGACGGGCAACGCCCAGCCCGTCGACGAGCTTCTCGATCGCCTGGATCTTCTCCTCGAGCGTCTTCGCGCGCGCGGGGCCTGTCTGCTGCGCGACCGATGAGCGCAACCCCTCATCTTTGTCGGCGTGGTCACGACGCGCGAGCTCGACCTCAAGCGCCTCCCGGATCAGCGTGCTCAGAGACCGGCCGCTGGCTCTCGCTGCTTCCTGCCAGCGCTTGCGCTCGCTCGGCCCGACGCGAAGGTGGACGTACTCGCTCTTGCTCGACACGCCGTTGACTGTGACCACGGCCTCGGCTGTCCTGGGGGTTGGCGGAAACGGGCCTTGCCCTTAGGAGATGGCGATCACTCGGGACTCCGTCGCGAAAATCGATGGTCGCACCAACTCGACAAGCTGGGGGTCACTGGTTCGAGCCCAGTACCGCCCACCTTCTGAAAGCCCTGCCGAGCGATCCTCCAAACCGCCCACGCTCTTGGTCTCCAACCAAGGAAGTCGTGCCCTGGCCCTCGCGCCACTAACGTTCGCCGCGCGATGCCGATCCCGCCGTACGAGGGACGCCGAACCTATTTCTTCTTCGCCGACGTCGAGCCGAAGGAGCTGATGACGTTCGGCGTCGAGGCCGGGATCCCGCTCGACGACGACTCGACGCTCGAAGTCCTCGGGCATGCTCTTGCCTACTGGGCGATCGCGGAGGAGCAGGACGTGTTGGTCCTGCGGGCGTTCGTCCAGGACGTCTTCGACGTGACGCTCGCCATCTACGCGCTCATCCGCCTCGATCGCGGCGACAGGCGCGACGCGCTCCGGCTGCGCGCGGAGCTTCACTCCTGGCTGGAAGTCCGCGGCGTCGAGGCTCGCGCGAACATCGTCGGAACGATCCACGAGCGCTATGAGGCCGGCGCTGTTAGGGAGCTGGACGGCCCGCGCGCCCGCGACTTCACGACCGCCGCGAACGCCGCGTGGCGCTTCGTCCGTGAGCCGACGCTCCGGCTCGCGTTCAAGGATCTCGGTTTCAGCCTCCACGACCGCGGCGACGACGCCTTCCTTTACGCCTACCGGGCCGTAGAGAACGCGCGCCGCTTCTACGCGGCCGAGGTCTCGGCGACGGAAACGAAACCCGTCTGGCCGCCGCTGCACGCCGCGCTCGGGACGAGCGAGGGGCAACTCCAACCGCTCACGGACGCCGCGACGTCGATCCGCCACGGCGACACGAAGAGCGCCGCTCTCGCCGCCGCTCGTGTGAACCGCGACGCGAGCCTCGTGCTCGCCGAGGACGTCCTCCGGCGACTCGTTCAGCACGAGGGCGTGAGCTGGTAGGCGGCGCCCGTCCCGACTAGCTCGGACAGTCCCCGCTCAAAGGCCGGCGGGTTTCGCTTTCACCGTACCCGGATGGAACGTGGGCACGTAAACGGAGGAGCCGGACCGCTAATCCGGCGACCGGTGATCCGCAGCCGACCAGGGACGACACGAGTGCCACGATCCACCCCCGTCCCCGGCATCTGAGGTCTCTGTGGCTAGGAGGCTCTAGCGAAACTCGCTAGCGGTGTGCTCATGCGCATCTCTCGGTCTATCGGCTAGGGCCGTACCCCAAGACCGGGCTGGTTTTACCCCAATCCGCTTCGCATCCCAGGGGTGGTCGCGCGCGGCGAGTCGAGGTCGTCCTACGCCTCTCTATCGAGGAACGGCAAGAACCGCAGCCTTCATTGCGGCACCTGATTCGGATAGACGAAGCTCCCACGTTGTGCCAGGCGCGTGGGAAAGTAGTCGCAGCACGGAGGCGACGTGTTCATCGGTGTCGATGTAGGCGGCGGAATCGCCTACGGCCGTACGGAGACGTGCAAGGAGGGCTTCGTCCACTACCCGCACAGGGCTGCCCACAGCGCCTCCATCTCTTGACCCCCAAGCCACGGTACAGCCCATTTGTGACCCCGCGATACCTCAGAGATCCAGAAAGTCCGCAAAGTGCGCGGCGTCTCAAGCCTTGACTCCCCGGCGTAGACTTCGCCCAGGGACATGACACAGCGAGAGGACACGGCGCTTATCGCCGGCCAACTCGCCGACCTGACTGAGGCGGTCCAGACCATGGCGGACCAGCTCATCTCCATTCGCGAGCGCGCGGACACGCAGCAAGGGCGCATCGACCTCGCCGCTCGCGAACTGACCGAGGTCAGCTCCCGTTTGCAGTCTGCCGCGGACGCCCTTCGAGAGTCACTGTGATGTCCAAGCGGGGCGGGGTTTTACCCCAATCGGACCCGCTGCGTTAGAGCGAGGGGATGGCTCAGCAGTTCGGCCAGCGCATGAGCGGCATTCGTCCTTTCGCTCGCCCGCAAGCGCGGCCAGTGCAGCAAGAACGGCTCGGCCCTCGCTGCGTTCGACGTCGACCTTCTGAACGAAGCGGGCGTGCCAGCGTAGGGCAGCGCGGCCGTACTTCTCACGAGCGCGATCGCAATCGAAGGCGAGACCGTGGAGCCCAAGGAAGGTCAAGCGGTCATCGTGCCTTCGGGTGCCGACCACCGCTTCGTCGCCTACGAGAACTTCAGCGTGCTCGTCATCTTCGGGCAGCGCGGTAAGACCGCCAGCTAGCGGATGGACGAGCCGAGCGTCCTCGCCGTCTTCGCTGCCGCACTTGTAACCGCGCTCGCGACCGGCCTCGGCGCCGCGCCCTTCCTCTTCGTGGTGGACCTCGCGCGCTCGTGGGTCGGCGTCGCGAACGCGCTGGCGGCTGGGTTCATGATCGCCGCCAGCGTGCTCCTTTTCTACGAGGGCGCGCGCGAGAGCTTCCTGCGCGTGTCCGGCGGCGCCCTCGTGGGCGTCCTCTTCGTGGCTTTGGCCGCGCGTCGGCTGGCTGGACGGAAGGGCGTCCACTTCGAGGCGCTCGCCGGCGCCGATGCCCGCAGGGCGCTCCTGCTCGTCGGCGTGATGACCGTGCACTCGTTCGCCGAGGGCATCGGCGTCGGCGTCTCGTTTGCCGGCGGCGAGTCGCTCGGCCTCGTGATCGCGATCGCGATCGCGATCCACAACATCCCGGAGGGTCTCGCGATCAGCCTCGTGCTCGTCCCTCGAGGCGTGGGCGTGTCCCGCGCAGCCGGCTGGAGTGTCTTCTCGAGCCTGCCCCAGCCACTCGTTGCCGTCCCGGCGTTCCTGTTCGTCGCTCTCTTCGACGGGCTCGTACCGCTTGGTCTCGGCTTTGCCGGCGGCGCGATGCTCTGGATGGTGGCGGCCCAGGTCGTCCCCGACGCGCTGCACACAAGCTCAAGGCGATCGGTCGCTCTCGCGTTGGTCGTGTCGACCGGAGCGATGCTGGCGCTCGAGGCGCTGCTCCTGGCCTGACGAGGCAGTTCGCAGATTACCCGCAGCTTGAGCGCGGCCCGCCGCGGATGGAGGCTTCCGCGCGGCGCAGCACACTACTCTCGGTGTACCGGATCGACCAACAAGTCACCCCTTCGTCGAGTGGGACGTGATTGCGACGCGGACTGTGTCCCCGTCACCCGCCCGCCAGTACGTGGGCTCTGATGCGCCCCCGCTAAGTGGGGAGGCCAACGTGGCCACCACCATGCTCCCGATCGCGTTCCCGCCTGCGATGCGGCTACCTGGCTAGGGTGGAAAGGGAAGCGAACGACGGTGTTGATGCTCGTAGGTTGGGGCGATTGTTGAAGGGAGGGACGGATTGAGACGGCGATACGCGGGCCTAACCGCCATTGGAGGCGCGGCGGCCGCCTATATCCTCCTCGCTAGACCCAGGCATCTCGGGTGGGGCGCGACCGACCAGGAGTCCGATCAGCCCCTCCCCGGCGATGACTTAATCGCGAACGCCGACCTCACTTCAACCCGCGCCATCACCATTCGCGCCTCGGCCGACCGGGTCTGGCCGTGGATCGCCCAGCTGGGGCAGGGGCGGGGCGGGTTCTACAGCTACGACTTCCTCGAGAACCTGATGGGCTGCGACATCCACAGCGCGGATCGCATCATGCCCGAGCGGCAGGACGTCGGGGTCGGGGACGAGGTCAAGCTCCATCCGGAAGTCGCGCTCGAAGTGGCCGCCCTGGAGCCATGGCGATCGCTCATTCTCCGCGGCGGGGTTCCGATGGGGAGCACCCCGCCTCCCTACGACTTCACCTGGGCCTTCGTCCTCCAGGAGCGGCCGGACGAGGCGACTAGGCTGCTGGTCCGGGAGCGATATGCGTACACTCGGTGGTGGTCACCGCTCCTGGTCGAGCCCGTCGAGGCGGTCAGCTTCCTGATGAGCCAGAAGATGCTTCGTGGGATCAGGGACCGGGCCGAACGCCCCGCTGCCCTCCCACTGGAGAGCCCGACACCGAACCGATCCCAATAGCGACTCTCGCTACGACGACTTTCACATCAAGCCCGCACAAGCATCATGGGCTTCGACGAGTTTGGACTCCCACGCATCACTGAAGGAGACCGCATCCGGGCAACGGTGCGCGAGTGCACCGGGTCCGGTCAGCGCTACAAGGTGGTGGCTGGCTCCATCTCGAACGCAGGCTCATAGCCCGCCGCCGCCCTTCCGAAACGGGGACGGCCGCCCGTAATCCGAACCACGCGGCGACCGTCGCCGGGGAACGTTTCAGTGTCTCGGTTCGTGCCCGGAGGCGCGCTGACACAGGTTCGTGATCCGGGCCGTCGATGGCACGAAGTCAATGCCTGCCACGGTGGTCTCGCTCGATCCAGTGCCGGCGGGCTGCGAACGTACCGATGTGACCGTCGATGTCTTGTGCTGATCGCACGCCGAGACGAGGGCGATGATGAACAAGCCAGAGGCAAGTTGCTGAATTAAGGCGCGGGCGCCAGGGCCGTGAACCACCGGTGCTTGCATGTCGACCTTCTCTCTGCCGCCATTTCCAAGCGATCCATCTCGTATCCCGCGCGAACAGCGGTCCGCTGCCGCCGTGGCGAAGCGCTGTCTCGTGCCTAGGTCCTTTCAGCTTGCCGCGGGCTTGCGGTCACCTCCCCCGAGGACGGCGAGTGCGAGGATGATGAAGCCGACACCGCTGAGTAGCAGAGCGATTCCGACGACGATGCTGAACAGCCCGAGCTGCTCCGCCATGTAGGAGACGTTGAGAGCCGTCGAGAGGGCGGTCTCGGTTACCCACGTGTTGCGGGCGCCGTTCGAGATCGGCTCCCCGCTCTCGTCCTTCGCGGCCGCGGCCTCGTCACTCGTACCCTTCGGGTCGCTCGGATCGGCTGCTGCGACATAGCGTCCCATCTGCGCGTAGGTGTTGCCGCCCGACGATTCGAGCGCGTGGATGCGCATGTACTGCGCGAAGCAGTGGGCGTCGGCCCCGGTCTTGATCTCCTTTTCCGCCACGTCGCACGACGGGATCGGCACATTGCTGAGGCCGGCCTCATTCACCGCCTTCTCGATCTCGGCCGGGTTCATGTCCGGCGAGCCGACGATGAACTCGCGCGTCAGCTCCCTCCCTACCGTGTTCCGCGCGTTGATGCCCAGGACGAGCGAACCGATGCCGAAGGCGATCATGAGGACTCCGGCGGCGATCCCTCCGAACTCAAGAATCCTGCGAGTATTCATGGCCGTACCACCTCCTGTGTGGCGGTGCCCGCTCGCGCAGCCCTTCGGCGCTCACCCACTCAGTCCGCAGGCTCCAGAGGCCGGCGGGCCCGCCCGAGAAAGCGAGCGGGGAGAATGCCCCGAAGATGATCCCGTGAATCAGCGCCCACCATTCGCGGTAGCTCAGGTGCACCGGCAGTCTCCTTGCGAGTCGGCGATCCGTGGACGGCTGCGGGGGTCGTCGGAGCCCCTCCTCGCAGCGTTATGGGTCGCGATTCGAATGCGCATCGCCTGCCGGATCGGATTAGATCACGATAGTCACGAACAAGTCAACGCTGTCTCATGGAAGTGACATCCTTGTCCGGAGCGAAGGCGTAGTGGCCTCGCGCGGCCGCGCGGCGACCAAGCACGGGATCCTGGTCGCGGCGGCGAGTGTGCTTGCGGCGCGACAGGGCGCCAGCATGGCGGAAGTCGCAGCGGCCGCCGGGATCGCGCGCGGGACGCTCTACCGCCACTTCCCGACCCGCGAGTCGCTCCTGCGGGCGCTCGAGGGGGCTGCGAACGAGGAGGCGGGACGGCGCCTCGCGGAGGCAAACCTCGACGGGGTCCCGGTCGACGAGGCGCTCGCGCGCGTCGTCCGGGCCCTGGTCGCGGTCGGCGGGGACTTCATCGTGCTGCTGCGCGAGCGGCGCCCTCCCGAGCCTCGCTTCGCCGGACCGCTGGTCGCGCTCATCGAGAGGGGGCGTGCGAACGGCGAGATTCGCAGCGACGTGCCGGTTGCGACCTTGGTCGAGTCGCTGCTCGCCCTCATTGGAACGTGCGTGCGGACCGGACGAGTGGCGGGGATGGGATCGGAGGACATCAGCTCGATGGCGCTCGGGCTGTTCCTCGCCGGAGCCCGCCCGACCGCCGACTGACCAGTACGCGCCGTTTTCCGCGCCCTCCACTGGATGACGCATGGGCGCAAACGATGATGAGGGTTTGGTTTAGCCGACTCGGCTGACGCGTCGCCTGGCAAGGCCCGCTGACGACGACACTGCTGCACGTGCACGAAAGGCCGGGCCCCGAAGCTGACGCATCAGAGCCCGGAATCTTCGCCGAGGTAGTTTCGATTTCGTCCACTCGATCGACGGGTGCTTCGGATTCCGCCTACTACATCAAGTCGGTCGGGCTTCGTCCTACTTTCGATCTATTTCTCGGCGCACGTAGAGCATTGCACTTCTTCGGGCGCGTCTCGTCAGGGGAAGCACTGATTGTGCTGTGGTTTTGCCGCAGTCATCGGTTGACCAGCGTCCGCAACCGACGCACGCGGGGGCCGAGTGGCCGGGGGCGCTCGGTGCCGATGGTGCCCGAGCTGGCCGCGGTGCTCGCGCGCCTCTTGCAGCGTGACCAGCACACAGGGGACGAGGACCCGCTCTTCCTAGGCGAGAGGGGCTACGTGGACGGCTCGGCGCTGCGGCGCCGCTACAAGGCCGCCCAGCGCAAGGCAGGGCTGCGGCCCCTGCGCTTCCACGACCTGCGGCACTCGTTCGGCTCGCTGGCCGCGAGAGCAGCGACGACCACGCGCGAGCTACAGGAGTGGATGGGGCACGCGGACGCGAAAAACGACCGCCCGATACACGCACTACCGACCGCGCGGGGGCGAGCATCCCGGCTCGCCTCGGCGTTCGCGCTCGCCGATACTGCAAGCGTCGTGCAAGCGAACGGCCTCCACGAGCCTGCCGCGTCGTTCCGCAGCGACGCAGCCGACGAGGATCGTTTCCCTGCTCAGATGGCGCTCTCGCGGAACGGGGCGGAACGGGGCGACACGTTCTAGCGGCTTGCCATGCAGAAGGTCGTGGGTTCGAGTCCCATCATCCGCTTCTTAAGACCCGCTGGAAACGGCAGGTTTTCTGTCGGCGCGCTCAAGAGGAGTGAGTCGCGGCGAGCGGGCCAGTCAGCTTCTAGTCAGCATCCGGACGGGGCCGATCTCCGCGGCGGGCCGGCGCCAGCCACTCCACGCCTGCCACTGCGGCCGCTGATTGAAGGTGAAAGCTGTTGCCCCATGAGTTGCCCCCGAGCGGAAGGGCGGCTCTCCCTCTTTGACGAAAACTGCGTGGACGCAGGACTTTTCTTGAAGCCGACGCCCGGACTCGAACCGGGGACCCCTTCATTACGAGTGAAGTGCTCTACCAGCTGAGCTACGTCGGCAGGGGAGATTCGATTGTAGCGGCGGTCATGCTGCGCTCTGGACTAGCCTAGAGACGTCATGGGCAAGGTCTTCGCGGACATCTCGATGTCGCTGGACGGGTTCGTTGCCGGCCCGGAACCGACCCTGGAGGACCCGCTCGGCAAGGGCGGCGAGCGGCTCCACGAGTGGGCCTACGACCTGGAGAGCTTCAAACGGATCCACGGCCACGAAGGCGGCGAGACGGGCGTCGACTCCGACGTGCTCAACGAAGCGTTCGAGCACACCGGGGCCACCATCATGGGCCGGAAGATGTTCAGTGGCGGCTTCGGCCCGGGCCCCTGGGAGGACGACCCCAACGCGGACGGCTGGTGGGGCGACGAGCCTCCCTTCAGGGTGAAGGTTTTCGTGCTGACCCACCATCCCCGCCAGCAGGTCGAGATGCGGGGCGGCACCTCGTTCATCTTCGTCACGGACGGATTCGAGAGCGCGCTCGAGCAGGCGAGGGCGGCCGCGGAAGATCAGGACGTCAGCGTCGCGGGCGGGGCCGAGGTCATCCAGGAAGCGCTCGCCCTCGGATGCCTGGACGAGATCCAGGTGCACGTCGTGCCGCTCCTGCTGGGGGGCGGCACACGTCTGTTCGGCGAGGGCCAGCTCAAGCGACTCGAGCAGACGCGGGCGATCGATTCACCCACCGTCACGCACATTCGCTACCGCGTCGGCTAGTCGGGCTTCGTGGTCATCGCCCACACGGCGATGAGGTACGCGACGAGCAGAATCGTCGCGAGCGGGGTGGCCACCCGGCCGAACACATTCGCTGCTCCACCCGTCTTGCGCAGTTGCCGCATCCCAAGCCCGGCGAGCAGAATCGTGATCAGCAAGACGAGAAAGCCGGCATCCGCGACGAGATAGCCGATGCCGAGCCACGCCGGGTCGTCGTCGCCGGTCCAGCCCTCTTTCGATCGGATCCACTCGCCTCCGACGCGCATGAGCACCCAGCCCGGTAAGGCCACGGTCAGGAGCGCCCAGAAGCCGCCGCGGCTGTAGGCGACGAGGTCTCCGGGCCCCCGCCGTTTCCACGCAAAGGCCTGCAGACCGACCGCCGTGAGGAGCCCGCCGACGAGGATCATCGCTCCGAGGATGTGGAGGAAGAGCGGGAAATCCCACTCGGTCGGCCGAGTGGCTGCGAGCAGGCTCAGGCCCATGGCTTGAAGGTCATGTCGAGGAGGAAGAGGACGATGATCACGAGGGACGCCAGATGCAGCTGGAGAGCTGTCGAGGAGCGGAACATGGCTCCGAGCTCCGCGCTCGGCCCGCTCCGGCCTTCGGCGACGAGGGCGCGCGCGCGGGCGCCCGCCGCGTCGTAGGCCTTGCCGGATCGGCGGCCCACCTCAGCGAAGAGGAACCAAAGGATCAGCGCGAACACGATCCACGCGTCCCAGATCGCGTAGCTGTCGGTTTCGAAGGCGAGGATGACGCCGAACACGAGGACACCCCCGGCGCCAATGCCGACGAGCGCGCTCCCGAGCTTGGAGATGTCCGAGACACGGGCGATCTCGCCCGGAACGTCCGTCCGCCAGAGCCAAAAGATCAAGAACGTGAAGAGAACCTCCGCCCCGACGAGGGCAAAGGCGGAGAGCATGTGCAGGAAGAGCAGCCAGTCGTGAGTGTCCACGCGCCCGGCAAGCTACAAGATGGGACGGCGATAGGGCTAGCTCTTGCCCTTAGAAGGCTAGTTCTTGCCCTGAGACTTGCCGCTGCCGCCGACATGGCTATTGCCATTGCCTCCGGCGTGTGACTGCGGCGGGGGTGCCGCCTTCCCCGGCGAGGCCGGCTTGCCGGCGCCGGTGCTCGCGTTCTGCTTCGCGTGCCCATTGGCCTTGCCGTTCGGGCTCGGATGATTCTTGCTCTGGCCCTTGGCCTTCGCTTTCCCCTGGCCCCCCGCCTGGCGCGTGACAGAGGACGCATCGCGGTCCGCCGGCGCAACCCGCTCGAACAAACGCGCGGGCGCGCGGGTCTCGTGAGCCACCTGGGTCGACGCGGGTGCCGCGTGCCGGAAGAGGTCGGTCGTGCGAACGGGGCCCGTGGCGATCGCCGTCGTCGAGGCGACCACGGCCAGACCGGTCGCGACACTCGTGCTGAGGCTGCCGCTGAGCGCCGTCTTGAGGGATGCGACCAGCGCCCCGGGGTCGAGAGCATGAGCGAGCCGAGCGCGGCGGGTCTGGGGCCGTTCGGGCGCCTCGAGCGCGGCAGCGAGGGAGCGCCGTGCTCGAAAGATGAGCGTCTCGACGGCTCCCTGCGTGATGCCCATTTCGGCAGCGACCTCGCGGTAGGAGAGCCCCTGCCACTCACGGAGAAGGATCGCCCGCTGCTGCTGCTCGGGCAGCGAGGCAAGCGCGACGTCGATCCCCAACAGCTCGTCGCCCGGCTCATGGGGCGAAGGGATGAACTCCTCGATCTCCTGGATGTCCTCCGGCCGTTCGATCCGGCGGCGGCGCCAGGTGGAGCGCTGCCTCGTCAGGCAGACGTTCTGCGCGACCTTGAAGAGCCAGGCCTGCGCGACGTCCGGCTCGAATCCGGACAGGAGGCTGCGGCAGGCGTTCAAATAGGTCGCCTGCACGGCGTCCTCGGCCTCCTCACGGGAGCCGAGCTGACGCAGGCAGTACGCGTAGATCCGGCGGGAGTGCTCGTTGAAGAGCTCTTCCGCGCGGTCGGGCGCAGCGCTCATACCTAAAGTCTGAGCGGAAGCGCCGCTCAGATCATCCCCCGTTAGGACGAGGAGGGTTGCGCCACCTCACGGCACTCGTCGATTGGCAGATCGGCCGGATCGGCGCCTTCGAGCTCGACCGTGCAGGTGTCCGTGACGACCTGGTAGGCCGTCACGACCCCGTGGCCGAGCGGCGTCTGCACACGGCGACCGACACGCGGGGCGCGGTCTCGAAAGCTCCTATAGGTGGGGTGCTCGAACGCGAGGCAGCAACGGAGCCGCCCGCAGAGCCCCGTGATGCGCCCGGAGCTCATTGGCAGATCCTGATCCTTGGCCATGCGCAGCGTGATCGGCTGCTCATGCGAGGGGAACCGCCGACAGCAGTGCTGGCCGCCGCAGAGGCCTTCGTCGCCGCAGAGGCGCGCGCACTCCCGAGGGCCGACCGACCGCAGCTCGATCCGGCGGGAGAGCCGGCGCCGAAGCTCGTCGCGAAACGCGGTCAGGTCGGGCCTACTGTCCGACTCGTAGGCGAAGACAAGACGGGAGCCGTCGAAGACGAGCTCCGCCGAGACCGGTTTCACGTCCACGCCCGTCTGGCGCCGAACATCGCGGAAGACCCGCATCGCCTGCTTCGCCTCCTCCCGGTTCGTCGAGTTGGTCTCTTCGTCCGTCGGAGTCGCGCGCCGAACGACCTTCTTCAGCGGCGGAGACGGCGGCGTGTCCAGCTCGTGGTTCGGCTTGACCACGCGGCCGAGCTCGAGCCCGCGCGAGGTCTGGCAGATCACGCGCGTGTTCCAGACGAGCTCGAGGCCGCCCGGATCGAAGGAGTAAACCTTTCCGCCCGGCGAAAACACGACGCCGACCGCAATAGCCATGCGTGAGACGCTATCGCGTGGGCTGAGGGACCGCAGCGAGGTCCCGCCGCAGCCGCGAGAAGAGCGCCTCGAGCGCAAGTCCGGGCTGCACCTGGAACTCGAAGGACCGCCAGGTCTCCCGCACCGCCTCCGCGGCCCGTTCGGCGGCCGGAGAGCGGTCGGTGCTCCCGTCCTCGGCCAGCTCGGCCAGCCGGTCGGAGTTCACCACCGCCGTCTGGGCCCCAGCCGCGGCGACGACGAGATCCCTGTACCAACTCGTGAGGATGTCCAGCGCGGCGAGCACCTCCTCCCGCTCGGCGCCTCTTGCCGCGCGCCGGATCCGCTGCTCGGCCTCGCGCGCAGACTCGCCGTCGGAGGGGTTCGCCTCGGCCTGCGCCCGAGCCTCCGCCGCGCGCCCCTGCGCGAGATCGTGAACGCGCTTCGCCGCGTCTCCCGGATCGAACCGCTCGTCAAGGTAGACCGCGCGCGCGAGCTCGATGAGCGCCGAACGCCGCTTGCCCGCCTCGACGTCGAGAAGGCGATCGGCGCGATCGAGCCTCCCGCCCGCCACACGCGCGAAGGCTTCGAGCTGGTCGCCCTCGAGCCCGCGCGAGGAGAGGTAGGCCTTCACGGCACGCTGCGAAAGGCGCCGGAAAGGCACGAGCTGGCAGCGCGAGCGAATCGTGGGCGGCAGAGGCCCGAGGTCGTCGGCGATGAGAACGACCACGGCGTAGTCCGGCGGCTCCTCCAGATCCTTGAGCAGCGCGTCGGCGGCGTCTTCGTTCATCAGGTGCGCGCCGAAGACGAGATAGACGCGGCGAGCGGCCTCGAAGGGACGCATGTGGAGGTCGCGGCGCAGCTCGCGGATCGGGTCGATGCGGATCTGGTCGCCGAGGGGCTCCAGCACGTACAGGTCAGGATGAGCGCGCCGGGCCACCCGGGCCGGGTCGCCGATCAGCGCGCCGGCGAAGGCGAGCGCGGCACGGCGCTTTCCCACCCCCCGAGGCCCGTGGAAGAGGAAGGCGTGGGCGGGCCCCTCGCTCAGCGCGGCGCGCAGGAGGGCTTTCGCCTCGTCCTGCTCAGGAAAGGTCTCGAAGGTGTCCACGGATGAGCTTGGCGACCTCTGAGGCTGGCTGGGATCCGTCCACGGTCACGATGCGCTGCGCGAAGATACCCGCCAGGTCGCGGTAGGCGCTGTCCACGCGCTCGACGAAGTCGTCACCTTCACGCTCGATCCGGTCTGGATCGTCGCCGCGCTGGCGCGCCGCCTGCTCGAGCGGCACCTGGATCAGGAACGTTCGGTCTGGGAGCAGGTGACCGGTCGCAGCGAGGTTGACCTCGAGCACGCGCTCAACGCCGAGTCCTCTGGCCAGCCCCTGATACGCGAGCGAGGAGTCGATGTAGCGATCAACGAGCACATGTTCTCCGCGCGCGAGGGCCGGCCTGATGACCTCGTCGACGAGCTGCGCCCGGGCCGCGGCGAAGAGGAGCGCCTCCGCCCAGGGAGCGAGGCTTCCGCCCGCCAGGATGAGCTCGCGAACTCTTTCCCCGAGCTCCGTTCCGCCTGGCTCACGGGTCTCGAGGACCTGCCGGTCCTCCGCGCGGAGCTGCTCCGCGAGGAGGCGAACCTGCGTCGACTTGCCCGACCCGTCGACCCCTTCGAACGTGATGAACATCGAGGCGGCCCTAGGATAGTGCGCCGTGCGGGCGATCGTGACAGGCGGGGCGGGCTTCATCGGCTCGCATCTGGTCGACGCGCTCCTTGCGTGCGGGAACGAGGTAATCGTCCTCGACGACCTCTCGTCGGGAAAGCGGGAGAACGTCGCTTCGGGCGCCCGCCTCGTCGAGGCCGGGCTCGTCGATGCAGACGACGTGTTCGCCGAAGCCAGGCCTGAGGTTTGCTTCCATCTCGCGGCCCAGGCGGACGTCCGCGTCTCGGTGGAACGGCCGGACTTCGACGCCGAGGTCAACCTGCTCGGGACGATCCGAGTGCTCGAGGCCGCGCGTGCCCACGAGGCGCAGGTGATCTTCTCTTCGACCGGAGGCGCGATCTACGGCGAATGCGACGGCCCCGCCGACGAGAGCTCGCCGCGGGAACCGCTCGCGCCGTACGGCACCTCGAAGCTGAGCGCGGAGGAGTACCTCGCCACCTACAACCGCCTGTACCGCACCGGTCACGTCGCGCTCCGCTTCGGGAATGTCTACGGGCCGCGCCAGGATCCCCACGGCGAGGCCGGCGTCGTGGCCATCTTCTTCGGACGACTCGCTCGCGGAGAGCCGCTGCGCATCTTCGGCGACGGGCGCCAGACACGCGACTACGTCTACGTCGGCGACGTAGTGGCGGCGACGCTCGCGGCCCAAGGACACGCCGGCGTCTTCAACGTCGGGACGGGGAAGGAGACCTCGGTGCTCGAGCTCGCAGAAGCCTGCCAGCGCGTCGCCGGAACGGGTGTCGACATGCATCACGAGGCGGCCCGCGCCGGGGAGCTTCAGCGAAGCGTGCTCGATCCGACCTTGGCCGAACGAGAGCTGGGCTTTCGGGCCGGGACTCCGCTCGACGAGGGTCTGGCGGCGACCTGGAGATTCATCAGCGAGGCGGAAGGAGAGGACGCAGGCGGGGCGAACTAGACCGCCCCGATGGAACACGCCTATCCCCGCGATCACGCCTACGCCCGTCAAGAGACTGTCGAGACTCCCTGGCGCACCGCTGCAGTCATCGCGGCGGCCGTAGCGGCGGTCGAGCTCTTCATCCTCGTCGTGATCGGCGTGATCTTCGGCGCCAAGCTCCTCACGGACAGCGCCGAGAAGGCCGTCATCAGCGCGACCACCGCAGCGAAGGCAGCGGAGACGACTCCGGCAGCGAGCGAGACCACGCCGAAGAAGGCGAACGCCGGCTCCTCGACGCCGACCGCGCATCTCTCCCGGAACAAGACCTCCGTGGTCGTCCTGAACGGAAACGGCCTGCCGGGCGCGGCAGCGGTCGCCGCCGACCGGATCCGCCACTTCCACTACATCATCGCCGCGACCGGAAACGCGCCCCGCACGGACTTCCGCCGCTCCCTCGTCATGTACCGCAAGGGCTACGAGGGCGAGGCGATCCGACTGGCGCACGATCTACACGTCAAGCGCGTCACCCCCCTCGACGGCATGAAGCTGCACGATCTGCAGGGCGCCCACGTCGCGCTGATCATCGGCGGGTAGACCTACCTCCCGCGGCTAGTCTTCGGCCGTGGCCCAGCCCCTCCTCACACGCGCGTGCAGGCGCGAACCAGTCGAGCGCACGCCCGTGTGGTTCATGCGCCAGGCCGGCCGTTCGCTGCCCGAATACCGGGAGCTTCGCAAGCACCACACCCTCTTCGAGGTCTGCCGGCAGCCGGAGCTCTGCGCCGAGGTGACCCTGCAGCCGGTGCGCGCCCACGGCGTGGACGCGGCCGTCATGTTCGCGGACATCATGCTCCCCGTCCTTGGGATGGGAATCGACGTCGAGCTCGTGGAAGGCGTCGGACCGGTCATCGAACGTCCGATCGAGTCCATGGCCGACGTCGAGCGGTTGACGGTTCCCGACCCGGAGGACTCCGTGCCCTTCATCCTCGAGGCCGTCAGGCTCGTCCGTGACGAGCTCGGCCCGAACGAGGCTGTGATCGGCTTTGCCGGCGGGCCCTTCACCGTCGCCGGCTACCTGATCGAAGGGAAGCCGACGCGCGAGTTCGCCAAGACCAAGGCGTGCATGTACGGGCAGCCCGAGGTCTGGCACGCGCTCATGGAGAAGCTCGCCTACACCTTCGCGCCGTACCTCGCTGCGAAGGTGCGAGCCGGCGCCGACGTCGTCCAGCTCTTCGACTCCTGGGTCGGCGCGCTCTCCGCCGACGACTACCGCGAGTTCGTCGCGCCCTATTCCCAGCGCGTCCTCGCGAGCGTCGACGTTCCGACCATTCACTTCGGCACGGGCACGTACCACCTTCTCGGCGACATGGCCGCGGTCGGCGGAGACGTGATCGGACTCGACTGGCGGGTCCCGATCGACCGAGGCTGGGAGATCGTGGGACACAACCGCGGTGTGCAGGGCAACCTCGACCCTTCGCTGCTACTCGGCTCCTGGGAACGGGTCGAGTCAGCGACCGTTGGGATCCTCGAGACCGTCGGTGGCCGGCACGGCCACGTCTTCAACCTCGGCCACGGCGTGCTGCCGGACACCGACTCGGCCGCCCTCGGCCGCCTCGTCGAGCTCGTGCACGAGAAGACCTCGGTGGAGGTCTGGGCGTGAAGACTGCCGTTGTCCTCATGGCCTACGGCAGCCCCTCGCGCCCCGAGGACGTCGGCGCCTACCTCTCCGACATCCGCGGCGGGAGGCCGGTGAGCCCCGAGGCCGTCCAGGAGCTCGAAGAGCGGTACCGCCGGATCGGGGGTGGCTCTCCTCTCAACGAGATCACCGAGCGCCAGCGCGCCGCGCTCGAGCAGGAGCTCGGGACTCCCGTCTACGTCGGGATGAAGCACTGGACGCCGAGGATCGCCGAGGCTGCGGAGCGCGCCCTCGCCGAGGGCGCCGAACACGTCGTCGGGCTCGTCCTCGCGCCCCACTACGCGCGCATGTCGATCGGCGGGTATCGGAGCCAGCTCGAGGAAGCGCTAGGCGGCCGCGCGGAGCTCACCTTCATCGCGAGCTACCACGCGTACGAACCCCTGATCGACCTCCTCGCCGAGCGGATCGGGGACACCGACGCGTACGTCGTCTTCACGGCGCACAGCCTCCCGGCCCGCATCCTCGACGAGGGCGATCCGTACAAGGACCAGTTGCTCGAGACCTCCCGGCTCGTCGCCGCCAGGGCGCACGTTCAAAGCTGGTCGTTCGCGTTCCAGAGCGAGAGCCCAACCGGTGAGCCGTGGCTCGGGCCCGACATTCTCGACGAGCTCGAACGCCTCCATGCCGAAGGCGTGCGCAAAGTGCTGGTCACGCCGATCGGCTTCGTTGCCGATCACCTGGAGATCTACTGGGACATCGACACCGAGGCGCGCGAGAAAGCCGCCGAGCTCGGCCTCGAACTCGAGCGGACCGAATCGTTGAACGACGATCCCGCCTTCATTCGCGTCCTCGCCGGCGTCGTGACGCAGCAGCCCTCGCCTCTGCCCACGGCATGAGCACGCGCAGCTGTCCAGACTGGCCCGAGCTCCTCGAGCTCGCTCCCGAGCTCCACTTCAAGCACTACTCGGTCGCCGAGGCACGGCTGCCCGCCGAGTGTCTCGTGAACCTGCCGGACGTCCCCCTCGAGGCGATCGCCATTTGCGCCGACCTCGACCACAACGTCTTCAACGCGTCCCACACGGATCCGCGCGTGGCAGCGGCGCTCCAGGACACCCACTGGTACGAGCTCCAGGTCTGGGTCCGGGAACGCCCGCCGGGCTAGAGGGTTTGGCGGAACGTCGCTCGCCTCGGGCGGCACAGGCGATGTTTCGTCAAAGTCTCCTAGGATCCGCGTATGGGCAAAGGCTACGCCGAGGGTCCGGCGGCCGAGGAGCGCTACGAAGCGCTCGAGCGCGGCGACGGCATCGCCGTGGAGCCCGAGCACGAGGACCGGCAGGCCGTGTACGGGTCCACCGCCGAGGACCCCGAGAAGCACTTCATCGGCTGGCTGGACGAGGTCGACCCGGACAAGCTCTTCGAGTCCGGGCAGGCCTGGGGAATCTCGGTCCGGCGCCGAGCGGAGAGCTAGCTAGTCGACGCGGTCGCACCAGTAGACGCCGGTGCGATAGCGGAGGGGGAACACGCGCTGCCCGCGCGTGTCCGGATGCGTTACGAGCAGCTCGTGCACCTGGTCGACGACGCGCTCGCGCACGCGCGGAGCCATGGCGGCGATGAAGCTGATGGACGTGACTCTCGCGACAACGGTCGCGGTATCCGTCTGGTGCACGAATGAGAAGCGCGCCCGCTCGATGGCCGTGAAGAGCTCGGTGCGCTCAAAGGCCTCCTTCCAGGCACCCGAAGCGACGCGCGGCGCGTTTCCACGGTAGGCCTCGATGATCTCAGCCAGCTGGTGCACCCAGTCGACGCTTTCGTCCTTGACGTTCCAGATGAGCCCGAGCCGACTCCTCGGGCGCAGGACGCGATGGATCTCCGCCAGCGCCGCATCCCCGTCGAACCAGTGGAACGCCTGCCCGACGGTCACCGCGTCGACCGACTCGTCGTCGAGCGGAATCTCCTCGGCGGTGCCCTCGAGCGCGGTGACGCCGGGAAGCGTCTCCATCAGCCGCTCGCGCATCTCGTCGACGGGCTCGACGGCGACGACCTCGGAGCCGAGCTGCGCCAAGAGGCGCGTCAGCTTGCCAGTGCCGGCCGCGAGGTCGAGGACGGTGCTCTCCGGCTTGATGCGGAGCTCCTTGACCAGGCGACGGACGGCTTCGAAGGGGTACATGGGCCGCCCGCGCTCGTAATCCGCGGGAGCAAGGGCAAAACCGCGCGCTGCCGACTGGTGGATGGCACCACTCATCCCCACGACAAGCTAGCCGACGCGGCGAACGACGGGGTCTGTCGTGTGGCGAGATCGCGGCCTACACTGGTCTCATCGAGATGGCACGGGCGATTGGCGAAACGGATGCGGTCTCTCTCCTCGAGGAGAACCTCAAAGAGGAGAAAGAGCTCTTCGCGAAGTGGAGTCGGTGACGAAGACGCTACGCGACGAGCAGAAGGCGGCTACTTCGTAGCCCCTCCATGGGCGGGAGGGGGAGCCGCAGCCCTCTTCCGCCCTTCCTTTTCTACGGGGTGCGCGGCATCGTGTCGAAGGCGCGGTAGCTGTAGCCCCAGCGGCTCTTCGCACGGACGGAACACTCGTAGCGCGTTCCGGGGCTGAGGCCGAAGACTTTCACCGGGGAGGCGGTGTTGCTCCCCGTCACGATGTGGCCGCCGGCCGACTCGCAGCGAGCGACGTACTTGGTCACCTTGGAGCCGTGCGGAACCGCGGGCAAGAAGGTCAGCTTGCCGCGCGTGGAGGCCGTGCGGACGGCATGAACTTCGCGCGGACGCCCGGGCCGCATGGTTCCTTGGATGCGGAGCTTGCGCTTGGAGAAGGTCAGGCCCTCGAGCTGCACATGCACCGTGTGCGCGATGTGGTCGACCGCGACGTCGGTCGTCGCTGCCGCTCCCGCCCCGGTGACGCTGAAGGCGCTCGGCGTTAGCGAATCGGGGTCCGTGACGTCGTAGAGCCGGTGGAGCATCGGGAAGGGGAGCCTGAATTCCGCGAAGCCCACGAATGGAGTCATCGCCGGGCTCGGATGTCCCTCGAAGTGGGAGTTCGCGACACGGAGGAAGATCGAGTTCGTCAGGTAGTCGAGCTCGAGCGGCGACGAGACCCAGTCGATGTTGCTCGCCAGGTCGAAGCCGCGCATCGCGGCGCGGTCGGCTGCGTCGTCGACGTACTGGAGGTTGTCGACCCACCCGTCGAGGTAGCCGCTGTTCGTGCGACCCGCGTTCGCCGTGCAGACGCCGGCACCGTCGCAGCCCTGGTCGGCCGTGCGCACGACCTCCTGCGTGAACGTGACGATGTGATGTCCCAGCGAGTCGGTTGTGCGGTTGACGACGAGGTTGTGCCCGCGGGCAAAGGTCTCGCCCGGGAAGACCGTGCCCGTGTTGATCGAGATCGAGTAGGTGTCGCCGAACGTGAGCGCAAAGTCTCCATTCTCGTCCTGAATGGACCAGTTGAACCAGGTGGTCGAGCCGTCGAGATAGGTGCCGGCGAAGACGGAATCGTGGCCCTCGAAGAGATTGCTGTTGTACGGGATCGGGGCGCCCTCGTGCGTGACGGAAATGAGGCAGGGGGCGTTCGTGGCGGGGTCTCCGGTGCAGAGAGGGAGAGGCGTGATCACGGCGCCCTTCGACACCGGCGCGATCACGAGCAGCACCAGCGCCAGCACGATCAGAACGGGGGTTCGCCGCAGCACGTCCAAGACATTACTTAGCGAGATCGGACGCCCACTTCAAGCGGGCTAGACTCCAACCCCTGGCGAAGAAGTCCCAGGAGGAGAAGTGGCGCGAGGTCCTCATGGGCGAGGCCCGCGGCCACATCTGCTGGGCGCCCTGGATGCGCCGGATCTCACGAGCCATCCCGTCGGAGCCGCGTTGCAAGCTCTGCGACACGCCTTTCGGGCCACCGGGGAACGTCATGCGCTTCATCGGGTTCGGCCCCTCGCGCCTGAACCGTCGCATCTGCAGCGGCTGCATCCACGCGCTCGAGAAGCGGCCCGGCGGCGCCGAGATCGAGCTCTCATTCATGTTCGCGGACGTGCGCGGCTCGTCGGCTCTCGCTGAGCAGATGTCCGCGGAAGAGTTCTCACAGCTGATGGCGCGGTTCTACGGCGCGGCGGCCGAGGTGGTCGATGCGCGTAACGGCATCGTCGACAAGTTCGTCGGCGACCAGGCGATGGCGCTCTTCATCCCGGGGTTCGCCGGAGGCGATCACGCGCTGGATGCGATCGAGGCGGCCCACGAGCTCCTGATTGCGACCGGGCATGGAAACGGAGAACCGTGGATCCCCCTCGGCGCCGCCGTGCACACGGGCATCGCGTACGTCGGCTCCGTGGGCGAGGGGGACGCGTTCGACTTCACTGCCCTCGGCGATCCCGTCAACACGGCGGCACGGCTCGCGGCCGCGGCCGCGACTGGTGAGCTCCTCGTCTCGAGCCAGGCGGCGCAGACGGCAGGGCTCGACACGGCCGGGCTCGAGTCGCGCACTCTCGAGCTGCGCGGTCGCACCGAGACCGTGGACGCCTGGGTCGCGGCATAGGAGGGCTCAACGAAACCACCGACTGAGTCGCCGGAGACGCGCCGCTCGCCCCCAGGCTTCGTCCTCGGTCGCCCCCGTATCTAAAGTCGATACGAGGGCTCCCTGCGTCCTTGCCTGGGAACGACCGTCTCGTCCCGGCGACGAGCGACGTTCCGCCAAGCCCTCCCAGTCCCTATCGTCGCCGCGACATGAAGGCCAAGATCGTCCGGATCCTCGACAGCTACGCCTCGCTGCTCGTGCTGCTGCTCGCGAACCTCTTCCTGCTCGAGCTCGTCGACGACCCGCGCTGGGGGGCAATCGGGAGCACCCTGCTCTCGGCGGCGGCGCTCGTCGTAGCGATCAGCGACCCGGAAGCGGGTCACCACGTCCACAAAAGCCATTGGATCCTGATCGGAGTCTGCGTCGCCCTCGCGCCGCTCGTTCTCGTCATCAACTCAGCGCGAATCGTCGGCCTGATACGTATCTGCTGCCCGTCGCGCTGCTCGTCACCGCGACGCTGCCGATCACGCTCAACCGCATCCTCCATCACAGGCGGGTCACTTCCGAGACCATTCTCGGTGCGCTCTGCGTGTACGTCTTGATCGGGCTCCTCTACGCCTTCCTCTACCTCGCAGTTGCCGACTTCCGGGACACCTTCTTCGCCCAGCCAGGCGCCCACGAGCAGTCCGAGTACCTCTACTTCAGCTTCGTGACGCTGACGACGCTCGGGTTCGGAGACCTCTCACCCGCGCCGGGCCTGCCGCAAGCGCTGACGGTGAGCGAGGCGTTGCTCGGCAACATCTTCCTCGTCACCCTCGTCGCGCGTCTCGTCACCCTCTGGGTGCGGCAGGACGAGGCTAGAGGAGTCTGAGCGCCGCGGCGCCCGCCCGCAGGCCGGATTCGATCGCGCCGTCCATGAAGCCGGCCCAGCCGTTCGCGAAATCGGAGCCGGCGAGCAGCACCGCGCCCTCGGGCCTCTGCATCTCCGCGTGGTAGGTCGCGTACCACCCGGGCCGGTGGATCGCCCAGGTCCCGCGCGAGAACTCGTCGGTGAGCCAGTCGTGCGCGGTGGCGTTGAGCGCCTCGTAACCCGGCAGGATCTCGTCGAGCTGGCGCTGAACCGCTGAGAGGTCCGACGCGTCGCAGATGTCCGCGTCGTAGCCGAAGCCGATCATCAGCTGCGTCTCGTCGGGATAGATGATCTCGGTGTCGAGGTAGCCGAACGGATGACTCGGCTTGATCCCGTTCTGGAAGAGCGGCTCCCCGCGCGCGTGAATGAAGATCTTCACGCCACGTGATGCCTGGCCGAGCCCGACTGCGGCCTGCTTCGTCTCGGAGAGCGGCGGGTCGAACTCGATCCCACCGAGCGCGTTCAGCGGCACGGCCACGACGGCAACGCGGGCGGGAAGCGTCTCACCCACGCGTGTATGTACTTCGACGCGGCCTTCCTCCTGCGAGACGGCGGCGACCGGAGTCGACAGACGTTTCTCGAATGGCGCCTTCGAGGCAATCGCGTCGACGAGGCTCCGCGTGCCGTCCTTGAACGTGACACGCCCGCCGGTCTCCTGGGTGAGGTGGAGCGTGCCCCCGGAGAGCGCGTGCCAGCGAAGTACCGCGACCGCCCCGGCATCGTCCAGATGCCCGTGGGCGAGCGACTCGAGCTCCGCCCAGAGGACGTCGTGCTCCTCCTCATTCAGGTCGAGCTCGGCGACTCGTTCCGCGATCGTCTGGCGGTCGAAGCGGGCGAGCTCCTCGACCGCGTAGAGCGGATCGTGCGGCAGCGGGAGGGCCTCGTCGACTCCGGCGACGAACTGGTTCCAGCCGCGCTCGGCGATGGCATCGCGATCGGCTATCGAGCCCGTCCGGCGCTCCCGGCCGGCGAACCAGCTCGCTCGCGCCGCGTCCTCGCCGCGCTCGGTCGCGAGACCCGCGCGGGTGATCTCCGACCAGACGTGTGGTTGGTGCCAGTGCACCCATCCGCCGCCGAGCTCGATGTCCGTGTCGTTCCAGTGGTCGGTCCACGTGCGGCCCCCCAGGCGATCACGGGCCTCGAGCAGAAGCGTGCTCGCCCCGCCGAGCGTCGTCTCGCGCGCGGTCGTGACGCCCGCGAACCCGCCGCCGATGACGATGACGTCATGCACCCGAAGCCGAATCTAACGGGCAGTCAGCGTGTCAGGGGCCGGGTTCGAGGATGAAGAACCACCAGGTGCCGTCCGCGAGGATGCCGAGCTTGGGACCGATATAGCCGTAATCGGCAGTGAGAGCCTGCTTCAGCTCGTTATTCGTCAGCACCGTGCTGAGGAGCTCGCGGTCTTCGGAGGTCAGGTCGCCCGGCTTGGAGTCGGCGTCGTAGCTCGGCCATTGGTGAAGCGTTCCCTCGTTCGTCTCGCGAACTACGTCTTGCATCCGGAGAAGGACGCCCATCGTCTGGAGCGCCTTCGGCCCGAGCTCCTTCCAGCGCGCGACGGGATCCGGTTCCTCGCCGAACCCGAAGTCGGAGAGGAACGTGTCAGGCTCGATCAGCGGCCGCAGCGCGTCGTAGTCACCGTCTTCCACCGCGGCGAGGATCGCGTCCCGGGTTTCCTCGAAGGACGCCGGGGCCGGCTCTGTCGTCGGGGCCACCGGGGCCGGCTCTGTCGTCGGCGCCGCCGGGGCTGCTGCCTCGGATCCGCAGGAGGGCGCCGCCATCGCCAGAACCGCCAGTGCGAGCAGCGCCCGTTGTCTCATCGCAAAGTTAGGACCCGGTCGGCGATTCATTCCTTCGGGCGAGCGCGAGCCCGGTCAGGAGCTCCCGGACGACGCGGTCGGCCGCGAGCGCCGTGATGTCCGCGGAGCCGACCGCGGTCGGGATGACCTCGACGACGTCAGCCCCGACGAGCTCTACCTTGGACGCCACCTCTCGGCAGGCCCAGAAGAGATCGCCGGTGGTCATCCCGCCGGGCTCGGGCGTCCCCGTGCCGGGCGCGAAGGCGGGGTCGAGCACGTCGATGTCCACGGTGACGAAGACCGAGCCGGCGCCGACGGCGGCGAGGGCGTCCGCGACAACGGCCTTGATCCCGCGGTCGCGCACGTCGTGCATGAAGAAGCTCGTGATGCCACGCTCGCGCTGCCAGTCGAACTCCTCTCGGCCGGGCCAGTAGCCGCGGAGCCCGATCTGGACGTACCGCTCAGGATCGACGGCGCCCGCCTCGACCAGCTTGAACATCGGAGTTCCGTGCGAGAGCTCGACCCCGAACACCTCCGTGCCGGTGTCCGTGTGCGTATCGAAGTGAATGAGACCGACGGGGCCTCTCGTTGCGCACGCCTTGACGTCCGGCTCGGAGATCGAGTGGTCGCCGCCAAGCACGACCGGCAAGACGCCGGCTTCCACTACCTGGGCAACGGTCGCTTCGATGGCCTCGTGTGAGCGGGCGGCGTCCGCGGGGATGACGGGCGCGTCGCCGAAGTCGACGACCCTGAGTGCGCCCAGAGCGTCCACGCCCGTCTCGAGGTGCGGCCCCGGCGGGCAGCTCGCCGCGCGGATAGCGCGGGGGCCGTACCGAGTCCCAGGGCGATCGGAGACGAGGTCGTCGGTCGGCGCTCCCACGATCGCCACGTCCGCGCCCGCGAGCTCGGCTGGATCCTCCGTGTACGGCTGGCCGCCGTAAGTCAGCAGTCCCGCGAAGTCCGGCTTCTCGCCGTACTCGCTCCAGCGCTGAAGCGGATCGATCATCCGGCAATAATGACGGCTTGACCGGGTTCGACAATCTTCAGGGACTGCCGGTGATCCAGGTCTGGGACACCGTGGTGGCGCGCGCCGTCCACGGCGACCGCCAGTCGCTCGCCGTCGTCGAGCTCGACCCGAACGCGCTCGTCCCAGAGCATCAGCACGAGAACGAGCAGCTCGGGATGGTGATCATGGGCACGCTGACCTTCCGGATAGCCGACGAGACGCGCGAGCTCGGCCCGGGCGATTTCTGGACGATCCCCTCCAATGTCCCGCACGAGGTGACAGCCGGCCCCGTGGGTGCCGTCGTCATCGACGTCTTCGCGCCCGTGCGTGCCGACTGGGAAGAGCTCGAGCACTCCGAGCCCCGCCGGCCACGCTGGCCCATGTAGACCCGGTTAGCCGGTCCGCGACTCGATCGCGATGATGTTCCCGTCCGGATCCTTCGCCCAGGCGGCGCGAAGGTCGCCGATCGTCACGATTCCGTTCTCGGTCTTGAGGTCGGGCATGTCGTACTCCTCGAACGTGACGCCGCGGCCCCGAAGCTCCTCGACCGCAGCATCGATGTCGGCGACCCTGAATCCGGCGACAGTCGCACGGCTCTGCCCTGCCCCCACGCTCTCGTAGACGACGAGCGTGCCATCGCCGGCCCGAAACTCGGCCTCGCGGTTCTGCGGGAGATCGTCACGGCGAACGTCGAGCCTCAGGCCGAGCTTGTCGCCGTAGAACTCGCAGGCCTTGTCGATGTCCGACACGGGCACGACTGCTGCGATTTCCGCACTTTCGAGCATTTCCGTCTCCTGTCTCTCGAGGTTCCGCGAAGGTACTCCTGGCTTTCAAGGTCTTCAAGGCGTAGCGTCCCGGCATCAGCGCGAAGGGGAAGCTCACCGCTCTGCTCGCCGGCGCCGGCCTCGCGTGGCTCTACAACGCACGCCTGCGCGATTGGCATCTCAACTGGGGAGCAACCCCCGAGGAGATCGGCGCGGAGCTTCCGGGCGACGACCTCGTCGACGAGCCGGACATCGTCGCCAACCGCGCGATCCAGATCGACGCAGCGCCGGCAGCGATCTGGCCTTGGCTCGCCCAGATGGGACCGGGTCGCGGCGGCGCCTACACATACGACTGGGTCGAGAACATCTTCGGCCTGGGGATGCACAGCGCAGACCGGATCCATCCGGAATGGCAGCAGCTCGAGCTCGAGGACACCCCGTCGGTGCGGCCCGGCGACATGCCCCGCCCGAACGCAATGCGGGTGCGGGTGCTCGACCCGGAGCGCACGATCGTCACAGCGTCCGATGACGGCAGCTGGGCCTGGGGCTTCTACCTCTTCCCCACGGACGGCGGCACGCGGCTCCTGAGCCGCAACTCCATCAAGACCGGCTCGTCCCTTGGCGCCAAGATCGCCATGGGGCTCATGTCCCCCGGCTCCTGGGTGATGGAGCGCAAGATGCTGCTCGGAATCAAGGATCGAGCGGAAAATCATCAGGACGAACCAGCCGTATCCGAATCGCCCGCGGCGGCGTTGTAGTACCGACCAACACGCCAGGGAGGCGATATGTACATCGGTGGCGGAGTTCTTCTGCTGATCCTGGTCATTCTGCTTCTTATCTGGCTGTTCTAGAAGACCAGGCGCGCGCCCCCCCACGGGGGCGCGCTGACATTTCCGGCCTGTTTAATCGCGCCGCGATGGATACGCGCGAAGCGGCGATTCGCTGGCGGGACACCTGGAAGCGCGGCTGGCGCGCCCACGACGCCGAGGAGATCCTGTCTCTCTACGCGCCGGAGGCCTACTTCCAGTCGCACCCGTTCCGAAAGGCGGGGACGCCGAGCGACTACATCGAGCCCACGCTGGCCGAGGAGGAGTCGACCGAGTGCGAGTTCCGCGAGCCGATCGTCGACGGCCACCGCGCGGCCGTCGAGTGGTCAGCCGAGACGAAGCTGAAGGACGGAACCACCGAAAAACTCGCCGGCGTCTCGCTCCTTCGTTTCGATCCCGAAGGCCTCGTGGTCGAGCAGCGCGATTTCTGGGCGAGCGCCTGAGGTGAAGATCGGCGTCATCGGCGCCGGCGGGATCGGCGGCTACTACGGCGCCTCGCTGGCCCAGGCCGGCGCGGAGGTCGCGCTGATCGCCCGCGGAGAGCACCTGGCCGCCATCCAGGATCGCGGTCTTCGGGTTCGATCCGACGACTCGGATTTCACCGTCCAGCTCGCGGCGAGCGACGATCCCGCCGAGATCGGCTCGTGCGACGCCGTCATCTTCAGCGTGAAGTCGTACGACACCATCCAGGCGGCGGGGTTGCTCGAGCCGCTGCTCAAGCCGGACACGGCCGTGCTCTCCCTCCAGAACGGCGTCGACAACGAGGAGAAGATCGCTGCTCGCATCGGCCCGGAGCACGTGCTCGGAGGCGTGTCGTTCATCCTCGCCCACATCGCGGAGCCGGGCGTCGTCGAGCAGGTGGGAAGCGTGCGCCGGGTTGTCTTCGGAGAGCTCGACGGCTCGCGCACGGAGCGGGCCGAGCGCCTCCTGGCCGAGTTTCGCGGGGCAGGGATCGACACCGACCTCGCCGAAGACATCCGCGCCGTTCTGTGGGACAAGTTCGCCTATCTCTGCGCGCTCGCGGGGCTGACAGCCGTCACGCGGCTTCCGATCGACACGCTCCTGGCGGTGCCCGAAAGCCGTGAGCTCTTCCGCAGCATGGTCGGCGAGGTGGCCCTCGTCGCCCGCGCCGAGGGCGTCGCGCTGGCCGATGACATCGTCGACCAGAAGACCGCCTTCGCGGAAGGTCTCGGGCCCGATTCCTTCTCGTCCCTCCATCACGACCTCGTCACCGGCCACCGGCTCGAGCTGGACGCCTTGCACGGAGAGGTCGTGCGGCGCGCCGCGCGTCATGAGATCAGCGTTCCGGTCAGCAAGACGATTTACGCGCTCCTGCGACCCTGGGAGATTGCGCATGAACGCACCCGTATCATCGCCTCGTGACCGATACCGACTTTCGTGCCCAGAGCTACGAGGTCTGGCAGCGAATGGCGGCCGGCTGGGATCGCGAGCAAAGGTGGATGTGGGAGGGCTCTCGCGTCGTTGGCGAATGGATGCTGAGCGCGTTGGACCCGCAGCCCGGCCAGATCATCCTCGAGCTCGCTGCGGGGATCGGTGAGACCGGCTTCCTCGCCGCTGCCCGAGTCGGCAAAGACGGGAAACTGATCTCAACCGACTTCGCGCCGAAGATGGTGGAGGCCGCGCACACGGAGTCCAGGCGGCTGGGCCTCACGAACGTCGAGCACCGTCAGCTCGACGCCGAAGAAATGGATCTGCCGGACGAGAGCGTGGACGGCGTCCTCTGCCGGTGGGGCTACATGCTGATGTCCGATCCCGAGACGGCGTTCCGGGAGACGCGGCGGGTGCTTCGCAAGGGCGGAGGTCTCGCATTCTCCGTCTTCGGCTCTCCAGAGGAGAACCCGTGGGGGAACGTCCCAGGACGCACCCTGGTCGAGGTGACCGGCGAACCGCCTTCGGATCCGAGCGCTCCCGGCATCTTCGCCATGGCCGACTCAAGCCGAACACGCTCGCTGCTCGGCGCCACCGGGTTCCAGGTGCGCCAGACCGCGGATGTTCCCTTCACTTGGCGCTTCGAGGACTTCGACGGCTACTGGACCTACCTCACCGAGCTTGCGGGCGCTCTCGCATCCAGGATCGCGGCCTTCTCGGGCGAGGAGCGGGAGATCTTCCGGGATCGCGTCCGCGAAGCCGTGGAGCCGTACTGCAGCGAGAACGGCTACGGGATTCCAGCGTTGACCCACAACACACTCGCCGCCTAGCGACCGCAGCGGCTCTCGGCCTGCCGAGCACGGCTCCTGCAGCACAGAGAGAAAGAGAGGGAAAGCCATGATGGAGCACAAGACCGGAACGCGTGAAGACTGGCTCGCCGCGCGCCTCGAGCTGCTGGAGGCCGAGAAAGAGCACACGCGCCGCGGCGACGAGCTGGCGCAGCAGCGCCAAGAGCTGCCCTGGGTGAGAATCGACAAGGAGTACACCTTCGAAACCGACGACGGCAGCGCGTCGCTCGGCGACCTCTTCGGCGGCCGCTCTCAGCTCCTCATGTACCACTTCATGTTCGGACCGGAGTACACCGGCGGCTGTCCGGTCTGCTCGACGATCGCGGACGGCTTCAACGGCTTCATCGTCCATCTCGAGAACCACGGCGTGGCGATGTGGGCGATCTCTCGCGCACCACTCGAGAAGCTCCAGGCCTACAAGCGCCGCCTGGGCTGGAGCTTTCCGTGGGCTTCCTCGTTCGGCAGCGACTTCAATTTCGACTTCAACGTCTCGATCACCGAGGAGCAGCAGCGTGCCGGAAACGTCGAATACAACTACCGCACCTTCGACTCGAGACCGATCTTCGAATCCCCGAGCCCCGGGCTCACGGAGGTGGCCGCCTCGACCGGAACCGACGCGGCGACGTACACACGCGAGTCTCCTGGGATGAGCGCATTCGCGCTCGAGGATGGCGTCGTCTACCACACGTACTCCGCGTTCGCGCGGGGTCTCGATGCGATGTGGGGCATGTACCAGTGGCTCGACCGGGCACCGCTAGGACGCAACGAAACTGGTATTTGGTTCCGCCGCCGCGACGAGTACGGGAAGGGTTAAGAGGTCAAGCCGCCAGCGCGACGACCTTCGTGAGGCCGTCGGCCCCGAGCGGGCGCCAGCTGTCGCCCTGGTCGTCGCTCGCGAAGAGCCGGCCGTCGCGGAGCGCCGCTACCAGGCCATCCTCGGTGGCAGCGAGTGCGTACGGCATCGTCTCGAGCGGTCGCGGCAACCCGAGGTCGAGCTCCTCCCAGGGGCCGTCGCCACGCCAGCGGTAGAGACCCGCCTGGGCCGGGCGGCTGCCGTGCGCCTCGAACGGACCGGGCGCGGCCGAAACGAACCAGCAGTCCGGGTCACCAGGATCGACCGCAAGGGCCCACGTGTAGTGGCGGTCGCGGCCCTCGTCTGCCGACTCCCACGTCTCGCCACTGTCACGGCTCCACGCCGACCCACCCCCGGCCGCCTCGTAGGCCCGTCCGGGCTCCGTCGGATGCCACGCGAGCGAGTGCACGTCGCGCTGGGCGCCGGGCCGGTGATCCTCCCACGTCTCGCCGCCGTCCTCGCTCCGCATGAGGCCGCCGAGCTCGATACCGGCGAGGAGGAGGTTCGCATCGTGCGGGCTGGGCGCGATCCAGCGGACGTGCGACGTCCACGGCCGCGGCGGAAAGCTCCAGGTCGGCGCCGAGGGCAGGTCACGCAGGGCCGCAAGCTCGTCCCAGTCGCCGTTACGTCGCACCCAGAGTGCGCTCGGCTCGCAGCCCGCGTACGCAGCCCCGTCCGCGGGGCTGTAGGCGACAGAGAAAACGTCAGGCGAAGGAAGGCCTGCGTCGCGCCAGCCGGCGCCGCCGTCCTCGCTCTCGAAGAGACCTCCTTCGCGACAGCCGACGAGCACACACTCGGGGTTGCGCACGTCGACGGCGACGCACTGCGCGCCGGGCTGCTCGAGGACGATCTCCGCCCGCCCGCCCGCGACTCGTGCGACCGCGTTGCCGGTGGCGACGAAGAGCGGCGTCACTTTCCCGTTAGCAGTGTGGGGAAGCGACCGGCGTCGAAATCGCGCACGAAGTCGCCAAGGCCGTGCTCGAAGGAGAACCCGCGGCCGTGGGCCGCCCGGTAGTCCACGATCAGCACGCCGAGATCCTCGAATGCGTGCTCGAGCACACAGCCTCCGCCGTCCCAAGCCGTACCCGCGGAGGGAAGCGCGTAGAGCGGGTCGAGACCGTGAGCGGTGCGGATCGCGTTCACGCGGCGAAGCACGTCGTCCAGCGGGCTCGACGGCGGAGCGATCACGTCAGGCGCTTCCCGGACGGGTGCCGCCATGGACCCGAGTCTAGTTCGAAACCTTCCGTCAGGGCACGCCGAGGATGGAATACTCGGCGAATGGACGACGCGCTCCCCGAAGTCCGCTACACGCGATCGGGCGACGTCGAGATCGCCTACCAGGTGCTCGGGTCGGGCGACATCGACCTCGTGCTCGTGATGGGCTGGCTGACGAACCTCGAGACCTACTGGGAGGAGCTCAATTACCGCCGGTTCATGCAGCGGCTCGCGGGCTTTACACGCTTGATCCTGTTCGACAAGCGGGGCATGGGGCTCTCCGACCGCACGACGATCGGCACGCTCGAGGAGCGCATGGATGACGCCCGTGCGGTCATGGACGCGGTGGGATCGAAACGAGCCGTTCTCATGGGGATCAGCGAGGGGGCGCCGATGTCACTGCTGTTTGCGGCAAGCCACCCCGAGCGCACCGCAGCGCTCATCTTCTGCGGCGGCGAGGTGAAGGAGATCAAGACGGACGATTGGCCGTGGGGACTGTCGACGCTGGAGGAGTATGAGGAGGAGATGGAAAGCATCCTCAGCGGTGAGCGTCAGTGGGGGCGGCCGACGCGAATCACCTATGCCCCAAGTCGAGAGCACGACCCGGCCATCATCGAGTGGTTCGGCCGCATGCAGCGGTCGGCCGCCTCGCCTGCGGCGGCCGTTGCGTTCATGCGGCTCGGAAGCCGGATCGACGTCCGCCACGTCGTCCCCTCAATCCGCGTTCCGACGCTCGTGCTGCATGCTCCGGGCGACCCGATGGTCCCGTTCGCGCAGGGCAAGTGGCTTGCCGAGCAGATTCCCGGCGCTCGGTTCGTCGAGCTCCACGGGCAAGACCACGTGCCCTGGTTCGACCTTGCCGACGAGGTGATCGCGGAGATCCGTGACTTTCTCACCGGGTTCCGGGAGCCCACCGAGCCCGAGCAGGTGCTTGCGACCGTGCTCTTCACCGACGTCGTCGATTCGACGGATCGGGCCAGGGAGATGGGAGACCGCCAGTGGCGCGACCTGCTCGAGAAACACCATGCGACCGTGCGCGACGCTCTCGTTCGCTTCCGGGGCCGCGAGATCGACACGGCCGGGGATGGCTTCTTCGCCTCATTCGACGGGCCGGCGAGAGGGATCCGGTGCGCCCAGGCGATCATCGACGCGCTCGAGCGACTTGGCTTGCAGGCGCGAAGCGGCCTCCACACGGGCGAATGCGAAGTCGTGGGCGACAAGCTGGCCGGGATCGCCGTCCACACCGGGGCGCGTGTCGCAGCGCTCGCGGGCTCGGGCGAGGTCCTCGTTTCCCAGACAGTCCGCGATCTGGTTGCGGGCTCCGGCATCGAGTTCGAGGACCGCGGCCTTCACGAGCTGAAGGGCTTCGATGAGCCTCGCAGGCTCTTCGCCGTGCGGAGCTCGGCCACTTAAAGACAGCGGCCCGGGCCGCTGATCGCAACCCGGGCCGGCCTCTTCGTACACATATCTAGAGAGCCGCGGCGGAGCGCCCAACGCTCTGCACGACCTCTCCGGCGGGCCTGATGGCCAGCGCGAACGCAACTGTGGGAGCGAGGTAGCCAACCGCTACCGCGACTCCGATCAGCAAGTCATACATTCGGTCACCTCCTTCCACTTCCGGGCATGAAAAAGGCCCCGGAGCACACTTCCCGAGGCCACGTCGCCTTCTGTTTCAAGGTAGCGAGAAGCGCAACCGCGCAAGTTAAGTCCTTGTTGCGGTCCCGTTTTAAGGCTGGACGATCTTGAACGGCGCGGACACGGCCGCCGAGCGGTAGCCGTCGTCCAGCAGGAGCCGGATCTGGTACGTGCCCGTGCCCAGCGGCCACGTCCTGTAGCCGGCCAGGGCGCCCGGGCCGAACGTCGTCGAGCCCTCGATCGAGTTGTGCGTGTAGCCGTAGAGCAGGTAGTGGCCGTTTCCACAGGTGCCGGCGGAGCAGGTCGACGCGTGCGGGTTGTTCGCGTTCTCGCCGGACGTGTAGACGCCGAGCCAGTCGAACTTCATCCCGGGCGCTTTCGTCCAGGAGACGGTGATCGGCTCGCCGACCTTGTACGTGGACTTGTTCGTGGAGACCGTGGTCACGGCGCCCCGGGCATAGAGCCAGAACGGCGAGCGGGAGAGGGCCTGCCCGCTCGCGTTTCGAAGGACCGCTTGGTAGGCGCCCGGCGCGAGGTTCGTGGTGGCAAAGGACAGCGTGCCGTCCGCGGCTCCTCCCGTTGACTTCGAGGTCGCGGTCGTCGAGCCGCGGGCCAGCGCCACGCTTGCGCCGCCGTGGAACCGAACTCGCAGGGTCTGTCCCTGCTCCAGGCTGCGCTCCTCGACGGCAATGAGCACGGGCATGGGTGCCGGCGTCACGTTGAAGCTCGAGACGATGCCGCGGTGATCCGACGGCCACGGGTCGACGGCGATATCCGTGTTCGGGTTCCCTCCCTCGCCGACGACCTTGCTGGCGATCGCCGTCGCGGAGCCCATCGAGAGCACCCAGTCGATCCGGTCGTGCACCTCGACCTTCTCGCCCTCCGGCGAGCCGGGCGTCCACGTGAAGCCGGGCTTGGCGAGCGGATCGGGATGGACGACGCGGAAGGAGTCCTTGAAGCCCGCGTTCGTCAGCGCCTTCGACACGGGCCACTCAACGCCGTGGGCGCCATCGAGGTGCGAGGGCGTGTTGAAGTCGCCGGTGAGGAAGACGGGGATGCCGCGCGCGGCGAGCGGCGGGAGGCCCTGGAGCTCGTCCTGGAGGTCGGGCACCCGGAGGTCGTTCTCGAGCTGGAGGACTTGGTCGATCGTCGCGCCGTCGCGGAGCTCGTAGGGCCCGTAGGGGTCGGCCGGGAGGTGCACGTCGGAGACGGCCACGACGCGTCCTGGAATCGGCTCGACGAAGACGTAGAGCCCATTCGCGCCGGGCGGGTCGACGATCGGGTAGCGCGAGATGATCTGCGTGCGCGGGCTCGAGTACCAGCCAAGCTTGTCCGCGAGCGGCTTCGTGTTCATCGTGCCCTCCTCGAGGCCGACGACGTCGGCGCCGGACGCGCGGATCGCGGCGGCGACCTGGTCGAGCGTCTCGGGGCACCCGGCGGGGTCTTTGCAGAACTGCCGGGTCTGGAGGTTGAGCTCGTCGCCGCCGTAGAAGATGTTGAAGCTCATGACCCGCAGCATGCTGCCGTCGGCCGCCGCGCTTGCTCCGGCGGGCGCTCCGATCAGAAGTAGCGTCGTCGCGACGAGAATTGCGAGCCCTGCTCTCAGCACGGCCCAAGTCTCTCAGGCCGAGGCGGCTGCGCAAACCCCTCTCTCCACGCCGTAACCGCCGAGAGCCAGAGAGGCCCGCGCCGCAGCGGGCCTCTCTCTTTCGTGGGTTAGGTTGCGACGCGCGGCTCGCCTTTGCGCCGAAGCACAAAGGTGGCCGCTCCGATCGTGAGCAGGATGCCCCCGATGAGGACGCCCGTTTCGGGGCTAGGGACACCGCCCGAGTCGGCGGGAGCGGGGTCAGCCTGCACCTGCTCGGTGCCCCGCACCGGATTGGGAACGCCGGCTCCGCCCGAGTCGGCGGGAGCACGGTCGGCCCGCACCTGCTCGATGCCCGAAATCGGATCGGGAACGGCGGCTCCGCCTGCGCGGACGTTCTCGATCCCCGACGTCGGATCCGGAGTCGCCTCCGGTGCTTCCTGAGCAGCGCGGACGTTTTCGACGCCCGCCTGCGCGGCGTAGTCGGAGGGCATGGCACGAGGCATGCCGGCCTCCGGCACCGCCTGGTCGGCTTGCGCCGCGTAGTCGGACGGCATCGCACGTGGCATCTGCCCTTCTGCCGCCGCGTAGTCCGCCGGCATCGCACGTGGCATGCCGGCCTGGGCTGCTTGCGTGCCCGCTTGTGCGCCGCCCGGGTCGACTGCGGCTGCAGCCGTACCGGCCCCGGCGCCAACGGTCGCGACGAGCACCGCGAGCGTTGCTCCGACCTCGCGCACGCCGTGTGCTTCCACGTCGTCGAACGCCTGTTGCAGCGTGAATGGATCGATCGCCGCGATGAGCTGCTCACCGTCTTGGGCGGCCAGCTGCTCGAGCGCCTCTCGATCCCAGGCGAGGACGACCCGGCGGGCCTCCTCCTTACCGTTCTTGCAAACGACGTCGAGCACGAGGTCGGCCTCGGCGTCGCTTTCCAAGGCACGCTCAACCTCGCTGCGCGGGACCTTCACCGCCAAGGGCGATTCGATCCCGTCCGTGAGCGTTGCCTTTGCGCTCACCTCGTCCATACAGCCTCCTTCCGAGGGGGTGGATGTCTGCTGGACGGTGCGGTGCCCGCAGATCTTCCCACTTCTGCGGTCACGAAGACAATCGCCGTTGTGATTGCGTGCGCGCCGTTCTAGCCTCTGCCAGTGACGGTCTGTCCGAGTTGCGGTCATGAAAACCCTGCAGACGCCAAGTTCTGCAGCGAATGCGGCGCGTCGCTGGCCGTTGCGGCTCCCGCCGCCGAGCAGCGGGCCGGAAGTGCGCGCCGCGGCGCGTAAAATCCAGGCAACCCCCATGAGCCAGGTTCTCGACGACTCGCTGGAAGCAGGAAGAGAAGCTGCGCGGAAGCACGCGTGGCGCGACGCCTACGAGCTGCTAAAGAAGGCTGACGGCGACGGGCTGCTCGGCGCTGAGGACCTCGAGCACCTGGGCGAAGCCGCCTGGTGGACCGGAAGGCTCGAAGAGGCGATCGACTTCCGGGAGCGCGCATACGCCGCGAACGTGGAGGGCGGCGAGCCGCGGCGGGCTGCCCTCCTCGCGATGATGATCTCCGGCGATCACGGGAAGAAGGGCGCGGTCTCCGTGGCCGGCGGATGGCTCTCACGGGCGACGCGGCTGCTGGAAAACGAGCCCGAAGGGATCGAGCACGGCCATCTCGCCCTCGCACGCGGAACGGGAGCCGTGATGATGGGGCAGCTCGAGCCGGCCCAGGAAGAGCTGGCGCGTGCCCACGAGATCGCGAAGAGCTTCGGCGACCGCAACCTCGAAGCGATGGCGATGGTGTTCCAAGGGACGACGCTCGTCATGTCGGGCCAGGTGAGCGAGGGACTCGCGCTGCTCGACGAGGCGACTGCCGCGGCCGTGAGCGGCGAGCTCGAGCCGCTCGCCACGGGGATGGTCTATTGCGTCACGATCCATTCCTGCCAGACGCTCGGCGACTGCGGACGTGCCGCCGAATGGACAACCGAGGCGAACCGCTGGTGCGACAGACTCGACGTGAGCGGTTTCCCGGGCGCCTGCCGCGTGCACCGGGCGGAGATCATGCGGCTCCAGGGCAATTGGGACCGGGCCGAGGAGCAGGCCGTCGAGGCGTGCGACGAGCTCGGCGGCTACTTCAACCTCATCACCTCGGCGGGCTTCTACGAGATCGGGGAGATCCGTCGGCGGCGCGGCGACTTCGCGGAGGCCGAGGAGGCATACGGGAAGGCGAGGGAACTGGGCCACCCAACGGGCACTGAGCCCGGTCTGTCGCTCCTCCGTCTCGCGCAGGGGAAGGTCGACTCCGCGGCAGCCGCGATCAAGCGCCAGCTCGCGAACGAAGGGATCGATCCGCTCACCCGCGCGCGCCTGCTCCCTGCCCAGGTCGAGATCGCGCTCGCGGCCGGCGAGCTCGCACGTGCGCGTGCCGCCGTAGCCGAGCTCGAGGAGATCGGAGATCACTACCAGGTGGACGGGCGCCGTACGCCCCAGCTTGAGGGGACCCTCCAGCTCGCGCTCGGTCAGATCCGGCTCGCCGAGCGAGATTTCGAAGGCGCGCGGTCAGCTTTCAAGGCCGCACGATCCACATGGGAGAAGGTCGGCGCGCCCTACGAGACAGCGCAGGCGCGAATGCTGATGGGAATCGTCTACCGAGGCGAGGGCGACGAGCACAGCGCGCGCGACGAGATCGCCGAGGCGAAGGCGACGTTCGACCGCCTCGGCGCTGCCCTCGACACGCAGCGCGCCGCCGAGCTCCTCGGCGAGGCCGGGACGGCGCGGACGTTCATGTTCACGGACATCGTCGACTCGACGAAGCTCCTCGAGGCGCTCGGCGAGGAGAAGTGGCAGAAGCTCCTGAAGTGGCACGACGGCCGGCTGCGCGAGCTGATCGAGGGCGCGGGCGGCGAGGTCATCAAGCAGACGGGCGACGGCTACTTCGCCGCGTTCGCCTCACCCGGGGCGGCGGTCGACGCCGCCATCGCGATCCAGCGCTCACTCGATGAGGAGCCGATCGCCCCAGACGTGCGAATCGGCGTTCACAGCGGCAAGGCGTTCCACACGGAAGACGACGATTACACCGGTCAGGGCGTCCACATGGCGGCCCGCATCGGTGCGCTCGCAGGCGGCGGCGAGATCCTGGTCAGCACGGCAAGCCTGGACGGAGCGAATCGTTTTGGGCTCTCGGACTCGCGCGCGGAGACCCTGAAGGGCTTCAGCGAACCCGTCGAAGTCGCCGGAGTCGCCTGGCGCTGAGCGGCGCTAGGCGGCTCTGCAAGCACGTCGTACACTCGCTGGTGTGGGCGACGACGCAGGCGAGGAAGAGGGCTCAAGCCATCAAGGCGAGCTTCACACCTTCCTCATAGCCGACGTCCGCGGCTACACGCGCTTCAGCGACGAAAACGGCGATGAAGCAGCTTCGGCCCTCGCGAAGAGGTTCGCGGCCATCGTCCATGACGCCATTCCCCCGCGAGGCGGGCACGTGCTCGAGCTGCGAGGCGATGAAGCGCTCTGCGTCTTCAGCTCAGCCCGTGCTGCTCTATCGGCGGCTGTGGAGCTGCAGCGGCGCTTCCGCGAGCGGATCAACGGCGAGCCGGCATTGCCGCTCGGGGTGGGGATCGGGCTCGACGCCGGTGAGGCCGTGCCGACGGAAGGCGGTTATCGGGGTCGAGCGCTCAACGTCGCCTCCCGGCTTTGCAGCCTCGCGCGGCCCGGCGAGATCCTGGCCAGCGAGACCGTACGAAACCTCGCCGGGCGGCAGGAACGCGCCACGTACGGGCCTCGCCGGCCAACACGGGTGAAGGGAATCGCCGAGCCGGTTCGCCTCGTCGAGGTTGTGCCGGAGACGGAGCTCCCTCCGGTGCCCGCGCCTCCGTCGACCAAGCGCCGCGTGGGCAAACGGAGCCTCCTCCTGGGAATCGCGCTCGCTGTCGTGCTCGCCGCCGGAATCGTTGCGGTCGTGTGGGCGCGCGGCGACGACGCCAAGCCGGTCGTCGTGGCGCCGAACTCAGTGGCGGTCATCGACCCGGCGAAGAACGAGGTGGTCGACGCCGTTCCGGTCGGCGACAGCCCGGGCCCGATCGCGGCAGGAGCCGGCGCGCTTTGGGTCGTGAACCTGAACGACAGCACGCTGACGAAGATCGACCCGAGCGCTCATTCGGCCGTCAAATCGATCGCCGTGCCGGTACCCAGCGGACGCCTGACCCCGCCGCTTCTCGTCGCGGCCGCAGGTCAGGACGTCTGGGTCTGGGCCTGCCATCTGACCCTGTTTCGCGTGGACCCCGTCAGCATCCAGATCGTCCAGCAGCTCGAGCTCCTCCGCGACTTCGGTGTGTTCCCCGGGTTCACTTGCGCGGTCGCAGCCGAGGAGGGCTCCGTGTGGGTGTCGCTTGGCTATCCACGCGCCGAGGTGGCGCATATCGAGGCTGCGGGCGACGCGCCCGCCTCAGTCGCGGAGCGATTTCCTGCACGTCTGGGTGCCCGCAGCGCGATGGCGATCGGCCTCGGTTCGGTCTGGCTGGCCGCCGGCAATGGCCCGGTTCAACGGCTCGATCCCGCCACGGGACGCATTACCGCGTCCGTGCGGCTCGGGAACGGTCCCAAGGCGATGGTCGTCGGCCACGATGCCGCCTGGGTCGTAAACGAGGTCGAGGGCTCGGTCACCCGCATCGACCCGCGCACGACCTCTGTCGTGCGTTCGATCTCGGTCGGAGCGGATCCGGTCGCACTCGCGGTCGGCTCCGACGCGATCTGGGTCGCCAACAGCGGCGACGGGACGGTGTCTCGTATCGACCCGGCAACGAACGCGGTCACGAAGACGATCAGCGTCGGTCACAGGCCGCTCGGCGTGGCGTTCGCGGACGGCCTGGTGTGGGTCACCGTCCGCTCGTGAGCACTTCAGTGGCCTACCGCGCCCGTCCCTTCCGTTGATGGGACTTTCCGAAGCCGAACTCGCCGAGCGCTCCGGCTGCACCGTCGACAAGGTGCGAGAACTCGTGCGCCTCGGCATCCTCGTCCCGCACGGCGACGGTTTTGCGGCGCGCGACGTCCATCGCGTGCGCCTCATGCAGGCGTTCGAGGAGGCCGGCATCGACCTCGGCGTCATCGCACGCGGCATCGAGGCCGGGAAGCTCTCGTACGAGAACGTCGGGGTCCTTCTCCCCGAGCCCGCGGCCTTCACAACGTCATACGAAGCGCTCGCCGCCGAGGCCGGCCGCTCGCCGGAGCTCATCCGCCGCCTGGTGCGCGAGCTAGGCCTCCCGCAAGCGGGCGCCGAGGACCGGGTGCGGGACGACGACGTTCCCGTGCTGCGCGAGCTCTTGACCGTGTGGGCGGATGCCGACGACGACGATCTCGCACGCATTGCCCGTGCCTACGGGCAGAACATCCGCCGCCTCGTCGCGTCGGATCTCGAGATCGTCGGCAACTCGCTCTTCGCGCGCCTGCGACAGAGCGGGCTCTCCGATGAGGAGATGCGAGAGGTCGCGCGAGACCTCGGCCTGCGCGTCATGGCTCTTGGGGAGCGTCTCATGGTCTGGCTCCGCGGTCGGCACATGGAGCACGAAGTGATCTCCGCGACGGTTCAGGGCACCGAGGAATACCTGCAGCAGCTCGGCGAGGTGGAAGAGCGTGAGCGCCGGCCGCCGGCGATCGCCTTCCTCGACCTCACCGGGTACACGGCTCTCACGGAGGAGCGCGGCGACGAGGCCGGCGCCGACCTAGCGGATCGGCTCACGACCCTCGTCAACCAGGCTGCGCAGGCGCACGGCGGTCGGCCTGTGAAGTGGCTCGGTGACGGCGTCATGTTCCATTTCCCGGAGCCGTCGGCGGCGGTGCTGACTTCGCTCGACCTCGTCGAGCAGACGCCTGCCGCAGTCGACGTCCGAGCCCGCGTCGGCATCAACGCCGGCCGCGTGATCTTCCGTGACGGCGACTACTTCGGGCGAACCGTGAACGTCGCGTCGCGGATCGCCGACTACGCACGCCCCGGCGAAGTGCTCGTCAGCGACGAAGTGAAGGAGCGCTGGAGTGGAGACGGTGTGCGGTTCGACCCGATCGGGCCAGTAGCGCTCAAGGGCCTCCGCGAAGAGCTCGTGCTCCACTCGGTCTCGCGCGCCTAGCGCGCGACGCTCCCGTTCTTTGGGGCTTCGCGTGCGTAGGCCGCGAGACGGTCGGCCAGCTCGCGCGGGCGGCTGAGCGAGATGTAATGACCGCCGTCGATCTCATCTGGCTCGATACCGAGCCGCTCACGAGCGTGGCGGCGCGCCCAGGTCGGCGGAAACATGCGGTCGTTGCGGCAGAGGAGATACCTCGTCGGGACGTCAGGCCACGACTCGAGTGGCCAGGGATCGTGGAGCGGCTTCTCCGCTTGTGCGCGCTCCCTCGTCCTCGCTTCGGCTGCCAGCTCGGGCGGAACATCGTGGTAGAAGACGTCGTCCGAGCCGCTCTCCTCGTAGCCACTGTTCGTCCACCAGTCGGTGAAGGACTCGCCCGAGGACGGGATCATCCCCGCGACGAGGACGAGGAGGTCGACGGGACGTCGAGCACATACAAGTGGTGCGGTGAAGCAGCCGAGCGAGTGGCCGACGACGATCAGTTGTGACTGTTCTCGGGTCGCTTCGACGACCGTGTCCGCGTAGTCCCACCAGCCGGCGGAGTCGTCCTCTGTAGGCAGGTCGACGGCGATCGGGTCGTGGCCGAGCCTTTGCAGCTCGGGGCCCACGAGGTGCCAGTCCCAGGCGCTGCTCCCGCCGCCGTGGATGAGCGCGAAGGCACTCATGGCAGGTGACTCTTACAGCACTTGAGCTCCGATTACGAAGGACCAGGAGCCGCGAAACTCGAAGCCCGGAGACGCTTCCTGATTACTCTGCGGAGAGCGCGTAGGCGAGCACTCGCTCGAGTGGGCGAGGGATACGGTCGAGATCGAGCGCGTCGATGATCAGCACCCCGTACTTGAGCTTCCGGTTCCAGAGGAAGCCTCGAAGCTGTATCTGGATCGCCTCCTGCCGATGGGCAGGTTGTTTCTGGTAGGTGCGGAACGCGCTCAGCTCTCCCTGCGCCTCGAGCAATTCCTCCATCGGCGCAGGGCCCAATGCGCGGGTCAGCTCATCCTCCAGGTTGGCGTCGCACGCATAGAAGCCCAGCCCCTCGAGATCGGCGCGGGTAAGGGTCGAGTCGAAGCCGGCTTGAGCAAGTCCGCGCCTGAAGTGGCGCTCCTCGGGGGCGTCGTACAAGCCGGCGAGACGGACAGCGAGCCCTGAGGGGCCGTACCGCTCGAGGAAGCGGCCGAGGTTCCCGAAGCCGCCCATCGCCTCGATGGACACGCCTGCCGAATCCAGGTCGTGGCCGAGCCGCGCGGCGAGCGCCCGGACAGCGGCGCCGTCACTCGGTCCCTCTACGAGCACGATAGAGCGGAGCTCTGCGTCGTCCATTCCGTGGTCAGGTTATTGGGCGGATGCTCCCGCTTGACCGAGTCGAGCGCGCGCACATACACAGCCGTGTTAGTTGAGCCCACGGTGGAGGCGATGGGAATCGAACCCGCGTCCGCGGACGCGCTGGGAACCTGCGCCTATCTAGCTACAACCAGTGTTCTGGCCGCAGTCCCTGCACGTGTAGCACGAGCCCCCGCACCATGCGGCGGCCGCACTTCGCGCACTCGACGGCGTCCTCCCAGTTGTTGAAGAGCGCCGTCTGGCCGGGCGGTGAGGCCGGCGCGGCGCCGTCAACCCGAGCGACGGACGTCAGGGAGGGACAGTGCCGCCCCGGCCACGACCGATCCGGGCAAGAAGCCGCTCGCTGAGGACGACATCGTGCGGCAGCTGCTTCAACTCCAGGGCGTCCACAACGACGCCCTGGTGTCGGAGCACGTCGGCCAAGTGGGCCCAGTGGTCTGCCTCCGCGTCCGCCTGCGAGCGCCCCTCGGCAGGCTCGTCGGGGCCGACCACGACGCGCGCCGTCTCCTCGATGTCCTCCACCGACGTCACGGCCCAGGTGTCGAGCTGGTCTCGCCTGGACTCACCGTCGGGACCTTCGGGCGGCCAGAACGCCCTGAGCGCCGACGAGCTCCAGCCTCGATCATCCAAGAGGAGCACACGCCGTCCGTCCTCGAGCACGGCCTCATGCAGCGCCGACACCGACATCTGGCGAGGGTCGGCAACGTCATCCCGGACATCGACGAGCGTCACCAAGCGCGTCACAGCAGCCATATGCACCTCACTGGCCGGCCAGGAAGGCAAGGAGCTGATCGCCCACATTCTCGTCGTCCAGGAGGTCGGTTCCATGGTCGGAGCCGGGGACGACCAGGAGCCTCTTGTCGGCCGTGGCTGCGCGATACATGGCACGCGCGTCGTCGACGTACGGCGAGTCCTCCCTCCCGGCGACAAAGAGCGTGGGCACATGCACTCGCGGCACCGCACGACCGGCATCGAGATCCTCGAAAATGCGCGGCCCGGAAAGACTTGCCACCCGGCTGATGCTCGAGGCGTGACTTGCGGCGACGAGGACAGCGGTCCCGCCCATAGACGCCCCAGCGAGGGCGATCGAGTGCGCGCCCTGACGCCTGAGCTCAGCCACGGCAGCGACCACGTAGCGGTCGAGATTGATCGTGCTCGGAAAGTCGAAGGCGAGGACGCGCATTCCGGCGGCGGCGAGCCTCCTGGCGAACGGCAACCAGGAGCAAAGGTTGCTATGGAGCTGGTGTGCGAGGACGACGCCAGTCGCGCCGTCGCCGATGACGACCCCGTCGAGTTCGGCGGCCACTGAAGTGGACGATCTTCGTCGTCGCGTCCTCGTGTGCGCAAGAGTCGAGTGTCTTCCCCGTGGCTCCTGGCGCCGTCGCGGTCGTGCTTGTTTGAGTAGGCCCGGCCGTTCCGCTACTGGACCCACCGCAGCCAGCGAGCGCAAGAGCAAAGCACGCAATGACGACGATGGGCGGCCCTGCCCGTTGAGTCAATCTCAATAGCGTCATTGGCGAATGGCCAAACCTCCCCTGCACGAGTCAGGTCCTACAGCGCAGGCACAAGGCGGTGCACGTGCACCTCCGCCGTGGCGCGCCGCGACTGGGCGCAGCAATACCCATCCGCGCTCGCCGCACACCACCGGCGAGGCGGTGGACCTCGATTGACGAACGGCTGTCTACCGTCAGCCAGGCACTGAAAGCATGCTACGCCTGCGCGCGCGCCTTGTCCAAGCTTGGTGCCTAGCTGTGGAGCGACAGTTGAATGACACTGAAATGGACGCGACCCCTATCGAGAGCGCGGGCGTCAACCGCTCGATTTGAAGGCGGTTTCCGAGTGGAGCTGGACGGGATCGAACCGACGACCTCGTGCTTGCAACGGGCCGGGACCGGAGCCGATCGCCTGCTAGCGTGACGCCGTGGCGATTCAACGCATGGACCACGTGAGCGTGGTGGTCGACGATCTCAGCGCTGCCACGAAATTCTTCACCGAGCTGGGGCTGAAGGTGCGCGGCGAGGGCACCATTGAGGGCTCGGTCGTCGACCGCATCGTCGCACTGGAGGACGTCCTGGTGCAGATGGTGATGGTCGAAACGCCGGACGGGCACGGCTGCCTGGAGCTGGTGCGGTTCGACCGCCCCGCAGCGCGCGAGGGCGACGGTCACGCCCCGGCCAACACGCTCGGCATTCGCCATCTCTGCTTTCAGGTGGACGACATCGACGCCTCCGTCGACCGCGCGCGCTCAATCGGCGCGCAGCTCGTCGGCGACGTCGAGCAGTACGGCGACAGCTATCGGCTGTGCTATCTCCGCGGCCCGGAAGGGATCATCGTGGAGCTCGCCGAGAAGCTCGGCTGACCGCCGCGGTCGAACCTATCGGCGTCGTACACCTAGCTAGCTGCAGCCGGTGTTCTGGCCGCAGTCGCGGCACGTGTAGCACGAGCCCGTCCGCACCATCCGCCCGCCGCACTTCGCGCACTCGACGGCGTCCTCCCAGTTGTTGAAGAGGGCCGTCTGGCCGGGCGGTGAGGCCGGCGCGGAGTCGTCCGTCTGCGGCCGCGTCGCCGCCGTTCTCCAGGATCGAGTGGGCCTGCGCGAGGCGAGCCTTCACCTCGGGGCTCATGATCCCGAGCTCCTGCTGCTTGTCGGCATCGAGGAAGCGCTTCCCCATCCAGCGGAACACGTAGTCGACGATCGACTTCGCGACGCGGATGTCGGCGTCGTTCGTCATCCCCGACGGCTCGAAGCGCATGTGCGCGAACTTCGAGACGTACACCTCGAGCGGCACGCCGTACTGGAGGCCGAGCGAGACCGAGATCATGAAGGAGTTCATGAGGCCGGCGAGGGTCGTCCCCTCCTTGGCGATGTCGACGAAGATGTCGCCGGGCGTCCCGTCGTCGTAGAGGCCGACGTGGATGTAGCCCTCGTACTCGCCGACCTGGAACTTGCGGCCGATCTCGGTGCGGTCGTCGGGCAGGCGCTTGCGATCCTCCCGAGGCGCCGGCGGCACGGCCGCCGCCTCGCCCTTCTTGGAGAGCGGCTGGGCGACCTTGCAGTTGTCGCGGTAGATGGCGATCGCCTTGACGCCGAGCTTCCAGGAGTCGAGGAGGAGATCGGAGATGTCGTCGACGGTGGCCGTCTCGGGCAGGTTGACCGTCTTCGAGATCGCGCCCGAGATGAAGGGCTGGACGGCGCCCATCATCTTCACGTGGCCCATGTAGTGGATCGCGCGGTCGCCGATCGCGCAGTCGAAGACCGGGTAGTGCTCGGACTTCATGAACGGCGCGCCGACGACGGTGTTCTGCTCGTCGACGTAGGCGACGATCTGGTCGACCTCGTCGGGCGCGTAGCCGAGCTTGTCGAGCGCCATCGGGACGGTCTTGTTGACGATCGTGATCTCGCCGCCGCCGACGAGCTTCTTCGACTTGACGAGCGAGAAGTCGGGCTCGACCCCGGTGGTGTCGCAATCCATCATGAAGCTGATCGTCCCCGTGGGCGCGAGCACGGTCGCCTGCGCGTTCCGGTAGCCGTGCACCTCGCCCTCGTTGAGCGCGTCGTCCCAGGACTTGCGCGCGGCCGTCAAAAGATCGTCGGGCACGATGTCCGAGTTCTCGATGTTCCCGACGGCCGCTCGATGCTGGGCGATAACGCCGAGCATCGCGCCGGCGTTCGGCTGGTAGCCGGCATGCGGGCCCATCCGCGCGGCGATCTCGGCCGACTTCTTATACGCGCGACCCGTCATGAGCGCCGTGATCGCGGCAGCGTAGGAGCGGCCCTCGTCGGAGTCGTACGGCAGCCCGCGCGCCATGAGGAGCGCGCCGAGGTTCGCGTAGCCGAGGCCGAGCTCGCGGTACGCCTTGGCGTTCTTCTCGATCTCGGGCGTCGGATAGCTCGAGTAGCCGACGATGATCTCCTGCGCGAGGAAGACGGTGTCGACCGCGTGCTCGAACGCCTCGACGTCGAGCTCGCCGTCCTCGCGGCGGAACTTCATCAGGTTGAGCGAGGCGAGGTTGCACGCCGAGTCGTCGAGGTGCATGTACTCGGAGCACGGGTTGGACGCGTTGATGCGGCCCGAGTTCGGGCTCGTGTGCCACTTGTTGATCGTCGTGTCGTACTGGACGCCAGGATCCGCGCAGCGCCAGGCCGCGTCGGCCGCCTGCTTGAGCAGGTCGCGCGCGGGAAGCGTCTTCACGACCGTGCCGTCGGTGCGCGCGGTCAGGTTCCAGTCGTCGCCGTTCTCGGCGGCCTCCATAAAGGCGTCGGTGACGCGGATCGAATTGTTCGCGTTCTGGTATTGAATCGACGCCCAGTCGGGCGAGTTCAGCGACATGTCGTAGCCGGCCGCCTCGAGGACGCGCGCCTTCTCCTCCTCGTGCGCCTTGCACCAGATGAACTCCTCGACGTCGGGATGGTCGATGTCGAGGACGACCATCTTGGCGGCGCGCCGCGTCTTGCCGCCCGACTTGATCGTGCCGGCGGAAGCGTCGGCGCCGCGCATGAAGCTGACCGGGCCGGACGCGTAGCCGCCCTTGGACAGCTGTTCCTGCGAGGAGCGAAGCTTGGAGAGGTTGATGCCCGAGCCCGAGCCGCCGCGGAAGATGACGCCCTCGCGGCGGATCCAGTCGAGGATCGAGTCCATCGAGTCGTCGATCGAGAGGATGAAGCACGCCGAGCACTGCGGTTTCTCCTCGAAGCCGACGTTGAACCAGACCGGGCTGTTGAAGCTCGCGAGCTGGTTGACGAGGATCGCCTTGAGCTCGGCCTGGAAGGTCTCGGCCTCCTCCTCGTCGGCGAAGTAGCCGCCCTCGCGCCCCCAGCCGGCGATCGTGTCGACGACGCGGCCGATCATGTGCTTGACGCTCGTCTCGCGCTCGGGCGCGGACATGCGGCCGCGGAAGTACTTCTGCGCGACGATGTTGGTCGCCGTCTGCGACCAGAACTTCGGGAACTCGACGTCCTTCTGCTCGAAGACGGCCTTGTCCTTGCCGGGGATGAAGGCGTCGCGGATCTCCCACTCGATCTCCGCGAACGGGTCGCGGCCCGGAATCGTGAAATAGCGGTCCACGCCGAGACGCTTCTCGGCCTCGACGACGGTGTTCAGCAGCGCTTCGTCGGCGATGACGGGAGCGGTCTTCGTGCCTGCGGACGACGCCATTTCCATACCTCCAGAGTATCTACTTCGGGACCCCGTGAATTGGGGGGTCCTGAGGGTAGACCGGGGCTCGGACGGCGCCGATTTGCAGGGCTTTTAGAAGCCTAAAGGCTTACAGGGACTCGCGGAGCGCGTCCGCGGCAGCCTGCAAACGGTTGCTGACCTCGGTCAGCTCGCGGGCGGCGAGATCGATGCGCTCCTGCTGCGTGTCCGCGCGCTCGCGAATCGTGCCGAGCTGGTCAGCCATCTCCTTGACGGCATTGGTCAGATCGGCCAGTTGGCCTGCGATCAGCGCCGTGTCCTCGCGCTGCGTCATCTTCCTACCGGATTCTACGCCGTGCGGCTTGAGAGGAGCGTCCGCTAACGGGTGCTGACGATGTACGCGGGCGCGGTCGAGAGGTTCTGCACGACCGCGTAATCGTCGTTTCGCTCGACGACGTGCTCGAGGCTCGGCATCTCGTGTCCCGGCCGCACCCAGTAGCCGTGCGGGCCGCGGCTTCGCTTGGCGTAGTCCGCGGCCGTGGCGACGAGCGTCGCGTTACAACGGAGGTCGGCGCACTCGCAGATGATTTTCGCTTTTCCGGTCGCCTCGCGGTTACGCGCTGCCTTCGCCCGGTGACGCTGGTCTACCTCGTGTTCCCTCGCCGGCATGCTCTTCCCTTCGTCGAAGCCGATGGCTTGCCGAGGAAGCGCCTCAAAAGAAGAACCGCCGCGACGGTACTCTCACCGTAGCAGCCGGTCGGCCCGATCACCCGGGCCCGAGGCCCTTGGCGCGGAGCTCCTCCAGCGCCCGCTCGCTCTTCTCCAGGCCCTCGAGGCCCATGCCGCGCAGGACGTTCTCGGCCTTCGTGAACTGGATCTCGCCGTACTCGACGACCTGGATGTGATTGCCCCACGGGTCGCGGAAATCCACAGAGCCGCGCGGCTGCACGTCGACGCCGGCCTCCTGCAGGGCGTGCCGCGCGGCCTCCTTGTCGTCCACGACGAGGCCGACGTGGCGATGCGCGTCGGGCGGCTGCGTGCGGCCGGCGGCGAGCGCGATGAACTGGTCGCCCATGTCGATGAAGGCCATGCGGCCACCACGTCCGCGCAGCTCGAACTCGAAGATGCCGCCCGTAGAACTCGAGCGCCTCTTCGACGTCGCCGACCTCGAGCGCGATGTGGTTCAGGCCGACGAGGCGCGCTAGGCCCACGGCATCCTGCTCCAGTTCGCCGGGCGCGCGGGCTGCCAGTGCGGAAACGGCTCGTAGGCCTCATGCGGCGACTCGGTCTCCTCCTCGACGCCCGCCCCGCGAGCACGCGCGACCTCCGAGCGCGGATAGACGATCCCGCGGTCCGGCCTCCGGGCGCCCGTCATGAAGATGACGCAAGGGCCGTCCCCCGCGCCGACGAAGGCATGCCGAGTGCCCGGCGGGCAATGGACGAAGTCCCAGGCCCGCAGGGCCGCTCCTCGTCCTCCACGACGAGCAGGCACTGGCCCGCGAGCACAAGGAAGTCCTCCTGAGCTGTCTCCGCGTGGTACATCCCGGACGGTTGCCCCGGCTCGATCACCTGGAGCGTGAACCCGACCTCGGGAAAGGTGTAGCCGGTGAGGTCCGGGCGGCCGTGCAGGGCGCGACCGGAGCCTTCAAAGGCGCACCGCGCCCCGAAGACGTCGTTCGTCACCCACGCGGCCTCGCCGACGTTGACGACGAACCAGCCTTCCGACACGGGCGCGAGGCCGGACTCGACGTGCTCGAGGCGCGCTTCCTCAACCATGCCGACAGGGTACCTTGACGGGTTTGTGAGTGAGTGCTAACTTCCTTCCCGTGAACCCGCAAGTCGCAGAGCGCAAGACAGCCGAGGTGCGCCGCGAGGAGATCCTCGAGGCGGCCGTCGCCGAGTTCGCCATCGGCGGGCTCCACGGCACCTCGACGGACGACATCGCTCGGCGCGCGGGGATCTCGCAGCCTTACCTCTTCCGCCTCTTCGGCACGAAGAAGGAGCTCTTCCTCGAGGCTGTCCGCCGTGGCTTTCGCGAAGTCCTCGCCATCTTCATGGAGGCTGCCGCGGCCAACCGCGAGGGCGACGTCTTGCTCTCGATGGGTCATGCCTACCGCGATTTCAGGCAGGATCGTGCCCGCCTCATGTTCCAGATGCAGGCCTACGCCGCCTGCGAGGATCCTGAGGTGAGGACGGTCGTTCGCGAGGAGTTCGCCAACCTCTACCGGTTCGTCGAGACCGCCTTCGGCGGCGACCAGGATGCGGTGCAGCGCTTCTTCAAGACAGGGATGCTCATCAACGTGGCGGCCGCCATGGATCTGTCGGCGCTCGACGAGAAGTGGGCGCACGATTTCCTCGCCGGCTGCGCGGAGCTCTAGCCAAGTTTTTTTTCAGGACTTTGTGAGTGACTACTTACTATCACGAAGGAGGAAGGAGATGAGCGCAAGGACGAAGACCCTCTGGACGTTCGTGATCACCTCGGTCGCGCTGTTCATGGTCACGCTGGACAACCTCGTCGTGACGATGGCGCTGCCGAGCATCCGGCTCGACCTCGGAGCGACGATCGAGGACCTCGAATGGACGGTCAACGCCTACACGTTGAGCTTCGCCGTCCTACTCCTGACCGGGGCCGCCCTTGGTGACCGCTTCGGCCGCCGCAGGGTCTTCGTCCTCGGGCTCGGGATCTTCACCGCCGCCTCAGCGGCGGCCGCTCTCGCGCCGAACGTCGAGACCCTGATCGCGGCTCGGGCCGTTCAGGGGCTCGGCGGCGCGATCATCACGCCGCTCACGTTGACCATCCTCTCCGCTGCGGTCCCGCCCAACCGGCGTGGGCTTGCGCTCGGCGCATGGGGCGGAATCGGCGGCCTGGGCGTCGCGCTCGGGCCCGTCATCGGCGGCGCTGTCGTCGAAGGGCTCTCCTGGCAGTGGATCTTCTGGCTCAACGTCCCGATCGGAATCGCACTCGCTCCGCTGGCCGCACGCCGGCTCACGGAGAGCTTCGGGCCCGACTCCCGGCTCGATTTGCCGGGCCTCGGCCTCATCAGCGTCGGCCTCTTCGGAATCGTGCTCGGGCTCGTTCGAGGCAACTCACTGGGCTGGGGCAGTCCGCAGATCGTCGGCTCGCTGATCCTGGGAGCCGCATTCGTTGCCGCGTTCGTGTGGTGGGAGCTCCGCGCGCAGGCGCCGATGCTGCCAATGCGGTTTTTCCGGAACCGAACGTTCGCGGCCACGAACGTGGCATCCCTGTTCATGTTCTTCGGGATGTTCGGCTCGATCTTCCTGCTCGCGCAGTTCCTGCAGACCGTGCAGGGTTACTCGCCCCTCTCGGCGGGACTGCGGACGCTGCCGTGGACGGCCATGCCGATCTTCGTGGCCCCCATCGCCGGCGCGCTTTCCGACAGGATCGGCGGGCGGCCGCTCATGGCGGTCGGCCTGGCGATGCAGGCGATCGGGCTCGGCTGGCTCGCGATGATCTCCAGCCCGACGGTTCCGTACGGCGACCTCGTGCCGGCATTCGTCATCTCGGGCATCGGCATGGCGCTCTTCTTCGCACCGGTTGCGAACGTCGTCCTCTCGAGCGTCCGCCGCGAGGAAGAGGGGAAGGCGTCAGGGACGAACAACGCGATCCGGGAGCTCGGCGGCGTGTTCGGAGTCGCCGTCCTCGCGTCGGTCTTCTCCCGCTACGGCGGCTACGAGACCCCGGCCACCTTCGTCGACGGCCTTATCCCAGCAGTGTGGGTCGGAGCAGCCGTCGTCGCGGCGGGTGCCCTGGCGGCGCTCTTCGTCCCGCGCCGCCAGCGGGCCGACGAGGCCAACACCGCGCTGGAGCACGGGGTCTCGCTGAACGAGGCGGCTCTCTAGCGACACAGAACGTTCACCCGTCGCAGACGCCAGCAGCCTGCCTCGGCATAATCGTCGCGATGCTGTCTCGACGAGTTCTCCAGGCGATGGAAGACCCGACGGGGATCTCGTGGGTACACCGCCTGCCTACAGGGGCGCCTGTCGACCGCCAAGACTTTCTGCTCAAGATGGCGGAAGGCAAGCGAGTCGCGCATCTCGGATTCGTAGACGAACATCTGATGGCGGCAAAGATCGCGGACGGACGATGGCTGCACACGCGACTGGCCGATGTCGCGCACGAAATCGTCGGCATCGACATCGAGCCGGACGGGGTGGAATGGGCTCGGACTAACGGCTTTGAGGCGTTGGTGGCCGACTGCCAGGACGCGCGTGCGCTCGCCGAGCTTCCGATCGACCCGGTCGAGGTCATCGTGGCCGGTGAGATCATCGAGCACCTCGAGGCGCCGGGGACGTTCCTTCGTGCCTGCCACGAGCTCGTAGAGCCGGGCGGGCGCCTCGTCGTGACCACGCCCAACGCAGCCGCACTGCAGAACTTCCTCGCGCCGTTCCTCGGCGTCGAGCTCATCCACCCCGACCACCTCGCCCTCTTCAGCCCGCGAACCCTCGAAGTCCTGTTCGAGCGCACAGGGTGGAGCATCGAACAAATTGCCTACTATCAACGCCCCGCACCGGCACGGCGTCCCAGGACGGTCAGCGGCTGGGCACTGGCGATGTCCCGCCAGGCGATTGCGGGCGCACTTCAGTTACGTCCGTACTGGGCCGACGGCATTCTCGTCGTCGGTCGCTCCGCAGGCTCGGACGTGGACTAGCCGGCGAGGGCGGTCTCGTACGACGCGATCGTCGCGTCGATGACCCGGTCCCAGCTGCAGATCTCGATGATCCGTTTCCTCGCCGCGACAGCAAGCCGGCGCCTGAGCTCCGGATCGGTGACCAGCCGGTCGATGGCTGCCCGCAGGGCGACGGAGTCTCGCGGCGGGACGAGGAGACCCGTTTCGCCGTCGATCACCATATCTGGCAGCCCACCGACTGACGTGGCCACCACGGCGCAGCCGTACGCCATCGCCTCGGCGCAGGCGAGCGGGAAGCCGTCGCGCCGCGAGGGACACACGACGACTGCGGCACGACGGTAGTGCTCGAGGACCTCCGCCCGCGGGAGGTAGCCGAGACCGTTGGGAACGCTCGCACGGAGCGGCCCGTCGCCGACGACCTTGAGGTTCAGCCCGTCGGCCACTTTCATCAGGTCCTCGATGCCCTTTTCGGGCGAGAGCCGTCCCACGAACAAGACTTCCGTCGGTTCGGCCTTCTCGCCGGGGTTGGCGGGAATCTCCATCCCGGGATGAACGACGCGGACGTCCCGGGCGCCGAGTCCACGGGCCTGCTCGGCGATGGCGTGCGAGACGGCCAGCGTGACGCGGGCGCGCTTCAGGATCGGCCGGGCGAGGCGAGGCGCGCGAGCGGCGAGCTCCATATCCGTTCCCGGCAACGACACGACGTAGGGTCGCCCCGATAGCGCGCCGGCGATCCCGAGCGGAAGCCAGTACGCGTGGACGAGATCGGCGGTAGCACCGGCACGGCGCGCGGCGCGGGTCAGCGAGCCGAGCAGGAGGGGAGCCGCCCAAGGCCGTCGCCTGACGTTGGCGACCACGCCGGCCCCGTAGGTGAGGCCAAAATCCCGGTAGGAACTCGGACCGACGACCTCGACCTCGACGCCCCGCGCACGAAGCCTGGACACCGTCCCCGCAATGAAGCCACCCGCGAAGTCGTTCTCGTCGCGCGGATATGAGGTCGTGAGGAGCGCGACCTTCACTCCAAGAAGCGGCGCGGGTCGGCACCAAAGTCGGCGATTGCCGCCTCGTAGTCGTCCCGGTTGCCGATATCTCGCCAGTAGCCGTCGAACGGATACGCGGCGACGCGATCGCCTGCCGCGATCGCGCGCGCGAGGAGATCGGGAAAGTCGATTCGCTCTCCTCGTTCGATGTGCTCGACGATGGCGGGCTCGAACGCGTAGACACCCATGCTGACCGTGTAGCCGAGGCGCGGTTTCTCTTCAAGACGCATTACGTAACCGTCGTCGCCCCTATGGACGACGCCGTACTCGATCTCGACCGTCCGCTCCTTCACCGCCATCGTGGCGATGGCCTCAGACGTCCGATGGAAGTCGGCCAGCTCGGCAAACGAGAGCGTCGTGAGAATGTCACCGTTCAAGGCGAGGAACGTCCCCTCCGGTGACTCGATGTTGCCGAGCGCACCGGCCGTGCCGAGCGGCTCGTCCTCGTAGAGAAACGAAACGGGAACTCCGTAGTCTGCCTCGCTGCGGATCCAGGACTCGAGCAGGCTGCCCAGGTGGCCCACTGAAATGAGGACTCCTTCGACTCCGGCGCGGACCAGCTGCCGGAGGACGACGTCGATCACGGGACGGTCGGCGAGCGGCATGAGCGGCTTCGGCAGAACCGTCGTGTACGGAGCCAGGCGACTGCCGCGACCCCCGGCCATGATCACGGCCTTCATTAGACGACGTACGTGTCGGTCGCGAGGCCGGGCCGGCGCTTGCTCATCCAGTCGATCACGGCAGCGATCCCATCGCGGAGATTCGTCGTCGGCTCCCAGCCGACCAGCTCCCGTAGCTTCGAGGAATCGCCGCAGAGCTGGAAGACTTCGCTATCGCCCGGGCGCAGCCGCGCCGGCTCGACTTCGACGACGAGCTCGCGGCCGAGCAGCTCGCTCACGATTCCAACGACGTCCTCGACCGACACGTCCACCCCGGTCGCAACGTTGAACGTCTGTCCGCTGGCAGTTGGCTCCGCGACGAGGCGAACGAGGGCGTCGGCAGTATCGGCGACGTAGACGAAATCCCGCGAGGGAGAGAGGGCGCCGAGCCGCACGACGTCGCCATCGAGGGCCTGGGCAACGATGGTCGGAATCACAGCCCGAAGCGACTGGCGGGGGCCGAAGGTGTTGAACGGACGCGCGACTCGCACTGGAACCTCGAACGCGAGGAAGAAGGATTCGGCAAGCTTGTCAGCGCCGACCTTGCTCGCCGCGTACGGGGACTGGACGTGGAGTGGGTGTGCTTCGTCGATCGGCGTGTACTGCGCCGTGCCATACACCTCGCTGGACGACATATGGAGGATTCGCGGCGTCTGCGCGTCGCGCGCTGCCGTCAGAACGTTCAGTGTCCCCTCGACGTTCGTGCGCACGACTTCCCTCGGAGCAACGAAGGAGTACGGTACGGAGATCGAGGCCGCGAGGTGGTATACGGCGTCGCACCCGGCGATCGCCTTGGCGACGAAGTCTCGGTCGAGCAGGTCGCCGAAGACGATTTCTACCTCGTCGCGTGTGCTTTCAGGCAGGTCTGTGAGGTTTCCGATCTCTCGCCGCGAGGTGTAGCGGCAGAGCGCGCGCACGGACACTCCCTCGTCGAGGAGTCGCTGGACGAGATGGCTCGCGATGAAACCGCCGGCACCGGTGACGAGGGTCGGAGCAGCCATGCCGTCAGGCCTCTCGCGCGACCAGCGAGCTCTCCTGCTCGCCCAGGCGCCGCCGCCATTCGCCGAGGACGTCCCGCAAGCTGACCTCAAGGTCGATGCTCGGCCGCCAGCCGGTCAGCTTGAACAGCAGCGCGGGGTCGCCGACGACCGAGGGTGGGTCGACCGGCCGTTGCAGGCCAGGGTCCTGCTCGAGCGAGATCGCAGCGCCGCTTAGTGCGACGATCGCTTCCGCGATCTCGCCCAGCCTGACGCCGACACCCGAGCAGACGTTCACCACCCCTTCGGCCGGGCTGCCGAGAAGTTCGAGATAGGCGTCGGCCACGTCGCGCACATCAAGGAAATCCCGGAAGACGTCGAGGCGACCCGTGCGTAGCGTGCCTCCACCTACAAGCTCGGCTTCGGCTACTTGCTTTGCCCAGCTCGGCACCGGCGCCTCGAGCCCTTGGCCGTGACCGACGTGGTTGAAGCTCCTCGCCCAGATCACCCGTACGTTCCCACGCAGGGCGCGGGCCGTGCAGGCCTCCTCGAGGACGGACTTGACCGCCCCATACGTGCTGACCGGCGCGACGGGGGTTGCCTCCGAGACTGGCTCGGGCCGCGCGAGCCCGTACTCAGCTGCCGACCCCGGGACGAGGACAGGTGCCTGGGGCGCATGGGAAGCGACGGCCGAGAGGACGTTCCCGGCCATGCGGAGGTCATCCGCCAGCCAGCGCCAGGCGTCGTCGCCTGCCCGAGCGCGCGTCGACGCGAGGTGCAGAACCGCCGACGGCGACGTCTCGCGCACGAGGGCCTCGGCCGTGTCGGCATCGCGCAAATCTCCGCGCGCGGCCACCGCCTCTAAGCCATGGGCGCCCGCGCGTTCGAGCGCGTGCGTTCCCACGAAGCCGCTTGCGCCGGTCACGAGAATCGTCCGGTTCATGGCCAGCAATCGTAGCCATGCGGTTCAGACGAAACCGCCGCGGGCCGGCGCGAGCGTTTCAGGCGTCCGCCTTGTACAGCGCAAAGCGTCCGTCCTCGTACACCAGGCGAAGCCGCCGCAGGAATGCTTCCGGATGCGGGCGCCGCTTGTCGACGAGGACCCAATCGGCCCGCCAGCGAGCGAGTATGCCCTCCCTGGTCGGGTCGCTCAATGAGCTGCCGTTGAAAAACCGCGTCGCATCGTGCGAGCGGCGCACGAGCTGGTTCTTGCGTGTGTCCGCGGCGTGCGTGGGCGTGGAGGCGTTGATGTACACAGGCGCGTAGGCCGCGGTGGCGTATGCGGTCCGTCGATCGGAGAACACGACGTCTCCTGCAGGAACATCCGACCGGAGGGCCTGGATGACGCCCGGCGTGAGCGACCGATCCGCGCTGCCTCTCTCGACCCCCGCGAGCCCCGCGACGGCCGTCGGGAGAACGAAGGCGACTATCGCTACGAGCCAGAAGCGGTCGTCATGGCCCTCGGAAGTCCCGACGAACGCCCCGGCAGCGATCGCCGCGAGACCGCCCGCCACGGCAACCGGGACCACCCAGGCGGGACCGAGCGGCTCGTAGTGGTAGCTGAAATAGAGCAGCACGAAGAGGAGCCCCGCGCCGGCCGCCATCGTGGCGCCCACTACCCTCAGACGGGAAAGCACCGCGCACCCTCCGACGACCGCGAATGCAACGGGTAGAAACTGCGGCAGGCGACGCGCCTGGGACAGCGTCAGGGCATCGGAAAGCGCCGTGAAAAGCGGCGGGACGAGGACGAGGGTCAAGATGCAGAGCGAAGCGCCGAGGACGAGCGCCGCCCAGAGGCGCCGGGCGGCGAAGGCCGCAAGGGGGATCGCAAGCAGGCCGCCCACGACGAGCGGTCCTCCGCGGGCGACCTTGCTCGGTGACAGGCCGAACCAGCCGTCGACCCTCGTGAAGCCCGCGAGACCGTAGTGGCGAAGCTCCGCGGTTCGCGATCCGCCTGCCGGGGTGAACGCAGCCATGCTGTCCGCGATCGGTAACACGGCCAGGAGGAAGAGCCCGAACGGCGCGAGGAGGACTCCCAGAGCGATCGCCGTCCGCGTGAGCAACGGCTCCCACGCGCGAATGAGCAGGACGCGGGCGACCAGAAAACCGGCGATCCACAGTGCGGCAAAGGGCACATACGTCGCATGAATGGCCGTGAGGGCCACGGCGGCCGCGCCCAAGGCGACGAGAACGACGCGTCGCCCTCCTGTGAGGAAGTTGAACGCAAGCGCGACGAGCGCGGGAAAGAGGAGAAGGAGCGCCGCCTCACGCGGCCAGCCGAGGTTTTCGAAAAGACCGGTGCCGGCCGGATTTGCCCCTCCACGCACGAACCCGAACTGGGCCAACTCCGCGAGGACGAGCCCGATTCCGCCCACCGGTGATTCGAAGACCGCCCGCCCCGCTGCGTACGCGAGCACGAACGCGAGCGGAACCAGCACCGCGGGGAGGTAGACGACGACGTCGATCACGTCGACCCCGGCGAGACGGGCAACGAGCGCCTCCGCGGCATGCCAGAGCGGAAAGAGATAGCCGGGGTGCAGGCTGCCGTTCTGGAACTCGCCGACGCTCGAGAGCGAGGTCAGCGAGGGAAGCTCGGCGAGCTTGCGGACACGGGCCGCGTGGAAGAAGCCATCGCTTTGGAGGGGCCCCGCCGCAAACCAGAGGACGGCGGCATACGCAACCCCTAAGCCAAGCACCGCGACGACGGCCCACGATCGGCTTTCCGCAGCCTCCACCGGCCTGCGTGTGACGAGCACCCCTGTAGCGAGCAACGACGCGCCTGCGGGTGGGATGAGCGCAACGGTAACCGGACCGCCGACGAGGAAGACTAATCCAAGCCCCAGGGCGAGGACCGCCAAGCTCAGCGCGAACGACGCCGCAACGGCCACGCCGATCTGCTCGGACCACCCTGCCGCGCGGAACATGAGGGCGCCCGGAACGAGCAGGACGCACGCAGCTGCGCCGGCCAGTCGGAGCGCCAGGCCGGGGCCCGAAGCCGGGAGCAGATGGGCGAGCAACAGCACAGCCGGAGCCGCCGCGATGCAAGCAAGAAAGCGGCTGACCTCGCCCGGAGCGAAGGAGACGGAGGATGCGAGTCGCGGTGGCCGTCGCCGAGGCGAGCTCTCCGGCGCCGCTTCGCCCAGCCTCATCCCCGCACCCGATACAGCGCGTAGCCGTCCTCTGAGAACACCCGAGGGAGCGTCCCGAGGAAGCTCGTCGGCAGCGTCTCGGTCGGTCCGACGACCAGCCAGTCGGCGCCGTAACGGTCGAGCATGGCGGCGCGCGACGCGTTCGTCATGGGGCCGTGGAAGAAGCGACGCGCATCCTGCAGCCGCGCTCGCGGACGGTTCCGCCTGGTGTCGGCCACGTTGCCGCGAGGGGCGGCGTTGATGTAGACGGGGGCGTATGCGGCGGCCTCGTAGGCGGTCTCCGGATCGGAGAAGACGATCTCGCCCGGCCGGACATGCTCGCGCAGCGCAGCGATGACGGCGGGGGTGAGGCCGCCAACGGTCTCTCCGCTTTGCACGGCGTTGAGCCCGGCGACCGCGACGGGGGCCGTGAATGCGAGCGCGATCGCCACCGCCCACGCGGTGGGGGTCGGCCCTCCGCCGCGAAGGAGAGCTCCGGCGGCGAGAGCGACGAACCCACCGACTACTGCGAAAACCACGGCCCACGCCGGAGCAGCGGCCTCCACCGTCCGCGTGAACTCACCCGGGTAGACGATGACGAGGACGAGGCCGGCTGCGAACGCGAACCCACCGGCCAGCATCCTGAAGCGCGAAAGGAGGATGCATGCCCCAGCAACGGCGAATCCGAGCGGGATGAAGCTCGCGAGGCGCCGCGACTGGGAAACGGACACGACGTCCGAGAGAGCCGTGAAGAGGGGCGGAGTGAGGAGCACCACGAGTACCGCAAGCGACCCACCGAGCACGAAGGCCGCCCACAGGCGACGAGCCGCCAAGGCAGCGAACGGGATCGCCAGAAGGCCCGCGACGACGACCGGACCTTCGCGCGCGATTGCGCTCGGGGAGTATCCGAACCAGTCACCGAGAACGGTGAAGCCGTTGTTGTGCCCGAGCCGCGCAGCGCGGTCCGCCGACCGACCCAGACCTTGTGTCCCCTCGACGATCGGGAGGAGAAGCACGAGCAGGAGCCCGAAAGGAACCAGCAGCGCTCCGAGCGCGACGGTCCCGCGAGTCAACAGGGGCTCCCAACCACGGATGAGGACAGCCCGCGCGACGAGGAAACCGCCGAAGACCAGCGCGACGTAAGGCGCGTAGGTCGGATGCACTACCGCCAGAGCAAACCCCGCAGCGGCTACGGAGACGAGCAGGACCCTGCCCCCGTTAACCGCGAACGCGACGGCGAGCGCCAGCAGCGCCGGCGCGAGGAGCAACCGGCTGGCTGCCTGCGGTTGTGAGAGCGTCTCGAAGAGCCCGGTGCCTTCGAAGAAGTGGTCGCGGCGAGAGAACCCGACCAGCGCCGCCTGGATCACGACCAGCGCCACGCCGCCCGACCACGATCCGAACACTGTTTTCCCGGCCACGTAGGCGAGCAGGAACGCCAGCGGGACGAGAATCGCCGGGAGGTACAGGAGAACGGCGGTGACGTCGACTCCTGCCAGGCGGGCGATGAGCGCGTCGACACCTTGCCAGAGCGGGAAGGCGTAACCCGGGTGGAGGCCACCGTCCTTGAATTCGTCCACCGTCGTCAAGGCGCTGAGGGCATCGAACTCTGCGAGTTTTCGTGCACGAGCAAGATGGAAGAGCCCATCTCCAAACAGCGGGCCGGCCGCCCACCAGGTGACTGCGGCCACCGGTATCGCCCCGACGAGCGACCCTGTGAGAGCACGCCGGTCGAGGCGTGCGAGCCGGGCGTGAGCGGGCTTCTTGACGCCGATCGCAGCCGAAACCAGGGAAACGGCCAACACGAAGCCGACGGCAACGAGGATCGAGCCGCCGATCGCGAACGTGAGGGCCAGACCGCCGGCGACGACCGTGAGGCTGAGCACGAACGACGACGGGAGTGAGAGAACCGAGCCGGCCGGCCAACCGAGCACGCGAAGGACAAGCGCGCCAGGGACGAGGAGAACGCACGCGGCCGCTGCCGCGAGTCTGAAGGCAAGACCGGGGCCCGAAGCGGGGAGTAGGCGACTGAGCAAAAGAAGCGCGGGCGCGAGGGCGATGACGCTCAGGAACCTGGTATCTCGCCCGACCCTAGCGGACGCGGTTACGGAGCTCAGTTCATCCCTCGCTGTGCGCTTCCTGAAAGCATTCGTGCGATTCTAGGGAGCAGGCACGCCCGGCCCGGTGGGTACTCGGTTGTTCGTTCGTTCGCGGCTGCAGGCGGCGGGCGCAGCCGCTTGTGTGACTAGTTCGCGGTTCCGGTCCGGAACTCGATCTTCTCGACACGGAGGATCCCCTGCCAGCCCGGGTCGTCCCAAAGGACTCGGGCGAGCATCTTCTCCGTCTGCCAGCGCGTGGGGAAGAACTCACGCCATTGGAACCTCGATCTGGCCCCGGCTTCAGCCGGCGAAGGAGGAATAGGCCGCCGAAGCAAAGGATTTCTTGCGGTCTAGCGCAAGTCTTTGTTCGACTCCATGTCGAACCACATGGCGAAGAGCAGGAGCTGCAAACCCGAGATGAGGAGCAGCGCGACAAGGACGATGCTCGCGCTCGTGATCGGGTTGCCGAGGAACCGCAGGATCACCTCCGCGATGCCGAGCGCCATCCCCACGCCGAAGAGCAGTCCACCCAGCGTGTAGAAGAGGATGAGCGGGTGGAAGTCACGGATGACGTACTTCTGCCCCATCCGCCAGAAGAAGCCTTTGAGCAGGAGCCACGAGATCTTGGGGACGACGTGGCGCAGGCGGATTCCGCTCCGCTCGCCGACACCGTAGATCGGCCGTGACGGGTAGTCACGCACCCGGCGGTTGAAGACGTTCAGGTGGACGAGGAGGTCGTTCGGAAAGCCGTAGCGGCGGTAGACGCGGTCGAGGTCCAAGAGCTTGAGCGTCTCGAGGTTGACCGCCGTGTAGCCGGACTGCGAGTCGGCGACATGCCAGTACCCGGAGGCGATCTTCGTCAGGAACGAGAGCGCCGCGTTCCCGAGGTACCGCGTCCGCGGGATCAGCTGCCAGGCCTGGCCAGTGAAGAGCCGGTTGGCCTTCGCGTAGTCGGTCTCCCCGAGCGCAACGGCGCGGACGAGCGTCTCGAGGTCGTCCGGATCCATCTGGCCGTCGGCGGCCATGACGGCGGTGACGTCCACGCCGTTGGCGATCGCCCGCTTGTAGCCGGTGACAATCGCCGCGCCGACGCCCTGGTTCTTCTCGTGGGAGATGACCTCGACACGCTTGTCGGCGTTCTGCGCGCGGGCGGCGGTGGCGTCCTTCGAGCCGTCGTCGACGACGATGATGCGGTCGACGAAGGAAGGGATGCCCTCGACAGTCGAGCCGATCAGCGCGTCCTCGTTGTAGGCGGGGACGACGACCGCCACTGTGCGTCCCTCGTACACCGGGCGAATCTAGCTCAGGCTCCGGCCGTTCTCCGTATGTAGGCCTGCCGAACGCGCCACGCGGGCGAGCGGCGAACCACGGCGAGGCTGCCCTTCCAGGAGGCGAGTCGGGCGCGATAGGAAGCGTCCACAGCGGCGCCGTAGGCCCGCGCCCGCCCGGTCGGATCCGGATAGGCGCGCTCGTAGCCGAGCTCCAAGAGGGTGTCGCCAGCGATCGCTTCGAAGACCTGGACGTCGGCGGCACTCATCTGCTCCTGCCAGCGGCGCATGCCGGCGGTCGGCGGCTTGGCCAGGAGCGGATGGTCCTCGAGCGTGCTCCCGTCGACGCCCTCGTGGTAGGCGAGCATGGCCGGCTCGAACTCGAGCCCGAGGAACTCGCTCACCCGCTCGAGCTCGGCCTGCGGCTCCCGGACGAGATCCTCATAGCGGAGCTCGTGGTAGCGCTCGGGAATCCGGCGGTCGAGCTCCCGCGCACGCTCGACCTCGAGCCGCCACTGGCTGGCGAAGGTCGCGAGACCCCGTGGGCGGGCCAGATTGAAGCGCGGCCGGCGGCGCATCGCGACCAACGAAAGCGCCGTGTCGCGGCCGTCGCGCACGAGGTGGACGTACTGCGCCTCAGGGAAGACGCGCTCGAGCAGGTCGAGCTCCTGCATGTACGACGGGGTCTTGTCCCCGTACCGGGCCTTGCCCCGACCATCCGCATAGGTCTGGTAGATCGCGCGGATGCCGTCGGCGGCGGTCGCGCTCGCGGGCAGGCGCTCCCGCACCTGCTCAGGCGTCACTCCCCATTCACGCACGCGAGCGAGCCGCCCGAGGTCGTCGAGAAAGGCGTCAGTGTCGAAGCTCCGGCGGTGGCGAGCCCAGAGCTGCGGGATGAAATAGGACTCCGTCGGGATCGCGAGCGCGGAGTGCGAGTCGAGCATCTCCTTGAGCAGCGTGGTGCCGCTGCGGGAGACGCCCAGGACGATGACCGGGCGGTCGCTCAGCGCGGCGTCATCCCGTACAGCTTCTTCACGCCCACGAGGTAGACGCGCTCGTCGTCGGCGACGAGCGGCGAGTACTGGCCGTCGCCGAAGACCCAGAGCTGCTTGCCGCTCTTCGCGTCGAGCGCGAACGTCTTCCCCTTCAGAGTCGAGAAGTAGACGACTCCCTCCATCACCGTCGGAGCCCCGGAGATCGGCCCACCCGCGGGGAACTTCCAGCGAACGTCGCCGGTGGCCGCATCGAAGGCGTAGAAATTCTCGTCATAGGAGCCGGCGTAGACCGTGCGGTCGAAGACCGCCGCCGAGGAGTAGACATACCCGCCGGTGCTCGTCGCCCAGAGGAGCTTTCCGCTCCGCAGTCCGAATGCGTACATCTTCCCGTCGGTGTTCCCGATGAAGACACGGCCGTAGGCGATCGTCGGCGTCGCGTACCAGGTGCCGCGGCCCCCGAAACGCGACTGCGCGGAGGCCTTCCAGCGGAGCTTCCCGGACCGTGCGTCGAGCGCGTAGACGCTCCCGTCGTAGGAGCCCATCACAACCACTCCGCGCGCGTAGGCGGCGCCGTCCTTCACCTTGTCGTCAGTGGCATACGTCCAGATGGGCTTGTGAGTCTCGACGTCGAGCGCGTAGATTTTCTTGTCCCACGGAGCCGAAATAGAGGATCCGGTCAACGAGCAGGGGCGGCGACTCGATCACTCCGGCTTTGAACCTCCAGAGCTGCTGGCCGGTCTGCGCGTTCATCGCGACCATGTAGCCGGGCGCCGTCTGGCCGTGCTTCCCACACGGCGAGGGATCCATCAGGCCTTGGTAGATGACGCCGTCGCCGACCTGCGGCGACGCGGCAATGCACTTCCTGAAGTCCTTCTGCCAGTCGATCGTGCCCGTCTTCGAGTCGATGGCGAAGAAGAGCCCGTGGTTCGTCCCGATGTAGGCGTGATCGTACGCAACGACCGGCGGGAACTCGAGCAAGCTCTTGCCGTTGACCACCCAGAGCTTGTCGTACGGGGGCCGGTGGGAGAAGTCGGACGCGACGCGGGTCCGCTGGTTGTCGAGGCCGTAGGTCGGCCACGGCACCTTGAGAACCTCCTCCTCGGGCCTGGTCGTCGTGCCGGGCTCTTCGAGGGTGTCGAACTCCTCGGTCGAGGAGCCGCGCACGTCCGCGGGATGGCGCTGCTGGTAGATCCAGACCGCGGCCGCCGCTCCGGCGGCGAAGAGGAGCAGGGCGACGACAAGGCCGATGGTAAGCCTCTTGCGCGTCACGCCTGGCTACGGTACCCGCGCGCTCGAGGGGTCAACCGGTTGAGCCGGCCGCGGTGGACGCACGCTCTCCCAGAGGATGATGAGCGCGCCCGGAAGGGACGCGCCGATGGCGATCGCGTAGAAGAGGAAGCCGGTCGCGAAGGCCGCGTCGGCGGAAACGCCGAAACGCCCGAGGAACGCGATGAAGAACGCCTCGCGGACGCCGAGACCGTTGATCGTGAAGGGGATCAGCATGATCAGGAAGAGGAGCGGCCCCATCACGATGTAGACGAGCACGGAGACGTTGACGCCCACGGCCTCCCCGCAGAGCCAGATCGCGACGATGCGGAGCGCCTGAATCCCGACCGTGACGGCGGTGACGACAATGAGAACGCGCGGCTTGAGCCGGTAGTCGTGCAGGGCCTGCCAGACGCTCTGGAGGGCGCGGGCCAGCCGCCTCGAGGCCGAGCGGGCCTGGAGCCAGGTATTCGCCCGCCGCGAGAACATGACGAGGAAAATCAGCGCCGTGGCGACGACGAAGATCCCTTCGAGCCAGACGACGAGCGCTATGTCGTCGTAGCGCCCGATGGCAAAGACGAGGCCGATGGCGACGAGGAGAAGCGTCCCGGCCGCGCCGAGGACGCGCTCCATGAGCACGGCCGCTGCGGATTCTCCCCCACGGCCAGGGCGCCGGCGCGCGTGCGCGGCGATGCGCACGGCGTCCCCGCCGATCGCCGTCGGCAGGATCTGGCCCGCCGCGTAGCCCATGAAGTAGAGCTTCGTCAGCCAGGGCAGCGGCTCTCGCATCCCCTTCGAGGCGAGGAGCGCGCCCCAGCGCCAGGCCATCCCGACGGTCGTGGCGAGGAAGATCGCGTACGCGGCGAGCAAGTACCAGCCGTTGCTCGAGCGGATGAGGTCGATCGTCTTGCCGACGTCGATCTGCCACAGCAGGTACGCGAGGATCCCGACACTGACGGCGAGCTGGAGCCCGATGCGAACGGGGCGGCTGATCTTCACCGGGCGAAGCCGGCGTGCACGCGGCGCAGCGCCGCGATCGCGTCAGCGATGTCGGCGTCGGAATGCGCGGGCGAGAGAGGCAGCGAGAGCACCTCGCGCCCGGCCTGCTCCGCCACTGGCAGCGCGGGTTGGTCGGGAAAGCGCTCGCGGTAGTAGGTCAGGGTGTGCACTGGGAGGAAGTGGATGCTCGTGCCGATGTTCTCCTCGCCGAGCGCCCGCTGATAGGCGTCGCGGTCGGCACCGGCCTCCTCTTCGTCGATCCGGACGACGTAGAGATGGAGGGAGTGGCGATCGCGCGGGTCGCGCGCAAGCGGCGTGAACCCTGGAAGCTCGGCGACCGCGGCGTCGTAGGCCTCGACGTGGCTCGCCCGGATCTCCGCGTGGCGCTCGAGCTTGTCGAGCTGGCAGAGGGCGATCGCCGCATGGATGTCCGAGAGGTTGGTCTTGAAGCCGGCGACCTTGATGTCGTAGAGCGATCCGTCCCCCCGGCGGGTGAGCCGGAACTCCCGGATCGCGTCGGCGAGGTCGTCGTCATCGGTCGTGACGGCGCCGCCTTCGCCGGCGGCGACGTTCTTCGTCGCGTAGAGCGAGAAGCAGGTGGCGTCGGCGATGGCGCCGACCTTGCGCCCGCGGTACTCCGCCTCGATGGCGTGGGCGGCGTCCTCGACGACCGGGATCCCGGTGGCCAGGAGCGGGTCGAGATCGGCAGGTTGCCCCGCGAGATCCACCGGCATGATCGCCTTGGTGCGCGGTGTGATCGCCTCCACCGCCAGCGAGGGATCGATGTTGAGATCGTCGTCCCGCACGTCGACGAAGACAGGCTTGGCGCCCAGGTGGACGGCGACGTTGGCCGTCGCGGGCCAGGTGATCGGAGATGTGATGACCTCGTCCCCGGGGCCGATGGCCAGGCCGGCGAGCGAGAGGTGGAGGGCGGCGGTTCCCGAGGAGAGGGCGAGAGCGTGCTTCGCCCCGGTCAGCTCGGCGACCCGCTCCTCGAGCTCCGCGGCCCGTGGGCCGGTCGTGAGCCAGCCGCTCGCGAGCGTTTCGGTGACGGCGGCGATCTCCTCCGGCCCGATCGCGGGGGGCTGGAAGGAGAGGAAAGGTTTCCCTACGGGACGAGAGCTTCTGCATCGGCCGTCTCGAAGCGTATTAACTCGGCCGCGCGGTCGGCTTTGCCAAGCGCATCGTCGCGTGAGCTTCCCGTGGCGAGAACGAAGCCCGCCCGATCGGCGCCGCGGCGAAGCGGCGTGAAGGTCCAGCCCGGCCGCCGGTAGACGCGCGCGTCGACGATGCCCTCGAGGGCGAGCGCCTCTTCCATCCCGTCGACGCTCTCGAGCGTCCCGGCGGGTGCGACGAGGAAGCGGACGCAGGCGCCGCCCTGGGGCTGCGGGTCGGGCACCTCGACCGGCTCGCCCAACGCGGCGGCAAGAGCGAGGCCGTTCAGGTCGACACCGATGGCTGCGAGGCAGAGCTCGGCGTCGTGGCCGCCTCCCACTCTCGCGGCGAGCTCCATCACCTTGGGACCCTCGGGCCCGAGCACGACCTGCGTGTACGTGGGGCCGTTCTCGATGCCGAGCGCCATGGCGGCGGCGCCGGCAACCTCGATCGCGCCCTCCACCTCGTGCTCGCTCGGCCAGGCGTGGGCAAGCGCGACGCCGAAGGCGGCTTCGTCGGTCGCGGTGATGCGGTCGTTGACGGCCAGCGGGTGGAAATGGCCGCCGGTCGAGAAGGCGTTCACCGTCACCTCGGGCCCTTCGACGAGCTCCTCGACGAGCGCGACACTCGTGCGGGAGGCTCTGACCGCCGTCTCCACTGCCCCCTGCAGGTGCTGGCGGTCGCGCACGAGCGAAAGCCCCTTCTGGCCCTGCCGGTCGGGCGGCTTCACGACGAGAGGCACCGAGAGGTCGTCGGGCGCCTCGGTGACCACGCGCCACTCGGACTGGGGGACTCCGTGCTCCGCGAGGCGCTCGCGCTGCCGAAGCTTGGAAACCGCCACCGCCGCCGTCACCGGCGAGAGCGGGTGGCTGAGGCCGAGCCGAGCGGCCAGGCGCGCGGCGATGGCGACCGGCCAGTCGATTCCGGGCGCGATGACACCATCGAGCTCCTCGGCGGCGGCGAGCATGCCGATGGCCGGCTCGTCCTCGGTCGAGACGACCGCGCGGCGATCGGCGAACTCGAATCCGGGCGCGGCCGGATCGCGATCGAGCGCGATGACGAAGAGGCCCCGCTCGCGCGCTGCGCGCAGCAGGCCGAGCTGGGCCGGACCGGCCCCTAGGACGAGTAAACGCTTGTCTCTGCTCGCAGCGGGGATTCCCACCACGCCCGATTGTCGTCGTACCACCCGATGGTACGGTCAAGCCCGTCCTCGAAAGCGGTGCGCGCGCGCCACCCGAGCACGCTCTCCGCCTTGTCCGTCGAGCCGATGTGACGGTCGACCTGGCCCGGCCGCTCAGGAGTGTGCACCTTGAGCGAAGCCGGCTTTCCGAGCCGCTCGAGCACCGCGTCCGCGATGGCCTCGACCGAGAGATCGCGGCCCGTCGCGAGGTTGATGACCTCGCCGTGCACGCGGTCGTCGGCCGCGATGACTGCCTCGATCGCCTCGGCGACGTCGTCCACGAAGACCCAGTCGCGGCTGGCGTGGCCGTCGCCGTGCACCGTGAGCGGCTCGTCCTGGAGCGCGTTCGTGATGAAGCGCGGAACGACCTTCTCCGGATGCTGATAGGGCCCGTAGTTGTTGAACGGCCGCACGATCACGATCGGAAGGTCGTAGGTGACCCAGTACGAGTACGCGAGCCGGTCGGCCCCCGCCTTCGTCGCCGCGTACGGGCTGCGCGGGTTGAGCGGATGCTCTTCGTCCATGGGGGCATCGAGCGCCGTCCCGTAGACCTCGCTCGAGGAGAAAAGGATGAAGCGGTCGACGGGCCGCCGGCGGATCGCGTCGAGCAGCACCTGCGTCCCTTCGACGTTGGTCGTGACGAACTCGCCGCCGCCCTCCTCGATCGACTTCTCCACGTGCGACTCGGCGGCCGCGTTGACGATCACGTCGATGTCCGAGACCACCTCGGCGACGAGGTCTGGATCGCGGATGTCACCGTGGACGAAGGAGAGGCGTTCGTGGCCGATGAAGTCGGCGAGGTTGTCCATGTTCCCCGCGTACGTGAGGGCGTCGAGGGAGACGACCTCGTAGGGCGTGGAAGAGAGCAGATGGCGCACGAAGTTCGACGAAATGAACCCGGCGCCGCCGGTGACGAGAATGCGCTTTGGTCTCATTCGAGCTCGGACTCGATCGTGTAGAGAGGGCGTCCTTCGACATCCCGCTGGATCCGTCCTAAGTACTCCCCGACCAGCGCGAGAATGAATCCCTGGACCGCGAGGACGCCGAGCACGAGGCCGCCGAGATAGAGCATTCCGGGGAAGTCTCCGCGCAGGGCCCAGACGACCGTCGCCCAGATTCCGACGACGAGGGCGAACGTCCCGCAGAGCATCCCGATGAGGACGCCGGCCCACTGAATCGGCTGCGGCCAGAAGCCGGCGAGGACGTGCAGCGCCAGGCGCGTAAGTCGAAGCGGGGAGTAGCGAGAGCGGCCCTCGCGGGCGCGATGGTCGAGCTCCACCTCGACCGCGCTCGCGCCGGCCGAGAGGACGAGGGCCTTGGTGAACTTCTGCTTGCCGATGACCCCGAGCACCGGAGTCAGAGCGTCGCGCGAGTACGCGTTGAAGGCGCAGCCGAAGTCGGAGATGTCCGCACGCGTGAAGCGGCGCAGCATTCCGTTGATGAGCTTGGACGGAAGCGTGCGGCCCCAGGAGTCCTGGCGAACGGGCCTGCGTCCGCTGGCGACGTCGGCGCCGGCGTCCACGGCTGCCACGAGCCTGGGCAGGTCGGCGGGCGAGTTCTGCAAGTCGCCGTCCATTGTCACGACGATGTCGCCGCGCGCCCGGACGAGACCGGCGTGCATGGCCGGATGCTGGCCGAAGTTCCGCTTCAGGCGAACGGCTCTGAGCTCCGCGTCGCTCTCGTGGAGCCGCTCCAACGTGCGCCAGGTTCCGTCGGAGGAACCGTCGTCGACGAAGATGATCTCGTAGGGCCGCCCGAGGCTCTCGAGCGCGGCGACGGACTGCCGGTAGACCTCCTCGACCGTCCCCTCCTCGTTGTAGACGGGAACGACGAGCGACACGGACGGCGTGCCCGCATGCGCCAGATCCGGCTTGACTACAGGGATGGTCTCGATCTCAGCCATCCGCAGCAGGCTACCATTGGCACGAGCACGGCCTCCCGGTTCGGGTACTCTGGCCGCGTTCGGCGTGGAAGGAGGCGGATGGACCCGAAACTGGCCGAGCGGATTGAACGAGTCGCAAACGACGACACGCACGGAGCGAGCTGGCTCGCGATAGAGGCGGTCGAGGCGGTCGCGGAGGCGATCGAGCTCGGCGAGGACCCCATGCCGGTTGCCCGAGAGCTCGTGCGCGCGCGGCCCGCGATGGGCGCGATCGCCGGCGCGCTGGGCCGGGTGATCGCGGCCGGCGGGCGTTCGCCCGAGCAGATGGCCGAAGAGGCTCGCGCGGTCGTCGAAGCGCGAGAGCGGGCCGCGAAGACGATCGCCGTCCTCCTCAGCCAGCACATCCAGGGCGTCGTCATGACGCACTCGGCCTCGGCCACCGTTCGCGAGGCCCTCGAGCACACGCCGCCCGACCGGGTCGTCTGCACTGTGTCCGACCCGGGCGGCGAGGGGCGCGAGCTCGCCGAGAGCCTCCGCGAGATCGGGCTCGCCACCGACATCGTCGACGACACCGACGCAGAGCACGCGGTCGGCACGGTCAGCCTGCTCCTCATCGGGGCGGACACCGTCTTCCGCGACGGCTCACTGGTGAACAAGATCGGCACGGCCGGGCTCGCAAAGGCGGCGAAGAAGGCCGGCAGGCCGGTGATCGTCGCGTGCGAGGTGATCAAGCTGACCCCCGCCGAACCGCGCGACCCAGGCGAGGAGCGCTTCGACCTCACCCCGCCGGAGCACATCGACGCGTACGTCACCGAGGAAGGCGAGTTCACGCCCGGCGACATCGGAGCGCTGATCGACCGCACGCCCTTCCTCCGCGACGGCTACGAGCTGCTGGTTACGGCGACGCGCTAGCTGCGGTACGCCGAGATCAGGATCTCGGCCACCTCGGGACGCGAGAACTCCTCCGGCGGAAGCTTGCCCTCCGAGAGCAGCTCGCGGACCTTCGTCCCCGAGAGGAAAACGTGGTCGTCCGCGAGATGTGGGCACGTCTTCGGCGTCGCCATCTGCCCGCAGACGCGGCAGTAGAACGCGTGCTCGAAGAACATCGGCTCGATGTCCAGCTCGTGCGGCTCGAACTCGTCGAAGATGAGCTGGGCGTCATAGGTGCCGTAGTAATCGCCCACCCCCGCGTGGTCGCGGCCGACGATGAAGTGCGAGCAGCCGTAGTTCTTGCGGCAGATCGCGTGCCAGACCGCCTCACGCGGCCCCGCGTAGCGCATCGCAGCCGGGAAGGCCGAGACGACGACGCGATCCTTCGGGTAGTAGCGCTCGACGAGGACGTCGTACGCCTGCACGCGGGTCTCGGCGGGCACGTCGTCCGACTTCGTCTCGCCGACGAGCGGATGGATCAGGAGACCGTCGACGGTCTCGAGCGCGCACTTCGTCAGGTACTCGTGGGCGCGGTGGATCGGGTTGCGGGTCTGGAAACCGACCACGCGCCGCCAGCCGCGGTCCGAGAAGAGGGCGCGCGTGTCGGCGGGATCCTTGTGGAGCTCCGGGAAGGCGGGCTCGAGGCGGTCGAACACTGTCACCGAGCCTGCGAGGTAGCGGTCGTGCTGCGCGTACAGGCGCGCGACTCCCGGATGCGCCTCGTCGGTGGTGCGGAAGCAGCGCTCGGCCTCGCGCTCCTTGTCGTACTCGAAGACCTCGTCCACGTCGAGCACGGCGAGCAGGCGGCCGCCCTCGTCGGCGAGCGCGACCTGGTCCCCCTCGGGCGCCGACTCGACCGCGAGGCAGACCGGCAGCGCCCACGGAAGCCCGTTCGCGAGGCGCATGTCGTCGACGACGCGCTCGTAGTCCTCGCCGCCCATGAACCCGGTGAGCGGCGAGAGCGCGCCCGATGCGATCATGTCCAGGTCGGAGACCTCGCGCGAGGTCAGCCGGACGGTCTCGAGCTCCTCGACGCCGTCGGGGCGCTCCCCGGTGCGGTCGACGAGCTCGCCGCCGTGCGGCTGGATGAGGTGCTTTTCCGCCACGGCGCTCACACTCGCACCTCGCCGTAGATGAGGCCGAGCTCCTCGAGCTTGTCGATGACGAGCTGCGCGCTGTCCTCCGGCGTCCCGCTCTCCGTGTTCACGACGAGCTCCGGGCTGGTCGGAGCCTCGTACGGATCCGACACCCCCGTGAACTCCTTGATCTCGCCCGAGAAGGCCTTCTCGTAGAGGCCCTTCACGTCGCGCTCGGCGCACTTCTCGACCGAAGCCTCGACGTAGACCTCCACGAAGGGGCCGAACTCCTCCACGAGCTCGCGCGCCTTCCGGCGAGTCTCTTCATAGGGCGAGATGGCCGAGACGATCACGGCCGCGCCGTGGCGGGTCAGCCGCGAGGCGACCCAGCCGATGCGCTCGATGTTCGTGTCCCGGTCTTCCTTCGAAAAGCCGAGGCCCTTCGAGAGATGCGTGCGCACGACGTCGCCATCGAGGTACTCGACAGCCCGCCCCGTCTCTTCGAGGCGCGGGCCGACGAGGTCGGCGATCGTCGACTTTCCGGCTCCGGAGAGCCCCGTGAACCACAGCGTGAATCCGTTCGTCATTCCTTCCCCTCGTCTCCTTTGTGTGCGTCTTCCACGTGAATGCCGCACTCCAGTTTGTCGGAATCGGCCCAGCGACCTGCCCGTTCCTCCTCGTCCGGCCGCGTCGGACGGGTGCACGGGATGCAGCCGATCGAGCGGTAGCCGGCGTCGTGGAGGGGGTTGTACGGGATGTCGTTGGCCATGATGTACGCCCAGACTTCCTTTTCGCTCCAGTCGGCGAGCGGCTGGATCTTCCAGACGCCGTAGCGGTCCGACAGCTCCACCTTGCGCGCATCCGCGCGTGACGGCGACTGGTCGCGCCGGATGCCCGAGACCCAGGCGTCGTAGGGCTCGAGGGCCTGGATCAACGGCTCGACCTTGCGGATGTGGCAGCAGCGATCGGGGTCGCGCTCCCAGAGGTTCGGGCCTTCCTGCTTGTGCTGCTCGGCGACCGTGATGATCTCGGGCCGGATGAGCTTGATGCTGTAGCGGTCGACGATCCGCTCGCGCGTCTCGTAGGTCTCCTTGAAGAAGAGGTGCGTGTCGAGCTCGACGACGTTCACGTCGAGGTCGAGCTCGCTCACCATGTGGACGAGTACGGAGGACTGCTTCTGCCACGAGCATGTGAGGCAGAGTCGCTCGCCGAACTCCTCGGCCGCCCAGCGGAGGACTTCCTCCGCGGGAAGCGCGTCGAGCTCAGATTCGGTCAGCGAAAGCTGTGTGCTCACTGAGCAGGATCTCCTTCAGGGTGTCTGAGCGGAGCCCGAGGCGGAGCGTCTCGAGCGGGATGACTTCCTCGGGCGGGATGTTGCCGAGGTTGACCTCGGGCCCGAAGCGGCGGACGAACCAGCCCTGGGCGGCCTCCTTCGGCGCCTCGAAGATGATGTCCCCGAAGTCGATCTCGTGCACGATCTCGTCGATCAGGCCCGTGCGCATCTCGCCGGTAGGGCGGAAGATCCCGGCCGTGCCGCCCTCTCGCGCCTCGGTGATCACCTTCCAGGCGCCCGCGTCGAGCTCGTCCTTCATCCACTCGACCCACTGGTAGGGCGCGTAGACGATGTCCGAGTTCTTCGAGCCCACCTCGGACATCACGACAAAGTCCTTCGCCAGCTCGGCAACGAGCTCGAGCTTGCGCCCGTGCGGAAGGTCGATGGTTCCGTCGGAGACCTCCACATGCGTGAAGCCCTTCTGCTGGAGCCAAGTGCGGTACTCGTCCAGCCGGTCGCGTCCGACGGCGGCTTCGAAGAGCGTGCCACCGCAGACGATCGGGACGCCGAGCGAGCGGTAGAGGCCGATCTTCTCCTCGACGTTCTGCGTGACGTACGAAGTGCCCCAGCCGAGCTTGACGATGTCGACGTAGTCGCCGGCGGTCTCGAAGAGACCTTCGATCTGGCGCAGGTCGAGTCCCTTGTCGATGACGTGGGTGAGGCCTTCGGTCCGCGGCTTGTGCGAGCGCGCGGGAAGCTCGAGGAAGTCCTCGGGACCGCCGTTAGAGCCGTGCATAGAGATCCTCCAGTCGCTTGCGAGCCTGTTGTTGGACGTCGTGGTAGAGCGAGTTGCCGTGCGAGTCGATCGCGACGGTGAGCGGACCGAAGTCCTTCACCCGGAACTTCCAGAGACACTCGGGCATGAGCTCCTCCCAGGCGACCTCCTCGATCTCCTCGATCTGCTCGGTCTCGAGGGCCGCAGCGCCGCCGACGATCGCGAAGTAGACCATGCCGTAGCGCTTCATCGGCTCGATGGCCTCGTCCGGGAGCCCACCCTTGCCGCAGATCGCGCGGACGCCGTAGTCGCGCCCGAGCGGCTCGGTGAAGCGCACCATGCGGGCGCTCGTCGTCGTGCCGATGGAGACCTTCTCGTAGCGGCCGGGACCGAGCTTGCGGACGCCGGGTGCCGTGTGCAGGAGGAAAGCGCCGCTGAGATCCATAGGCGGTTTCTGTCCCTGGTCGAAGATGCGGATCTGCGTCCGGTCGCGGATCCCGATGATGTGGCCGTCGACGTACACGGAGTCCCCCGCCTGCAGGCTGCGGGTGGTCTCCTCGTCCGTCGGAAAGGTGATGTGACGGTCGGCCACCTCAGGCCTCCCTGTCATAATCGACAGACCCGTCGGCCGAGATGTGCGCCGTCGCGCGGCGCGCGGCCCAGCACTGGTAGTTGACGGCGACCGGGTTGAGGGTCATGTGCGTGTCGGCGTGCTCGACGTGGCAGTGGAGCACGGTGACGTCGCCGCCGAGGCCCATCGGGCCGATGCCGGTTTCGTTCAGGAGCTGCGTCAGCTCGTCCTCGAGCTTCGCGACTTCCGGATCGGGGTTGCGCGTGCCGACCGGCCGCGCGATCGCCTCCTTGGCAAGGTGCATCGCGTAGTCGGCCGAGCCGCCGATGCCGACGCCGGCGATCCCGGGCGGACATGGCTTACCCCCGGCGTCAACGATCGAGTCGAGCACGAAACGCTTGATACCGGCGACGCCGTCGGCGGGCGTGCACATCTTCAGGAAGCTCATGTTCTCGGAGCCCGAGCCTTTGGGCACGCACTTCACGTCGAGCCCGTCCCAGTCCTGCACGAACTCCCAGTGGACGATGGGGACGCGATGGCCGACGTTCGGCCCCGTGTTCTCGCGTGTCAGCGTGTGCACGGTGTTCGAGCGGAGCGGATGCTCCTCGGTCGCGCGCGCGGTCCCGTCGTAGAGAGCCTCGTAGATCCGGGCCGGGTGAAGCGGGAAGTGCTCGCCGACCCGGCAGTAGTAGACGGCGATGCCCGTGTCCTGGCAGACGAGCGTCTTCTCGGTTTCGTCGGCGACCTTGATGTTGCGAAGAATCGTGTCCAGAACTCGCTGCCCGGTCACCGACGACTCTCTTTCCCTTGCGCTTGCGAGTGCATCGCGAAGGTCTTGAGGAATGTCAGTGAGCGCCCAGACGTAGAGGTAGGCGGCTGCGTCCTCGACAGCACGCTGGATGTCGGTGGCGACGACGCTCATCGGCCGACCTCAGGGCGATGAGCGCGTGGAGGGTGTGTGAGGGAACCGGGAGGTTCCCTCACTGCATCAAAGAAGGGGGGTCGCGGGGGAAACATGGTTTCCTCCGCGGGAGCGAGCCGGAGGCGCGCGACGCTCACGAGGCCGCCCTTTCCGCGACCGCCCGGCCGGCGCGGCGGCCGAAGACGCAGCACTCGAGCAGGGAGTTGCCCATCATCCGGTTGCGGCCATGCGTGCCGCCGGCGATCTCGCCGCAGGCGAAGAGGCCCTCCACGGTGGTCTCTCCGTGCTCGTCGATCCGCAGGCCGCCGTTCTGGTAGTGGAGCACCGGATAGGTGAGGATCGGCTCGGCGAGGGGGTCGATGTTTGCCGCGCGGTACCGGCGCAGCATGTACGGCAGCGAGATCACGGCGTCCTCCTTGGAAATCCGGCTTGTATCGAGGAGGACGGCAGGTCGGCCGTCGGGAGTCTCGACGCCTTTTCCGCGCTCGACCTCGTCGAAGATCGCCTGCGAGACCTCGTCGCGTGGCCCGAGCGAGTCGGTGAACTCCTCGCCGTCGGCGTTCAGGAGCACCGCGCCGTAGGCTCGCGTCGTTTCGGGGATGGAGTAGCCCTGCATGTTCTCGGGCCAGGCGCCGCCGTTCGGGTGGTATTGGAGGGCGTCGAGGTCGCGCGCCTCCGCGCCGAGGTCGAGCGCCATCTGCGTGGTCTCGCCCGTCGCGCCCGGGTGGTTGGTGGAGAGCTCGCCCCGCTCCTTCGCCTCCCGGAAGCAGCGTCCGCCAGCGGCGAGGACGACCGCGCCGGCCTCGATCACGTGCTCGCCGCAGATCGCACGCCACCCGTTCTCGATCTGCTCGAGCGACTTCAAAGGCGACTTCGGAAACGTCTGCGCGCTCGAGGCCTCGAGCGTCTCGCGCAGGGCGGTCGTGATCGCGAGCCCCGTGCGGTCGCCCACCTGGAGGAGCCGCTTGCGGCTCGCTCCGCCGCAGCGGGCCAGCCGGTAACCGCCGTTCTCGTGCGTAAATTCGACGCCGTTCTCCTCGAGCCAGTGGATCGTGTCCGGCGCTTCCGAGGTGAGGATCCCGACGAGCCGCATGTCGGCCGTCTCGTGCGAGCTCTTCCAGACGTCCTCAGCGTGCTGCTCGGGCGAATCGTCGTCCCCGAAAGCGGCCTGGATGCCACCTTGCGCCTTGGCCGAGTTGCACGATTGGAGAGCGCCCTTCGTCGCCAGCGCGACGCGAGCGCCCACACGCTCCGCGGAAACGGCGGCTGCAAGGCCTGAAGCCCCGCTGCCGACCACGAGCACGTCGGAATGTGCGGTCTCGACCACGGGCGGATGATACCCGAATCCGCTAATTCAAGCCATTAGAGGTGCTTATGTTGCCGTCAAGGCGATCGCGCGGGCCGCCGATAGGAAGAGGATGCGCAGCTTGAGTCTGGTCTCTCTCCTCGTGACCCTGGCCGTGGTCGCATTTCTCTGGACGCGCTCGGCGCAGGACAGCGGCGTCGCGTCAGGGGATGCATCGAGCGACGCCGCCAAAGTGGCCGCGGCCTTCAACCTCCAGCAGGCCGGGCCGGCGCTCGAAGCCTGGCGGGCCGAGGCCGGAACGTACGCGGGCGTCGTCCTGCCGCCCTCGAACGGCGTCGCGCTCGTCCGCGCGGATGCCGCCTCCTACTGCATCCAGGCGGGAACAGGCGCCAACGTCCAGCACCTCGTCGGCCCGAGCGGCAACGCGCCCGTCGACGGGCCCTGCTAGTTCACGCGGAGCTGCCGCTCCGTTCAAGGTCCCGCACGCCCGGCACCTGCAGGAACGCGAGCGTGACGATGCACGCGATCACGCCCGCGAGGACAAGCGTCGACTGCACGCCGATGGCCCCGGACACGGGACCCGTGAGCGCGAACGAGATCGGAACGAGGCTCGTCGACACGAACCAGTCGAGACTGGTCACGCGCCCGAGCAGCTCTCCTGGGACATGGGTCTGCAGGAGCGTTCCCCAGATGACGATGCCGGCCGTGAAGAACGCGCCTTCGACAAACATGAACCCCATGAGCTGCCACACCGCGGTTCCGACGCCCAGCCCCACAAGCGCAAGCGAGCCGAGCGCCCAGGAGAGGTACATGACCGTGATGTGCCGCCGCGGCAGCCCGCGTCGACCGACGAGCGCAGCCGCCGCGATCGAGCCGAGACCTCCGAAGGCGAGGATCAGACCGTAGTCGCCGGCGTCGCCACCGAGCTCGTTTCGCACGCGGTAGGGGACAAGAACGTCGATCGGCCCCCAGTAGGCGAGCAGGAAGATCGCCGCGGCGACAAGCGTCGCCCAGAGCCACGGTCGAGCGCGGACGAACCCGAAACCCTCCCGAACGTCGCGAAGCAACGACGTCGCCTCTTCGCGAACGGCCAGCGGTCGCGGGCTCAGGAATGCGAGCGCGAGGGCGGAGACGAGGAAGGTTCCCGCGTCGAAGACGAAAGCTTCACCCGGCCCGAACGTCGCCACGATCCACCCGCCGAGCGCCGGCCCGAGCAACATGAATCCCAGCGGACGGACGAACTGGTCGAGCGCGTTCGCCTGCAAGAGCAGCTCGCGCGGCACGATCTGAGGCACGATCGACGTGAACGCGGGGCCGAAGAACGCTTCTCCCGTTCCAAACAGGGCCGCCATGACGACGAGGTGCCAGAGCTCAATGACACCGCTGAGCGAGAGCACGCCGATGACCGCGACGGCAAGGGCCCGCACCAGGTCGGCGGCGATCATGACCCGGCGGCGCTCGACGCGATCCGTCACGACCCCGCCGAGCAGGACGAAGAGGGCAAGCGGCAGCGTCCACGCGACGCCAACCACGGAGAGTGCCGTGGGCGACCCCGATAGGTCGTAAACCTGCCAGGCGAGCGCAACGAAGTAGACGCCGTCGCCGATGAGTGAGACGGACATCCCCGCCCATAGCAGCGCAAAATCTCGGATCCTCAGCGCGGCGGGGACCCGGAGCATTGCCGGACGGGGCTTTAGGTTCCGAGGCCGCCGAAGACGGCGAACGGGTTCTCGGGCGCGACCTCCCAGACGAGGCCGCCCCCCGGCTCGACCTCGATGCGCGCGCCCTTCGGCGCTTCAGCTTCCAGCCGTTTCGCGAGTGCGTGGGCATCGTCCTCGTTCAGCGCCCCCGCCAGGAGAAAAGTGTGCCGACGGACGACGGGAATGCCCTCTGACTCGAGACGCTCGGCAAGCGTCACCGTGTCCTCGTGAGTGGGCAGCTCGATCCTGACCTCCCACTCCGCCCGGCCTTTCTCGACCGACTCAGCCGCCTCGCGCTCCTGCATTCGCTCGTGCTCGGCCTGGAGCTCCTGCTCGGTTCCGGGCAGTGGGACGGAGGCGTCCTTCCAGGCCTGCTCGACCGGATGCCAGCGCTCGAGTGCGGTGACCGCAGACCGGCCCTCGTGGTCGATTCGCGCCTGCGCCGTTTGGTAGACGGAGCGTGCCTGGTCCTCGGAGTCCGCGTAGAGGAAGACGCGCGGCCCGTCCCGGCTCACGACCACCCGATCCCCGATCTCGTGCCGCTCGTCGGCCTCGAGCTGGACGGCCGCGAGCCACTCGGTGAACTGGGTGCCGTCACCCTCGTCGTCGAAGTCGATCGTGACTCTCCAGTCGTCAGCCATGGCGCATTCCTACCAGACGCTGCGATAGAGCTCGGCGATCTCCGTCGCGCCGGCGGGGCGAGGGTTCGCCTTGGCGCCGCGACGCTCCGCCGCTTCCGCGGCCACCTCGCCCAGCTCGTCCTCCGGTACCCCGACGTGGCGGAGCAGCGTGAAGCCGCTCAGGCGCGCGAGCTCCTCCGCCCGGCCGACGGGGTCGTGCGTCGCCATCGCCTCGCCGAAGCGCTCGATCTCGGGGGAGGCGACGAGCTCGTTGAACCGAAGCGCCGGCGGCAAGCAGATCGCGTTCATGGCGCCGTGAGACACGCCGTAGCGGCCCCCCAGCGCCTGGGCCATCGCGTGGGCGAGGCCGAGGCCCGCGCCGGCGAGAGCCGCTCCCCCGTGCATGGCGCCCTCGAGCAGAGCCCTGCGCCCCTCGAGATAGTCGCCGTCGGCAAGGACGAGTGGGAGCGAGGAGGAAATGAGCTTCGCGCCGGCGAGCGCGTGCTCGTCGGCTTGGGCGTTGCGACCCTCGACGTAAAGCGCTTCAGCGCAGTGGGCGAGGGCATTGAGCGCCGTCCCGCCGCACTCGTCGGGAGGAAGTCCGAGCGTGAGCTCGGGGACGTAGACGATCCCGGCCAGGTTCGCCCCGCTCCCGCCGGACTTCACTCGCCGCTCCTCGTCGAGGATGCCGAAGCTCGGAGTCCATTCCGCGCCGGAGTAGGTCGTCGGAACAGACACCACCGGCAGCCCCGTCCGCGCCGAGACGGCCTTGCCGGTGTCGATTGCGCTCCCTCCGCCGACCGCGAGGATCCCGTCGACGCCCTGCGCCGCCTCGACCGCCTCCTCGACGACGCTTGCCGGGGTGTGCGGTCGGGCTCCGAAGAAGCGGCGGGCTGCGGGTACGCCGAGCTCACGCCAGCGCTCGGTCGAGACGAGCAGCGTTCGCTCGATGCCGAGCTCCGCCAGCAGGGGCCTGAGCTCGGGAAGTCCCCAGCGAACCTCTATGAGACCCGCTCCTTCGCGAACTCGACGAACGCCTCGGCGGCGCGTGTGATCGAACGCCCGCGCGCCCGCACGAGGTAGATCTGCCGGGCGGGCTCGATGCCCTCGACCTGTGCGGCGGCCAGCCGTCCGGCGGCCAGCTCGCCTTCGATCGCGGTCTTGGAGATGAAGGAAACCCCATAGCCCCCTGCGACCGCGCTCTTGATCGACTCCTGCAGGCCGAGCTCGAGCTTGGGCTCGACGCCGCGAAGGCGGAGACCGGCGCGCCGGAGCTCCTCCTCGACGACCTGGCGGACCCCCGCGCCCTCCTGCATGACGATGAGGGTTTCCTTCTTCAGGTCCTCGACCGAGATCGTCCCGCCGGCGGCGGCGTGGCCGGGCGGAACCGCGAGCACGATCTGGTCGCGGACGAGCGGCTCGAACTCGAGCGAGCGGTGCCGCCGGAGGGCGCCGACCACGCCTACCTCGAGCTGCCGGTCGGCGACCCGGTCGATCACCGTCTGCGTGTCCCAGATGGACAAGGCGACGTGCAGGTCGGGATGCTCGCGCTGGAACTCGCAGAGCAGAAGCGGAACGAGGTGCGCACCGGGCCCGGTCGAGGCGCCGATCGAGAGCGTGCCCACAAGGCGGCCGTCGTCGGCGGCGACTTCCTCCATGAGCTGCTCCTCGAGAGCGAGCATGCGCTGGGCGCTGCGGTAGAGGCGCCGACCTGCCTCCGTCGGCTCCACGCGCCGGCCCGAGCGGTCGAGCAGGGTCTGGCCGACGCGCTCCTCGAGCGCCCGCACCTGCAGGCTGACCGCCGGCTGGGTGACGCCGAGCTGCTCGGCCGCCTGTGAAAAGCTCTTCTTCTCGACGACGGCGCAGAACGCCTGAAGCTGCCGGGTATCCATAAGGAAAGCTTATCCATTGAGGATCTGGATCGACATCACAGCGCCCGCCCACGTGCTCGTGTTCAGACCGCTGATCGCGCTCATGCGCGAGCGCGGGGACGAGGTCGAGGTCACGGCGCGGGACTACGCGGGCGTCGGCGAGCTACTCCGGCTCCACGGCATCGAGGCGCAGCCGCTCGGGCGCCACGGCGGCGCGTCCAGCCTCGGGAAGCTGGCGGCAATGGTGGATCGCCTTCCGACGCTGCGCCGCTGGGCGAAGGGCCGGAACTTCGACGCGGCGCTCGCGCACGGCTCCCACTACCTGACCATGGCCGCCAGGTCGCTCGGAATCCCCAGCTCGACGACCTTCGATTACGAGTTCGCCACGCTGCAGCACCAGCTCGGGTGCCGCGCCGCGACTTTTGTGGTCGTCCCGGAGGCGATTCCGCCGGAACGGCTCACGCGCTACGGCGTCCGGCCGCCCAAGCTCAGGCGCTACGAGGGCCTGAAGGAGGAGTACTACCTCGCGGACTTCGAGCCCGACCCGCGCGTCCTCGAGGAGTTCTCACTCGATCCCGAGAAGGTGCTCGTCACCGTGCGCACGCCGCCTGCGCTCGCCCTGTACCACCGCCATTCCAACCCGTTCTTCTTCGAGGTGCTCGAGCACGTCGGGAGCCAAGCGGGCGTCCAGGCAGTCGTCCTCCCCCGTACCGACGAGCAGGCGGAGCTCGTGCGCGGGCTGGGATTCGAGTCGCTGATGGTTCCCGACCACGCCGTCGACGCCCAGAGCCTGATCGGGTTCTCCGATCTCGTGGTCGGTGGCGGCGGGACGATCAACCGCGAGGCCGCGGCGCTCGGCGTCCCCGTCTACACGACGTTCGCCGGCCGGCTCGGCGGCGTCGACGAGGCGCTCATCCGAGAAGGGCGACTGCGGCCGCTCACCGACCCCCGCGACCTCGAGCTCGTGAAGACGCACGGAGACGCGGGCCGCGTTCGGCGCGACCCGCGTCTCATGCTCGATCTGCTGCTGCCGGTCTAGGTATTCGGGATGTAGACCGCGAGCAGCTGCCCGTCCTCCCCGGTGGAGGAGTCGGGCACGAGGCTCGGCCCGGGCTGAGGAGCCGTCTGCCTGTGGGCCTGGATGTCCATCAGCCACCAGCCCTGGCCGAGGAACGTCTGGGCGTTGATGACGCCCGACGATTCCCATTCGCCCGGCCGCAGAGCAGGCGTTGTGTTGGGGCGGGCGACCGTCGTGAGGCTGCCGCTCTTGATGTCGTAGACCAGGACGCGACCGTAGCCGGGGTCATTCGGGCGACCGAGCACGGTCCCGAGCGGACCGCGGTGCTCGGAGTTTCGGTCCTCCTGGATGACGACGGCTTCCGTGGACGTGTCGAGGTTGTCGGGATTGATGAGGTCGTCGGACCCGTCTCCGTCCAGCAGGAGCGTGACGGACGCTTTGGTCGGGTCGCTCGGATCGATGTCGATCCGGTAGATGCGACCCTTGATCGTCTCAGAGCCGAGCTTCCCGGTGTCGGCGAAGTAGGCCCGGCCGGGATGCTGCTGCGCCGCCGCGGCATCCTCGAGGCGGGAGAACTTGAACCCGCCCTTGGCGAGCGAAGCAGCTTCGAGAGCGCCGCCATTGGCATTCTCGGCCTGGGTGATCGGCACGAAGTGGCCCTGGAGCGTCTGCCCCTTGGCGATGTCGTTCGACGAGTCAGCGGCTCCGTTCGCCTTCCACACGTAGAGCGAGCCTTCCGTACCCGAGATCGCGCCGTCCCACGTCTTCGCAATGTACGCGTAGAGATATGCGTTGAACGCAGGAGGATCGCGGAAGTCGTCGTCCGTGGTCAGGAAGAACGCCTCGGACAACCGCTCCATCGGCACGACGTTCTCGTGGAGGACGTGGCCGAAGTGCTTCGTCTCCGTCCAGTCGCCGGTCGCCGCGTTCATGGCGATCGAGCTGCCGTCATGACCGAGTGTCGGGAGGTCTTCCTCCCCGGTGAAGAACCAGGGCGTTCCCTGAAGCACCTCGAGCGTCGCAGAGCAGAAGCGCGAAAAGCCCTCTGCGCCGGTGAACGCGTAGCTCGCATCGAGGACGCTCCTCGTCTTGCGGTCGAGCGTCAAGTGCGAGATGCGGGAGTACGAGTTCGGCGCCACCGAGGGCTCGAGCTCGTGGTTCATGAACACCTGGGCCGTCGCGGCACCCGTCTTGTAGGCGCCGAGCCCGTCCGGAATGCCCGACATCTGGTAGCCGCCGACGACGTCTCCCGTCGAGAGGATCGGATCGACGATGACGCCGTTCCCGGCCGTCCACGGAACGAGGTACGCCGGCTTCTCGGTCTTGAAGCCCGGCGAGTTCGCTCCTGTCGTCGCCGATGCCACGGCGAGCGCGAGCACGGCAAAAGCCATGCTGACTAGAACTCTCTTCCCCATACCTGTCCCCCTTCCCGATTCCTTACAGCGGGGGCCAGTATGTCGCAGGCTCGCGCCCGAGGCCAGTTAGACGGCTTCGGGCTCGGGAGCCGCGGCCCGGGCGCGGCGCGGAGCGCGGATGATCCCGCTGAGCCGGCTCACCAGCTCGACGGTCTCCCCGGCTGCGACCAGCCGCTCGAGGTCTGCGAGCTCGTCCTCGAGCCAGGCGGGGTCGACCGGCTGGGTGGCGCAGCGGAGGATCTTCGAGTGCGCCGTCGGGAGCGCGTCCTCACCGTCGCCCCAGAGCTCCTCGTGGAGCTTCTCTCCAGGCCGCGCGCCGATGAACTCGATGACGATGTCGATCTCGGGCTCCTTGCCCGAGAGGCGGATCATGTTGTGCGCCAGGTCGAGGATGCGCACCGGAGTCCCCATGTCGAGAACATAGACATCGCCGCTCTCCCCGATCGCGCCGGCCTGGATGATCAGCTGGACGGCCTCGGGGATGGTCATGAAGTAGCGCGTCATCTCCGGATGGGTGACGGTCACGGGGCCGCCGCGGGCGATCTGGCGGCGGAAGAGCGGGATGACGCTGCCGGACGATCCCAGCACGTTGCCGAAGCGCACCGAGATGAAGCGCGTGCCGTTCTGCTCGCGGGCGGCGGCGGCTTCGACGATCCATTCGCAGATGGCCTTCGTCTGCCCGAGAACGTTCTTGGGGTTCACGGCCTTGTCCGTCGAGACGAGAACGAAGCGCTTGGCGCCGAACTCGGAGGCGACGTCCGCCATCACTGCCGTCGAGAAAACGTTGTTGCGCACGGATTCGAGCGGGTTCTCCTCCATGAGCGGCACGTGCTTGTACGCGGCCGCGTGGAAGACGACGCCGGGGCGGAAGCGCTCGAACAGGCGGCGCAGCTTCGCCCGGTCCTTCGCGTCCGCGAGCATGGAGACCGTCGACGTGTAGTTCCGCTCGAACGCGAGCTCGCGGGCGATGTCGACGAGCGCGTTCTCGCCGTGGTCGACGAGGACGATCTGGTCGGCACCCATGGCCGCGATCTGGCGGCAAAGCTCCGAGCCGATCGAGCCGCCGGCCCCCGTCACGAGGACGGTCTCGCCGTTCAGGTACGACGCGATCGAGGCGAGGTCGAGCTCGACCGCCTCGCGGCCGAGGACGTCCTCCACCTGCACCTCGCGCAGCTGGCGGGCGAGGTTGAGGTCGCCGCTGATCAGCTCGTGCACAGCCGGCAGCGTCTTGACGGGGACGCCCGCGTCACGGCACGCGTTGACGATCCGCTGACGCGACTCGCCCGCCGCGGAGGGGATGGCGATGATGACTTCGTCGGGCCGGTTGTCGGCGAGGAGGGCCGGGAGATCCGAGGTCGTCCCGAACACGCGCACGCCGTGCAGGCGCACGTTCCGCTTGCGCGGGTCGTCGTCGACGAGCCCGATCGGCGTATAGCCGAGGGTCGGATTCTTCTGCATCTCCCGCAGGATCAGCTGGCCGGCATCTCCGGCACCGACGAGGAGCACCTCCTTGCCGCGCGCCACGAGGCCCTTCCGCCCGGGCCGTTCCATCAGCGTGCGCGCGAGGAGCCGGACTCCCGTGACGAGCGCGAGCAGGAGGAGCAGGTCGGTGATGAAGACCGAGCGCGGCAGCCGCACCTTGTCGACCGGGTCGACCAGGTAGATGACGACGAAGACGAGGATGGACGCCAGCACGACGCCCCGCGCGATGCTCCACATGTCGCGGATCGAGACGTACCGCCACCAGTGGTTGTAGAAGCCCGAGAGGACGAAGACGCAGACCTTGAGCCCGACGACGACGAGGATCGTCTGGGCGAGCAGGTCGCGGTAGCGCGGCGGAATCGTGAAGTCGAAGCGAAGCGCGAAGGCGAGGTACCACGCGAGGGCGACCAGACAGGCGTCGACCAGCAGGTGGAAGATCCGGCGGCGGTTGAACCACCTCATGAGGCCGCCTTCAGCGCCAGGGCCGAGCGGACGCACTCGACGACTTCCTCCTGCTGGGCGGTCGTGATCGCGGGCCAGAGCGGGAGCGCGAGCGTCTCCTGCGCGGCGCGCTCGGTCTCCGGCAGGCTCCCGCTCGCGAGCGACCTCATCGCCGGCTGGAGATGCAGCGGTGTCGAGTAGTACGTCGCGCAGCCGATGTCCTGCCTCCGCAGCGCGGCGGCGACGCGATCACGCTCACGTGTGCGCACGCAGTAGACGTGGTAGACGTGGCCGGGCTCGTCCGGCGGCAGCTCGCAGAGCTCGCCGAGGCCGAGCTCGGCATAGCGTGCCGCGGCCGCCCTCCGCGCGTCGTTCCACTGGTCCACATGCCCGAGAAAGACTCGCAGGACCGCAGCCTGGAGCTCGTCCAGCCGCGAGTTGTAGCCGACGGCGTCGAAGCGCTCCTTGTCGCGCGAACCATGGAAACGCAGGAGCCGAATGCGGTCGGCGAGCTCGGGATCGTTGCTGACGACGAGGCCGCCGTCGCCTAGCCCGAAGAGGTTCTTGGTCGGATAGAAGCTGAACGTGCCCACCGCTCCGATCGCGCCTACGCGCCTGCCGCCCAGCCTCGCTCCGAAAGCCTGTGCAGAGTCCTCCACCACCGGGATCCCGTCGGGCAGGTCGTCGAGCGGCGCGGGCCGGCCATAGAGATGCACGGCGAGGATCGCTTTCGTCCGCGGAGTGACGCGCTCGGCCAGGTCGGCCGGGTCGAGGTTGAGCGTCCCCGGATCGATGTCGGCGAACACGGGAGTCGCCCCCCGGCGCGCGATCGACTCGGCCGTCGCATAGAACGTGAACGAGGGGCAGATGACCTCGTCTCCCGGCCCGATCCCCAGCGCGTCGAGCACGAGCACGAGCGCATCCGTGCCGTTGGCCACTCCGACCGCATTCGAGGTTTCGAGGAAGCCGGCTGCCTCCTCTTCGAAGGCGAGCACTTCCGGGCCGAGGATGAACTGCCCGCGCTCGAGGACGCCGTCCACCGCCGCCCGGACGTCGGCGAGGAGCGGAGCGTACTGCGCCTTGACGTCGGTGAGCGGGATGGTCACGGCGGGCCAGTCTAACCTTCGGCCGAGCGCTCCAGAGAGCGCTTCCGCGCCCGGTTTCTCACCAGGCGGTAGGCGAGCCAGAGCACTCCGGCCGCGACCAGGGCGGCCATCCCGTAGTCGGCGTAGCGCCACGCATGATGGAAGCGCTCCCAGCCCGTCCCGAGTGCCAGGCCGGCGCCGGCGAGACCGAAGCACCACGGGATGGTGCCGAGGAACGACAGCAGAGTGAAGCGCCCGAGCGGCATGCGCACGACTCCGGCGGGAATCGAGATGAAGGAGCGGACGACGGGCACCACGCGCGAGAAGAACACCGCCGCGTCTCCGTAGCGGTCGAACCAGGATTCGGCGCGCCCGAGCCGGTCGGGCGTGACGTGCACCCAGCGCCCGTGGCGCTCGAGAAAGGGCCGGCCCCCGATCCGGCCGATACCCCAACCGATCACCGAGCCGAGCGTGTAGCCGAGCACACCCGCCATCGCTATGGCCACGTATGCCCAGCCGGTCGAGTCGATCTCCGACCCGAAGAGGGTCACTTGGTGCCCGGTGAACGCGCCGGCCGCCAGCGCGCCCGCATAGAGCATGACGAGCTCACTCGCCGCGGGAAGGACCGCGTCGACGAGCATGAGCAGGAAGACGGCATAGAGGCCGTAGTCCCCGATCGCAGACGTGATCGCGTCGGTGATCCCGTGCACCCGGCGAGTGTAGATGCCGGGCGAAGTGCGTTAAGGCGCGCTAGTAGGAGACTTTGACGAAACATCGGCTGTGCCGCCGGAGGCGGGCCGCTCGCCCCCAGGCCTCGTTCTCGGTCGCCCCGTATCTAAAGTCGATACGAGGGCTCCCTGCGTCCTTGCCTGGGAACGACCGTCCCGTCCCGGCGACGAGCGACGTTCCGCCAAACCCTCCTAGCGCACCCTGCGAACGGCGAAGCCCTTGGCCTGTGCGACGCGCCCGAGGACGTTCTTCGCCTGCACGGTGGCGACGAATCGTCCGCTTCGCACCACCCGGCCGCTTGCATTGCGCCCGTTCCAGATGACCGCGTAACCGCCCGCTCCGAGATCGGAGCTCGCGGCGATCGTCCGCACGAGCTGACCGCTGCGGCGGGAGATCGTCACTTTCACGTCCGCGGCATGAGCGAGCCGGAAGCCGACGCGGAGCCGCCCGCCCGTATGCCGGCGCACGCGCATCAGGCTCTTCGAGAGGGTCACGTAGCCGAGAGTTCGGTTCAGCCGAAATCGCCGCTCCATGCGGCTCGACCGGCCATTGGCATCGACTGCCGTGGCGATCCAGCGCCAGAGTCCTTCCGGCAGAGTGCGGCTGCCGAGGCGCTTCCTGAGGATCCCCGGGTCGCGCTCCCCGGTGAGGTGCCACTGCAGGCTCCCGTTCGGCCTGTAGAGGCTGATGTCGACGTTCGAGCGCCTCACGAGCTTGGTGTAGAGAGCCTGTGTGTCCGCGTATCCGTCCCCGTTCGGGGAGAAGACCGGCAATCGCGGCTGGGGCGTGTACACGCCGATGTACGTGAGCTGGAACGAGTCGGCGATGGGACGCTCGTAGCCGTCCGAGGGACGATTCAAGACCCGGCCGTTGAAGGCGAGCTCAGTCGACCCGCCAGAGTCGAAGGCCATCGCCTCGACCGCGCCATAGTGCACCATCGCCTTCGCCAGCTGGCCGTTCGTGAGGCCGCGGCTCACACGGCTGCGCCCGTCTACCGCCAGGAGAAGGATGCGTCCGTCGGCCAACTGACCCACCGCCGTACGGGGGCCGCGGGGCACGAGCTGCGTCCTCGTGAACGCCTCCCCCGCGTAGAGAACCGGAACACCGCCGCGGACGAGCAACGGCCCGCCGCCGATCGCGGCCTTGACGCCGTCCCACCAGCCCACGAGGCCGAGGTGGAAGGTGACCGAAGCGCCAGGAGCCGCCTCGGCCTTCAGAAGGCTTCGAGACGTCCCGCGCGCCTGGAGGATCGCCCCTCCGGGCGGGATCGCATGACCGGAGCCGCGGACGACCTTGAGCACGGAGGCCACCCGGTCCTTGTTCGGGAAGATTTTCCGCACGTCGACCAGGATCGCTTCGTTCGTCTTTGGCCGAACGGGCGCGCGGGCTCCCCACTCGGACGTGAAGAGCGTGAACCCGCGGGTCGCCCGCAGCGGGCGATTGAACTCCCTGAGGATGCGGGTGCGCTGCCCGGCGACGGCGAAGCTGCCGGCGAAGCTGAGGCGCGCGATCCGCAGCATGCCGTCCAGCCCGATGCCGAGGCTCGAGCGGCCGCGGAGCGGGTGGCTCGAGAGCGCCCCGCCTTGCACGTAGATCCCGTTCGGATGACCGGTGTCCCACGTGAAGAAGTCGGCGTTGACCCCGATGACGTTGGCGTGAGGCAAGAGCCGGCGCTGCATCGACGAGAGCGTCTCGCGCCCGCTGACGAGGTTGTTCGAGAGGGCCGGCCTCATGCCGTAGAGCCCGCCCGGCTTGGGTGCGTAGACGAGGTGGAAGACGACAGGCGCGCCGCCGATCATCCGCGTTTCGCGCACGTGCCGGATCCCGGGCACGAGGAGCTCAGAGCTCCGCGCCGAGGCGGCAGCCTGCGGAACGACAGCGGCTGCGAGCACGGCAAGAACAACGGCCTTCCTCAGCACCCCGTGGACACGTAAACAGAGTCGTTTCCTCTTTACAACCCTCGATGTGGAACTCTTTGCAGAGCCCGAATGAGGGCCACGTCAAGGGCCGCTGTCCGGCCCGTCAGTTCCAGGCGCGCACGTCGCGGTACAGCGTGTCCCGCTGCACCGCCGTCTTCCCAAGCGCCTTGATGGCGCGCACGAAGTCTTCCGCGGTTGCGCGATGGGTGGTGCCCGCGGCGGAGACGACGTTCTCTTCGATCATCACCGAGCCCATGTCGTCGGCGCCGAACGACAGGGCTACCTGCCCGACCTTCATACCCTGCGTCACCCAGCTCGACTGGATGTGGTCGACGTTGTCGAGATAGATGCGGCTGACCGCCTGTGTCAGGAGGTAGTCGAAGGAGGTGGGGCGCACTTCTTCGGGGACGACATCGCCCAGGCGATTGCCGTCTCGCTGGAACGTCCAGGAGATGAACGCGCGGAAGCCGCGCGTCTCGTCCTGGAGCTCGCGGATCCGCCGCATGTGCTCGACCCGCTCCTCGAGGGTCTCGACGTGCCCGTACATCATCGTCGCGGTCGTCGACATCCCGATCCGCTGGGCGTCGCGCATGACTCCCAGCCACTCTGCGGAGGTCGTCTTCTTGGGCGAGATGATCTTGCGCACACGGTCGACCAGGATCTCGGCTCCGCCTCCGGGCAGGGAGTCGAGCCCGGCGTCGCGAAGGCGCGTCAGGGCTTCGGGGATGCTCACCTTGGAGCGCCGAGCTGCGTGCTGGATCTCGGAGGGCGAGAGCGCGTGGAGGTGGATCGGATAGCGCGCCTTGATCGAGCTGAAGAGGTCCTCATAGTAGTCGACCCCGAGATCCGGGTGGTGCCCGCCCTGCATGAGCAGCGCGGTGCCTCCGAGCGCGATCGTCTCCTCGATCTTCTTGAAGATGACCGCCTTCGGCAGGAGATAGCCCTCCCGCGTGTCGCCCGGACGGCGGTAGAACGCGCAGAAGTCGCAGTCCGTGTAGCAGACATTCGTGTAGTTGACGTTGCGGTCGACGATGAACGTCACCCGCCGCTTGTCGATCTTGCGGTTGCGCAGCTCGTCGGCGACCCGCCCGACCGAGACGAGATCGCGGCTGCGGAGGAGCGTCAGTGCCTCCTCGTCGGTGATCCGCTCGCCGTCGAGCGCCTTGTCGAGTACCGCCTTGCTTCCGTTCAAGCTCATGCGCTCACGGCCTCGGTCGCGAGGAAGCGGAGCTCCGGCAGCCGGTCGAGCTCGCGCACCTCGACGGCCAGCTCGAAGAAGGAGAGCAGCCCGGCCCGCTCCTTCGGCCCAAAGCGGTAGCGGAGCTTCTCGAAGTACCTGGCGAGGAAGCCGGCCGGATATCCGTAGAGCGCGCTCGCCTCGCGGGCGAGACGCTCGGGCTCGGCCCGGTTCGCCCGCAGCGCCGTCAGGAAGCAGCCCTCGAGCTCTGCGACGCCGTCCGGGGGCGGCTCGGGGCAGGCGAACACCGCGTACACCATCGGCAGCCCGGTGCGCTCGAGCCAGAGCCGCCCGAGGTCGTGGTGCGGCGTGGGGTCCTCGAACATGCTCTTCAGCGCCGCGTCGCCGATCAGCAGCTTGGCGTCGGCGTCCTCGCCGAGCGGAACGTGCTCGGCCTCCGGGAGCAGCACGCGGACGAGGACGGCCGAGGTCGCGCTCTCGGGCGTGATCGCGACCGAGGCGACGCTCGCGAGCGGCGCCCGCGAGACGAGCTGGATGGAGTCGACGGCCCCTTCTGAGGACACGCACAGGCGCGGGAGGATGCGCAGGCTCTCGGCGTGGCGGCCGTACTCGATCGACGAGATCGGAGCGAGGTCGATCTCGCCGCGCAGGAGGCGCTCGTTGAGCTCGGTCGGCACGCCGGGGATCTCGTCGACGTCGGCCTCGAGCCCGAAGAAGATCGGCGCCATGTTCACGTAGGAGATGCGGCCGAGACGGATCATTCGTCCTCCGCCCTCGGGTCGTAATCCTCCGGAGGCTCGAAGAAGGTGACCAGGTTTCCATCGACGTCGGTGACCGAGAACTCCCGAAAGCCCCAGGGCATCTCCTCGAGTCCGCCATTCGGATGGACAATCTGCTCGGCCTGACAATGCTCGTAGAGAGCGTCGATGCCACGAACGCCCACGCGAATCATGGTGTCCGACTTCTCCGGTGCGATCCCACTCGGGCCCCAGAAATGGATCCAGGTCTCGCCCCGCCCGACGATTCCATACTCGCGCTCGCAATGGAAGACCTCGAAGCCCAGCCGATCGCGATACCAGGCCGCGCTCGCGTCGATATCGCGAGCGGGGATGATCGGGACCGCCGAGACGAACTCCGTCATTCCCACCCGCTCCTCCTCAGGCCTTCGGCCATCGTCGGATCTCCTTGTAGAGCGTGTCCCTCTGCACCGGCACTCGCCCCGCTGCCTGGACCACCCGCACGAGCTCGTCGATCTTCTGCTCGGTCTCGGTCTCTGCCCCGGCCGCGTGGAAGATCTCCTCGCGCACGACAGTCCCTTGGACATCGTCGGCGCCGAAGTGCAGTGCAACCTGGGCGAGCGGGAGACCCATCATGATCCAGTACGCCTTGACGTGGTCGATGTTGTCGAGGAGCAGCCTCGAGACCGCGATCAGCTTGAGGTCGTCGGAGCCTGGGGTGAAAGTCCAGCCGCGCCGCTCGAAGACCGTGTTCTCGGGATGGAACGCAAGCGGGATGAAGGCGAGGAAGCCGCCGGTCTCGTCCTGGAGCTCGCGCAGGCGCAGAAGGTGGTCGACCCGTTCCTCGTAGGTCTCGACGTGCCCGTAGAGCATCGTGCAGTGGGTCGGGATGCCGAGCCCGTGTGCCGTTCGATGCGTCTCGATCCAGATGTCGGGGTGCTCCTTGCCGGGCGCGACGAGCCGGCGCACGCGGTCGGCGAAGACCTCCGCGCCGCCGCCCGGGAGCGAGCCGAGCCCGGCGTCACGAAGCTCGCGCAGAACCTGCTCGTGAGTGAGGCCGGAGAGCTTCGTCATGTGGTGGATCTCGCTCGCCGTGAAGCACTTCAGGTGGACGTCCGGCATCGCCTCGTTGAGCTTCCGGATGATGTCGACGTAGTAGTCGAAGTCGACGTGCGGGCTCTCGCCGCCGACCATGTGGATCTCGGTGAATCCGGTCAGCTCGCGCTGGCGAAGCGCGTCCTCGACGAGCTCGTCGCCCGTGTAGGTGTAAGCGCCCTCCTGCTTCTGCGTGACCGCGAACGCGCAGAACTTGCACTTCACGCGGCACACGTTCGTCTGGTTCAAGTAGAGGTTCTGGACGAAGTACACGTCGTCGTCGCCTCCGCGGCGGCGGCGGGCCTCGTCGGCCAGCTCGCCGAGCGAGAGGATGTCGTCGGACTCCATGAGCGCCAGCCCGTCCTCGAAGTCGAGGCGCTCGTTCGCCTCCACCTTCTCGCGGATCGACTCCAGACCGGTACGGGCAAGCACGGCCACTATTTCTCCCTGTTCACGACGGCGTGGGTGAGGGCTTCGAGCGAGGCGCGGTCCGGCTCCCCGTCGAGCGCCGTTCGAGCCTGCGCCGCGTAGTCAAGGGCCACTTCCCTGGATTCCTCGAGAGCGCCCGTTGCGGCCACGCGGTCGAGGGCATCGGGGACGGTCTCGCCGGCAAGCGCACGCCAGACCACCGGATCACGGCGCGCCGCGAGGAGGAGGGGAAGAGTCGGGGTGCCGTCCTTCAAGTCGACTCCGCCCGCCTTGCCGGTGGCGTGATGGTCACCGGTGCAGTCAAGAATGTCGTCCGCAATCTGGAAGGCGACACCGAGCGCGAGCCCGAAGGGCCCGAGACTGCGCCCGTTCCCTCCGAGCAGGCAGGCGGCCTCGAACAGCTTCCCCGTCTTCAAGGAGCAGCGCGCGAGATAGTCGTCGACCGAGGTCTCGGGCCGGAACGCCTGGCGGCGCTGGAGCGCCTCTCCGCGGGCCAGCGCGAGTGCGGCCTCCGCGAGGACGGCCACCGAGTCGTGATCGCCCGTCTGCGCGAGCTGCGCGAACGCGCGCGCGAAGAGGTAGTCGCCCGCGGCCTTCGCGGCGCCCTCTCCGTGCTCGGCCCAGACTGTCGGTCGCCCGCGGCGCAGATCTGCGCCGTCCAGGAGGTCGTCGTGGACGAGCGTCGCCATGTGCACGAGCTCCACCGCGGTCCCGCCCGCCACCGCGCGGTCGCCAGCCCGCTCGTCCTCCGGCGTCGCGAGGAAGACGAGCAGGGGGCGTAAGCGCTTACCGCCCGCGGCCAGGGTCTCCGCACCAATGTCGCCGAGGCGTCCCGGATACGCGGCCACCGTCGCCTCCAGGCGGTCCTCGAGCAGCTCGAGATAACGCTCGAGCCCGGGTGCCTCCCGGACGGCTGCGAGTGCGGTCACCGACGTCAAGCCCGCCTCCCCACGTGCAGTGCCACGATACCGCCGCCGAGGAGGCGCCACCCAACGCCGGCGAAACCCGCCGCCTCCATCGCCCGCGCGAGGTCCTCGGGGCCCGGGAACCGGCGGACGCTCGCCGGCAGGTACGAATAGGCGGCTCCGCCCGGCAAAACCTTCCCGGCGACCGGCACGAGCCCGTCGAACCAGAGCCGGAAGAACGGGCGCAGGATCCCCCTGGGCCGCGTGATCTCGAGACAACCCAGCTTTCCGCCGGGCACAAGGACGCGCGCGAGCTCGCGCAGGCCTCCTTCGAGATCAGCGAGGTTGCGGATGCCGAACCCGACCGTGACGGCGTCGAAGCTCGCGTCAGGAAACGGCAGGGCCGCCGCGTCGGCCTGAACCCAGTCGAACTCGGGCGCCTTCCGCTCGGCGCGGGCCAGCATCTCCTTGGAGAAGTCGACCCCTGTCACCCGACCGCCGGCACGCGCATCCGCGAGCGCGAGGTCGCCGGTGCCGCAGCACGCGTCGAGCACCCGCATGCCCGGGCTGACGACGGCCCCGGCCGTCAGCACGCGCCACTTGCGATCGAGTCCGAGTGTCATCGCCCGGTTCATCGCGTCGTAGACAGGCGCGATGCGGTCGAACATCGTGCGGACGTCGTCCGGAGCGAGGGTGCCGCTCGTCATTCCTGGCCCCAGCGCTTCGTCAGCCTGTTCTCGATCCCGAGCTGGTCGAGGCATCTGCCTACGACGAATTCGATCAGATCGTCGATGGTCTCCGGCGCGTTGTAGAACCCTGGCGCCGCGAAGAGGATCGTCGCCCCGGCGTTCCGGAGGCGCAGCAGGTTCTCGAGATGGATCGTGGAGAGCGGCGTCTCGCGCGGGACGAGGATCAGCTTGCGCTCTTCCTTGAGCGCGACCGACGCGGCTCGGTGGACGAGGTTCGCCATCGCGCCGGCGGCGATCGTTCCCGCGGTGGCCATCGAGCACGGGCAGATGACGTACCCGTCGACCTTCGCCGAGCCGCTGGCGTAGGGCGAGCTGTAATCCCGCTCGGAGTAGACCGAGACGCGGTCGACTCCGTCGAGCAAGCGCTCCAGGACCTGATCCCGCGAGAGGGTGTCGTCGCGGTAGAGCTCGGTCGCGATCACCTTGATGCCCGAGTCCGAGGCGCACACCCCGACCTCGACGCCCGCTTCGGTCAGAGCTCGCACCAGGCGTGCCGCATAGGGAGCGCCCGAGGCGCCGGTGATTCCGAGGAAGACGTTCATGCCCGGCGCGGCCGGCTTAGCCGCCGCCCTTGGGGCCCTTCGACTCTTCGAGGAAGGCCGCGAGCTGGTTGTACTGCTCGTCCGTGAAGTTGGCGAAGGGCGGCATCGGCGAGCCCGGGTTGACGCAGCTCGGGCACATCAAGTGCTGGATCTGGAACTCCTTGCCGCGGTTCTTCGCCCCCTCCGCGCTCAGGTCGGGCGCTCCGAGGTTCGGCGTGCCCGCGCCGAGGTACGTGTGGCAGGACGTGCAGCCCGCCTGGGCGAAGATCTCGGCACCCTTCTGACCTTCCGCGGATAGACCCTGCTGCTCGACCCAGCTCGGAACGAGGGCCAGCGTCTCACCGGGGAGCGACTCCTTCGCCGTGGCGCCCTTGTACGTCAACACTCCCATCGAGGCGATCACCAGCAGAGCCGCCACGACCGCGACCGGACGCCGCACGAGCCGTCGCTCCGGGCGCCGGTCGAGGAACGGCACCGCGATCAGCAGGATCAGCGCGATGGTCGGGATCCCGACGGTGCCGAGAATCACCGACTCGGGCCACTTGAAGATCCGCAGCAGGTAGAAGAGGAAGTAGAAGTACCAATCGGGCCGCGGCACGAACGACGTCGTGCCCGGGTCGGCTTCTTCGGCATAGCGCGGGCCGAGAACGCCCGAGTCGCCCGGCTCCTCGCCCGCCGTGAAGTACCAGAGGCACGCCAGCCCGACGATCACCGAGACGACGACGAGACTCATGATCGTGTCGTGGAACATCGCGTACGGGAAGAAGGGCTTCCCCCGCGTCTTGACGCGCTTCTTGTAGACCTCGAACTGCTTCCGCTGCTCTCCGCTCGCCATCTAGACCTCAGCCTCCGAGCGGGCAGGCGTCCCGAGCGATCCGTTGCCTCGCGGCCTTGGCTCGACGAGCCCCTTGCGCACCGGCCTGCCGTTCTCGTCGAAGTCGTAGCCGGCGGCGGCGCGGGTCCACGGCGGCTCCGTCACGCCGAGCCGGATGACCAGGTACAGGTGCAGCCCGATCAAGGCGAATAACCCGCCGGGTATGACGAGCATGTGGAGCGAATAGAAGCGGGCTAAAGTCTCCTCCCCGATCTCGGCTCCGCCGCGCAGGAAATCAGCGATGAACGGACCGGCGATCGGCGCGTTCCCGTTGATGTTGATGGCGACCACCGTCGCCCAGTAAGCCGTCTCGTCCCACGGGAGCAGGTAGCCGGTCAGGCCCTCTCCGAGCGCCATCGTCAGGAGGATCACGCCGATCAGCCAGTTGAGCTCGCGCGGGTACTTGTAGGCGCCGAACAGGAACACGCGGCCCATGTGGAGGAAGAGCAGGATGATGAAGACGCTCGCGCCCCAGCGGTGCATGCCGCGCACCAGCCACCCGAGCGTGAGGTCGTTCGTGATGTGCTGGATCGAGTGGTAGGCCTCTTCCGGCGACGGCTTGTAGTACATCGCCAGGATCACGCCGGTCACGACCTGGACGAGGAAGGCGGTGAGCGTGGCCGAGCCGAGCGTGTGGAACCAGTTGGTCTCGGCCGGGACTTTGCGGAAGAGGAAGTACTTGACCGCGCCGACGAGCCCGGAGCGCTCCTCCAGCCAGTTGAGCGGCGCCATGAGGAGCGCCATCATCTTCTCCTGCCGCTGGTTCCTCTTGTGGGCCATCAGCGCTCGCTCACGGGATGTAGGGGTAGAAGATCTGCTCGGGCCCGTCCACGTGCTGGCCGGGATCGGCGAGCGAGTACGCCTCGATGACAGCATCGGCTCCGGTTCCCTCGACCTTGCCGACGCTGTACGGAGTGCCGAGGACGAGGTTGCCGTCCTTGATGAGGAACTGGTAGCGGTCGAGCGCGCGGACGGGCGGGCCCGCCGTGCGATTCCCCTCGGAGTCGTAGGCGCCGCCGTGGCACGGGCACTGGAAGCCCGACACGCTGGCGACCGGGGTGATCGCCACGGGCCGGGCGGAGGTCTTGACCTCCTGCTCCTTGCCCGGCAGGCCCGCGGGCTGCGTCGGACAGCCGAGGTGCGCGCAGCGGTTGGAGATGATCGTGAAGCTCGGCACGTCGTCCTTCATCCCGTTGTTGCGGATGAACGCCGTGCGGCGGCCCACCGAGCCCTCGTTGCTCTTCGAATAGAAGGTGGTGATGACGTACTGGGCTTCGGGGAAGTTGGCGAGCGGGCCGAGGTCGACCTCCTCGTAGCCCTGGTCGACGAAGGCCGGGGCGATCATGAACCCGAGCGCGGGGAGCGTGACGATGCCGCCGATGAGCGCTCCCACCCCCAGCGTCGACATCTCGAGGAACACCGAGCGCGGATAGCGCTCGGGCTCCTCCTCCCCTTCTTCGGGGATCGCCAGCTCGGAGACGGGCTCCGGCTCGGGTTCCCGCTCGGCGATCGGGCGTGCGCGCACCTCACGGGTGGCCTCCCGGATCCAGAGGAAGCCGAAGATGAGCGCGATGACGGCGCCGATCGCCGCGATGATCCAGCTGATGATGAGGCCGACGAGGAGGAGACCGACTCCTCCGGCGAAGGCGAAGGGCCAGATCGTGGGAGACGGAAGGTGAGGCTCGGCCTCGTGCTCTACCGGCTCCCCACCAGGCCGCTCTAGCTCGTCGGCCACCCAGCTCCCTTCCTCACGCGGGCAGTGTTACAAGCAGCGGCATTGTTTGTGGGGCGCCCCGCTCCTGTCAACGACGTAGCGTTTGCCTCAATACCCTGGAAATACCGCCGTTCTGCGCACCCGGCGGCTCGAGCCCGTACTCGCTCCAACGACTGTCGACCAAGTCACGAACTTCGGCGCTCATCTCGATGCGCTCAGGCCATGGCCGCGCGCCCTCCGATTCCCATTTGTGCGTGGCATCGATACCGAGCTTCCCGCCGTAGCAGTACATCGCCGCGGCATGGTCGAGCTGGTCGAGCGGGCCCTCCGAGAGCATCACGTCACGGCCCGGATCGACGTTCGCGCACGCGTGGAACAAGACCTGCCCGTAGTCGTGCACGTCGACGAAGTCGTCGACCACGACGACCGTCTTCGTCAGCGAGAGCATCCCAAGGCCCCAGATCGCGTGCATGACCTTTTTCGCATGCCCTGGGAACGCCTTCCGGATCGAGACGATTACGCAGTTGTGGAAGGCGCCCGCGACCGGAAGGTCGTAGTCCACGATCTCGGGGACGGTCATGCGGATCGCCGGCAGGAAGATCCGCTCGGTTGCCTTCCCCAGCCAAGCGTCCTCGGCGGGCGGGATGCCGACGACGATCGACGGGTAGACGGCGTCGCGGCGCATCGTCATCTGCGTGAGGTGGAAGATCGGGAAGGGCTCCGCGGGCGAGTAGTAACCGGTGTGGTCGCCGAACGGCCCTTCCGTGCCGAGCTCGCCCTTCTCGATGTAGCCCTCGAGGATGATCTCGGCCTCCGCGGGCACCTCGAGGTCGACGGTCTTGCACTTGACCAGCTCGACAGCCTCGCCACGCAGAAAGCCGGCGAGCATGAACTCGTCGATGTGCTTGGGGAGCGGAGCGCTCGCCGAGTAGGTCGTCACGGGGTCGCAACCAAGCGCGACTGCGACTTCGAGCCGGTCGCCCATCCCGCGCCAGTCGGCGGCGCCGTCCTTGTGGATCTGCCAGTGCATGAAGGTGGTCGTCGCGTCGATCTTCTGCATTCGGTACATGCCGACGTTGCGCGTCCCCGTGCGCGGGTCGCGTGTGATCACGGCGGGCAGGGTGATGAAGGGCGCGGGGTCGCCCGGCCAGCAGTGCTGAATCGGCAGCGAGTCGAGGTCCGGCTCGAGCACGAGCTCCTGGCACGCGCCTGAGCGGACGGTCTTCGGCATCGAGTCCGCGAGCCGCTTGAGCTTGCCCAGTCCCTTCACCTTCTCGACGAGCCCCTGCGGCGGCTGCATCTCGAGGACGTCCTCGAGCTTGCGCGCGACGTCGTCCAGGCTCGGCTCGCCGAAGGCCAGGGACATGCGCCTCTCGGTGCCGAACTGGTTGATCAACACCGGGTGGGCGGAGCCCTTGACGTTCTTGAAGAGGAGCGCCGGGCCTCCTGCCTTGACGGTCCGGTCGACGATCTCCGTGATCTCGAGATACGGGTCGACTTCCGCCTCGATCTCCGCGAGCTCGTCCTCACGGCGCAGCAGGTCGATCCAGGAGCGCAGGTCGCTCACGGCCACGGGACCGAGTCTAACCCTGGATCTCTAGTACGGGCGCCGGGCCGCGCGGCGAGCCTTGCGCTTGTGCTCGAAGTACCGGGCCGTCTGGCCGAGGAGGATGACGCCGACGAAGACGAGACCGACGACGAGCATCGCGAGGATGACGTCCCGGCCTTCCTCGGCGGGGGTCTTCTCGGCGGCGAGCAGGATCCCGAGCATGCTCATCGGCGCCGTAGCCTAATCGACCCGCTCGCCGTGCAGGGCAAGCGCCTGCCGGCGGTCGCCCTCCGATGGGCTCTGCTCGCCAAGCGAGCTGACCGTCGAAGCCCAGGCCGCGCCGTCGTCGGCGGCTCGACCCTCGGCGCGAAGGTGGGCGCAGAGCGAGAGCAGCTCGGAGAGACGCTCGACCGCCTCGACGTCTCCTTCCGCTGTGACCCGCACGAGCCCGTGGGCATAGAGGTAGTCGCCGAGCAGGATCGCGGAATCACGGTCGGCCGCCGCGAACAGGCGCGGGCGGCCGTAGTGGAGGAGGTACCCCTCGTAGATCGACTCGATCCCGAGCGCGAAACGCTCGTCGGCGAGCGGCGAGAACACAGGCGTCTCGTCGCGCTCCGCTGGAGGGATGAGCGCCGCCGCCCAGAGCGGGCTCTCGCGCTCGGCCTCGACCGCGATCGTCTCCCAGATCGTCGTCAGGCTAGTCTCGGGCAAAGAACTCCTGGAACGCCTCGACAGTGACCTCCACCTCCGCGGGACCATGGGCGGTGGAGACGAAGAGGGCTTCGAACGGCGAGGGGGCGACATAGACGCCGCGGTCCAGCAGGTGGTGGAAGAGCTCGGCGTACCGCTCCCGGTCACCTGCGACCGAGTCGGCCTGATTCCGCACAGGGGCATCCCTGAAGAACACGGTCAGCATCGAGCCGACCCGTTGCACGGTCACGTCCTGGTGTCGGAGACCGGCTTCGAGAACGGCGCCTGTCTCCTCGAGCTGCTCGTACACGCGCGGGTCGCGCAGGCGACGCAGAACGACGAGCGCAGCGGCAGTCGCGAGCGGGTTCCCTGACAATGTGCCCGCCTGAAAGACCCGGCCTTCGGGAGCAAATGCGTCCATGACGTCGCCGCGCCCGCCGACCGCAGCCAGCGGAAGGCCGCCTCCGGCGATCTTCCCGAGCACGGTCAGGTCCGGCGTGACGCCGTAGAGCGCCTGCGCGCCGCCGCGGGCGACGCGGAAGCCCGTGATCACCTCGTCGAAGATCAGGAGCGCGGCCGAGGCGTCGCAGAGCTCGCGGAGCGCTTCGAGGAAACCGGGCTCCGGCGGGACGACGCCCATGTTCCCGGCGACCGGCTCGACGATGATCGCCGCCAGCCGCTCTCCGTCAAGCTCGACGGCCCTGACGGTGTTGTCGATGTCGTTGAAGAGACAGGAGCTTGAGCGGTCGTCGGATAGGAGCGTGTCCGAGTGCCCGTGATAGCACCCGGCGAACTTGATCACGAGGTCTCGCCCGGTGAACCCTCGCGCGAGCCGCACGGCGCTCATGGCCGCCTCCGTCCCCGAGCTGACCAGTCGCACCTTCTCGATCGAGGGAACAGCGTCCACGATCTCCTCTGCGAGCTCGACCTCCCGCTCGGTAGGCGCTCCGAAGGTCGTCCCGTCGAGGGCGGCCTCGCGCACCGCCTCCACGACTTCCGGATCCGCGTGCCCGAAGACGAGTGGCCCCCATGACTGGACCCAGTCGACGTAGCGCTTGCCGTCCGTGTCCTCGACGTAGGCGCCCTCGCCTCGGCGGACGAAAAACGGCTCGCCGCCGACGGCTTTCCACGCACGCACGGGCGAGTTCACACCCCCCGGAATCACAAACTTGGCCCTTTGCCAGAGGCCGGTCGCTACAGCCACTCCGCGGCTTCCTTGGCCCAGTACGTGACGATCACGTCGGCGCCGGCCCGCTTGATGGCCGTGAGGCTCTCGAGCGCAGCCTGCCGCTCGTCGAGCCAGCCGCACGCCGACGCAGCCTTCACCATCGCGTACTCGCCGCTGACGTTGTAGGCAAAGATCGGCACGTCGAAGCGGGCTCTGGCGGCGGCGATCACGTCGAGGGAGGGCAGCGCCGGCTTGATCATCAGCGCGTCGGCGCCTTCATTCAGGTCCAGCTCACACTCCCGCAGCGCCTCGCGGGCATTGGCGGGATCGAGCTGGTAGCCGCGGCGGTCCCCGAACGACGGCGCCGACTCGGCTGCCTCGCGGAACGGCCCGTAGAACGCGGAGGCGTACTTCGCGGCATAGGAGACGATCGGGACGTTCTCGAAGCCCTCGCCGTCGAGCGCGCTGCGGATGGTGCCCACCCGGCCGTCCATCATGTCGCTCGGGCACACGGCGTCCGCCCCCGCCTCGGCGTGGCTGACCGCCGTCCGCGCGAGCAGCTCGAGCGAGAGGTCGTTGACGACCTCTCCGTTCTCGACCACGCCGCAGTGGCCGTGGGATGTGTATTCGCAGAGGCACACGTCCGTCAGGAGGACGAGCTCAGGAACCCGTTCGCGCAGGGCGCGCAGCGCGCGCTGGACGATCCCGTCCTCGTCGTAGGCGCCGGAAGCCGCTTCGTCCTTTTCTTCCGGGATGCCGAAGAGAAGTACGGCACCGATACCGAGCGCGTGCACCTGCTCCGCCTCGTCGCAGAGGCGGTCGACGGAGCGCTGCGCGATGCCGTCGAGACCTTCGAGCGGCCGCTCCACGCCTTGCCCTGGGCAGGCAAAGAGCGGGAAGACGAGATCCCGCGCGTCCACGCGGGCCTCGCGCACGAGCTCCCGCAGCGGGGCAGTGCGGCGAAAGCGCCGCAGACGGGTGGCCGGAAAGACGCTCACGCGTCGCTCGCTTTCCTCACGCCAGCAATCTTCGCACGGCCAGCCGTGCCAGAGCGCCGAACGCGAGGCCCAGCCCGAGGAGCCACGCGCCCTCGACGGCCAGCTCTCGCCACGGCGCGCTGTCGTAGAGAGCCGCCTGGAAGAAGTCGACGGCATGGCTGAACGGGAAGAGCTGCGACGCCCACCAGGCCACGCGCGCGGCTCCCTCCGGGACGAGCCCGAGGAGGACGAGCGGGAGCGTGGCGAGGAAGGCGACGAGCACGGCGGTCCTCGATTCCTTTGCAAGGCCGGCGACGAGCGCTCCGAACGCACCAAAGGCGGCGCCGGCGAGCGCGAGCCCCACCACGAGGAGGGGCAGACGCTGCCACGGCTCGCCGCCCGCGACGTCCAGGAACTCCGAGAGAACACCGAAGACCAGCGCGAGCGCAAAGCCGAGGCCGACCGCCACGAGGGCTGCGAGGAGCACCTTCACCACGACAAGCTCGGACAGCTGGACGAGCCCGCGGGCCAGGCGCCCGATCACGTTCTCGTCCCGCTCGGCTGCCAATGCGGCGGCGGCAAGCAGCACGCAGATGAACGCGAGGGTCAAGCCGAGCGCGTAGGACTGGAGCTGGGCCGAGAGCAGCCAGGTCCGTCCCGCCTTCGTGTCGACCTCGAGCTGGATCGGGTTGGCCGTCGCCCGCAGCGACTGGTCGGAAGCGCCGAGCGCGAGCCGCGCCTCGCGGACGAACGTCCCGAGCTCTGCGGCGCGCGAGACGATCTCCGGGTCATCCGATGTCCGCTCGATCTCGTCCAGGATCTCGGCCGCCCGGTCGAGCCCGACGATGTCGAACTCGTTGCCCAGGAAGCTGCCCTGGCCGCCCTCGACGATCAGCTTCACATAGGCGAGGTTGGCCTTGATGTACGCCGCCTGCAGCCTGCGGTTGAGAGCGTAGACGAGCGCCTGCGTCTGCTGCTCCACTCGCCCGGAGAGCCCGCCGCGCGCCGTTTTCAGGATCAGCCGGGGGCTCTCGACCATGCCGCGGAGCTTCGAAGCGAAGCCCGGTGGGACGACGATCTCGGCGACGATGCTTCCGGTCGCGAGCTGCCTATCCGCCTCGTCCTCCTCCATCGGGACGAGGTCGACCGAGCCCTGCACCTGGCGGATCACCTGGGGGACGTTGAAGCGCTGGCCGCCGACGGTGAGCGTCTCGGGCAGCCGGTCGCGGTCGACGAATGCGACTCGCGGCCGGTCGCTCGCATAACGGACGACGAGGCCGACCAGCACGGCGAAGACGAGCGGATAGAGGATGAGCGCGACGAGGAGCGCGGGCGCCCGCCGGAGCACGCGCAGGTCCTTCGCCAACAGAAGGCGTACCCCGCTCATGCGAACACGTCCGCTTCAGGCGAGCGTCGAAACTCGTCGAGCGAGCCTTCGAAGACAACGGCCCCGTCGAGCAGGACGACGACCCGCGTGGCGAAGTGCTCGAGCTCCTCGAGGTTCTGCGTGGCGAAGACCACTGCCCCGTCGCGCGCCCGCACCTGCCCCGCCGCGTCCCAGAGCAGACGGCGCTGGCGCGGATCGAGCGAGGCGGTCGGCTCGTCAAGGAGCAGGACATCGGGGCGGCCGAGCAGCGCCACCGCCAGGTTGAGGCGCTGTTGGTTCCCGACTGAGAGCTGAGCAGTGAGGCGCCCGTCGTCCGGCAGGTCGAGCAGGCGGAGGAACCGGTCGGTCGTCTGCGCCACGTCGTCGATGCCCTCCAGCCGCGCAAAAAGATCGAGATTCTCGCGGGGAGTGAGACGCGCGTAGTGCGCCGGGCGCTGCGGCACCCAGCCAACCTGGTTGCCTCCTTCCCCGGTCACCTCCCCTTCGGTCGGCCCGAGCGCGCCGGCAAGGATGGAGATCAGCGTCGACTTCCCCGCACCGTTCGGCCCGATCAGCGCAATTGCCTCACCGGCGCGGACGTCGAGGCTCGTCGGCGCAAGCGCGATCACGCGCCCGTAGCGGCGGGCCACGCCGCAGGCGCTCAGCAGGGCTTTGCTCAGCGTCCGCCGCCCCTGGCACGCTGAACAAGTGGCCACAACCGCAGACACGGCTGTCTGCCTGGCCGGCTGCAAACCATCGCTTGCCTTTGTCCTCGGTCGGCCCCGCACGGAGTGCGCGGCCTCCCTGCGTCCGCGGCCAGCTCGGTTTTCGCCGCCCATACAGGAGCGTGCCTACGGTCGCGGCCACTGACGGCGAGCACGCCGGGATTATGAACGTGCACCGGCCCTACGATCACCAGGGAGAAACCCGCGCCGGCGGCGGCCGCGTGATACCTCTTCGACCGCCGGCCTGGGACTGGTCTTTCGAGTCCGATGGGGCGCTCGCGCTCGAGCCGGAGGTCGCTAGTGGTTCGACAGGCCTAGACACCTCCGCTACCGTGCCGCGGATGGCTCGGCCCGAAGCCCATGGGCTCGCCTATCGCGCCGCGGCACGAGAGGAGACGCGCGCGAGGGTGCGGCGAGCGCGCAGGACGACGGCTCTGCTCGTCGCCGCGTGCGTCTGCCTCGTCCTCCTGCTCCTCACTGCCTTCGGCACGGGTGGCGTCGCAGCCCGCGTGTCACGCGGCCCGGCGCCCGCGGACCGGCTGCTCCCTTCGGGCCCGCCCCGACCTCAGGTCGTCGCCCTCCAGGACACGCTTCGCATCCAGACGCCCATCGACCAGAGCCGCGTGACGGCGATCGGCTATCACGCGTCCGGGGCCGACGTCCTCGCGCTGCAGCCGGTGGGGGCGCAGGAGAACGCCGGAATCGTGAAGCGGTTCTTCCACCGCCTTTTCGGCCAGGCCGGCTCCGGGCTCCGCTACTACCAGCTCGGAGGCGGCGTCGGCCCGCAGACAGGCGGGCTCGACGTGGGGGCGCCCGTCAACACCGACGTCTACGCCCCGGTCGACGGGTCGGTCATCGCGATCTCGGACATGATCGTCAATGGCAAGGCGTACGGCGTCCGCATCGACATCCAGCCCTCGGGCAGCCCCGGAGTCGTCGTCACGCTCGAGAACCTGAAGCCCGACCCCGCCCTGACCGTCGGCTCGGCCGTCTCGTCCGGGCGCACGAAGATCGGGCGCATCATCGACCTCTCGTCGGTGGAGCAGGCGGCGCTGGCCCGGTACACGCAGGACAAGGGCCAGCACGTCCACATCGAGGTGCGGCCGGCATCCGGCATCGCCGCGCCCTAGAGAAGCACCGCTGAAGATCCTCTTCATTGGAGACGTGTTCGGCCCGCCCGGCCGGCGCGCCGTCGAGACGCGCCTGCCCGGGTTGCGCGACGAGCTTGGCGTGAGCTTCTGCATCGTCAACGGAGAGAACGCCGCCGACGGCATGGGCCTGACGGCGAAGCTCGCGGACAAGCTGCTCGCCGCCGGCGCTGACGTCGTCACCCTCGGCAACCACGTCTGGCGGCAACGAGACCTCATACCGGTGCTCAAGGAGAAGGGCCGCGTGATCCGCCCGGCCAACCTCCAAGGGCCCGGCACCGGCCTCGTCGTCGAGGAAGCCGCCGACGGCACTCCGGTGGCCGTCATCAACCTCCAGGGAGCGCTCTTCCTCGACGTGGCGGTGCACCCGTTCGTCGTCATCGATGCGCTCGTCGAGGAGGCCCTCGGACGCGCGAAGGTCGTCGTCATCGACTTCCACGCAGAGGCGACGAGCGAGAAGGTGGCGCTCGCCCGCTACCTGGACGGCCGCGTCACCGCGGTGATCGGCACGCACACGCACGTCCAGACAAACGACGCCCGCGTTCAGCCGGGAGGCACGGCGGCGATCACGGATGCCGGGATGACGGGACCGCACGACTCGGTGATCGGCGTGCGCGCGAACCTGGCCATCGAGCGAATGCGCACCGGCATGCCGGTGCGGTTCCATCCCGCGGATGGCGACGTGCGCATCGAGGGGGTCATCGTCGAATGCGGCGCCGACGGACGGGCTACGAGCTGCGAGGGTTTGCGGATCCGGGTCGAATAGCCGCGAGCAGCACCGCGAAGAGCGCGACCAGGAGCACGTCGCGAAGGAGGACAAGCCAGCCGACGGGTTGTAGAGCGACGACGTCCCAATAGCGGTACGGGAACCAGATCTGCGTCGTGACCAGGGCTGCAGCAAGGAGCCAGCACGCCGCGATCCCCACCGTGCCGGCGACGAGCGGCACGAGCGCGATCAGCCAGATGAGGAACTGCGGCGAGAGCACCTTGCCGAAGGCGATGAAGGCAACCACGGCGGCCGCAGAGGCGATCAGCAAGCGATCGCGCTCCATGCGTCCGCGCGCGAAGACGACCCAGACTGCAAGCAGCGCGGCGACGCCCAAGGCGGTCTCGATGGTCGCCAGTACGTCCGGAAACGTGCCGTCGAGATTCTGCGACCCGTGGGTCGACACGATGGTCGGGTGGTAAGCGCCGAGCTGCTTGGCGGCGAGCAGGACGGCGGCGCCGAGGCTCTCGATCTGAAGCGGCCGACCGAGCTGCGCCGTCACGCTGTGCGCAAGGCCGCCCGGGGAGAGGATGGCGAACGGAAGCGCGATCGCCACGACCACGACTGCAAAGACGCCGAGACAGATGAACGCTTCCCGGAGCCCGCGCCGCCTCGCCACCCAGACGACCGCGAGCGGGAGCAGGACCGCCGGATAGAGCTTCGCCATGGTCGCCAGCCCGAGCAGGCCCAGACCGAGACGATCGCGTCCCAGGACCAGGGCGGCCAACACCCCCGCCACAAGCGCCGCCGGCCAGAGGTCGAAGCGAGTGAGGATGACCGAGCCGATCAGTAGCGGGGCGATCCCGGCAAAAGCCGTCGCGCCGTAGAGCCGAGCCGGGCTCGCCTCCATAGCCGCCAGGGTCGTCGCGAAAAGGACGATCATCACTGCGGCGCAAGCCCACATGAGCAGCTCGAACGCCGACCCGTAGTCCTCTTCGTCGGCCAACGCGGGGAGCACGAAGACCGGCAGCGCGGCGGGCGGATACTCGACGTCGAAATCGTGGTAAGGGACCCGGCCGTCGAGGATCTTCTCCCCGTAGCCCTGGTAGACCGGCGTGTCGATGATCGGGTTCCGGTCCCAGAAGCCGACGTGCAGGAGCCCCCAGGAGATCGTCAGCAGGACGAGGCCCAGCGCGATGGCTGAGCCCGCGCCGCCGGCCTCAGCCGGCCGGGACGAGCTCTCGGACCTCGCGCTCATGCTCGGGCCCCGTGGGAGCCGACTCGGTCGCGAAGGCGCCCTTTACGGCCGGGGCGAAGACGGCGAATGCCACGAACGGAAAGAACCAGGGGATGTAGAGATAGAACCAGTGCGTCAGGACGAGCTCGAAGCCGATGAGGAGCGCAGCGGAGAGCGCGCCCAGCTGGATCACGTTCTTCCTCCGCGGGACGAAATAGACGGCCACGGCCGCTACGAGGAGCGCGATCTTCAGCCCTGTCTGGACGTGATGGAGGTCCGGGAAGCCGGGGTACTCGTCCCAGTCCCAGATCGAAAAGGGCGAGGAGCGGGCGAGCTGCCAGCCAAAGGTGCGATCCCAGAACACCCGCGCCGCGTGGAGCACGTCGGGCTCGAGCAGCAGGATCCAGAAGGAGAGCGCCGTCCCCAGCACGAGCCCGCCGAGGTACAGAAGCTTCTGGCGCCAGAGCCCGCGCCAGTCCGGATAGGACGCCCAGAGCGGGAAGAGGAGCAGCGCCGCGAACTTCGTCCAGCCCGCAAGTGCGACCAGAGTCCCCCGGGCAGGCGCCGAGGTGACGAGCACGAGGCCGAAGATGAGGAGTGCCGGCATGATCGCGTCGTTCGAGTTCGAGTTCGAGACGTACTGGGTGAAGGGGTACGCGGCCCAGGCGAACGCAAGGGTTGCGCCGAGGATCCGTCCGCCGAAGCGCAGTCCCAGGAGGCCGAGCCCGATAACGGCAAGCGCATCCCAAAGCAGCGCCGCGAGGTGCGCTGCCGGCAGGCCGGACCACGCGCTCGAGCCCCCGTTCCATTTGCCGTCGAAGCCGACCACTGCGTAGGCGGGGATGTAGCCGAGATAGGCAACGGGGCCGTAGGTGTCGCCTCGGCCGTTCGAGGACTCGCAGCGGCCGTTCGTCTGGATGTGCTCGCGGACGCTTCCTTCGGAGTCCGCCGGCCCGCACGCCTTGCCGGTCTCGTCAGGCATGTGTCCGTAGGGCGACTGGCCTTCCCCGGCGATCCGCTGGGCGCCGTCGACGCTTGCGAGACCCACATCGATCACGTTCGAGGACTGGACGTTGAGCCCGACCCGGAAGCCCATCAGGAAGACCGTCGCGGCGAGCAGGATCCAGGCCGGCCAGATCGGCTTCGTAGGACTCCCTCGCCCCCGTGCGCCGATCCACACCATGCGGCCGAGGAGGTAGAGCATCGGCGGATACGCGAGGGGCATCGCCGAGAAGACGCGGCCCTGGTTGAAGTAGTAGAGCGAGAGGCCGAACGAGAGCAGCACGAGCAGGTCGAGGTTCCGCACCGAGAGCGGCCGGCGAAAGTCCGCCAGGCCGAGGAGGAAGACCGCGCAGAACGAGAGCCAGACCCACGCGTCGTTGATCGAGCGGCCGAACGCGCCCTTGTAGCCGCGCGCCATTCTCCACGCAACCTGCGGCCCCGTCCAGGCCTCAGTCACGCGAGCAGTCGAGTCCTCGACCTTCGCCTCGACGATCTGTCCGGCGTCGGGAAGTGACGACCACACGTTCACGTCCCAAAGTCCGGTCTCGTCGTCGAAGGCGGCCTCCTTGGTCAAGGACTTCGCGGGATAGCGGCCCACCCAGTCGGCGACCTTCGGGTAGCGGAGCGCGGCGGCGATCGCCTGCTCCTCGGTCAGCGTGCCGAGCCCGGGCTTGTCCTGGGGGACGAAAGGGACCTCGACCGGGTTGCCGTTCGAGTCGTAGACAGGCGTGGTCGGCGCCGCGAACGCGGCCGGCGGGGCGAGCAGGAAGGCCGCCGCGCCAAGTAGCGCTACCCAGATGCGCGCCGTCGGAAGCTCCAGAGCTTGTTGGCGACGAAGTTCCACGGCGTGACGAGGGCGATCGCCAGGGCCTGGGCAGGGACCTTGGGCATGCCGAGCGCGACGAGCACGCTGAGGAAGACCAGGTTGCCGGCCAGCGCGACTGTCGAGACGACCAGGAACCGAAGTCCCTGGTAGGCGACGTGGCCCCGCATGTGCCTGAACGTCCAGAGGCGGTTCCAGATGTAGTTGTTCGTGACCGCGGCGAGGAACGAGCAGACCGCGGCCAGGAGATAGTTGAGGTCGAAGCCGTGGACGAGGAGCGCAAAGACTCCGAGATTGACGACATAGCCGGTGAGACCGACGGCGCAGAACTTCGCCAGCTGGACCCAGTTGTGCGGGCGCCGCAGCGCCGCCGCGGTCCCGCCCAACCCGGCGGGGCGCCGCGTGACTGTGTCCGAACGCGTCGTCATCGCGATCAAAGGTTAGACGGCGCGCCTAAGGGCGTCCCGCTTGTCCTCAGACCTCGAGCGGCCTGAGCGGTACGCCCTTCCGCCGCAGCGCGCTAAGGACCTGTCCGCGGGAACGATAGAACTCGAGCTCATCCGAAAGGACGAGCGCGGAGTCGACGCCGATGGCGCCGTCTCGGATCTCGCACGCGCCAAAAGGCAGGAAGCGCCTATTCCGGTCCCCGCACAGCACGTCGAGGCCAATCACGCGCCGCAAGGGCGCATCCAGGATGACGTCGACGACGGTCCCGAGCACGATGTCCCGGAACAAGACGCGACGCTCGAGCAGCTCCTCGGCATCCAGACCCCCGTCCATGGTCTTCGAGACTTCCCGCAGCCGGGGCCGCGGAAACCGCGCGCGAGTCTAGAACCCCTCCGCGCCGACAAGCGGGACGAAGCGGCAGGGAACGGAGCGCGTGACCGCCGGCCCCTCCGGGCTGCGGACGATCACCTCGAGCCGCTGGCCATGCGGGCCGCCTACGGGGACGACCAGCCGGCCGCCCGGCACGAGCTGTTCGTACAGGGTCGACGGCATCTCTGGCGCTGCAGCAGCAACCGTGATCGCGTCGAAAGGCGCCAGCTCTGGAAGGCCGAGCGAGCCGTCGCCGACATGCACGTCGACGGAGTCGTATCCGGCGGCATCGAGGTTTTCGCGCGCGCGCTCCGCGAGGTCCGGGATCCGCTCGACCGTGTGCACTACGACGCCCAGTTCGGCGAGAACGGCGGCCTGATAGCCGGAGCCCGTGCCGATGTCGAGCACGCGGTCCCCCTCGTGCACCTCGGCCGTCTGACAGATGATCGCGACCATGTACGGCTGGGAGATCGTCTGGCCGAACCCGATCCGCAGCGGCATGTCGAGATAGGCGCGCCGGCGGTCGCGCTCGTCGACAAAGGCCTCGCGTGGCACACGCGACATGGCGTCGAGCACCCGCCGGTCCACAATCCCTCGCGCCTCGAGCTGCTCCGCAACCATGCGGTCTCGCTGCTCGTCGAGGTCAGACACCGCTGCGCACGCGCGCGCGCATCGAGGCGGGCGGCTCGACGCCGAAGTGCGTGAGCGCGAGCGGCGCCAGGTCCGTCACGCTCGGATCGGGCGGCAGCGGCGAGCCCTCGCCGAAGCCGGCGGCGATGATCGGCACCATCGAGTCGCCGGCACGGAGGGACCCGTGGCTGCCGCCGCCGGCGTGATGCCGGCCGCCGAGATCCTCGAACTCCCATCCGGGCGCAGCCGAGACGATCACTTCGCCCGCGTTCGGACAGGCGAGCGCGCACCAGCTCCGCTCGAGCCCGTTGGGGTACTCCGCCGGGTCGAGCACGCGCTCGTCTCCGGAGATCCGCCAGCCGTCGTTCTCCGGCGCGAAACGGAGCTCTTCACGCTCGCGCCGCGCGACGGCCTCGCCGTCCTCCAGGAAGAGCGTGAGGTCGACGCCCTCGGCCCCGTCGAACCGCTCGGCAAGCCCGCGGGCAGGCTGCTCGTCGAGCGCGTAGACCATGCCGGAACGGTTCGAGGCCGCCACGACCACGTCGGCGCCCGCTGGACTCGTCGCGCGCCGTCCCGTGAAGACCGACAGATCGGCGAGCGGAGCAGCCAGACTCGCCGCTCGGTCGACGCTCGTCTGGCCGTGGTCAGAGCAGACCACGATGGCGTAGCGGTCGAGGAACTCCTCCGGGCCTCCGGCGGCGGCCATCAGCTCCCCGACGCTCGCGTCCGCCCGCTCGAGCGCCTCGAGAGCGCGCTCGGGCCCGACGATGTGCGAGGCGTAGTCGTAATCCGGGAGGTAGAAGACGAGGAAGTCGAAGCCGTCCCGCGTGACCAGCCAGCGCCCGATCGTGGCGGCGTATGCGTCGATCGACCCCGCGGGCCGCGAGCGGATCGCCAGCGGCGCCCCGGTCTGGTCCGACTCGTAGAGGTTGAAGAAGAAGAACCGACGCGGGCCCCATGCGGCCTCGTACCAGCGGTTGCGTCCGGAGAGCACAGGCAGCTTGAGCGCGTGCTTCGTCCGTCCGCGGTAGCAGGTGAAGTTGATCGCTCCGGAGTCGAAGCCCTCGTCCTCGAGCGCCTCGAAGATCGTGAGCGCATTCGCCGAGAGATGCTCGTGCGCCATCGCGTAGATGGAGTCCCGGAGCGACCTCCGGGCTCCCGCGGCGCGCACAGCCGCGAACGAGGAGCCGTACTCGACCACGCGCTCCTCCTCGCGGTGATACCAGACGAGGTGCGGGATCCCGTGGACATCCGGATGCGCGCCCGTCGCGATCGACGTCAGGCACACCGGCGTGACCGAGGGAAACGTCGTGGTTCCCTGCGTGTAGCTGCCCGTCTCGTGCAGCAGGCCGAGCGCGGGCAAACGGCCTTCCTCCAGGCCGTGCTCCAGCATCGCCGGCGTGAGGCCGTCGATGATCGCGAGGATGAGGCCTTTCATGAGCGGGCGTCAGTCCTTCGCGAGGACACGCAGCCCCGCGTAGCGCGCCTCGGCCCGGCGGCCGAGCCGGGCGCCCGCGAGCGGAACGGCGACGACCAGCAGATAGCCGAGCACCGGCACGAGCGCGATTCCTGCGGCGACGAACGCCGCCAGCGGGCGGGCGGCGGGCGAGAGGCGGCGGAAAGCGAACCAGCTGACCAGGGCCGCGCCGACGAAGACCAGAATCGCCCACCACTCGAGCGCGAGCAGCGCGATGGCGATCGCGGCGGCCGCGAAAGCAAGCCCGGCGAACGCGAGCAGCGGCCGGCGCGCCTCCCGGCCGATGACGCCGTCCGCGACTCCGAGCCCGACGAGAACGCCGAGCAGATACCAGTCAAGCCAACCGTCCACCGGGCTGAGTGTAGCCAGCCGTCGGTCGGGTATAGGGTGCGCCGCGGCCCATGGACTTCGGATCGCTCTTCTTCTATCTCTTCCTCCTGCTCTTCCTGTTGCCACCGCTGCAACGCTGGCTGCTCGGGATGCGGCGAGCACGGGCGCTCACCGCCGTCCAGCAAGTGCGGAAGAGCCGGGTGATCGCGATGGTCCACCGCCAGGAGACGATCGGGTTCCTCGGGGTCCCGCTCTACCGCTTCATCGACATCGACGACTCCGAGGAGATCCTGCGCGCGATCCGTCTGACGCCCGACGAGACTCCGATCGACCTCATCCTGCATACGCCAGGCGGCCTCGTGCTTGCCTCGGAGCAGATCGCGTACGCGTTGCAGTCGCATCCGGCCAAGGTCACGGTGCTCGTCCCGCACTACGCGATGTCGGGGGGCACACTCCTGGCCCTCGCCGCCGATGAGATCCTCATGGACGCGGCCGCGGTCCTCGGCCCGGTCGACCCGCAGCTCGGCGACCTGCCCGCAGCGTCGATCGTCCGCGTCGCCTCTCAGAAGCCGATCGAGCGTGTCGATGACCGCACCTTGATCCTGGCCGACGTCTCCGAGAAGGCCCTCCGGCATATGAAGGAAGTCGTCGGCGGCCTGCTCGCCGCGCGCATGACGGCCAAGAAGGCGAATTCGCTCGCCGAGGAGCTGGCGGGCGGCCACTACACACACGACGACCCGATCACGGTCGCCGAGGCGACGAAGCTCGGTCTCCCCGTCCAGGTGGGGCTTCCGCAAGAGGTGTACGACTTCATGCACCTCTTCGCGCAGGAAGGACGGCGCCGTCCGAGCGTGCAGTACGTGCCCCTGCCGGCTGCACCCAACACCCGGCCCGCAAAGCCGCGCGTTCCCTAACAAACCGGGCATTACCTACCGAAATACCCCTTCCAGCTGTTTCCAGCTGGGGGAGGCCGGGAATCCTGGTCTCGTGCCCCATCCCCGTCCTATCCTGCTCTTCTTCACCAACTCGCGCTCCGGTCCCGCGAGGCGCATGGAAAGCCTCCTTGCGCACCTTGCCCGCAAGGAGCGCTCCCGGCTGCGCGTCGCCCGAATCGATGCAGAAGAGCAGCCGGAATGGATCGAGCGTCTGCAGATCACCGAGATCCCCACTCTCGTCCTGTTCAAAGACCGCCGTCCAGTCGGCCGGCTTGAAGGGCGCGTAAGCGCGCCGAAGATCGAACGATTGATCTCCCCCCACCTCGAGCCCGCGGAAGCGGACGCGGCGGTCGCCTGACAGAGCGGGGCGGCCGGCGCCGCTCCCGCTCCCTCCCTCTAAGCGGGTGAGTCGCTCGCCGGGGACTCGAGCCTGGCGATGACCCCCAGCAGGAACTCGCTTGCCCGGGCGCCGTCGACCACGCGATGGTCAAAGGTGCACGAGAGCCAGCCGATCTCGCGGACGACGAGCTCGCCGTTGCGAACGGCCGGCCGCTCGGCGATGCGGTGGAGTCCCAGGATCGCGACCTCGGGATGGTTGACGAGCGGCGTGGCGAAGAGCCCTCCGAGCCGTCCTGCGCTAGTGACGGTGAACGTCGAGCCGCGGAGCTCCTCCGGCTTCAGCGTCCCCGCGCGAGCGCTGTCCGCCAGCCGTGACGCCTCGGCCTCGAGCTCATCGAGGGACTTCTCGTCGGCGCCGCGCAGGACGGGGACGACGAGCCCGCCGTCGGTCTGAACTGCCACGCCGAAGTCGTACCGCTCCCAGTAGACGATCTCGTCGCCGGCGAGGGTCGCGTTCAGCTCGGGAAACTCCTTCAGCCCGGCGACGGCCGCGGCAAGCACGTAGGGCAGGTACGAGCGCCTCCCGCGGACGGTGGAGAGGTCCGTGAAGTCGCACTCCTCGACCACCGTGACGGCCGGGACCTCCTTGTGCGACCGGGCGAGATGCTCCGCGATCTGCCGACGCACGCCCCGCAGGGGCTCGCGCCTCTCTCCCTCGCGGGGCACGGCTGCCGCGCGGACATCCTCCTCGGTGATGCGACCGCCAGGACCGGAGCCCTTGACGCTTTCGAGGTCCACTCCGAGCTCGCCCGCGATTCGCCGGACGAGCGGCGTCACCTGAAGCCTCGTCGGCTCGGGCGCACCGGCTGTCGCGGCGCCAGAGCCGATCAAGACGAGCGGGGTCCCGACGGGGACGAGCTCACCCTCCTCAACGAGGATCTGCGCGACCTCTCCAGCTGCGGGCGAGGGAATCTCCACCGTCGTCTTGTCCGTCTGGATCTCCACGAGCGGGTCGTCCTCGGCAATCTGTTGGCCGACCTCGACCAGCCAGCGGGCGATCTCGCCCTCGCGGACGCCTTCACCGAGGTCCGGAAGCTTGAACTCGTAGGCCATGGCTAAAACGCCATGACCTTCTCGACCGCCTCGACGACGCGTGCGGGGGTCGGCAGGTACTCGTCCTCGATCGACCAGAAGGGGAACGGCGCGTCGTAGCCGGTGACGCGGAGGACCGGCCCGCGCAGGTCGAGCAGCGCCTTCTCGGCGAGCACTGCCGCGATCTCCGCGCCGAAGCCTGCAATCCGCGGCGCCTCCTGGACGATGACTGCACGCCCGGTCTTCCCCACCGAACCGAGCAGCGTCTCCTCGTCGAGCGGCTTCAGTGTGCGCACGTCGATCACCTCGGCGCTCGCGTCGAGCTCGTCGGCCGCCGCAAGCGCCACCGGAACCATGCCGCCGTAGGCGATGATGGTCACGTCGGTTCCCTCGCGCGCGACTCGCGCCTTGCCGAGCGGGACGATGTGCTCGCCATCCGGCACCTCCTCCCGCGGGCTGCGGTAGAGCACCTTCGGCTCGAAGAGGACAACGGGGTCGGGCGACCTGATCGCCGCCGCGAGGAGCCCTTTCGCATCGGCGGGCGTGGACGGGATGGCCACCTTCACCCCGGGCGTGTGCACGTAGTAGGTCTCCGGCGAATCCTCGTGGAGCTCGGGCGCCTTCACTCCGCCGCCGGTCGGCATGCGGATTGTGATCGGAAACTCCATGGCGCCGTTCGTGCGCCAGTGGTAGCGGCCGACGTGGCAGATGAGCTGGTCGAGACAGGGGTAGCTGAAGGACTCGTACTGCATCTCGCACACCGGCCTCCAGCCGGCCATGGCGAGACCGACAGCGGTGCCGAGGATCCCGGCCTCGGCAAGTGGGGTGTCGACGCAGCGGTCCCGGCCGAAGCGGTCGCGGAGGCCTGCCGTCGCCCGAAAGACGCCGCCTGCCCGACCGACGTCTTCGCCCATGACCATCACGGCCTCGTCGCGCTCCATCTCGACGTGCAAAGCGTCGTTGACCGCTTCGACCAAGGTCTTACTCGGCATACGCGTTCCTCGTGACGAGCTCGGGATCGGGCTCGGGCATCGCCTCGGCGGCGGCGATCCCGGCCCGCATGAGCTCGAGCGCTTCCGTGCGCGCGGCCTCGATCGCTTCCTCGCTCAGAACGCCGACCCGCCGCAGATAGCGTTCGTAGCGCGAGAAGCACTCGTTGCGACGCTCCGCCTCCACCCGCTCCGCGTCGATGTACGCGCTCGGATCGTCGGCGGTCGCGTGGGGCGCGCAGCGGTAGGTGACCGCTTCGATGAAGGTCGGACCCTCCCCGGAGCGGGCACGAGCGACCGCCTCGCAGGTCGCCTCGTAGACGGCGAGCACGTCGCCGCCGTCCACCCGCACTCCGGGCATCCCGTACCCGACCGCCTTGTCTGCGAGCGTCTCCGCCCTGGTCTGATCCTCGAGCGGCGTCGAGATCGCCCAGTGGTTGTTGTTGCAGAGGAGGATCACGGGCGCCTGCATCACAGCGGCGAAGTTCGCGCCCTCGTGGAAGGCGCCCTCCGAGGTAGCTCCGTCGCCGAAGAACGCGAGCGCGCACGTCGGCTCGCCGCGCAGCCTCTTCCCCCACGCGAAGCCGACCGCATGGGGGACGTGAGTGGCGATCGGCACGGCGATCGACGCGAGGCGAAACTCCCGCGGATCCCACCAGCCGGCGGGGTGCCCTCGCCACCAGCTCAGAACGGTCTCGACGGGCATCCCACGGAGGAGCCCGATCGCCGACTCGCGATAGGACGGGAAGATCCAGTCGCCGTCGGCGAGGGCGCGCGCGGCTCCCGCCTGCATGGCCTCGTGGCCCCAGTAGATGGCGTAGGTGCCGATGCGGCCCTGGCGGTGGTAGACGACCGAGCGCTCGTCGTAGGTCCGCAGCAGCACCATGTCGCGGTAGAGGGCGAGGAGGTCGGCTTCGGTGAGCCCGGCAACTTCGCCGTCGGGCTGTCCCTCCCCGTCCCCGATCACCCTGCGGAGGTCCCCCTCAGCGGGCGCTACCTGGGCCATGGCGGAAATCTAGCCGGGCACCAAGACTTGCAGCGCCGCTCTCTCGGCCTCGAAGTGCGCCTCGGTCACGTCGCCGAGGTCCTCCCCGTCCACCTGGAGCGGAACGGGGACCGCGGAGACGATGTGGAGCTCATCGGCGTCGTGGACGTACAGCACCTTCGACGAGCGGTCCTGGCCGTGGCCGGCAAGCGTCCACCAGGCCACCTGAGGCAGCGTGCGTGCGCGGAGCTGACGCGGCGCGACGAGGTCGAGGCCCTGTTCGAAGGTGGCCTTCGGCGCGAGGCGCAGCGGCACGCGCCCGACGTAGCTATAGGGGCTTCCGTTCGCGACGAGTGCGAAGGCGACAGGACCCACGCCGACAACCTCCATCTGTGGGTCGAAGCGGGCGCGACGCTCGGCGAATATCCCGAGGAGCGCGCGCGCAAAGGCGATGTCCCCCGCTCGCCTGCCTCCATCGCGCCCCAGCGCTTCCACACGCCGGACGAGCTCGGCGTCGAGGCCGAGGCCGGCGCTGAAGGTGAAGCGGCGTCCGTCGACGCGACCAAGCGAGATCCTCCTGCTCGTCTCGTTCCGTGCGAGCTGGTGGGCCGCCTCGAGCGGGTTCCGCGGCAGGCCGAGCGCCCGCGGGAGGACGCTGGTGCTCCCGCCGGGGATGAACCCCACCGGGATGTCCGCAGTCAGGCCATTGACCACCTCGTTGTAGACGCCGTCCCCCGAGAAGACATAGAGCCTCTCGACCTTCCGGCCGAGCTCCTCAGCAAGCTCGACCGCTTGAAGCGGGCGTTCGGTGAGGACAGTCTCGACCTTGCCGCGCGTGGCCAACTCGCGCTCGACTGCGAGCGTCAGCTCAGGCGTCACGCCCGACGCGTGAGGGTTGACGATGAGGGCCGCCTCGGCCACACCGCCACTCTAGAGCGGCCTGCACGAAGGTCGAGATGCCCGGGGCCGCCGCGAGCCTCCCTCCGCGTTTCAGCCTAACGGGGAAATGCGCGCGCGTGGCGCGCCGTTCGTGTCGAAACGCCAACTTGCTAGCCGGGCGTCGAGTAGCCGCGCATTCCGTCCATCAGGAGGACGTAGAAGCGGTCGGCGAGCCCGTCCGTGTCGGCTCCGGATCGGAGCCACGTGTAGGCCCAGTTCGCGGCCGAGAGGAAGAGGAGCGCGGCGGCGTTTTCGTCCAGGTCGGTTCGAAGCTCGCTCTGTTCCCGGCCCTCGCGGAAGAGCTCGCGGATCCGCTCCTCGTAGCGGCGCCGCTCGGCCACGATTTCCTCGAGCCGGGCCCCCTCCAAGTACTTCCACTCCTGCACGAAGACGGTCGCAACCTCGAGCTGGTCTGACACGACCCGCAGGTGAGCGCGGAGCGCGAGCCGGATCTTCTCGGTCGCGGACGCCTGCTCGGGGATCCCATCCAGCCCCGCATGGAAGGCGGCTGCGCCGGTCCGCATCGTCTCGTAGAGGAGGTCTTCCTTCCCCTGGATGTGGGCGTAGAGCGAGCCCTTCTGCACCCCGAGCGCATCGGCGAGATCGCCGATCGACGTGCCGTGGTAGCCCTTCTCCGCGAAGAGGCGAGCGGCCTGACGGGAAAGCTCTTCGCGCCTCGTCATGCTAGATTTTTACCTAACGATCGTTTGGTTGCCATGACGGAAACCGAGTTCGAAGCCTACGTCCAGGGTGGCGGCGCCGTCGAGACCGGCGACCCGATGCCGGACGAGTACCGCGCGGCGCTCATCAAGTTCATCGAGATGCACGGGAACTCGGAGCTCATGGGCGTCCTGCCCGAGCGGGAGTGGATCCTCCGTGCCCCGACGCTGCAGCGCAAGCTGGCGCTGACGGCGAAGGTGCAGGACGAGGTCGGCCATTCGCAGCTCATCTACCGCGTGGTCGAGGATCTCGGTAAGCCGCGAGAAGCCTGCCTCGACGACCTCATTGACGGCAAGACGAAGTTCCACAACGTCTTTCACTACCCAACCAGGACCTGGGGCGACGTCGCCGTGATCGCGTGGCTCGTCGACGCGGCGGCGATCATCTCCCAGAAAGCGCTTCTCAAGTGCTCCTACGCGCCGTACGCGCGGATCATGAAGAAGATCTGCTGGGAGGAGTCCTTCCACATCCTCCACGGCCGCGACTGCATCCTCGCCCTGATGACGGGCACCGACGAGCAGCGCGAGCTCGTGCAGGAAGCGGTCGACCGCTGGTGGGGCCCGCTCATGCAGTTCCACGGGAATCCCATCCCGGCGGATGAGGATCCGATGTACCGCTGGCGGATCAAGAGTCAGGCCAACGAGGAGGCGCGGCAGCAGTTCCTCGATGGCTACGTACCGCAGATCTGGGAGCTCGGCCTGACGGTTCCAGACCCCAAGCTCCGCACGCGGGACGACGGCGTCTGGGAGTACTCGGAGCCCGACTGGGACGAGCTCAAGCACGTCGTCACCGGCCACGGTCCGAAGACCCAGGAGCGGCTCGACCTCCGCCGCTGGTCACGCGAGGAAACTGCCTGGGTGCGAAGCGCCGTCCTCGCGGACGCGGCGTGATCTGGGAAGTGTTCCGGCAGGAGCGGGAAGGGCTGCCGTTCCAGCACGGCGGCTCGCTCGAAGCGCCGAACCTCGTCTTCGCCGAGGCCTACGCGCGGGAGTTCTACGGCCGCCGCGACGAGTCGTTCGCCCTCTGGATCGTTCCGCGGGAAGCTGTCGACGAGGTCCGCGAGCCGTACGTCGCCGAGGTCTTCGACCGCGACTACCGTCGGGTGGACGGCTACTCGCTCAAGGTGAAGCTGAAGGAGGCACGTGAGCGCGCAGGAACTGCTGGCGCTCGCTGACGACGAGCTGATTCTCGGCTGGCGCAACTCCGAGTGGACCGGCATCGCGCCCTTCCTCGAGGAGGACGTTGCGTTCTCCTCCATCGCACAGACCGAGATCGGCCACGCCCGCGCCTGGTACGAGCTCGCCGCGGAGGAGCTCGGCACCGATGCGGACGCCCTGGCGTTCGACCGCCAACCGGACGAATACCGCTCGGCGCGCTTCGTCGAGCTCCGACTGGTGCCGGACTGGGCCGCCACGATCGCGAGGCACTGGCTCTACGAAACCGCGGACGCGATTCGAATCAGCGACCTGAAATCTTCGGACGACCCTCGCGTCGCCGGACTTGCGGAGAAGATCGATCGCGAGGAGATCTACCACCGCATGCACGCGGACATGTGGGCCGACCGCCTGCGCAACGAGCCGCGCTTCGCGGAAGCTCTCGAGACCCTCTGGCCCTATGCGCTGGGCATGGTCGACGGAGCCCAGCGCGACCGGCTCTGCGAGGGGGCCGGGCGCGAGCCCGTCACTCCCATCGAGCGTGGCGAGCACACCGACGAGCTCCGCCCTCTCTGGGAGGAGATGACGATGGTGCGCCGCTCCATTCCCGGTGCGACATGGTGACCGCCGAGCGCGTCTGGGAAGCGCTCGCCGAGATCCCCGATCCGGAGATCCCCGCGGTCTCGCTCGTCGACTTGGGCGTCGTCCGGGAGGTCGAGGTCGAGCAGGATCGGGTGCGAGTGAGCTTCACCCCGACCTTCCTCGGCTGCCCAGCCGTTGAGGTGATGCAGCGGCTCATGGCCGACCGCATCCGAGCGCTGGGCGGCAAGCCCAAGGTCGAGATCTCGCCGGAGGGCTGGTCGACCGACCGAATCACGGCGGACGGCCGGCGCAAGCTGCAGGAGTCGGGCTTCGCGCCGCCGACGGGAACAGTGCCGGTGACGCTCGTCCAGATCCAGTCCGCCGTCCATCGCTGCCCCTACTGCGGTTCGACGGACACGCGGCTCGAGAACCTCTTCGGCCCGACCCCGTGCCGCTCGATCCGCTACTGCGAGGCTTGCCGACAGCCCTTCGAGCAGTTCAAGACGCTCTAGCGCGGGGCGCTTGACATCTATCGCACTCCTGCTATATAGCAACCATGCGGTATAGCGTTTACGCGATGGCGGTGTTCGCGGTGACGGGAGCGCTCGCCTGCTCCGAGCGTGACGTCGACCGCGATGGCTACGTGCGGGCAAACGAGGCCGTCCTCGCATCAGTCCCGGCAGAATCGAGAGCGGAGCTCGCCGGGACGACGTCCGCCCCGTACTACAAAGGGGACGGGGCGGGGGCGCCGGTCGCCGGCTACACGACCACACGGGTCTACCGCTTTGCCCCGGGCTCGACCCCGGAGGCAGTAGCCGCGTTCTACGAGCGCCGGCTGCCCACTGGATGGCAGCTGGTGGAGAAGCTTCCCGCTCAGAGAGGCGCCGGGCCGGTCTTGAACTTTCGCCGTGGACGGGCCGCCCTCTCCGTTAATCTCGAGAACGCGGGCAACGGCACGTACGAGTTGACCGCCGATCACGACGCATATGGCTAACCGCAGCGAGCGGCGGCGCCACGCGGTGGAAACGGTCGAGCGACTCCGCGAGCGTCTCGCACACGCCGACGACGGCTGGTTCTTCGCTCAGATCGCCGACAAGCTCACCGAACGGCGCAAAGAGCTCGGCCTCTCCCAGGCGGAGCTCGCGGAGCTCGTCGCGACGACCCAGTCCGCGATCGCGCGACTCGAGAGCGGAGGGCGGCCACCGCGTATTGACACTCTCCTCCGAATTGCCGATGCACTGGACTGCGAGCTTCTCGTCGACCTGAAGCCGCGGACGAAGCCAAAGCGAGGTACACGATGAGCACAGTCACGCGCAGCACGCGAGCGGCAGTGGACGTCGAAGAGATCCAGACGACGAAGAGCGAGAAGCTCCTGGCCGTCGTCCTCGCGATCTTCCTTCTGATCGGTGTGGTTTGGACGTACCAGAAGCTTGACGACTGGGCGGCGCGGACGGTTGCCCCGGTGCAGGTCGAACTGAGCCCCGCCGATCAGGCCGCCATCGCTCGGAGCACCGCTGCAAACCAGAGGTTCGCCGCGGCTCAGACGGATGCCCTCACCGCTCAGTCGGACATGGAGTTGAAACGGGAGGCCTACCGGACAGCGCTTGACGCGGGTCAGCCGGCCAAGGCACTCGAGCTGGATTACAAGGAAGCACAGGGCGAGCTGGCGCGGGCACAGGATGAGGCCAGCGCGGCGCAGGCAGAGGTGGCCGCTGCCGAGCCCGCTGCAGCAGCCGCCTACCAGCGTCAGCAGCAGCAGCTGCAGACGAAGACCGATCACCACGAGTTCGTCGCGTTCCTGCTCAGGCTCGGCCTCCTTTTCGGACTGCTCGGCTTCGGCTACTGGCTGATGGGGCGGCTCCGCCGGACGCACTCGCGCTACTTCCCCGTCGCGCTCGCAGTCGCCGGTTCCGCCGGCGTGCTCGCGCTCGTCATGGCGGCCGACTACGTCACCGACTACGTCGACCCGGTTGCCCTCGGCCCGCTCGTGCTCGCGATAGTAGGCATCGGGCTCACCCTCGCGGCGTTCGCGGCGCTTCAGCGCTACCTTGCCCGCCGCGTCCCGATTCGTCGGGTGCGCAAGCACGAATGTCCCTTCTGCGGCTACCCGGTCGGCCCGAACGACCACTGCGAGGGCTGCGGACGCCAGGTGGTCGCGGAGTGCGCGTCGTGCGCGGAACCGCGGCGAGTCGGGACGCTACACTGCGGCGCTTGCGGGCAGGCCTGATCCCAGCAGTGGTCGCGGTGGCGGTGGCCCTCGCCTCGGGCTGCGGCGGCGACAGCGGCGGAGGCGGTCAGCTCTCCACCGAGGAGTTCCGCCAGCAGGCGAACGGGATCTGCGAGAAGTACAACGAGAAGATCAAGGCCCTCGAGAGCCCCTCGTCGCCGGAAGAGATCGGCAGCTACGTCGACAAGGTCGTTCCGCTCATGCAGCAGGGCATCAGCGAGCTCCGTGCGCTGCGCGCGCCCGCGGAATCCCAGGACGACTTCAACCGCATGCTCGACGAGACCGAGAAGGCCATTCCAGCCGCCCAGCAGCTCGGGGAGGCCGCGGCGAACAACGATGCGGCGGCAGTGCAGAGGGCGCTCAAGACCGGCCAACAGGCCGACGCCGCGTCGGACAAGATTGCGACAGACTTGGGGCTCACAGGATGCGCGTCCTCGGAATAGCGGCCATGGGAGCAGTCGCTGTCTTCATCGCCGCCTGCGGAGGAGGTGGCGGCGGCCAGGCGCTCAGCGCCGAGGAGTTCCGCCAGCAGGCGGATGCGATCTGCAAGGACTACGAGGGGCAGATCAAAGACCTGGGGAGCCCCAACTCGCTCGACGAGCTGCCCGCCTTCGTGGACAAGGTCATCCCGATCATCGAAGAGGGAAACGCGAAGCTCGCCGACCTCGAGCCACCGAACGAGCTGGCGGAGGACTGGGACCGCGCGATGGAGCTCCAGAACGAGAACCTCGACGTCGCTCACGACCTCCAGGACGCGATCCACGACCAGGACACGGCGCGGGTGCAGGAAGACCTCACGAAGCTGAACGAGACCGACCAGCAGAGCAACGAGATCGCACGCAAGATCGGCCTCGAAGACTGCGGGCAGTCGAACACCTAGGCGTCGTCGCTAGCGCCCGGTGAAGCGCGGGTCGCGCTTCTCGAGGAACGCGTTCACGCCCTCTCGAAAGTCCTCGCTCTTCGCTGCCTCGGCCTGGAGCTGGGCTTCGAGCTCGAGCTGATCGCCGAGACTCGCGAGTGCCGCGTGTTCGAGGAGCCGCTTCGTCATCCCGATCGCCCTCGTCGGCATGGCCGCGAGCGTCCCCGCCACCTCGGCTGCTCGCTCGGCCAGGCGACCGTCGGCGACCACCTCGGCGACAAGGCCCCACGCATGCGCGTCCCCGGCCGAGAGCGCCCGACCTGAGCAAAGCCATTCGAACGCGCGCGCGTAGCCGAGCAGCCGCTCCACGAAATAACTCGCGCCCGTGTCCGGGACGAGGCCGATGCTCACGAAGGCGGGCACGAACCTGGCGGAGGCAGCGGCGAGCCGCAAGTCACAGGCGCAGGCGAGGGAGAGACCAGCGCCGGCCGCGGCCCCGTTGACCGCGGCGATCACGGGTTTCTCGAGAGCCCGCAAGGCCACGACGTTTGGGTTGTAGGTGGTTCGCAGGCGCTCGCCGATGTCTCCGACAGCTTCCTTGAACTCGTTCAGATCCTGCCCGACGCAGAAGCCCCGCCCGGCCCCGGTTAGGACCACCGCCCGCACCTCGGGGTCGGCAGCCTCGTCCAGCGCGCCCCGAAACGCCGCGTGCATGGCCGCGTTGAAGGCGTTCAAGACGTCCGGACGGTTGAGCGTGATCGTGAGCACGCCACCGTCTCTTTGGGTCTCGACCTCGGCCACTCGGTAGACCTTCCCCCCGGTGCTAGCGTGGAAAGCGGTGGCCGATCTTACGTTCATCTCCTCAGAGGAGGTCGTCGAGGAGGAAGCTCTCGACGCGTATTCGCGCGCGGTGATCGCGGTGGCCGAACGGCTCTCCCCTTCTGTGGCGAACCTCCGGATCTCACGGCGCGTTCGCGGCGGCCGCGTCCTCGCCGGCGGCGGCAGCGGAGTCGTCGTCACTCCGGACGGCTTCATGCTCACCTCCGCGCATGTCGTCGCGAACTCCGACGGCGCCGTGCGGGCGTCCTTCGTCGACGGCAGCGAGTTCGAGGCGAAGGTGGTCGGCACGGACCCGCTCTCCGACCTCGCCGTCCTGCGAGTCTCGGACGGCGGCCTCACCGCCGCGGAGCTCGGCGACTCCGAGAGCCTACGGGTCGGGCAGCTCGTCGTGGCGATCGGCAACCCGAACGGCTTTGCCGGCTCGGTGACGGCCGGAGTCGTCTCGGCGCTCGGCCGCTCCCTCCCCGTCCGCTCCAGAGCGGCCGGCCGTATCGTCGAGAACGTCATCCAAACGGACGCGGCGCTCAACCCGGGCAATTCCGGTGGCGCGCTCGCGGACGGCCGTGGCTGCGTGATCGGGATCAACACGGCCGTGGCGGGAGTCGGACTGGGCCTCGCCGTCCCGATCAACGAGACGACGCGCAAGATCATCGGTGCCCTCATGAGCGAGGGGCGCTTCCGCCGTTCCTACCTCGGCATCGCGGGCGGCCCCCGGCCACTGCCGCCACGCCTGGCGCGGGAACTGTCGCGCACCGAATGCGTCGAGGTCGTCGACGTCGTTGACGGCAGCCCCGCCGCAGCTGCCGGGCTCCGGCCGGAGGATCTGATCGTCGAGCTCAACGGCCAGCCTGTGGAAGGCGTTGACGATCTTCAGCGCCTCATGGCCGGTGAGCTGATCGGTGAGCAGGTCGTGCTCAACACCGTGCGCAACGGCCGGTTGCGCTCGGTCGAGCTCGTTCCCGTCGAGCTAGACGTCTAGCCCACTCGCAGAGTGCGATTCGTGGCCGGCGAGCTCGACGACGACCTGAGCGACGAGCAAGCCGGCAAGCGCCCACACCAGGACGAGCGGCGGTAGCGCGAAGCTGAAGGCGAGGAGGACGAGCGCGAGCGCGGCGGTCGCGAAGCGCATGGCGACGTCCACGTCGAGGAGCATCGGCGGAGTGGCGAGGTGGATCGCGGCGAGCCCGACCATGCAAATGGCGACGCCGGCGCAGAGGATCCAGCCGGTGTCCTGGTACCTCTCGTCCCCGGCCGCAGCGAGGATCTCGAGCTTGACCCCGACGCCAACGGTCGCGATGCCGATCAGGACGGGAAAGTGGGCATACGTGAAGACCAGCCCCTCGATTCGCCCGCGTCGCACGACCGACTCGTCGAGGAAGTCGAAGTAGATCCACCACAAAGCCGCAGCCACGAGAAACCCTCCGGCCGCCGCAAGGCCGGAGTCGATCTCCCAGGTCGTGTCCGCAACACCGAGCACGACGGACAGGACCGATTCGCCCAGGACGATGATCGTGAACAGGCCGAAGCGCTCCGGTAGATGGCGAGGATCGACCGCGGCGCCGGGGAGTCGGCCCCAGGCGAAGAACGGAACCGTCATTTCGACGAGGAGTGCGACGGCCCAGAGCCAGTAGCGACTCGGGGGCGGCACGAGCACCGAGACGAGCCAGAGAACCGTGCCGAAGGAAAACGCCCTGAAGTAGAGGACTGCGAGCGGCCTCGCCCTGGGGACGAATCGGATGGCCCTGGCATACAGCGCGAGGAGAACGAGGCGGACGAGGACGTAGGACAGCGCGAACGCTCTGCCGCCGTTTTCGATCGCGTTGGGCGTGTTCGTCGCAAGCACTGCGACGGCGAACATGGCGAGCAGGATGAGGAGGCGGTATGCGAGATCGTCGGTATCGAAGCGGTTGGCATAGAAGGTGAAGCCCGACCATGCCCAGACGATGGGGATGAAGAGGCCGACGTAGCGGAGGAACCCGCCCAGCGTCGGGTCGTGGGTGAGGTTTTGACCGAGCTCCGCGACCACGACCACGAAGACGAGGTCGAAGAAAAGCTCGAGCCAGGTCGCATGCCTCTCCTCGAACCCCTCCTCGACAGTCCGCAGCCGGGGCGGATCGAGGAAGCGCGAGAGATCCGCCAACTACCGCCCTTTGACGTTCGGCTTGCGCTTCTCGATAAAGGCCTGAAGGCCCTCGCGAGCATCCTCGGAGGAGAGCGCGAGGTGAAACGCCTTGCGCTCGGCGTCGAGACCTGCGGCCAGCGTCGTCTCGAACGCCTGGTTGACGGCCTCCTTCGCGAGCCGGACGCCGACAGGGCTCTTCGCGGCGATCGCCTGCGCGACGCCCTTCGCCTCCTCGAGCCAGCCGTCACTCGCCGCGACCCGGGCTACGAGACCCGCCTGCTCGGCCTCGCGCGCGTCGAGGAAGCGGCCGGTGAGGATCACGTCCATCGCCTTCGACTTCCCGATCGCACGGGTGAGGCGCTGCGTGCCCCCGGCACCCGGCAGGACGCCGAGGTTGGTCTCGGGCTGACCGAACTGCGCGGTCTCCGAGGCGACGATCAGGTCGCAGGCCATCGCGAGCTCGCAGCCCCCGCCCAGGCAGTAGCCGGAGACGGCCGCCACGATCGGCGTCCTGATCTTCCTGATCGCATCCCACTTGTCGATTCGCCCCCCGAAATACAGCTCGAAGTGGGTGGCATCAGAGAGCTCGTTGATGTCGGCGCCCGCTGCGAACGCCTTCTCGTTGCCGGTCAGGACGATGCAGCGGATCGTGTCGTCCTCGTCGAGATTCTCGAGCGCGCCCACGAGCTCGTTCATCAGCTGATTGGAGAGTGCGTTCAGCTGCTCCGGGCGGTTGAGTCGGACGACCGCGATTGGCTCCTCGCGCTCGATCAACACCGTCATTTCTTCTCCAGGAACTTCTTGATCGCCTCCTGCGGCTCCTCGGTCGCCATCGAGAGTGCCAGCCAGTCGCGCGCGTGATTGATCGTCTGGTACCAGGCCAGCTCCTTCCAGAAGTTCAGGTGCTGCCGCGCGTACCGCGTCGTCTGGGGGAGCTTGCGCGCCAGCGACTCGACGAAGCGGTCGACCTCGGCGTCGAGCTCCTGCGCGGGCACCGCGCGGTTGACGAGCCCCCACTCCTCGGCCTTCTTCGCGGGAACCTCCTCGCAGAGGAGGACGATCTCGCGCGCACGCCGATCGCCGACCATGATCGGGAGCCACTGCGTCGCGCCGCCGGCCGGGACCGACCCGTGCTCGGGCCCAACGTGGCGGATGAAGGCGTCATCCACCATGACGGCGAGGTCGCACGCCATCTGGAGCTCGTTACCGCCGCCGACACAGATGCCGTTGATCCGCGCGACGGTCGGCTTGCCGACCTCCCGGAGGCGGTCGTGCGCGTCCTTGAAGGCGCCGAACCACTTCCAGTATTCGCCCGGCTTGCCGAGGTAGTCCCTGCTCCACGCCTTGAGGTCGGCGCCGACGCAGAAGGCCCGCCCGGCCCCGGTGAGGACGACGACGCGAATGGAGTCGTCCCAGGAGGCGTCCTCGCAGGCGCGGGCAAGCTCGCGCAGCATGCGGAAGTCGAAGGCGTTCAGAACCTCGGGGCGGTTGAGCGTGATCGTGGCCCGCGGGGCCGCCTTCTCGTAGACGATCGACTCGAAGCCGAACGACTCAGGATCGCGCGGCTCGGGACGCTCTGGCTCGGTCAACTGTGAGCCGCCCGGTGACATTGGCGGCTCGCTGGCACGCGAAAAGCGAACCGGGCACGGACGCAGGAAGCCCGCGTATTGATTGAAATACGCGGGCGACCGAGGACAAAGCCTGGTGAAGCTTTGCAGCCGCGCAGCGAGCCGAAGGATGTTGCCGGGTGGGTCACTTAACTTCGGCGAAGTGGACGTGGAAGGGGATGCCCATGTCGGCCGCGTCCTTCCCCGTGGCGGCGAACTCTCCGGTTCGCGCAGCGGCGTTGAAGGCGTCCATGTCGGGGAAGTCCCACTCGGCGTAGTAGGCGTATCTCTGACCGGTAGGGGAGCCGAAGACTTTTCCATGCCGGAAGGTGCCGCCCTCCACGCGCCCGCAGAGCTCAGCGTGTTGCTCGTACCGCTCAGCGTCGGGCTCTTGCTCGTAGAGGACGAAGACCTTGATCATCGGCGTGTGCGGATGATTCCCGATTCCTGCGTCAGCCGCGATGCGATGTGGATCCAGATCGGTAAGGGCTAGGCCGCTCTTGCGCCTGCGTCGACAAGGGCTCTCTCGAGGATCTCCAGGCCCTGCTCGAGATCCTCGTCGCTGACCACGAGCGGGACGAGGATGCGGATGACGTTGCCGTAGATGCCGCACGAGAGGAGGACGAGCCCGAGCTCGCGGGCCGCGCCCGTCGTCGCGGCGGCGAGCGCCGCGGCGGGCTCCTTCGTCTCTTGGCTCTCGACCAGCTCCATCGCGAGCATCGGGCCGAGCCCGCGGACCTCTCCGACCGAGGCGACGCGGCTCGCGATCCCTTCCAGTCCGGCCTGGAGCCGCTCGCCGATCTGGTCGGCGCGAGTGCGGAAGTCCTCGGTCGAGACCTCCTCGAGGACGGCCAGCGCAGCGGCGCACGCGACGGGGTTGCCTCCGAAGGTGCCGCCGAGACCGCCGGCCGGGACGGCGTCGACGATCTCCGCCGGGCCGGTGACGCCGGCCAGCGGAAGGCCGCCGCCCAACGACTTCCCCGAGACGACGAGGTCTGGCTCGACGCCGTAGCGCTCGATCGCCCACACGGGCCCCGTCCGGCCGATCCCGGACTGAACCTCGTCGTCCACATAGAGAATCCCGTGAGCCTCGCAGAGCTCCTTCAGCCGACGCGGGAAGTCCTCCGGCATCGGGATGAAGCCGCCCTCGCCCTGCACGGGCTCGAGCACGACGCAGGCAACCGACTCCGGGTCGACGTCGCCCTTGAAGAGGCCCTCCAGCCCGTGAATGGCGTCGTCGGAGGTGAGGCCGCGATACGGATAGGGCGCGGGGGCGCGGTAGACCTCGGGCGCGAAGGGGCCGAAGCCGCGCTTGTAGGGGACGACCTTGCTGGTCATCGTCATGGTCATCAGCGTCCGGCCGTGAAAGGCGCGGTCGAAGACGACCACGGCGGGGCGGCCCGTGGCGACGCGGGCGATCTTCACTGCGTTCTCGACCGCCTCGGCGCCCGAGTTGACGAGGATGCTCTTCTGTTCGCCTCCAGGGCAAGGCGAGAGCTCGGCCAGGCGGCGGCAGACCTCCACATAGGGCTCGTAGAGGCCGACCATGAAGCACTGGTGGAGGTAGCGGTCGACCTGCTCGTGGATCGCAGCGACCGCGGGCGGGAGGCCGTGCCCCGTGTTCTGGCAGCCGAGCCCTCCGGCGAAGTCGATGTATTCCCGGCCGTCCACGTCCCAGATGCGCGCGCCCTCAGCGCGGTCGACGACGAGGTTGGGAGTGGCTACCCCAGCGGCGACATACCGCTCCCTGGCCGCGAGAACACGGTCGGTTGCGCTTCGCTCTTGCAGCGACATTTGCCGAGTCTACAACGGTGAGTCAACCCGTTCCTTGGCCTCTACGGCCGAATCGGTGCGGTTATGCTCGCCGCCGTGTCGGCGAGCTCGACAGCAGTCTTTCTCTCGCTGGTGGCCGGAGTGGCGGGCTCGGTACAGGTCGCCGTCAGCGGCGCGTTCGGCCGGCGCATCGGTGTGTTGGAGGCGACCGCCTTCGGCTCGCTCGGCGCCGCCCTCATCATCTGCTCGATCGTGCTCGTCGCCCGGCAGGGCTTCGGCGGGGTCGTTTCCGGCCTGCACGAGCCACCCTGGCTGTGGTTGAACGCCGTGATGGGAGCGATCGTCGTCCTCTCGATCACGTTTGCCGCACCGCGGATCGGGACGTTCGCGACCATCGGACTGCTCATCGCCGGACAGCTCGCGATGGGCGTCCTCATCGACTCGTTCGGGCTCTTCGGCCTCGACCGGATTCCGCTGAACACGGCCCGCCTCGTCGGCCTCCTCCTCCTCGCCGGCGGGGCCCTGCTGGTCCTGAAGCGCTAACTGTCCTCGATCTCGAGGACGGCCTTGAGGGCGTCCCAGCGCGCGATCTGGCACCCGTTCTCACGAGAGAAGGTGGCGTCCACGCCCGGGCCGCTGATCGTGGCGAGCTGCGGGCCGCCGTAGATCTCCGTGCACGCGACGTCTCCGGGGACGGGCTCGAGTGCGTCCTCGTTCTGGAGAAGCGCGTCGCAGGCGCCGTTGGGATCGGGGTGCGTGCCGCCGTCGGGATCGCACTGCAGCGTGGCGGAGAGGGCCTCGCCGCTCCGTCCCGTCGGCCAGTAGGAGATCGTCACGTCGTAGCGAGGCTCGCTAGAGCCGCCGCCCCCGTCGGAGCCGCAACCGGCCAGGATGGCAGAGGCCGCGAGGAGCACTGCGATCTTCATGCCCCTCAGACTCGGTTTACGACCGGATAGTTCCCGGTTGCGGCTACAGGCTCCAGGGGTTTGCGGGCTTCGAGCCCGTCGAGGCGAAGACGGTCTTCGTCTCCAGGTACATCTCCATCGTCTCGAGCGATCCTTCGCGCCCGAAGCCCGATTGCTTATACCCGCCGAACGGGAGCCCGGGGAACGCGGTGTTGGGCAAGTTGATCCCGATAACGCCGGACTTGATCTGGCGAGCGAGCCGGTGCCCGCGGGCCGGGTCGTTGGTCCAGACGGTCGCGGTGAGGCCGTACTTCACGTCGTTCGCGATCCGCACAGCCTCGGCTTCGTCCTCGAAGGGGATCACGGTCACAACCGGGCCGAAGATTTCGTCCTGGGCGACCGTCATGGAGTTGTCGACGCCGGCGAGGACCGTGGCGGGGTAGAACGCCCCGTCCCCGTCGACAGGCTCCCCGCCCGTGACGACCTCGGCGCCCTCGCTCCGGCCGGCCTCGACGAACCCGTGGACCTTGTCCCGATGGGCCTGCGAGATGAGCGACCCCATCTGGGTCTCTTCGTCGAGCGGATCGCCGGTCCGCATCTTGGACGCGGTCTCCGTGAAGCGGCTCACGAACTCGTCGTAGAGCGGCTTCTCCACGAGCACGCGCGAGCGCGCGTCACAGCTCTGCCCGGCCGCGTAGTAGATGGCGTAGACCGAAGACGGGACGGCCGCGTCGAGGTTGGCATCCGCGAACACGAGATTGGGGCTCTTGCCTCCGAGCTCGAGCGAAAGCCGCTTCACGGGGTCCGAGCAGAGCCGCATGATCTCCGAGCCGGTCGCTGTCGAGCCCGTGAACGCGACCTTGTCGACGCCCGGATGGCGGACCAGGTACGCGCCGGTCGTGGGCCCGTCGGCCGGCACGATGTTGATGACGCCCGGCGGGATGCCGACCTCGGCGGCGAGCTCAGCCACCCTGAGGACGGTCAGCGGCGTCGAGGGATCCGGTTTGAGGACGATCGTGCACCCTGCCGCGAGAGCGGGCGCGAGCTTCCACGCCGCCATCATGATCGGGTAGTTCCAGGGCACGATCTGCGCCGCGACGCCCACGGGCTCCTTGAGCGTGTACGCGAGGATGGAGCTGCCGATGGGGATCGTCCGCCCGGAGATCGAGGCGATCGCGGACGCGTACCAGCGGAAGTTCTCCGCGGAGACGGCGACTTCGCCCTTTACAGACGTGACCGCCTTGCCGACGTTGCGCGTCTCGAGGTCGGTGAGCTCCTTACGGTTGGCGACGATCGCATCGGCGAGCGCGTGCATGAGGCGCGAGCGCTCGTTGGGAGTCGTCTTGGCCCACGCGCCTTCGAGCGCGGCGCGCGCGGCCTCGACCGCCCGGTCGACATCGGCCTCACCGGCCATCGCCGCTCTGGCGAGAAACGCGCCCGTCGCCGGCTCGCGCAGCTCGCGAAACTCGCCGGACGCCGGCTCGACCGTCTCTCCCGCGATGAAGAGGCCGAATTCCTTCTCGGTAACGACCGCCATGGAGGGCAAGATACCCGCATGACGCAGGCGAGAGTCCTCTTCTTCGGCCTCGCCGTGCTGTTCCTGCTGGGAGTCGTCGTGCAGTTCTTCCTGGCCGGCCTCTACGTTTTCGGCGGGACGTCGATCGACTCCCACCGCGTGCTCGGGTTCGTCCTGATGGCGACGGCCCTCGCCATGCTCGTGATCGCGATCGTGGGCCGGCTCCCGCGGACGACCGTGCTCCTCACCGTCCTGTTGCTCGGTCTGAGCGTCCTCCAGAGCGTCCTCGCGAACGTCGACATCAACGAGATCGCCGCCTTCCACCCGGTCAACGCGCTGGTGATTGCGGCTCTTGCCTACGCGCTCACGGAGCGCTCGCGGCACTACCTCGCTTCGAAGATGGCCGCCTGACCCTGGCCCAGGCCGACGCAAAGCGTCGCCAATCCGTACCGCCCGCCACGCCTTCGTAGCTCGTGCAACAGCGTCACGACGAGCCGGGCGCCGCTCATCCCGAGCGGATGCCCGATCGCAATCGCTCCGCCGTTCACGTTGACCCGCTCGGGGTCGAGACCCAGCTCCCTGATGACGTAAAGGCTCTGCGCGGCGAAGGCCTCGTTCAGCTCGACGAGATCGAGCTCCCCCGTGTCGATCCCGGCGCGCTCGAGCACCTTGCGAACGGCTGGAACCGGGCCGATGCCCATCACGCGGGGATCGACTCCGGCGACCGCGCTCGCCACGAAGCGTCCGAGGGGCTGGGCGCCGAGCTCCGCTGCCTTCTCCTCGCTCGCCACGACGAGTGCTGCCGCCCCGTCGTTGATCCCGCTCGAGTTCCCCGCTGTGAGCGTCCCGCCCTCGCGGAAGGCCGGCTTGAGGGCGGCGAGCTTCTCGAGAGTTGTATCCGGCCTCGGATGTTCGTCAGCGGTCAAATCGCCGACGGAGATCAACTCGGCCCGGAAGCGGCCGCTTGCGATCGCTTCCGCATGCCGGCGCTGGCTCTCGAGCGCGAAGGCGTCCTGGTCCTCGCGGGAGATCGACCAGCGCTCGGCCACGTTCTCGCCCGTCTCGCCCATCGACTCGAGCGGAAACATCTCCTTCATGCGCTCATTGGGGAAACGCCAGCCGAGCGTTGTGTCCCACACGGTCTCGTCGCCGTATTCCGGCTTCGCCATGACGAGCGGGGCCCGGCTCATCGACTCGACTCCGCCGGCGACGAAGAGGTCGCCGTCCCCGGAGCGAACCGCGTGGCAGGCGCCGACGACGGCCGAGAGGCCCGACGCACAAAGGCGGTTGACCGTCACGCCGGCCACGCTCTCGGGGAGGCCGGCGAGGAGCGCAGCCATCCGGGCGACGTTGCGATTGTCCTCCCCGGCCTGGTTCGCGGCACCGAAGTACACGTCCTCGATCTGCTCCGCCGGCACACCGGCGCGCTCGACCGCGGCCGCGATCACGAGTGCGGCGAGATCATCCGGGCGGACGCCCGAGAGACCTCCTCCGTGGCGCCCCACGGGGGTTCGGACTGCAGAGAGGATGACCGGCTCGCCCATGGCTCAAGTCTAGCCCTGGGTTTGACGATTCCTGTCCTCGTGAGGGCTCTCTCACCCCTACTCCTCGCGTTGGTCCTGGCCGGTTGCGGATTCGGCGGAGAGACCACGCAGGAAGCCGTCGTCGGCGACGGCCTGACCCGCTACGAGATCTCCTCCGGCGATTTTGCGATCGGCGTGCCCGAGACCTGGCACGCCACGTCGGCGACCTCGATGCGAAGGGCGAGCTTCAAACGCTTCGCCAGCCAGAACCCCGCCTTCGCGGCCTACGCCGACGCGCTCGGGAAGAAGAACTCGCCGTTCAAGTTCTTCGCGTACGACTCGGCCGTCCACAACCATTTCTCCACGAATCTCAACGTGCTCGTCCAGCCCGTGCCTCGAGGGACGACGTGGGAGCGCTACAAGGCGAGCGCGGTCCACGAGGCGCGGTCGGTCGCGGACTCAAAGGTCGAGGCGGGCGAGGTCGAGCTGCCCGCGGGCAAGGCGGTCAAGGCCCGGTACACAGTCCGCTTCACGCTCAACGGCCGCAAGAAGGCGGTCTCGACGACGCAATACGCGCTCCTGCTCGACGGCAAGAGCTACGTCCTGACGTACACGACCCTTCCGGCCGACCGCGCGGACTACGCGATCTGGTTCGAGCAGTCCGCGAAGTCGTTCCAGCTCACGACGCTCTAGCGAACCCGGGCGTCTACGCCACGAAGTCCACGCGGACCGGGCGCTCGAACGCGCCGATCTGCTCGCCGCGATGGAGCAGCTCCGAGACCGCCTCGCGCCCCTCGTCTCCGTAGTCCTCTGTAAGCCGGTTCACGTACATCCCGACGAAGCGGTCGGCCAGGCGCGGGTCGAGCCCTCGGCCGTACTGGAGGGCGTAGGAGAGCGCTTCCTCGCGAGAGTCGAGGCCGGCGCCGATCGACTCGCGCAGCACCTCGGAGAGGTCGTGCAGGGTGTCGTCACCCAGGTCACGGCGGGCCACGTTGATCCCGAGCGGGAGTGGAAGGCCCGTTTCGAGGAGCCACCACTCACCCAGATCCACGATGTTGTGCAGGCCATGCTGCTCGTACGTGAGCTGGCCCTCGTGAATCAGGAGCCCTGCTTCTGCTCGGCCTGACTTGACCTCGTCGATGATTTCGTCGAAGGGGACTTCGCGGAACAGATACTCCCCGCCGAGGTACATCCGCAGGACGAGGAAGGCGGTCGTCATGCGCCCGGGCACCGCGATCTCGATCTCCTTCAGATCGCTCTTCGTGAGCGGCCGCGCGGAGACGACGATAGGCCCGTAACCAGATCCCATGCTCGCGCCGTGGGGCAGGATCGCGTAGGAGTCCTGGACGAACGGATACGCGTGGAGCGAGATCGCGCTGACCTCGAGGCGTCCTTCGAGCGCCCACTCGTTGAGGGTCTGGATGTCCTTGAGAACGTGCTCGAACTCGAACCCTCGCGGATCCACAACGCCCGCCGCCAGGCCCCAGAACATGAACGCGTCGTCCGGATCGGGGCTATGTCCCAGTCGGATCTGCAGGCGCAGGACGCTAGCAACCCTCCGGACGAACTGTTCCGGGAACCGTGGCGAGTAAAATTTGGATGTGTCTAAACCTGACCTCTCGGCAGCGATCCAGGACTACGTCAAGGAGATTTACAAGCTCCAGTCGAGCGGAAGGCGCGCGACGACGACCGCCATCGCGAAGGCGATGGGCGTCGCTCCCTCGTCGGCGACCTCGATGCTCAAGAAACTGGCCGTCCTGGGCCTCGCCGAGCACGCGCCTTATCGCGGCGTCGAGCTCTCGGAGCAGGGGCAGAAGATCGCGCTCGAGGTCATCCGCCACCACCGCCTGCTCGAGCAGTACCTGGCAGAGACCCTCGGCCTGCCGATCGACGCGGTGCACGCCGAAGCTGACCGCCTCGAGCACGTGATCTCAGAGGAGCTCGAGGCCCGAATCGACGAGTCGCTCGGGTTCCCGACCCACGATCCGCACGGCGACCCGATCCCTGACGCTGGCCTGAACGTCGACCGAACGACCCTCAGGTCACTCGAAGCGCTCGTCCCAGGCGAGCAGGCCACCGTTCGGCGCATCCCGGACGGCGACGCCGCCCTTCTGCGCTACCTCTCCGAGCTCACACTGGTCCCGGGGCGCACGGTGACGATGCGCCGGTCGGAGCCCTTCGGAGGTCCCTTGACCGTCGAGGTCGACGGGAGCGAGCACGCCATTTCGCGTGAGCTCGCCGGTCAGATCGGAGTCTCCGGCTAGCGTCGAGCGGATACGGCGCGCGGTTCGAGTTTCTCCGGGCTGAAAATGGGTAACGAATTCATATGCGGCCTGCGGCTACACGAGTGATCGTCCTTGCCCTGCTCGCGCTTTGCGGAGCGGCGAGCAGCGTGGCGATGGCCGGCCCGCTCGACCCGATCGGAACCGTCACCTCGGCGATCTCGACCATCGCAGGGCAAACCACCGTCCTCCCCGACCTGCCCGGAGGAGGCTCGGGCTCGGGATCAGGCTCCGGGTCCAGCTCCGGTGGGTCCGGATCCGGCGCGACCGACGTTGTTTCCGGCGCAGTGGGAGCGGTGACCGGCTCAGCCGCAGGCCTGCTCTCCGGCAGCGGCAGCGCCGGGACAGGCGGGACGGCAGGAAGCACTAGCACCTCCGGATCGGTCGCCGCAGGCGGATCAAGCGGCGGAGGCTCTGGGCGGAGCCGAAGCTCCGGCGGGAGCGCCAGTGGAACGCGGGCCCACACGCGATTCGACCGTCTCCCCCATCGATACGAGAGACTGCTCGAGCGAATCGAGCTCGGACGCAACGTCCGCGCAAGCATCACTCGCCTTCGCGAGCTCCTCGCCTCCTCGTCCCCGGCGTTTCGCGCCCGGGTGCTTCGCCTCATCCGCCACGAGATCCACCGACTCGAGAAGGGCGGTGTGACCCGACGCGAGAGGATGGCCATTCGGCGCCTGCACCGCCTGCTGAACGCCCTCCACGTGCGCGCAGCCCCTGCACCAGTGCCAAAGACGACCTCTGTGGCTTCGTCCGAGCGCCCGGGAGTCGGCACGACGGTCACGGGCGGAGTCCTGGGAGCCAGCGACTCGCAGCCGCGCGCGGCCGACCAAACTCGCAGTGCCAACGCCCGACGAGCGGGCGGAGAAGGCGGAGGGCTGCCGTTCGTCCCGCCCGTCCCGCCCTCGAGTGCTCTCTACTGGCTGCTGGTCGCGCTCTTCGGAACGATGATCTGCGCGCTGCTCCTCCTGGGGCTGTCGTCCCAACGGCCACGACCGGTCCCCCTGCGCGGCATAGCCGCAGTGCTGGCCCCGCAACTGAAGGCGCTCGGGCTGATGATGGCCTTCGTCAGCGGCCTCCTGATCTACCTCCTGATCCTCCTCGCCTGAAGCCTCGCCGCTACCCGGCGTTCGGCTATGAGGTATGGCCGAAGAACCAGCGTTCGAGGGGCTTCAGGAGCTCCTCGTCCGCGAAGAGCTGAACGTCCTCGTTCACGCCCTCGCCGGCCGAGACCTGAAGATCGTCCGAGAGAGCGTTGTTGGCGGCCTCGAGCGCGTCGCCCATCTCGTAGCCCTCGAAGACGAAGTCGTCCGGCCGGGAGCCTGGGATCGACCGGTTGTGAGGGTTGATCGCCCGTCCGACGCCCCAGATCGCACCTGTACGGCGCTCGATCCAGATGACGATCTCGTCGCGTGTCCCGTCGTCGCCCACCGCATGGACGACTCGCTCGGCGAAACGTGTGCTCGCTGAATCCGGGCCCACCCCGCAAGGATACAATCGGCGCGTGGCCGGCTTCTTCTCCCGACTTTTCGGCAGAGGTGACAAGAGCGACGAGTCGCGCCCGTCCCACTCCAAGGAGGACTCGCTCGCCGCGTACATCATCCGCGAGCACCGCGAAGGCCGCTCGCTGGAGGACATCCTCGACGACCCCTATCTGAAGAACAGGGCGACCGAGGAGCAGCGCCTGCGCCTGCTCGAGCGGCCCGACGTCATCCGCGCGGTCGGCGAGGACCTCGCCGCAATGGCCGCCCAGCACGTCCGCGAAGCCGACTGATTCCTGGACGGCGCCCCAGAAACCAGCGGCGAGACGATCTAGAGGTCGACGCCGGCTCCCTCCGCGCGGGCCCGGTCGTAGACGACTTTCGCGACGGCGAGGTCCTCCGCTGCGATGCCGAGGCTCTTGAAGAGGACGATGTCGTCGTCGTGGGCGCGCCCCGTGACCTCGCCGCTCACGACCTCCGACAGCTCGTGCACCTCGAGCCAGTCGAGCACGCCTCGCTCGACCGGTTCGACGAGGTCGCCGGCCTCGATTCGCGCCTGCTCCTTCGAGTCGCCGCAGACGAAGGCCGCGCGCTCGACGACGGCGTTGTCGAGCTCGCGAGACTCGATCCGGTTCGCGCCCATCGCGCAGACCAGACCGCCGGGACGAAGCCACTCGCCGCGGAGGACCGGATCCTTGGAGCTCGTCGCAGTCACCACGATGTCCTGCTCGGCCGCGTCGCGGTTGTACTCCCCGGGCTCGGCCCCGAACCGTTCGCAAAACTCTTTCACCCGCTCCGCGTTGCGCGAGTACGCGACCACGCGCTCGATCCCGGGCACTGCCGCGCGGATGCACGCGAGCTGAGACTCCGCCTGCCAGCCGGTTCCGATGATGCCGAGGCTGCTGGCGCCCGGCTTGGCCAGGTAGCGGGCGGCGACCGCGCTCGCTCCGCCCGTTCGCATCTGCCCCAGCCGATCCGCCTCGATCAGCGCGAGCACCTCCGGCGAGTCTGCAGCGAAGAGGACGACGACGAAGCGGGCCCCGGTCGCGAAGGTCGCGTACGTCTTGAGGCCTGCGACTCCGAGCTCCCGATCGGCGGCGCCCAGGATGTTCAGCCGCCCCTCGTTCAGCGGGATGCGGTAGCGCGGACGGTTCTCAGCCTGCCCCAAGCCGAGGCGCCTGAAGCAGCCCTCGACAGCCTCGACCGCGTCTTCCGGCGGCAGCAGCTTCTCGACGTCCGACTCCCGCAGGTAGAGCGGCATGCGCCGGGTACTCTAGGCCGCGTGGACTGGGTGCGGGTTCCGCTCGCGGCTCTGGACGCCGGCGGACGCGCGGTCGTGGAGGAGGACGGCCACGAGATCGCGGTCTTTCTCGTCGAGGGGAGGGTCCACGCCCTCGCCAACACTTGCCCGCACGAGGGCAACCCCCTCGTCGAAGGCGAGCTCCTCGGCCCGACGCTGACCTGCGCCTACCACAGCTGGAGATTCGACCTCGAGACGGGTGCGTGTCTGTTCGGGGACGAGCCGGCGCGCGTCTATCCGGCCGAGGTCCGGGACGGCGAGATCTGGATCGGCCTTGAATAGGAGGCTTTGGCGAATGTCGCTCGTCGCCGCGCCTGCGGCGGCACAGCTGATATTCGCTAAATCCTCCTCCGAGCCGAAAGGCCCGCCGGAGCAGGCCCTTCGTCGAACGTCGATCAGTCCGGCTTAGAAGTCGAGGAACAACTGTCCGGAGTCGATCGGGGTGTGGTGTGCACCCTGGTCGTGCGGCACTCCCACGAATGCGGTGCCCGTGCAGGATCCGCCCAGACCGTCGGTAACAGTCGTCCAGATCCCGTACACGCGCCCGTTCCTGGTGCCCTGCCGCTCAGCGCGGAGCCAGACCCGGTTCGAGGCGCGGCCGGGCTTCGCGTCGAGATTGGTGTTCCCGTCGGCGGCCGTGTTCAGCGGCTCGTCCTGGGTGACGTGGTTCACCACATACGTCAGCGGATTCCCATCAGGATCGGTCGCCCCGCTCACCCTGACCCGCCGGTACTTGTGGTTCGGCGGCCACAGGTCGGGGCCCGCCCCGAGACCCGTGCAGACGGGGTTGTGGTTGACAGGGTTGTGGTTGACGGTGATCGTCGCCGAGTCCGTGTTGTTGCCCGTGTCCGGATCGGGACGATCGCCATCGACGCTGGCGGAGTTCGTGAGCGAAGACGGAGCACCGAACGGAACCTGAGCGACGATCGACTTGCTCACCGTGGCACCAGCCACAACGGTCCCGAAGCTGCACGTGACCGCCGCGCCCACCGCCGAGCAGCCGGCGGATCCGGACACGAACGTGAGGCCGGCCGGAAGCGTGTCAGTGACGTCAATGTTCGGATCATCGTCCGAGCTGTGGTTGGTGACGGTGTAGGTGTACGTGACGTTGTTTCCCTCCGTCACGAGGGTCGGCGACGCCGACTTGTCGATCGAGAGGTCGGCCTCCCGAAGCGGCACGTCGATGTTCACCTGCTGGACGAAGCCCGCGGCTCCCCCGACGCCCTTCAGCTCGAAGTCAACCCTGCAGTGAAGCGTGCCACCATCGGGAGCGTTCGCCGCCACCGACAGGGTCTCCTGGAACGTGAATGTGTCACCGCTTGTCCCCGACTTGGAGGGGGCGTCAAACGTCGCCGTGAGCCCGGAGTCGCACGTCGCGATGGGGGTCACGGTCACCGGCAGGTTCTGCAGGCCGGCGAGGATGGCGTTGGCGACGTCGCTCGGGTTCGTCGTCGGCAGGACCTGGCCGCCTGTCACGTTCGCGATGGCGGTGGCCTGGCCGGTGTTGTCGAGACCGTCGCCGCCCGCGTTCACGGGGATGGCGATGACCGTGATGCGGGCCGCCTGGAGCGCCGGAATCACATCGCCGCCCGGCGGGTTCGGGACGATCGTGTGCGCTCCGCTCGGATCGTTACCGGTGGCGTCGCCGAACCACACGACGATGCGGGTCGAGCCGGGACGGAACGCTGTTGCCGGGTCGGTTGCGATCGTGTAGAGCGCGTTCAACTGCGCCTCAGGCGTGTCGCAGCCGTTGCCGATCGACCACGCGTTGATACCGGTCTGCGCGTCGGTCAGGTTGTCCGTGATCGCCTGCGTCAGCTGATAGGCGAACGGATCCGAACAGTTGAAGTCGCGGTACTGGGCGGCTCCGAACTGTGAGTCCGGCTGTGCCCCACGCACGCTGTTCAGGATGGACGCGGCGTTCGTCTTGACGTTGTCGATCGCGCCTGTCATCGAGCCCGTGGTGTCGGCGAGGAACAGGATGTCCACCTTCGGTGGAATAGCCGGTGTCACGACGGTCTTTTCGACCGTTGCGCTACCGCCGGAGGCGATCGTGGCGGTGTAAGGGTTCGGGCTCACCTGTGCGAAGGCAAGGCCGACGCCCACCGTCAGCGCGGCGATTGCTGTGGCCACAAGGGTCCACCACACCCCTAAGCGTCTGTTGCGCATGCTTCTCTCCTCCCAAAGGGGGGTTAGAACGAGACGCCCGGATGCACTTCGGACCAGGAAAACCGCGCACGGGGGACTTCGTATCGAATTGGTCGGCGCTGCGGCATCGCCATCCCAACTTGCGGCGTCGATCTAACTATGCACCATGCGAGAGACGAGTCAAACGCGGTTCGACGGGCTTAGAGACGCACCCGGCTCCAGGGGATCCCGGGGTCCGAATAGGCGTCCGGGTGAAGGAGATAGGCGAGCAGCTCGACCCCGTCCACGAGGCGCGGGCCAGGTCGCGAGAAATGGGCGTTTGCGTCCACCGCGAAGACTCGGGACTCCTGTCGAGCGGGGGTGCCGAGGAGGTTCGCGGACAGGTCGAGCGTGACGACCTCATTGAGGGTCCTGTCCAGATCGAAACCACATGGCGCCAGGACAACGACATCGGGCTTGAGCGCCGCAACGTCGGTCCAGCGCATCCGATACGACGGCTCGCCAGACATTCCTGCGACCTCGGTCCCGCCCGCGAGCGTCACCATGTCGGGCACCCAGTGCCCGGCGGCGAAGGGAGGCTCGAGCCACTCCGATATGAACACCCGCGGAGAGGACTCGACATCGGCAAGCGCAGCGCGAACGCGGTCCAGTCGTGCTCGCATCCCCCCTGTGAGCTCGTCAGCCGCGGCTTCGGCGCCGAAGCGAACCCCCAGGGCGACGACGTAAGCCAGGACGTTGTCGAGCGTGGAGGGCGAGAAGCCCACCACCTCCACCTCGAGCGAACGAGCGCTGACGATCTCGTCCAGCTGGTCGGTCGAGACGGCGCACACGTCACAGAGCTCCTGGGCGATGACGACGTCGGCCTTCACCTCCGCCCAGGCCTCTGCGTCCACACCGTAGAGCGGCTTCCCGCTCGCCGCGGACTCCGCGACCGCCCGGTCGATCTCCGCGCTCGTGAGCTCCGCCGTGTCGACCAGGGACGCGGTCACAACCGGCCGTTCGGCGGCCTCCGGAGGCCAGTCGCATTCGTGCGTGACGGCGACGACCTGGTCTCCCAGCCCCAGTGCGAAGAGCACCTCCGTCGCGCCGGGAACGAGCGAGCAGATCCTCACCTGCGTCAGGCTAGCTGCCGGACTTCGGGATGAAGCTGATCTCTCCGCTCGTCTCGAGGATCGCCCAGCGGATCTTCTGCAGCGATTCGAGCTCTGCTGGAGTCGCGCGGCCCCGGCCCCCTAGGACTCCCTATCCCTACCGAACGCGGCCGCGGAAAGCTCCTCTCCGCGGCCGCTACACTACTTCTCTCCCGCGCGCCCGTAGCTCAGGGGATAGAGCGCTGCCCTGCGGAGGCAGAGGTCGCATGTTCGAATCATGCCGGGCGCACCTCTGACTTCCTTCTCTCAGAGCCCCGCTTTGAGGGCCATGATGCGCTCGTACGACGCCTGCAGGCGAGCCAGCGAGATTGCCCCGCTGGCGACGCCCGCGAGCAGCGACCTGTAGACACTCCGCGAGGAAGCCTCCGAGCCGGTGAGAAGCAGCATGTCCGTTCCGGCCTTCGCAGCGCGAACGGCGAGAGGATCGGTGGGGATCCCGCGCGCATGCGCGGCGCCGTCGAGTGAATCCGTGATCGTCACACCACCGAAGCCGAGCTGGTCGCGCAGGAGGTGTGACCCGATCACACGGGACCAACCCGCCGCATGCCCCCGATCGTAGGCGGTGTAGACGGCGTTCGAAAGCATGACCAGCGGCACCCCATTGGCAACCGCAGCTCGGTAAGGCTTCAGCCCAGGGCTCAGCTGCGTTGCAGTCGCAGTGATGCGAACGACGTTCGTGTCAGTGTTGAGCTCGGCGAAGCCGATACCCGGAAAGTGCTTCGTGGACGCGAGTGCGCCTCCGTGAGCGAGGCCCACGGCGAAGGCGCTGGCGAGGCGTGACGTCTCGGCCGCTCCGAAGGACCAGGTACGCCCCTGGCGGTACATGAACGATTCCGTGGAGGAGGGGACATCGGCCACCGGGGCGAGATCGACGTTGACACCGAGGTCGAGCAGCGCGACACCGGTCCGTCGCCCCTGACGGCGAGCGACGTCGCTCGAGCCGAGCTCGCCCATCCGCCGCGGCGAGATCGTGGGCGCGATCCACTTGATCGTCTTGACGGGACCGCCTTCCTGATCGACCGCAATCAGGAGCGGCGGCTGTCCGCCGCTCGCCGCGGCCTGCTGCAGCTGAGTCGCAATTCCACGCAGGCCGGCCGCGGACGAGAAGTTCGTGCTGTGGATGATCACGCCGCCGATCTTTCCGCGTTTGGCACGCGTGAGCAGCGAGGCCGAGGGCTTCGTCCCGTTCATGCTGACGACGAGCTTCTGACCGATGAGCTGCTGCAGGGTCGGGCCCGTGGCCGCGCGGGCGCCGACCGGCGCACCGACGGGGGACGCGGCGAGCAGGAGCGCGGCGCCCGTGGCGGCCGCTGTCAGCGTCCTGGTCATCCCTCCATCCTCTCGTGCGCTGGTAACTGTGTGAAACCTCGGACGTAACGAGGGCGAAACGACCCGCCGCTAGGCCCGGAGAGTCGCGGGCTTGCCGCCTGGCAGCTCCAGCACCGCGTCGGGTGGCACCTCGGTGCGGACGTAGCCCAGCGCGAGGTCGGAGACCGCGCTGGTCACTCGTCCGACCACCTTGCCCTCCCAGAGGAGCTCGGCTCCCGGCTCCGCCTTCTCAACGTCGAGCACGCGCAGGCCCCGGTTGGCGTGGCCTCGATAATGCAAGCGCGCAATCGGCTCCTGTCCAGGGAAGCAGCCCTTGCCCAGCGAGACCGCCCGCTCGACGAGTCCCGCCTCGGCGGGCAGCACGCGGTCGTCGATCTCGCGCCCGAACCGCGGAGTCCCCGCCTGGATTCGAAGCGCCTCGAGCTCCTCGTCGCCGAGGAGAGGAAGGTCGGCAGGCGGCTCCTGGTCGAGGACCTCGGCCGCCGGGATCCCATAGTCCCCGTTGGGGATGCCGCGGTTCTCGGCTCCCACGAGCAGATAGGAGCGGTGCTCCTCGAGCTCGATCTCGGCCTTGGCGGCAAACCGCATCCTGACGAGTTCGTCGCGCAGCGTCACACCGAGCTCGGGCTCGGTGACGAGCAGGAAGTCCTCCGGACCGCGCCGCACCACGCGCATGGGCGCGATCACCCGCGCCTTGGGGGTCAGGAGGAGCGCTTCGCACGAGTCGCCGACCGGGAGAGTGGCGATCTCGTTCGAGAGCATGCGCTCGAGATAGTCCTCCGCATCGGGGCCGGAGACTCGCAGGAAAGCACGCGGTCGCTCGGCGACAGAGACTTGCATCACTTTCCAGTGTAGAGAGGCAGACCTCACCAGTTACTTACAGGCCGCGGGCGCGATTCGACAGGCGTATAGTCACGCCGCCACGGGATTCGAAGATAGAAGGGGAGGGGTTTTATGCGCACGTTCATCGTGGGTGCCATGACCGTCTGCGCAGCTGTTCTACTGGCCAGCGCGGTCTCGGCCTCGACACCCGGCGTCGACGTGAAGTTGACTCACGACGCCTCCGACCCCGGGTACGTGAGCTCGTACACGCTCGCGACCGGGACCGCCTACACCGATGCGACGCTGGCCGAGTGCTCGCGCTCGCGCGGCCGCCAGAACGAGCCGGCGATCGCAGTCGATCCGAGGAACACGAACGTGATCCTCGGAAGCTCGAACGACTACTGCGGCGTCTACAACGCAAACGACGCGAACGGGAACCCGATCCCGGTCGGCCCGATCTGGCTGGGCTACTACCGCTCCGAGAATGCCGGCTCGAGCTTCGTCAGCTCGCTCGTCCCCGGCTACCCGGACGACGTGTCGCCGTTCGGCGTGATCGCCAAGCAGCAGGTCCGCACCGCGAGCTCCGGGGATCCCGTGATCGCCTGGGATGCCCAGGGGCGGGCGTTCTTCGGGTCAGAAAGCTCCGACGATCCGGCTGGAACGCCGAAGACCTTCGGCGACGTCTGGGTGGCGACGTACGACAACCCGGGCGGCCCGACGAGCAACCAGCAGAACGATGGGAAGCGCTACCGCCAGACGGTGGTCGTCGCCCGAGGGTCGTCGGCACCGAATCTCCTCGGGAAGTTCAACGACAAGACGACGATCGAGGCCGACCACAACTCGGACGGCCGCTGCGACAACAATGCCTACTTCTCCTGGACACGCTTCAGCGGCAACCGCGGAGGGGTCGGCGTGTACTTCTCCCGGTCGACGAACCACGGCGTGACGTTCAGCAACCCGAAGAAGGTGTCACAGACGATCTCCGACGTGCAGTTCCCGGACATCGCAGTGACGGGGAACAGCAACATCTACCTCGTCTTCCGGAGCTTCGCGTCTGGACGCGGATCCGAAGGGGACTCGATCTACTACGTGAAGTCGACGGACTGCGGGGCGACGTTCTCGCCGCCGAAGCTCCTCCAGAACTTCATCCCGAACGACGCGCAGGACGTCGCGGCTCCTGAGGCAGCACCGCCCCAGTCGGCTCCCGACGATGCCTTCGGGGAAGAGGAGAACGACGTCGCGGGGAACGCACGCGACTGCGGCGACTTCGATGCTCACTGCGAGTCCGGCTATACATTCTTCCGCCGGGACACGCAGCCGCGAGCGACGGCCGACCAGTTCGACACGGCAAACCCGGACCGCTTCTACGTCGTCTACGACGCGACGAAGCCGGGAACCGTGACGAGCACCGGCACCACATACGGGACCATCGACTCCGGCAGTGCCGGCCAGGCGGCCATCTTCTTCCTGCGCGTCAACGGCGCGAACGGGTCGAAGGTTGGTCCTTCGCTGATCGACAGCGAGACGACTGGGCACCAGATCTTCCCGGACATCTCCGCGGACAACCCGTCCGCCGCCACGCGCGGGACGATCCACACGATCTGGTGGGACAGCCGCAACGACGGCTGCTACAGCGTCGCGCGGCCGATCGGGAACTGCGCCAATCGGACAACGGTTCCGTCACTCGACGCGTTTGCTGCCCGCTCGACGAACTTCGGCACGAGCTGGACGACGTCCCGCGTGAGCAACGTGACTTCGAACCCGAACTTCGAGCAGTTCTCCGACCGGACCGTGCCGTTCGCCGGCGACTATCTCTACGTGAGCTCGGTGAACGACTTCTCGTTCGGAACGTGGACCGACTGGAGGAACACTGTCCAGGGCACCGATCCGCGTGAGGATCCCGAGGACGAGGACGGAGCGACCGCCGACGTCCACCAATGCCGCACCCAGGATGCGAGCGGCACGTTCAGCGGCGACCTCTGTCCGCGCGATGGAGGCCTCGACCAGAACATCTACGGCGACTACACCCCGTAGAGCCTGATTCATCGCACGAAAAAGGGGCGCCGCGAGGCGCCCCTTTTCGTAGTGCTGAGCCTGAGGCTCTTTACATCATCCCGCCCATGTCCGGCATGCCTCCGCCGGCCATTGCGGGCTGCTTCTCCGGCACCTCGGCCACGACGGCCTCGGTGGTGAGGATGTTCTTGGCGATCGACGCCGCGTTCTGGAGCGCGGAGCGCGTCACCATCGTCGGGTCGATGATCCCCGCCTTGACGAGGTCCTCGTATTCGCCCGTGTCGACGTTCAGCCCGTGGCCCTTGGTGCCCTTGCGGATCTGATTGACGACCACCGAGCCCTCGAGCCCGGCGTTATCGGCGAGCTGGCGGATCGGCTCCTCGAGCGCGCGCGCGATGATCATCGCGCCCGTTCGCTCGTCGCCTTCGAACGAGTCGGCCTTGATCGCTGCCACGGCGTTCAGGAGAGCGACTCCACCACCCGGGACGATGCCCTCCTCGAGGGCGGCGCGGGTGGCCTGCAGCGCGTCCTCGACGCGGTGCTTCTTCTCCTTCATCTCCGTCTCGGTGGCAGCCCCGACCTTGACGACGGCGACACCGCCGGACAGCTTCGCGAGGCGCTCTTGGAGCTTCTCGCGGTCGAAGTCGGAGTCGGTGTTCTCGATCTCCGCCTTCAGCTGCTTGATCCGAGCCTTGATCGCCTCGGAGTCACCGGCACCGTCGATGATCGTGGTCGTGTCCTTGGTGATGACGACCCTGCGGGCGTGGCCGAGCTGCGAGAGCTTGGTGTTCTCGAGCTTGAGGCCCATCTCCTCGGTGATGACCTCGCCGCCGCTCAGGATCCCGATGTCCTCGAGCATCCGCTTGCGGCGGTCACCGAAACCCGGCGCCTTGACGGCGACGGCCTGGAACGTGCCGCGGAGCTTGTTGACGACGATCGTCGCGAGCGCCTCGCCCTCGACGTCCTCCGCCACGATCAGCAACGGCTTGCCGGCCTGGATGACCTGCTCGAGCACCGGCAGAAGGTCCTTCACCGCGCCGACCTTCTGGTTGGCGATGAGGATGTACGGGTCGTCGAGCACCGCCTCCATGCGCTCGGCGTCCGTGATCATGTACGGCGAGAGGTAGCCCTTGTCGAACTGCATGCCCTCGGTGAACTCGAGCTCGAGCCCGAAGGTCTGGCCTTCCTCGACGTTGACGACGCCGTCCTTGCCGACCTTCTCGATCGCGTCGGCGATGACGTCGCCGATCTCGCGCTCTCGCGCGGAGATCGTGGCGACCCGGGCGATGTCCTCCTTGCCCGAGATCTCCTTCGACTGCGACTTCAGGTTCTCGACGACGGCGTCGACGGCCTGCTCGATGCCACGCTTGAGACCCATCGGGTTCGCGCCGGCGGCGACGTTCTTCAGGCCCTCACGGACGATTGCCTGAGCGAGCACGGTCGCCGTGGTGGTGCCGTCGCCCGCAACGTCGTTGGTCGCCGTGGCGACCTCGCGCACGAGCTGGGCGCCCTGGTTCTCGAAGACGTCCTCGACCTCGATCTCGCGTGCGATCGTGACGCCGTCGTTCGTAATCGTCGGCGCGCCGAACTTCTTGTCCAGCACGACGTAGCGACCCTTGGGGCCAAGAGTGACCTTGACCGCGTCAGCGAGGACGTTGACGCCGCGCTCGAGTGCGCGCCGTGCGTCCTCGTTGAACTTCAGTTCCTTGTGTGCCATTCAGTTAGCTCCTTCGTGTCCTAGGCGGCCGCGCCGGCCGTCTCCTTCTTCTTGCTCCGCGCCTTGCCGGAGCTCACGACCTTCGCGAGCACATCGGACTCGCGCAGGATGAGGTAGTCCTCGGTCCCGATGACGATGTCCGTGCCGCCGTACTTCGAGAAGACGATTTCGTCGCCCTCGGCGATCTCCATCGCGATGTAGTTCCCGTCCTCGTCACGAGGGCCGGGGCCGACCGCGAGCACGCGGCCGCGCTGGGGCTTCTCCTTGGCCGTGTCGGGGAGGACGATTCCTCCGACGGTCGTCTCCTCTTCGTCGACGACCTCGACGATCAGCCGGTCACCCAGTGGCTGTAGATCCATGCAGGTTTCCCTCCTCTTCCTCTCCAATTTCTGGCACTCGGCTAGTCGGAGTGCCAGAAGCATGCTAGCGGAGATTCGAGGCGCCCATCAAGAGCTCTCTGGCACTCGGAGGTCACGAGTGCCGACGAGGAGGAACACCAGCGTGGCTGCGCAAAGGAGCGCTGCGAGCGAATACGGAAGGGCATCACCCCCGGCGTCCGCAAGAGCGCCTCCAATGGGCGGCCCGAGCGCGTTCCCGCCGCCCCAGGCCGCGTTCATCAACCCGAACGCGAGACCCTGGGCGAGCCCGATGCGCTCCGCGGCATCGGAGAGGAGCGCCATCGCGGGCGCCCAGAACGCGCCGAACGTCACGCCGGACAGGATCAGGACGGGGACGACGGCCGCGGGGCGGTCGGCGAGCGCGAAGGCGATGAGCACGGCGACAGCACCTGCAAGCGAGATTCGAAGCGGAAGCAAGCGGCCTCGTCGGTCCGAGACCCGGCCGATGAGGGGAGCGATGACCATCTCGATCGCCGCCGAGGCGACCCAGGCGACCGCGATCGCCGCCGCGCTCCAGCCAGCGTCGTCGAGCGCAAGCGGCGCGAGCACTGCCGACGACCCCGAAGACGAGCGCGGGAATCGTCATGAGCCAGAGAGCGCCGAGCACCTGCGGCTCGCGAATGGCGCGCCTCACCGCCCCGCGGCGCGGCGGCTCGGCGTCGGCCGGAGGCAGGCGCAGAGCCCACGTTCCGAGAACGACGGACAGGCCGGCCAGCCCCACGAACACCGGTCGCGGGCCGACATGGTGGGCGAGCGCGCCGACGACAGGGCCGAGCAGCGCGCCGAAGATCGCCGAGCCGATGGCCGTCCCGAGCATCTCCCCGCGGCGCGTGCGGGGCGTCCCGGCAATCAGCCACGTGAGCGCGCCGGCCCAGGCGAGCGAGCCGCCGAGCCCTTGCGCGAGCCGGGCCAGCCCGAGCGTCCAGGCGTCCCCCGCGAAGCCGAAGGCGAGGCTCGACACGCCCATGATCGCGAGCCCGATGAGGAGCGCGCGGCGCGGCCCGTAGCGCGCGGCCGCGATCCCACCCGGCAGTGCGCCGAGGACGGCGCCTGCGGCGTAGGCGCCCACGAGCAGCCCCGCGGCCGACTTGGAGAGGCCGAACTCGTGGGTGTAACCCGGCAGGAGCGGTACGAGCGCCGAGTAGAGCATCGTCTCCACGAAGACGACGCAGCAGACGAGGAAGAGCAGGCGGCGCACGGGCCGATGTTAGTGACCCGCCTGCCGGCTGCGTCTGAGTTCTGAGCGGCTGCAAAGCGTCGCCAGAACTCCGGCAGCGCCACCAGCCGAATCACTATCTTCCGGCGAATGCGCCGAGAGTTCTCCGCCGGCGGTGTCGTGCTGCGGCGCGTTCGCGGCGAGTGGCGGCTTGCGGCGATCCGGCCGGGTGGGAAGGACGACGTCTGGGCGCTCCCGAAAGGCCTCGTCGGACCCGGCGAGAGCCCGGCCGACACCGCGCTTCGCGAGGTGGCCGAAGAGACGGGCGTGGAGGGCCGGCTCGTCGAGAAGCTGGGGGACGTCCGCTACGTCTACACCTGGAGCGGTGAGCGAGTCTTCAAGGTTGTCAGCTTCTTCCTCGTTCGCTACGTCCGCGGCCGCCTCGGCGACATCCCGGACCACTTTCGCCACGAGGTCGCGGAGACGCGGTGGCTCCCGCTCGACGAGGCGCCGAAGCTCCTCTCGTACAGGGGCGAGCGGGAGATGGCCGCGAAAGCCCTAGAACGAATCGCCGAACGAGGCTTATGATGCGGCGGCCGTCGTGCCGCTCGACCCGACCTCGATGTACGCCCTCAACTTCTACTCGCCGATCGTGTCCGACCAGCTGCGCAGCCGCCGCAAGACGGCCACCATCCGGCTGGGCGACAAGTCCGGCAAGTACAGGAAAGGGATGGTCGTACAGATCCTCGTGGGCCAACGCTACGGGCCGCGCGAGAAGATCTTCGACGCCGTGATCGACAAGGTGGAGGTCAAGCGCCTGATGGAGCTCTCCCCGCGGGAGATCGAGCACGACAACCCGGAGATCCGCCGCCCGGAGGACATGGCGAGCTTCCTCGGCCGGCTCTACAACCGAAACGTGACCGAAGAGGACGTCGTCACGCTCATTCGCTTCTCCGAGATCCTCGCGCGCTAGCGCCCGTGGACGTCGTCACCGGGGCCTTCTCGTTCAGCGGGAAGTACATCGCCGCGCGGCTGCTCGCAGCGGACCGCGAGGTGAGAACGCTCACGCGCCATCCGCAGAGCGCGAGCCCGTTCGGCAAGCGCGTCCGCGCGTTCCCGCTCGACTTCGATGACGTCGACGGGCTGACCGAGATCCTGCGGGGCGCCGACACGCTGTTCAACACGTACTGGATCCGCTCGCCGCGAGGCGACTACACGTTCGAACGAGCGATCGCCAACACGGAGGCGCTGCTCGGGGCCGCTCGCGCCGCTGGCGTCCGGCGCGTCGTCCAGCTGAGCGTCTCGAACGCCTCACCCTCGTCCCATCTGCCCTACTTCAAGGGCAAGGGCGTCACCGAACAGAAGCTCACCTCCTCGAGTCTCTCCTACGCCATCATCCGCCCGACGCTCATCTACGCCCGAGAGGACGTCCTCGTCAACAACATCGCCTGGCTGCTCCGCCGGCTGCCGCTCTTCGTCATCCCGGGCTCAGGTCGGTACACACTCCAGCCGGTGGCGGTCGAGGACGTGGCCGAACTGGCGGTCGCGGCGAGCGAATCCGACGAAGCGACAGTCCTGGATGCGGCTGGCCCCGACATCCTCACGTTCGACGAGCTTGTCGGTCTCGTCCGCGAGGCCGTGGGCTCCCGCGCGCGGATCACGCACGCGAGCACGAGGGTCACGCACGCGCTCGGCTCGCTCCTCGGGGCCGTCTTGCACGACACCCTGATCACGCGGGGAGAGCTCGACGGCCTAACGGAGGGACTGCTCACCTCGCATGCGCCTCCAACCGGGAAGCGCCGCTTCAAGGCCTGGCTCAGCGCCGAGGCGGAGTCGCTCGGGACGAGCTACACGTCCGAGACCCGCCGCAACTGGAGCTAGGAGGGCTTGCGGATCGCGCCGCCGAAGGCCTCCGCGGGACGGAGCGCCTCGCCGCACTCCTCGCACTCGACAGCGAACACGGAGCTGAACCGCGCGGCGCAGGCCGGACAGCGTGAGCGCATCTCGCCTTCGCAGGTCGGGCAGGCAGCCGAAAGCTCGGTCTCGTTCTCCTCGAAGTAGCGCTGCGCATGCCCGCACGCGAGGCAGAACGCGACCCAGTCGCCCAGCGTCTTGCGCCGTTCCTCCCGCAACCAGTCCGAGGCCCTGCCCACAAACGGAGCGTACCGCTATCGTTCTGAGCGCATGGCGATCGCCCGGGAAGCGGAGCCAGTCGGCTCCCTGAGCGAGATCAAGGAGGCGGGCCTCGATCGCGAGGACCTCCTCGGCATCTTCCGGAACCTCATCCTCACCAGAGGAATCGAGGAGCGCGGTCACATCCTTTACAAGCAGGGAAAGATCCCCGGCAGCTTCTACACAGGACGAGGGAACGAGGCCGCGTCGGTCGGCGTGGGGACCGCGATGGCCCCGGAGGACGTGGGCACGCCCCTCCACCGCGACATGGGCGTGCACATCGTGCGCGGGGTCGAGCCGTGGCGGATCTTCGCCCAGTTCATGGGCCGGGCGGACGGGCCAACCAGGGGCAAAGACGGCAACGTCCACATGGCCGACGACCGGCTCGGGCTCATCGCCATGGTCAGCCATCTCCCGGCGATGCTGCCCGTCGCCGTCGGTTGCGCGCTGGCCTTTCGCATCCGGGAGGAGAAACGCGTGGCGCTCGCGTGGTTCGGCGAGGGCGCCTCGGCGCGCGGCGACACCCACGAGGGGATGAACTTCGCCGGCGTGCGCCGGCTGCCCGTGGTCTTCGTCTGCGACAACAACCAGTGGGCCTATTCGACTCCGACCCATCTCGAGTACGCGTGCGAGCACCTGGCCGACCGCGCGAAGGCCTACGGGTTCGACGGCGTCGTCGTCGACGGCACGGACGTGCTCGCGGTCTACCGCGAAGCCAAGGCGGCGATCGAGAAGGCCCGCGAGGGTGGAGGCCCGACGCTCATCGAGTGCCTCACCCTCCGCATGGAAGGCCACGCCGTCCACGACGACGCGTCCTACGTCCCCAAGGAGATGTTCGAGGAGTGGGCGAAACGCGATCCGCTCGAGAGGTTCCGCACCTGGCTCCGCGAGAACGCGGACTTCACGGACGAGGAGGAGGACGAGATCAGGAGCGACGTGAAGAAGCTCATGAACGACGCGATCCGCCGGGCGGATGAGAGTCCTGAGCCCGAGATCGACACCCTCCTCGACGGCGTCTACGCGACGCCCGAAGACCTCGACACGCCCCACCACAAGTAATGGCTGTAAGGACCTATTTGCAAGCGATCTCCGACGGGCTCCGGCAGGAGATGCAGCGCGACAAGCGCGTCTTCGTCATCGGCGAGGACGTCGGTGTCTACGGCGGCGCCTTCAAGGTCACACAGGGCTTCCAGGAGGAGTTCGGCCCCTGGCGCGTGATCGACGCGCCGCTCTCGGAGACGGCGATCGTGGGCGGTTGCACCGGCGCGGCGATCATGGGCATGCGCCCTGTCGCGGAGATGCAGTTCGCCGACTTCATCTCGTGCGCATGGGACCACCTCGTGACCGTCGCGGCGAAGCAGCGCTATCGCGCCGGCACGCCGGTCCCGATCACCGTGCGCCTGCCGTCGGGCGGCGGCTTCTCGGGCGGGCCGTTCCACTCCCAGAACCCGGAGTCGAGCTTCGCCCACATCCCGGGGCTGAAGGTCGTCTGCCCCGCGACTCCCGCGGACGCGAAGGGCCTCCTCATCGAGGCGATTCAGGATCCGAACCCCGTCCTCTACTTCGAGCACAAGCACCTCTACCGCCGCATCAAGGACGAGGTGCCGGAGGAGCGGTACACCATTCCGTTCGGTGAGGCCCGCATCCATCGCGAGGGCGACGACATCTCCCTGATCACCTGGGGCGCGATGGTCTATACGGCCGACGAGGCCGCCCAGCAGCTCGAAGGAGAAGGCATCTCGGTTGAGATCATCGACCTGCGGACGTTGGCTCCATGGGACGAGGAGGCCGTGCTCGCGTCGGTGGAGAAGACGTCCAAGGCGCTCGTGCTCCACGAGGACACGCACACGGGCGGGTTCGGCGCCGAGATCGCGGCGACGATCGCCCAGGAGGGCTTCGAGAATCTCGACGCGCCCGTGCGCCGCGTCACCGCGCCCGACACGCCGGTGCCGTTCGCGCCGGTGCTCGAGAAGGCGTTCATCCCGCAGGTCGACGACGTCGTCGCGGGAATCAAGGAGCTCGCGGAGTACTAGAGGGTATGGCCACGGGCACAGCAGTCGAGGTCGTCATGCCCCAGATGGGCGTCTCGGTCTCCGAGGGGACGATCACGAAGTGGCTCAAGTCCGAAGGCGAAGAGATCTCCGCCGATGAGGCGCTGCTCGAGATCTCCACGGACAAGGTCGACACCGAGGTGCCGAGCCCCGCATCGGGCGTGATCCAGCAGATCCTCGCCCAGGAAGGCGAGACCGTTCCCGTGGGAACGAAGATCGCGGTCATCTCACCAGATGGAGGCGCCGACGCGCCGCCGCGTGAAGAGGTCCAGGAGCCCGCAACCGCGGAGGCGGCCGAGGAAGCCACCGCCGCATCAGGCGCCGAGGGCGAAGCAGCGGTTGCGGCGGAGGCGGAGCCAGAGCCAGCCCCGCAGCCCGAGCCAGCCTCGCAGCCCGAGCCGGCCGCGCAGCCCGCGCCGGCGCAACCCCAGCCCGCAGAACAGCCGGCCCCCGAGGAGTCGGACGATGACGGCCGTCCGGAGGGCAAGTTCGTCTCGCCGGTCGTGGCGCGGATCGCGGCCGAGCACAACGTCGACGTCGCGCAGGTCCCGGGCACCGGCCGCGGCGGTCGCGTCACCAAGAAGGACATTCTCGGCTTCATCGAGTCCGGCGCGCCTGCGAAAGCCGAGCCTGCTCGAGAGGCGCAACCAGCAGCCGCGCCTCAACCGGCTGCGGCTCCCTCGCAGAGCCCGGCGCAGGCACCAGCTCCAGCCGCAGCTCCTGCGGGTGCGGGCGAGACGATCGAGCCGATGAGCGCGATGCGCAAGGGCATCGCCGAGCACATGCGGCGGTCGCTGGACACCTCGGCGCACGTGACGAGCTCGATTGAGGTCGACATGACGAAGATCGTCGCCATCCGGCAGCGGCTCAAGCGCGAATGGGCGGACGCTTACGGCGTCAATCCGACGTATCTCGCTTTCGTCGCTCGTGCCGTCGTCGACACCCTCAAGGACTACCCATGGATCAACGGAGAGATTCGGGGCGACTCGATCGTCACCCGTAATTTCGTCAATCTTGGCTTCGCGGTCGAGCTCGCCGACGGAAAGGGCCTCATCGTTCCGGTCGTCAAGAACGCCGAAGGCCTCAACCTCCTGGGGATGGCCCGCGGAATCGCCGACGTGGCCAAGCGGGCGCGCGACAAGCAGCTCCTGCCGGACGATGTCCAGGGCGGAACCTTCACGATCACGAACCCTGGCGGCTACGGGACATTCCATGGAACGCCGGTCATCAGCCAGCCCCAGGCCGCGATCCTCGGCACCTATGCGGTCGTCAAGCGCCCCTGGGTCGTCCAGGACGAGGAGGGCCAAGACGCGATCGCGATCCGCTCGATCATGAACCTGACCCTGACGTACGACCATCGACTGGTCGACGGCGCGCTGGCCGGCCGGTTCCTGCACGACCTGCGCGAACGCCTGCAGAACTGGGAAGAAACTTGATCGGCCGAAATCTTCGGCTGCGCCGCGATTTCGGCCGACGATGACCGCCTATCTACTCAATCTCGGCGAGACGCCGTACCTCGAGGCGTGGGAGCTTCAGCGCGCGCTCGCCGGTGCGGTGTCCCAGGACGCCATCCCCGACACCGTCGTGATGCTCGAGCACCCGCCGGTGATCACGCTCGGCCGGCGAACCGACGGCGACGAGGTGCACGTCCCCGCCGGCGCCGAGGTCGAGGTCGTCGAGACCGACCGCGGAGGCAGGTCGACCTTCCACGGGCCCGGTCAGCTCATCTGCTATCCGATCTTCGACCTCAACCGCCACGGGCGCGACGTCAAGAAGTACTGCCGCGACCTCGAGGAGGCGATCATCCGCACGTTGGCGAGCGTCGGCATCGCGGCGACGCGCCTCGAGGGCCTCACCGGGGTCTGGCTCGTGAGCCCGCCGCGGAAGATCTGCTCGATCGGCGTCCATATCTCCCGCTGGGTCACGACGCACGGCTACGCGCTCAACGTCGACCTCGACCCTGCGCCCTTCACGGAATGGATCACGGCCTGCGGGCTCGAGGACGCGGCCTTCACGACCATGGCTCGCGAGCTTGGCCGGCCGATCACGGTCGACGACGTGCGGCCGGCGGCGGCGGCGGCTCTGGCGGACGTCTTCCAACTCGCCTTCGAGGAGCTGCCCGCGGACGAGGGCGCGGGCCTCTGGGCACAACCGACCCATGCAAAGCTCGCAGCCAGTCGCTAAGCGGCCTCGGCGGCCAGAATGGATGAAAGTGCGCGCGCCGAGCGCGGGCTCGCGCTATTTCGAGGTGCGCGAGCTCATCCACGGCCAGCAGCTCCACACCATCTGCGAGGAGGCGCGCTGCCCCAACATCGCCGAGTGCTGGGGCCGGGGCACCGCGACATTCCAGATCCTCGGCGAAACCTGCACTCGGGCCTGCCGCTACTGCTACGTCCACTCCGGGAAGCCCGATCATCCCCCCGATCCGCTCGAGCCGCTGCGGCTGGCCAGCACTGCTGCCCAGATGGGCTTGAAGCACGTGGTCGTCACGTCCGTCGACCGGGACGACCTCCCGGACAAGGGCGCCGCTCACTACGCCGCGACCATCCGGGCGCTGAAGCACAAGCTGCCGGAGGCGAGCGTCGAGGTTCTGACGCCCGACTTCCTCGGGCACGAGGAGGAAGCGCTGGCCACCGTGCTCGCCGAGCGCCCCGAGGTCTTCAACCACAACATTGAGACCGTGCGGCGCCTGCACCGCAAGATGCGCGGCGCCAAGGCCTCCTATGACAAGGCGCTCTGGCTCCTCGCGAGGGCGAAGGAGGTCGCCGACTACCCCGTCCTGACCAAGTCCGGGATCATCGTCGGCCTCGGCGAGACGAACGACGAGGTCGTCGAGACAATGCGCGATCTCCGGGGGCACGGCGTCGACGTCGTGACGATCGGCCAGTACCTCCAGCCCTCATCGAGGCATGCGCAGATCGACCGCTGGGTTCATCCGGACGAGTTCCGCTGGTTCCGGGAGCAGGGAGAGCAGCTCGGCTTCGGCTCCGTCTTCTCGGGCCCGCTCGTCCGCTCCTCGTATCGAGCCGACGAGCAACGGCATGCGGCGGCTACTGGCCGCGGCGCCGTGGCTTATTAGGAGGTCTCAACGAAACATCGGCTGAGCCGCCGGAGGCGCGCCGCTCGCCCCCAGGCTTCGTCCTCGGTCGCCCCCGTATCTAAAGTCGATACGAGGTCTCCCTGCGTCCTTGCCTGGGAACGACCGTCCCGTCCCGGCGACGAGCGACGTTCCGCCAAGACCTCCTACTGACCGAAGCGCGACTTCGCGCTCAGGCGGCCGTTCTCGAAGCAGATCTGGTACGCGCCCCTGGCGCCGGCGACGCCGTAGTACCAGCACTCCAGGTCGACGCCTTCGACAGACGCGTTCGTTTTGGTCGCCGGCTTGCCGGCAAAGCCTCCGAGCTTCTCGGGCGTGAACGTGGAGTCGATCTCCCCGAATTCTTCGCTCGAAAGCTGCGAGGGGCTCTGGTCGACGGAGGACCGCTCGTAGTGCATCGACTGCGGCAGGCGGTCGCGCACCTGTGGGTAGAGGAGCATGAACGCGACGAAGGCGAGCGCCGCGAGCAGGAGTGGCTTCGTGACGGCCGTCACGCTCGGCGGAATTCCAGAAAACCCGCGACTCTCCTGCCGAAACGACGAGGGCCGCCCGGAGGCGGCCCTCGTGATCAGACGCTGGTACGTCCTTAGTTGCGGTGGATCGTGATCGGAACGTGAACGGCAGTCGGAGCACTCAGCGGACCGAGCAGCAGCTCGCCGAAGTAGTCCTGACCCGAAGCCATCGACTTCGAGAACGTCACGTGCACGGTCACCGGCGTCCCGGCGGAAACTGGGCCGGTCGGGCTGACGGTAGCCGTCATGTCGGTGCCCTGGATGATGTCCTCCGTGAGCGGGAAGGACGGTGTCCCGGTGACGCCGAAGCCGTGCACCCAGACCTGGTAGTTCCCGTCGCCGGGCCTGGTCAGGGTCACTTCCTCGTCGCCGCTTGCGCTGGTCGACGAGCCCACGACCTCGGCCGGGAAGGAGAAGGTTCCGTTCCCGTCCGCGTCATAGAGCACGAACATGTCGATGTCGTTGTTCGGGAGGGCGGTCGCGAACCGCGCCTTGGAGGCGTGGTTGATCGTAACCGGCTCCTTGATGCTCGCCGTCGTCGGGTCGTTCGGATCGTCCTGCTGCGCCGTGCGCGTGAGGACGGTCGGCTGGCTGAGCCCGAACGCGTCCGCGCTCACACCGGCCAGGTCGAGCGACGACTTGAACGTCACATCGAAGGCACCGGAGTCGCCCGCCGTCGCCGCGTTCACCTCGGTCGGCGTGACCACCGCTGAGCCCACGGTCGTCTCGAACGGGACGTGGAACTTCCCGCCGTCGTAGCTGACGCCGTGCTGCACGACCGCGTGCAACCCCTCCTGCATCGGAGCGGTGACGAACTCCTCGTTCCCGCCCGTCGAAGTGTTGAAGGCCCACGTCCCCGAGCCGAGGTACGCACGGCTGCTCGCACCCACGGTGTCGAGGATGTAAGGCGCCCCAACAGCTCCCGGACCGTTGAGCTGGTACACGTTCTCGGACGGGCCGAACACGAGCGTGTCGAGGTCCGTGTACGGGGCCGAGTCGTCCCAGACGGTGTCCGTCAGGAAGATCGAGCCCGCCGGCGGATCCTTGCGGACGTCGAGGAAGTAGAAGCGCCAGTCACCCGACTCCTCCCGCCACGTCCAGTCGTTCGCTCCGAAGAACGAGCCGTTGTTGTAGAGGGCGTCCCTCTGGGCGGCCTCGGTCGCCGCCCCACCGAACTTCAAGTTGCCGGTGACGTTGCCGCCCGCATCCTGCGGCGCGACTGCGCCCACGGACACCGAGACGGGCACGAACGTGCGGTCACCCTCCTTGCTGAGGACGATGCCGCCCTCGTACATCCCGTACGGGGTGCCGTTCGGGACGTTGACGGTCGCCGTGAAGTGGCCTCCGGCAACGGGGGTCGTCGTCAGCCAAGGCCAGTCGACATTCCGGTAGAAGTCGATCTGGATCTTGAAGTCGGTCCTCGGGATCCCTGCATCCCTGGCGCTGTGCTGGAGCCCGAGGAAGATCCCGTCGGCCATCCGGCCGTTCGGGTCGCGGACGAAGGCCTGGAGGGTGTTCGAGCCGGCTCGGTGGTACATGAACCGGATGTACTCGCCCTCGTCCATCTCCGACCGCGCGAAGTTGAGGTCGAGGTCGCCGTCGATGTGGGTCGACGTCGACTTGGTCACGTGGTCGACCACTCCGTCGCGGTCCTTGTCCCTCCAGAGCCGGTCGTTGCGGTCGATGTCGGTCCAGTTGTAGGCGAGCAGACGCCAGGCCTGGTCGGCGCTGTAGTCAGCATTGCCGTCGAACTGGGCCCGTGGGTAGTTCGCCCTGATCACCATCAGGTCCGAAGGATGCGACCTGATCAGGGACGAGATGTTCATCAGGTAGTCGGGGGCGTTGAAGTTGTATTCCGACTCGTCCGAGACCGGAGAGGACGTGAACGAGAAGGACGTCGAGTACGACCGGGTCAGATACCGGTCGGAGACGGACCAGCCGGTGCTCGACCCGTTCACGTCGAACGTCTGGGTGTCGCTCGCGCCCGGCGCGATCACATGGGTGAACACCGGGTACTCGGTCCCTCGGAAGTCGCCGGGCCGCCACTCGCTCGGCGAGACGTACGTCCCAGCGCCCCGAGCGACCTGCACGGCGCGGCCGGCATCCACCGAACCGCTTCCCTGGAGCCAGGCGTCGTACTTCAGGTCCTTGGCTGAGGACTTGAGGACGTCCTTCGACGTCCGCCAGAACTCGGCGGGGACCGAAGGGCCGTTGGTGCTCCGCCACGCCTGGTAGATCAGCGCGGTGGCCGCCGAGGCGACCGGAGCCGAGCGGCTCGTTCCACCCCAGGTCACCCATGCGAACCGGCCGTCGCCCGCAACGTTCAGCGTGAGATCTCCAGGCGAGAACGCGCCGTCGGCCACCACGTCGACACCGTTGGCTCCGGTGGCCTGCGGGCCGCGGTTCGACCAGACCATCACGTCGTTGTCGACGATCTGGCTGGCGTTCCGGATCGAATCCCAACCCGTGCCGCCGAACTGCGTCGACGCCCCGACCTTGATGCCGCTGTACGGGGACGGCGGAGCCGTCGTGCCGAAGCCCGGCGCCCCGTTCCCCGTGGAGAAGAGAGCCGTCGTCCTGCGGCCGATGTTCCAGATGTCGGCCTCTTGACTCGAAGCGTCGAAGCCGTCGTTGTCGAGGCTCGAGTCTCCGTAGGAGTTCGACGTCACGTCGACGCCGTGGCGCGTCGAGAGCAGATAGCCGAACTGCGTCGAGAACTGGAAGGCGAAGTAGATGTCGCCGAACGGAGCGAGCTTTGCGTGCGGGGCGCCGCCGATGACGGCTCCCGGATACGTACCGCCGCGCCCGGCCTCATCGTCGTCCCCGCGCGCACTGCCGGCGGCGGAGTTGCACGACTGCGCTCCCGGGCGCCCGCCGAGGTCGGCGAAGCACGGGGCAAGGCCGTTGATCACGCCCTGGCCCACGATGTTGCTCGCCGTGAGCGTGCCGTGTCCCTCGATCCCCGGGTCGTAGTCGCCCGTCCAGGCGAGCATCTCGCCCGGGCCGAAGGTGAACGCCTGGCGGAACTCGTCCGAGCCATCCGTAAAGCGCATGACACCGCCGGGCAGAGCGGTCTCTCCGTCGGAGATGAAGTAGAGGAGCCCGCCCGAGAGGTCGTTGTAGCCGTCGTTGTTCATGTCGCGGTACGAGGCGGGCGACGACTTCGTGATCGCCTTCTCGTCCGCGAACGAGTAGTCGTCGTCGAGGTCGGCGTAGACCGTGTCGTAGACACCTGCCGTGTTCGGATCCGTGACGAGCACCGCCGGGCGCTCGCCGTAGCCGCCGAGCAGGTAGTCATCGGGGTGGCTCGCCATTCGGACGGTCCCGGACTTCGTCCAGCTCTTCGGGAACGTGTATGTGTGCTCAGCCGTGCCGGGCTCCCCGCCGAAGTTGCGGGACGGGCCGGTGAGCGTGGCGAAGTTGACTCGGTAGAAGCTGCCGGCCGAGGTCAAGGAGCTCTTCGCCTGTGTGGGCGTGTACCACGAAAGGCCCTGGTCGACGAACTCGGGGGCGACCAGCCAGACGAGCGTGTCGTACGGGTCGAACGCCTTCGGCCAGCCGTTCCAGCCGTCGTCGGTCACGACGTCGTCCGTGGAGCCTGCCCACGTCTGCCACGTGCCGAGGAGGTCGGGATGGCCCCAGTCGGTGCCGCCGTCGAGGACGCCGACCGTCGTGCCGTCGCCCGCGAAGCCGGCGCGCCAGGCGTCGGCGAAGCGGTGAGTCTTGGCGTCGAGGATTGCGAGCCTCTTCAGGCTTTCGAAGTTCGAGCCACGCGGCGGCCGTACGCTCGACTGCGGAACCTCGGTCCTCCGCAGCCCGTTCAACCTCTGCTGGAACGCGCCCTTGTCGAACGGGCGGTTGAGGCCGGGCTCGGGGATCCCGAGAGGCCTGCCTGTCTGCTTCAACTCGATGAGGTGCACCGCGAGGACGCCCTTCGTCCCCGCGAGCTTCGTCACCTGGGGAATCCGCAGCGAGCCGACCACCAGGGCGCCCTCGTTCGTCTTGGCCACGTGCCCGTTCTGGACGAGCGCCGCAGCGTCCGCCGCGGCGGACGCCTCGACCGTGGCGAAGACGTAGACCTTCTTGTTCGTGCCCTGCTCGACGAGGCGCTGCAGCTTCGCATCCAGCTTCGCGCGCGCCTGGTCGGACTTGGATGTGACTTTGAGCGGCTTATGAGCCCGGCCCGAAGCGCCGGGCGCGGCCGCTGAGAGCACCAGCAGCGATGTCAGACAAAGAAGCGCAAGGGCTCCTAGACCCCAAAGACGGCGTGTCTTCATGTTGTTTCCTTTCCCCTCATGGAAACACCGCGCAGTTAACTCCCGGGCGCGCGGCCGACTGACGACGCTGGAATAAAAAGCCCGATCGCGCCGTTTGTCAAGCAGCCGCCAGGGCGTCAATCGTGCGGCCGCGCCATGGCGCGGTAGTCGAGCGCCTTGTCGAGCGTTTCGTCGTCGACGCCGGCCTCCCGAGCGACCTCGCGGAGGGAGCGTCCGGAGGCGACGGCCTCCTTGACGATCTCGCTCGCCTTGTCGTACCCGACGTACGGATTGAGCGCGGTAGCGGCGGAAAGCGTCAGTTCTGCGTACCGCTCGAGGTTCTCGCGGTTGGCCTCGATACCCGCGACGCAGCGTTCCGCGAAGAGCCGCGAGGCACTGGCGAGGAGCCGGATCGACTCGAGGAGGTTTCTCGCGAGCAAGGGCACGAAGACGTTGAGCTCGAAGTGGCCCTGCATGCCGCCGACCGTGATCGCCGTGTCATTCCCGATCACCTGAGCGGAGACCTGGGTCACGACCTCCGGAATCACGGGATTCACCTTGCCGGGCATGATCGAGCTCCCCTTCTGCAGCTCGGGGAGCCGGATCTCGGCGAGACCGGCACGCGGGCCGGAGCCCATCAGGCGGATGTCGTTGGCGATCTTGGTCAGCGACACGGCGACGACCTTGAGCGCGCCCGAGACCTCGACGAGGGCATCGCGTGACGCCTGCGCCTCGAAAGCGTCGGCCGGCGCGAGGATCGTCAGCCCAGTTTCCGCTGCCAGGATCTCCCGAACGCGGGCCGCGAACTTCGGGTGGGTGTTCAAGCCCGTGCCGACCGCGGTGCCTCCGAGGGGAATCTGACCGACCCGGGTCAGGGTGACCTCGATGCGGGAGATCCCCTGACGGACCTGGGCCGCGTAGCCGCCGAACTCCTGGCCGAGCGTCACGGGGACGGCGTCCATCAGATGCGTCCGGCCTGACTTGACGAGGTCCTGGAACTCCGTCGCCTTAGCCTCGAGCGCCTCGGCGAGCCCGCCGAGGGCAGGCAGCAAATCGTTCACGAGCGCGTCCAGAGCGGCCAGATGCACAGCCGACGGAAAGACGTCGTTTGAGGACTGCCCCATGTTGACGTCGTCGTTCGGGTGGATGCCTTCGCCCGCGAGCGCGGCCATCACTTCGTTCGCGTTCATGTTCGAGGAAGTTCCCGAGCCGGTCTGGAAGACGTCGATCGGGAACTGGTCGTCGAACTCGCCGGCGGCGATCTGGTCGCCGGCGGCGGCGATCCGCTCGGCCTTGTCGGCGTCGAGGAGACCGAGCTCAGCGTTGACGCGCGCGGCGGCGGCCTTGATGCGACCGAGCCAGCGGGCGACCGACCTCGGGATCGGCTCACCCGAGACGGGGAAATTCTCGATTGCCTTCTTGGTCTCCACGCCCCAGAGCTCCTGTGGCGCCGCCTCTTTCACGCTTTGGAGTCTAGACGGCGCGCAGCCGCCGGATCCGTAGCTCGGGAGGACGCTCGCGGAGCGTCCGCCGTGTCGGCTCGGAGAGATCGGCGATGAGGGCCCAGCCGAGATAGCCGCACCGATGGCACTCGCCCGGCGTCAGCCGCTCGTTGAAGTCCCGCTTGATGGTTCGGAAGCTGCCGCAACGCAGGCATTCGACCGCATGCTTCTCGCTCACGCTCTCTGTTTCGGACGCCGGCGGCCTCCCGCATCCCCCCGGAAGGGGTAACTCGACTAATCCGTCGAGTACTTGGGCTGAACCTTTTCGCCGCGGATCCGCGCGATGGCGTTGTTCGCGGCGACAGCGGCCTCGCCGAACCCGATCGAGATGAGCGTGATCTTGCCCTCGTACCCGGCGACGTCACCCGCGGCGTAGACACCTGGAAGCGACGTCTCCATTGTTTTCGGCTCGACCAGGATCTGGCGCTTCCCGTGCAGCTCGAGTCCCCAGTCCGCGATCGAGCCGAGGTGGGAGTGGAAGCCAAGAAGGAGGATGAGCGCCTCGCACTGAACGTCCGTGAGCTCGCCGGTCTGCGTGTTCTCGACGACCACCGCCTCGATCGCGCCGTCGCCGCGAATCTCCCGGATCTCCGAAGGCACGTGGATCCGTACCTTGCCCTCCTCCTCGAGGCGACGCGCCTCTTTCACCGACGTCTCGAGCGCGCGGAAGCGGTCGCGGCGGTGGACGAGCGTGATCGGCAGGTCGGCAGTGTCCTGTAGGCCGAGCGTCCAGTCGAGCGCCGAGTCGCCGCCGCCCACGATCACGCAGGACTTGCCTTTGAAGGCCTCCTTGCGCCGCACGAAGTAATGGAGCCCACGGCCTTCCCAGTCGTCGATCCCGTCGAGAGCGAGCGTGCGCGGCTCAAAGGCGCCGTGGCCGGCCGTGACGATGAGAGCGCGGCTGAGGAAGTGCTTCCCCGAGTTGGTGGTCAGGGAAAGGACCTCCTCGCCGTTCTGGCCGATCCGAGTGAGATCGGCAACCTCTTCGTCGAGGTGGACGTCGGCGCCGAACTGGAGCCCCTGCTCGACACAGAGCTCGACGAGGTCCTGGCCGAGGATCTTCGGGTGCCCCGCCACGTCGTAGACGTGCTTTTCCGGGTAGACCGCGGCCACCTGGCCGCCCAGCTGGCCAAGGCTTTCGACGATCCGCACCGAGGCGTCGCGATGGCCGGCGTAGTAGGCGGCAGCGAGGCCCACTGGGCCTGCGCCGATGATCGTGATATCGGCCACGCCTTCGCTCACGCCCCCCTGGATGCTACCCGCGGCTAGGCGAAGCTAATGACAGCCGCAGCCGCCGCCCGCATGGGTGGCAGTCGCAGCACCCTCGTCCGCGGCACCTTCCTTCGCCTGGAAAGAAGAGCCGCACCCGCAGGCCGCCTGCACGTTCGGGTTGTTGATCGCGAAGCCCGCGCCCATGAGCGCGTCGACGAAGTCGATCTCCGAGCCGGTCAAATAAGGAGCGCTGAACGGATCGATGACGATCCGGACTCCGTTCACCTCGACCTCGTTGTCACCGTCCTGGGGGCCTCGGTCGAAACCAAGCGCGTACTGGAACCCCGAGCAGCCGCCGCCCTGAACGGCGATCCGGAGAACCGAGATCTCACCCTCCGGCTCGGAGGCCATGAGCTCGCGGATCTTATCGGCGGCGCTGTCGGTGACTGTGACCATCTGGTTCTCAGTGTACCAACGGGTTTCGGCTGGAAAAGAGCCCAGGGAGGGCTTGGCGGAATGTCACTCGTCGCCGGGATGCGCTGGGCGTTCCGAGGCTGCGGACGCAGGGCCCCCTCGTATTGCAACTAAATACGGGGGGGATCGGCGGCTACTGCCTCGGGACGATCCAGTGCACCTCCGGCAGCACAGCCGATATTTCGCCAAGCCCTCCCAGTTTGTGACAGCTGTAGCACTTGAAATTCCGTGCTCCGGGCGTGAGTTCGTGACAACGCTCGGACGACCCAGGCCCGAGTAGTATGGCGACGTGACGCTGGGCGTCCTGGACGACTGGTTTCCCTTCCTCGTCTACGGCTTTTTCGCGCTCGCGATCCCGGCTTCGATGATCCTCATGTCGTTCGTGTTCGCGACGCGGCCGTCGAGCCGAGCGCGCGAGCGGACGATCCCCTTCGAGTCCGGGGTCTCGACCGGACCGTTGCCGCAGCAGCAGCGGTTCACGATCAGCTTCTACCTGACGGCGATGCTCTTCATCGTCTTCGACATCGAGATCGTCTTTCTCTATCCGGTCGCCGTGATCCTCGAGCAGGTCCGCTGGTTCGCCGTCGCCGAGTTCGGCTTCTTCATCGCCATCCTGGCGGTCGCCTACGTCTACGTCTGGAAGAAGGGGGCGCTGGAATGGCGGAGGTAGGGCGCAAGAAGCGGCTCGCCGACTACGGCCTGCACTCCGAGCGGCTCCTCATGAAACGGAAGCCGCCCGGCACGTTCGAGAGCGAGCTCGGCGAGCTCGAGGACAAGCTCATGCTCTCGACGGTCGAGAAGGCCGTGGCCTGGGCCCAGGGGCACTCGATCTGGCCGGACACATTCGGCCTCGCCTGCTGCGCGATGGAGATGATCGCGATCGTCTCCCCCCGCTACGACGTCGCGCGCTTCGGCGCCGAGGTCTTCCGTTCGTCGCCTCGCCAGGCCGACCTCCTGATCGTCTCGGGCCGCGTCGCGCACAAGATGGCGAAGCCCCTCCGCCAGATCTACGACCAGATGCTCGAGCCCAAGTGGGTGATAGCCATGGGCGCCTGCGCGAGCTCGGGCGGCATGTTCGGCAACTACGCGATCCTCCAGGGCGTCGACAAGATCGTGGCGGTCGACATCCACGTCCCCGGCTGCCCTCCGCGACCGGAGGCCCTGCTCGAGGGCATCGTGCGTCTGCAGGAGAAGATCCTCGCCGGGGTCCCGCCCGCGTACGACATCCGGGAAGTCGCCTCGTGATTTACGAGTCGGCCCCGGGGTACAGGTCCGAAACTGAGAGCTACGGGGAGACGACGGTCGTCGTCGAGACCGATCGGCTCGTCGATGCGGCACTCCACTTCCGCGACGAGCTCGGCTTCAACTTCCTCGCCGATGTGGCCGCGACCGACTACCTCGGCTGGAACGAGCGTCCCGTCGCTGGCTATTGGGGCAGCGGCGACGGCCGTGACATCAACAAGCCGGGCTCGTGGGGCCTCGCGAGGAAGCCGGAGCCCAAGCACGCGCGCTTCTCCGTCTCCTATCACCTGCTCAAGCTCGAGTCCGGCGCGTCAGAGGCGCCGCGAGTGCGACTGCAGGTCTGGTGCGAGGACGGCGACCCGGTCCCGAGCGTCGTCTCCGTGTGGCCAACCGCCGACTGGCACGAGCGGGAGGCCTGGGACATGGTGGGCATCCAGATCGAAGGCCACCCGAACCTCGTGCGGATCCTCATGGAGGAGGACTGGGTCGGCCACCCACTGCGCAAGGACTATCCGCTCGGCGGCGAGCCGGTGCGGTTCTCAAGCGAGGAATAGGGACTCGTGGCCGTCGTCGAGCAGGCGAAGACGAAGAAGATCTACGAGGGATCGCGGATCCCTTCCCCGATCCCGACCGTCCTGCGGGTCGATCCCAGGCTCCACGAGGACGGGGACATCCTCCAGGTCAACTTCGGGCCGAACCACCCCTCCACCCACGGCGTCCTCCGCCTGATCGTCGACCTGAACGGCGAGCAGGTCGTCGGGCTCGAGGCGGTCGTCGGCTATCTCCACACCGGCTTCGAGAAGAACATGGAGCAGAAGACGTGGTGGAAGGCGATCACCTACCCGGCCCGCATCGACTACCTCTCCTTCCAGTACAACGAGCTCGCCTTCGTCCTGGCCATCGAGAAGCTCCTCGAGGTGCAGCCCCCTGAGAAGGCGACCTGGATGCGGATGCTCCTCTGTGAGCTGAACCGCATCCACTCCCATCTCATCTGGCTCGGCACGGGCGCCCTCGAGATCGGCGCGATCTCGATGCTCTGGTACTGCTTCCGCGAGCGCGACGCGGTGCTCGACCTCTTCGAGCTCGTCACGGGCGCGCGCATGCACACGCGCTACTTCCAGACGGGCGGTCTCGCCGAGGACATCCCGCCGGGGTTCTTCACGGAGTGCCGCAAGTTCGTCGACTACTTCCCGCGGCGGATCGACGAGTACGAGGCGATCCTCGACCGCCAGCAGATCTGGCTCGAACGGACGCGCGGCCTCGGGCTACTGTCCGCCGAGGACGCGATCGCACTCGGGCAATCCGGGCCCGTCCTCCGGGCCTCCGGAGTGGACTGGGACCTGCGGAAGGCCGAGCCCTACCTCGCCTACGACCAGGTCGATTTCAACATTCCGGTCTACGAGCAAGGGGACGTCTACGACCGCTACAAGGTGCGCATGGACGAGATGCGCGAGTCCACGCGCATCGTCCAGCAGTGCCTCGACGGGATGCCGGAGGGCCCGTGGATCGTGGACGACCGCAAGATCGTCCTCCCGCCGCGCCACGAGCTCCATACCTCCATGGAGAGCCTCATCCATCACTTCAAGCTCGTGACCGAGGGGTACCGCGTGCCGGCGGGCGAGGTCTACGTGCCGGTGGAGTCGGCCCGCGGCGAGCTCGGCTGCTACCTCGTGTCGGACGGAGGCCCGAAGCCGTGGCGCGTGAGGTTCCGGGCCCCCTCCTTCGTCGCCCTCGAGGCCACGGCGACCTGCATGAGCGACGCGCTCGTCGCCGACCTGATCGCGATCGTCGGTTCCCTCGACACGGTCATGGGCGAAGTGGATCGCTAGTGGCCGAGCTCTACGACCGAATCCGGAAGATCGCCGCCAAGTACCCGCAGCCCAGCTCCGCAGTGATGCCGGCCCTCCGGCTCGCTCAGGAGGCGCACGAAGGGTGGCTGCCTCCCGAGGCGCTCCGTGAGGTCGCGGATGCGCTCGACCTGACACCCGCCGAGGTCAAGGCGGTGGCGACCTTCTACGACATGTTCAACCTCGAGCCGGTCGGGCGACACCTCGTCGAGGTCTGCACCAACCTCTCCTGCGCGCTCGCGGGTGCCAAGCACGTTGTCGACGCGCTCGAGATCGAGCTCGGGATCCCGCCCGGCGAGACGTCCGACGATGGCGAGGTCACGTTTCGGCTGATCGAATGCGCGGGCGGATGCGGCTATGCCCCTGTGGTCGTCGTCGACCACCGGTACCGGGAGCCGACGGGGCCTGAGGACGTGCCCGGGCTTGTGGAGGAGCTGCGTGGCCGCTGAGCTGACCGTACTCACCGGCGCCGACGAGCGCGACCTGACGCAACTCGACGAGTACCGGGCCATCGGCGGCTACCGCCAGCTCGCGCGCGTACGCAAGCTGAACCCGTCCGCGGTGATCGAGGAGATCTCGAAGGCGTCGCTTCGCGGCCGGGGCGGGGCGGGGTTCCCGATGGGACGAAAGCTCAGCCTCGTTCCGCCGGCAGACAAGCGCCAAGGCCCTGCATATGTGGTCGCGAACGCTGACGAGTCCGAGCCGGGAGCGTTCAAGGACCGCGAGATCATCCGACGCGTCCCGCATCGGTTCTTGGAGGGCTGCCTCATCGCCGCCCACGCGATTCAAGCCGAGGCGACCTTCATCTATATCCGCGGCGAGTACCTGGCAGAGGCGCTCGTGCTCGAAGCCGCCATCGAGGAGGCACGGCGCGCCGGCCTGCTCGGCGAAGTCAAGGTCGTCCTCCACCGCGGGGCCGGTGCCTATATCTGCGGAGAAGAATCAGCCCTGCTCGAGTCTCTCGAGGGCAGTCGAGGCCAACCGCGCCCGCGCCCACCCTTCCCGCCGGTCGCCGGCCTGTACATGCAACCCACGCTGATCAACAACGTGCAGACGCTCGCGAGCGTCCCGGCGATCATGGAGCTAGGGGCGGAGCGCTACGCCGACCTAGGGGTCGCGTCGGCTCCGGGGACCGTCGTCTACTCGCTCTCGGGCAACGTCAGCAGGCCGGGAAACTACGAGCTCCCGCTGGGCGTGACGCTCCGCGAGCTCATCTTCGAGTACGGACAGGGGATCGCGGACGGCCGGGCCTTGAAGGCGATCATTCCCGGCGGCTCGTCGGTGCCCGTGTTCACCCCCGACCAGCTGGACGTGCAGCTCGACTTCGACTCCGTGCAGGCCGCGGGGTCGTACCTCGGCTCGGCGGCTGTGATCGTCGTCGACGAGCGAGCCTGCATGGTGCAGCTCGCCCTGCGGGCCGAGAAGTTCTACATGCACGAGTCGTGCGGCAAGTGCACGCCGTGCCGTGAGGGGACGCGCTGGCTCGTTCGGCTGCTCGAGAAGATCGAAGCGGGGGACGGAACGCAGGCAGACCTCGACCTCGTCGTCGAGGTGTGCGGCCAGATCGAAGGAAAGTCGCTCTGCGCGCTCGGCGATTTCGCGGTGTGGTGCGTCGGCAGCTATGTGGAGAAGTTCCGCGACGAGTTCCAGCGGCACCTCGACGAGGGCGGCTGCCCTTACGGCGGCGAGTCCTCAACGCATGGAGTGCCGGCCCCCAGCGACCAGCACACGCAAGCCGCAATTGCGCAGGTGCCGGTTTGAGCACCCCGGAGCTCGTCAATGTCGTCATCGACGGCCGCGACATCCAGGTGCCGAAGGGCACGGGGATGGTCGAGGCTGCGCTCTCGGCGGGCATCGAGATCCCGGTCTTCTGCTACGAGCCGCGCCTCGGTGCGGCGATCGGCGCCTGCCGCATGTGCCTCTGCGAGGTCGAGGGCATGCCGAAGCTCCAGGCCGCCTGCACGATGACCGCGACCGACGGGCTCGTCATGCGCACAGCGCAGACGAGCGGCCAGGCGGCCGAGGGCCAGGACGCCGTCCTCGAGTTCATCCTCCTCAACCACCCGCTCGACTGTCCCGATTGCGACAAGGGCGGCGAGTGCCCGCTGCAAGACTTGACGTTCCGCTGGGGACCGGGGAACACCCGTATGGGCTTTCGCAAGCGGACGTTCGACAAGCCGATCCCGCTCTCGCCGCTGATCGGCCTCGACCGCGAGCGCTGCATCCTCTGTTACCGTTGCACGCGCTTCTCCGAGCTCGTCGCCGAGGACGGTCAGCTCGTCGCCGAGAACCGTGGCTCGGAGTCGATCATCGCCACGTTCGAGGGCGAGCCGTACCGCGCTCACTTCTCCGGCAACGTCATCGAGCTCTGCCCTGTCGGCGCGCTGACTTCGACAACGTACCGCTTCCGCGCCCGGCCCTGGGAGATCCAGAACGTCCCGACGGTCTGCGGTCTCTGCCCGGTCGGCTGCAACGTGTGGGCGACGACCCGCGAGGACAAGGTCGCGCGCGTCCTTTCCCGCAACCACGCCGAAGTGGACGGAGGCTGGCTCTGCGACAAGGGCCGTTTCGCCTACGGCCACCTGCGTGCGGAGGATCGCATCCGCACTCCGCTCCGCAGGGCGCGGCGGCACGGCTTCGAGCGGGTCTCCCTCGAAGAGGCTGTCGACGAGGCCGAGCGCGGCCTCCGGGCAGCCGAGGGATCCGTGGTCGTCGCGTTCTCCGGGAGCGAGACCGTCGAACAGGCGAGCGCCATCGCCAGGCTCGTCCAGGACGGGCTCGGCTCGCACACCGCGATCCTGCCGGAGGCATCCCACCCGGCGCTCGGCGCCTTCCGTGGACCCCTCTCGGCCATCGGTGACGCCGAGGTCTGCCTCGTCGTCGGCGACGACCCTGTGGTCGAGCGCGCGCCGCTGGTCGACCTCTGGCTCCGGACCGCCCGCCGCGCCGGCGGCGAGATCATCACGATCCACCCTTCTGGAACCGTGCCGGTATCACCGGGGAGCGCCGCGTCGGTGTGTGCCGCCCTCTCCTCCGGAGATCTTCCGAAGGAGCTCCGGGCCGCCGCTCGGAGCCTGAAGAACGCGGAGCGCGTGGCGCTCGTCTGGTCGCAGGACGATCCGACCGGCGGCGCGCACATCGCCGCTGTTGCGCAGGCGCTCGGGGAGAAAGCTTCCGTCTACCACCTGCCGAGGACGCCGAACGGGCGCGGGGTCGCCGAGGCCTGGGGCGACTCGCGAGAGGAGATCCCCGACGGCGAGATCGGAGCGCTCATCGTCTCCGGGGACGAGATCGCAGGCGACCCACGCGTCCGCGAGCTCGCCGAGCGCGCGCGCTTCGTGCTGACGTCCGCGATGTTCGAGAACGACGCAACCCTCCGGTCGCACGTCGTCGTGCCGGGCACGAGCTACCTCGAGCGCGACGGGACCTACGTCAACCTCGAGGGAAGGCCGCAGCGGCTCCGACGCGCCGTGAGCGCACCCGGCGAGGACGAGCTCGCCTTCTTTGCACATCTCGCCGACCGCTTCGACATGCAGGTCGACCCGTGGGCGGGCAGGCTTCCAGCGGACCACGCGCCCCTCCCGGACCGGGACGAGCTGCGGCCCGTCAAGGCGCCCGCCGCGCGCCCGCCCAAGAGCGCGAGGCGCGGGCTGGAGCTCCTCCGCTACCGCGGCGTCTTCACCGGACCGGCGGTCGAGCGCGTGCCGCAGCTCCAGTTCCAACGGCCCCTCGCCGAGGTGGAGATCTCGGCCGCCGACGCGCTCGAGCGCGGAATCGCCTCGGGAGAGCCGGTGAAGGTCAGCTCGAACGGAACCTCGAAGACGCTGACTGCTCGCTTAAACCGGCGTCTCCTCGGCGGCGTCGTCCGCATCGAGGACGAGCACGCCGAGGGCCTCGGGCCCCGCGTCGAGGTCGCGCGTGTCTGAGCACCTGAACCAGCCCTGGTGGATCGACGTCATCAAGGCATTCCTCGTCATCAACCTCGTGCTCGGCGCGTTCGCGTACCTCACCTGGGTCGAGCGCAAGCTGCTCGGCCGCATGCAGGCCCGCTACGGGCCGAATCGCGCAGGGCCGTTCGGCCTCCTGCAGCCGATCGCCGACCTCGTGAAGCTCCTGCGGAAGGAGAGCTTCTTCCCGGCGAACGCGGTCGACATCCTCTACATCGCCATGCCGGCGGTGGCCGCCTTCACCGCGCTCGCGTCCTTCAGTGTCATTCCCTTCGGCGGGGTCTGGCACGTGGGCGACTACGACATCACGGGCTGGATCGTCAACGTCTCGATCGGCCTCGTCCTCCTCTTCTCGCTCGGCGCGGTTGGCATTTACGCGTTCCTCGTCGGCGGCTGGGCAAGTGAGTCGAAGTACTCCCTGCTCGGCTCGATGCGCACCGCCGCTCAGCTCGTCTCGTACGAGGTCTCGCTCGCTCTCTCCGTCCTCGGAGTCGTGCTCATGGCCGGCTCCCTTTCGCTCGTCGACATCGCCGTGAAGCAGCAGGAGACCGTCTGGTACGCGGGCCCGCAGTTCGTGGGGCTGCTCGTTTTCTTCATCGCGGGCATTGCCGAGACGAACCGCCCGCCCTTCGACCTCCCCGAGGCCGAGACCGAGCTCGTGGCCGGCTACCACACGGAGTACAGCGGGATGCGGTTCGGCCTCTTCTCGATGGCCGAGTACATCAACATGATCACGCTCTCCGGGCTGGCCGTGACGCTCTTCTTCGCAGGCTGGGGCGGCCCGGTGCTGCCCGGGCCGGTCTGGTTCATCGTCAAGCTCGGCGTCTTCCTCTTCCTCTTCATGTGGCTCCGGGCGACGCTGCCACGCCTGCGCTACGACCAGCTCATGAGTTTCGGCTGGAAGGTGCTCCTGCCCGTCGCGACGATCAACGCGGTGGTCACGGCCGTTCTGGTGGTGGCGTTGTGAGCCCGCAGCCCTACGAGTCGCTGAAGGGCTTCGCCGTCACGTTCCGGCAGATCTTCAAGAAGCCGATCACCCAGCAGTATCCGGAGTTCAAGCGCCCCGTCTACCCTCGCTTCCGCGGCCGCCACCGGCTTTGGCGCCACGAAAACGGACTCGAGAAGTGCGTCGGCTGCTCGCTCTGCGCCGCCGCCTGCCCAGCGGACTGCATCCGCGTCGTCGCGGCCGAGAACACGCCTGACAACCGCGTGTCTGCCGGCGAGCGCTACGCCCGGATCTACGAGATCAACCTATCGCGCTGCATCTTCTGCGGCTACTGCGAGCTCGCCTGCCCCTTCGACGCGATCACGCTCGAGGCGGAGTACGAGCTCTCGGAGTACTCGCGCGACGACCTCATCTACACGAAGGACATGCTGCTCGCGCCGCCCGTGAAGCGGGTCCCGGTCGCCGATCCCGAGCTCTACGACTTCCCCGACCCCGTTTGGAAGACGGACAGCTAGTGGAGGACTTCCTCGTCTGGCTGGTCTGGGTGCTCGCCGCCTCCGCTCTCCTCTCTTCCGGGATCGCGGTCGTGATGTTCTCGAACCCCTTCTACAGCGCGCTGGCGCTGATCGTGAACCTCGCGTCGCTCGCCGTGCTCTACCTCATCCTCGCGTCCGAGTTCGTCGCCGCGGCCCAGGTGCTCGTATACGCAGGCGCGATCGTGGTCATGTTCCTCTTCGTCATCGCCTACCTGGGTGGGCGGGCGGACGCGCCGTGGGCGGGCGGCCCGACCTTCCAGGCAGTGGCGGCCATCGTGGCCGCGGGAGCGATCGCGGTCGAGGTGGTCGTCGTCATCGTCCTGAAGGCCGGCGACCAGCTCGCGAACGCCGCCGAGATTCCGGCGAACTACGGCTCACCCGCTGAGATCGGAAAGCTCTTCCTCGGGCCGCATCTGCTCGCCTTCGAGGTGACGTCGATCGTCCTCCTCGTCGCGGCGGTCGGCGGGGTAATCCTCGGCATGTCCGTTCCAAGGGAAAGCCGAAGCTGATGCCCGGCCCGAGCATCGCCGCCTACCTGATCGTCTCCGTGCTCCTATTCGCAACCGGCGCCTTCGGCGTGCTCATCCGCCGCAGCCCCCTCATCGTCCTGCTCGCGCTCGAGATCATGCTGAACGCCGGCAATCTCGCGCTGCTGGCCTTCTCCCGCCACTCGGGGAATCCCGACGGACAGATCTTCGCGCTGACCGTGATGGTGGTCGCCGCAGCGGAGGCGGTCATCGGGCTCGGGCTCATCGTGGCGATGTCTCGGCAGCGCGTCGACCTGGACGTGGACAAGCTCACCTCCCTGCGCGGATGATCACCGCCGCCTGGATCGCGCTCTTCGCGCCCGCCGCCGGGACACTCCTGATCGCGCTGCTCGGACAGCGCATCAGCCGCTTCCAGGCGGGTCTCGTCGCCTCAGGCGCAACGCTGGTCTCGTTCGTCTGCTCGGTGATCGTGTTCGTCGTCCTCCTCGGCGAGGATCCGGAGGAGCGGACGCACTCGTCCACGCTCTGGACGTGGCTCTCCGCCGGCGACCTACGCTTCGGCGCCCAGATCCAGGTCGACCAGCTTTCGGTCTTCATGATGCTGATCGTCTCCGGCGTCGGCTTCCTGATCCTCGCGTACGCCGTCGGCTACATGCACGGAGATCCCGAGGAGCGGCGCTACCACGCCTACAAGGCCCTCTTCGTCTTCTCGATGCTCCTCCTCGTCCAGGCGGGCAACCTGCTCCTCCTCCTGGCCGGCTGGGGCATGGTCGGCCTCTCGTCCTACCTGCTCATCAACTTCTGGCACTTCCGGGCCAGCGCCGTGGCGGCGGGCAAGAAGGCGTTCATCATGAACGCGGTCGGCGACGCGACCTTCGCGCTCGCCCTCTTCCTCCTCATCCAGCGCACCGGCTCGCTCGACTTCGCCACCGTGTTCAAAGAGGGAGTCGTCGACAAGGGGTCGGCCGTGGCGATCCTGATCGCCCTCGGGCTGCTCGGCGGAGCGGTCGCCAAGTCGGCGCAGATCCCGCTCCACACCTGGTTGCCGGACGCGATGGAAGGGCCAACGCCGGTCTCCGCCCTCATCCACGCGGCGACGATGGTCACCGCGGGCGTCTACCTGATCGTCCGCACGCACACGCTCTTCGAGCTGGCGCCGGACATCCAGGACCTGGCCGGGATCCTCGGAGGCATCACGATCCTCCTTGCCGGGCTGATCGCGCTCGTCCAGACGGACATCAAGCGCGTCATCGCCTACTCGACGATGAGCCAGATCGGCTACATGTTCCTCGCCGTCGGCCTCGGCGCGTACGGCTCCGGCCTCTTCCACCTGATGACGCATGCCTTCTTCAAGGCGCTCCTCTTCATGGCCGCCGGCATCGTCATTCACGCCCTCTCCGACGAGCAGGACATCCGCCGCATGGGAGGGCTGGCGCGGAACCTGCCCTGGACCTATCGCGCCTTCCTCGTCGGCGCGCTCGCGCTCGCGGCCGTGCCGCCGTTCTCGGGGTTCTTCTCGAAGGACTCGATCCTCGCGAGCGCGGCGAACGCAGGGACTCTGGGCTGGATCCTCTGGGGGATCGGCGCGGTCGGCGCCTTCCTGACCGCGCTCTACACGTTCCGGCTTCTCTTCGTCGTCTTCAAGGGCGAGGTGAGCGCGTTCGCCCGCGAGCATCTCCACGTGCCCCGCTTCGAGTGCGGCCTCGCCATGGCCTGGCCGGTCGCCGTCCTGACCGTGCTCGCCGCGGTCGCGGGGTTCCTCCAGGTCCCCTGGGGCTGGAAGCTCGTGGACGAGTGGATCGACCCGGTGGCTCAGTCCGCCGAAGAGGCCACGGGTCTCACGCTCACGTTCTCGGTCGTCGTCACGACTGCGATCGCGCTCGCGGGCATCGCGGTCGCCTGGCGCGTCTGGGGCCGACCGAACCCGTTGCCCGAGCGGCTACGCCGGCGCTACCCCTGGGCCGCGCGGACGCTCGAGGAGAAGTTCTACTTCGACACTGCCTACGACCGCGCGTTCTACGAGCCGACCGCGCAGACAGCGGTCTTCGCGACGCGGTACGTCGAAGAACCCGTCTTCCTCCGCTCGCTCGGTGAGCTCGCGCGCGGTGTGCGACTCGCGTCCGACCGCCTCTCGACCGTCCAGACCGGCCGGGTGCGCACCTACGCGCTCGGGGTCGCGGCCGGAGCTGCCGTCCTCGTCCTCGTCTTCCTCGCGGTGAGCTGAATGAGCACTGTCCTCATCTTCGTCCCGCTCGTCGGCGCCCTCTGGGTCTGGATCACGCCGTGGAAGAACACCCGCGGGCCGGGCGGCCTCGCCCTTCTCATCGCGCTGACCGAGCTCGCGCTCTGGGTCGGGACCGCGGCGAACTTCAACTTCGACCGCGGGCTCCAGTTCGAGACGAACGTCGTCTGGTTCGAGGACCTCGGCGTTTCCTACCACGTCGGCCTGCTCGACTTCAGCCTCTGGCTCGTCGGCCTGACGGTCCTCGTCACGGCCGCAGCCGTCGGCTACGGCTTCTGGGTAGGGCGCGACCGCCCCGCCGCGTACCTCGGGCTGCTCCTGTTCCTCGAAGGAGCCGTGGTCGGCGTCTTCACCGCGCAGGACCTGCTGGTCTTCTACGTCTTCTGGGAGGCCATGCTGATCCCGCTCTACGTGCTGATCGGCGTCTGGGGCGGGCCCGGAAGGCTCGGCGCGACCGTCAAGTTCGTCGTCTACACGATGGCCGGGTCGCTGCTCATGCTCGTCGCGATCATCGCGGCCGGCCTTTCCGCGGGCAGCTTCGACTTCGCGGCCGCCGGATCGGACCAGAACGTGTGGATCTTCCTCGGCTTCGCCGCCGCGTTCGCCGTCAAGGCGCCGCTCTTCCCCTTCCACGGCTGGTTGCCCGACGCGTACCGCGAATCGCCGCCAGAGGTGGCCGCCCTCCTCTCGGGGGTGGTCTCGAAAGCCGCGGCCTACGGCTTCCTGGCGATCGCCATCCCCTTCTACCCCGGCCCGGTATCGGACTGGCGCGTTCCGATCCTCGTGCTCGCCTCGATCGGACTGATCTACGGGTCGCTGCTCGCCTTCCGCGCGCCGGACGTGCGCGGGGTGATCGCCTACTCGAGCTTCGCGCAGATGAACCTCATCATCATCGGCCTCTTCGCGGCGAACGCCTCCGGGAACGACGGCGCGCTGCTCCAGATGGTCAACCACGGCCTCATCTCGGCAGCTCTCTTCCTCCTGGCCGGTGCCGTCGAGCGGCGGACGGCGACGGGGGAGCTCGGGCTCCTCGGCGGCATGGCGCGCGGGCGGCCCATCCTCGCGACCGCGCTCATCACGACGGGCGTGATCGGGCTTGCGGTCCCGGGTTCGACCGCCTTCGCCGGGGAGTTCCTGATCCTCAACGGCATCTTCTCCCAGGGCTGGGGCTGGGCGGTTGTCGGGGCGGTCGCGATCGTCCTCGCCGCCATGTACATGCTGCGGCTGATCTCCGCGGTCCTCCACCAGGACGTGGGGAGCGCGGTCCCAGCCGAGGCGCTCGACCTCCGCCCGGCCGAGATGGGCGTGATCCTCCCGCTCGTCGCGGTGCTGCTCTTCCTCTCGTTCTGGCCGGCGGCGATCACCGACCACGCCCTGACCTTCTTCGGCGGCTAGTTTGAACGGCTTCCAGCAGCCGACGATCGACTGGGCAGCGCTCTCGCCCGAGCTGATCCTGCTGGGTGGCGCCGCGATCTGCCTCATCATCCCGCTGTTCTTGCCTGGAGGCTGGCGCCGGCCCTTCTCGGCAGTGGTGGGTGGGCTCTGCTTCGTCGGCGCGGGCGTAGCTGCGGGCATCCTCTTCGCCGGGGACGAGACCGGGGTCGGGATCGTCGCCGACGCGATCCAGCGCGACCGGCTCGCCGAGCTCGCCCAGATCTTCGTCGCCGGCTCAGGCCTGCTGGCGGTCGGTGTGAGCATCGGCTGGCAGCGCGAGGAGCGCACCCGTGCAGGCGAGTACTACGCGCTCCTCCTCTCCGCGGGAGCCGGCATGAGCTTCTTCGTCGCCGCGTCGAACCTGATGACGCTCTTCCTGGGCCTCGAGTGGTTCTCGATCTCCCTCTACGTCCTTTGCGCCATCGCCGTGGACTATCTGCCCTCGCTCGAGTCCGGGCTCAAGTACCTCATCGTCGGGAGCTTCGGCTCGGCGATCCTCCTCTTCGGAAGCGCGTTCGTCTACGGAGCCACCGGAGTGATCGGCTACGCGGACATCGCCGCGGGCACCGACGAGGCCGACCGGTTCCTGCTCGTGCTCGGGCTCGCGCTCATCCTCGTGGGGCTCGCGTTCAAGGCCTCCGCCGCCCCCTTCCACATGTGGACCCCGGACGTCTACCAGGGAGCGCCGACCCCCGTCACGGGCTTCATGGCCGCGGCGACGAAGATCGCCGCGCTGGTCGCCAGCATGCGCCTGCTCGTCACCGCGTTCCCGGGCGAGGCCCGCCTGTGGACGATCGCGCTCGCCGTGATCGCGTGCATATCACTCGCGTGGGGAAACATCGCCGCGCTCATCCAGACCGACATCAAGCGACTGCTCGCCTATTCGAGCATCTCGCACGCCGGCTTCCTCCTCATCCCGGTCGCCGTCGGAACCTCGCTGGGGGGCCGCGCGCTCCTCTTCTACCTGATCTCGTACGCCGCGATGAACGTCGGCGCCTTCGCCGTCGTCGCCGCCCGGGAGCGCGAGCTCGCGCGGCCGGTGACGTTCGACGGGCTCGCGGGGCTCGGGTGGGAGCGGCCCGGGCTCGGCATCGCCATGAGCCTCTTCATGTTCGGCTTCATCGGCCTGCCGCCGGCCGGGCTTTTCCTGGGAAAGTTCTACGCCTTCTCCGCCGCCGTCCAACGAGGCTGGACGTGGCTGGCCATCGTCGGCGTCATCGCGACGGTGATCTCCATCTACTACTACGCGGGCGTGGTCGGGGCGATGTACTTCCGGCGCTCGATCGAGGTACGCCTGGCCCCGGCGGGTGGATCGCCTCCGCGCGACTGGGCGCTCTCCGCAACCGTGGTGGCGGCCGTCGTCGTCACGATCGGCAGCTTCGTCGCGGCCGGTCCGCTCCTCGACATCGCTCGCGACGCGGTCTCCTCGCTCGGGTTCCCCTACTGATGCCGGGACACGTGGTCGTGCTCGGCGGCGGGGCGACCGGCGAGGCGTTTCTCGGGGCCCTCCACCGGCTGGACAATGACGTGCGCGTCACGCTCGTGGAGCACGAGCTCGTGGGAGGGGAGTGCTCGTACTGGGCGTGCATCCCGTCGAAGACGCTCCTGCGTTCGGTCGAGGTCGCCTTCCGGGCGAGGCAGACGCCCGGAATCAGCTCGCAGGTCGATCCCCTCCAGGTCTTCAAATGGCGCGACGAAGTGGCGGAGAAGGACGACACGAGCCAGGTGGAGTGGGTGCGTAAGCATGGGGCTGAGGTCGTCAAGGGGACGGCACGCATCGTCGCTCCCGGTCGGATCGATGTCGACGGGCAGGAGCTTGCGTACGACGAGCTCATGGTCGCCACGGGGTCGGTTCCGGTCATGCCGCCGATCGAAGGGCTGGCCGAAGTGGGCGCCTGGACCAGCCGGGAGGGCACGAGCGCCGAGGCGGTCCCCGAGAGCCTCATCGTCATCGGCGGCGGAGCGGTCGGTTGCGAGCTGTCCCAGTTCTACGCCCGAGCGGGGAGCCGGGTCACGCTCGTACAGAGCGGCGATTACCTGCTCCCGAGGGTCGCCCGCGACGCGGGCGAGCTGCTCGCCAGCCTGTTCGAGGAGGAAGGCATCGACGTCCGGCTCAATGCCCGCGCCGAGCGGGTCGAGCGCTCGGACCGGGGCGTGCGGCTCCACCTCGCCGGCGGCCAGCTCGAGGCCGCGAACCTGCTCGTCGCCACGGGGCGGAAGCCCAACGTCGAGGGCCTGGGCCTCGAGAATCTCGATGTCACCGTGGGGAAAACGGGCATCCAGGTCGACGACCGCCTTTCCGCCGGCACGCACGTGTGGGCCGCCGGCGATGTGACCGGGGTCGCCCTGTTCACGCACGTGGGGAAGTACCAGGGCCGCGTGGCGGCGGCCAATGTCGCGGGGCACGACCGTCGCGCCGACTACCGCGCGCTCCCTTCGGCCGTCTTCACCGACCCCCAGGTGGCCTCCGTCGGAGACACGAGCGGAGAGGGAGCCATCAGCGGAAAGTGGGACATCACCCGGGTCTCGCGCACTTCGACCTACCAGAAGCCCAAGCGGCCCGGCTTCGTCAAGGTCTTCGCCAATCCCGCGCGAAAGGTGCTCGTCGGCGCCGTCGCCGTGGGGCCCGAGGCGGGCGAATGGCTCGGCCAGCTCACGCTGGCGATCCGCGCGGAGATCCCTGTCGACATCCTCCGCGACACCATCCAGCCGTTCCCGACCTTCTCGGAAGCGATTTTCTTCGCCCTGCGCGAGCTCGATTTGTAGAGTCACCTGAATGGCTGTCACCGAAGACCTCGTCGAGACGCTGCGGCGCTTCAACCTCTTCGCCGACCTCGACCACACTCAGCTCCAGGCGATCGCCGATCCCGACCGGGAGCGCAGCTTTGCGGCCGGCGAGCGGATCCTGCGCCGGGGGATGAGCGGCACGGGCTTTTACGTGATCCTGGACGGAGAGGCGATCATCAAGGTCGGCGACGAGGAGATCAACCGTCTTCGCCAGGGGGAGTTCTTCGGTGAAATCTCGACCCTGCTCGACGAGCCGATCGCCGCCGACGTCATCGCGGACACTCCTCTCCGAGTGCTCGAGATTCCTGGGCCGAAGCTCGAAACCTTCCTCCTGAACTACCCGCGCGTCATGCTCCGGATGCTCCAGACGGAGGCGCGCCGGCTCCAGGACGTGCTCGCTTGGCGGTCCTAGACCGCCCCTTCCCCCCAGGGGAATACCCGGTCGTCGTCGTCGGAAGCGGCCCCGGCGGCCTGCAGACGAGCTACTCCCTCTCACGGGCCGGCATCGAGCACGCGGTCATCTCCCAGGACGAGAAGCCTGGCGGGATGTTCCGCAAGTGGCCGATCTACCAGCGCCTGCTCTCCTGGACGAAGCCCGACGCGCCCGCCGAGCGGTGCTCGCGTGAATACGAGTGGTACGACCACAACAGCCTCGTGGCCGATGAGCCGGAGTGCCAGTCGCTCGTCGCAAACGAGATGGACCGGACGTTCATGGTCCCGTCCTGCGCCGAGATGACGCGTGGGCTGGCTGCCTTCGCCCACAAGGCAGAGCTCGCCGTCCGCTACGGATGCCGCTGGGAGTCGACCGCACGCGACGAGCGGGGCTTCACGCTCACCACCTCGGACGGGGAGTACCGCGCCCGCATCGTCGTCTTCGCCATCGGGGTGACCGAGCCGTGGAAATCGGCGATCCCGGGGATCGACGCCGTCCCCCATTACGCCGACACTGGAGCCGCGAAGGACTATCAGGGCCAGAGCGTCCTCATCATCGGCAAGCGCAACTCGGGCTTCGAGCTCGCCGACGGGCTGGAGCCCTGGGCGCGGCAGATCTTCCTCGTCTCGCCGCGCCCTGTGCAGACGCGCGTGGTCGCGCTTTCAAGCGTGCGCGTGCGCTACTTCGAGCCGCTCGAGGATGCGAGCTGGGGCGGCGGGACCTTCGCCTTCGACGCAGCCGTCGAGGGGATCGAGCGCACGGACCGAGGATTCCGCATGCGCGCACAGGGGACGACGCGGCCCGGGGAGATCGTCCTCGAGACGGACACCGCCATCGCCGCCACGGGGTTCCGGACGCCGTTCCTCGATCTTCCCGACCTCGGGCTCACGACCGTCGGCGACGGACGGATTCCCGCCCTCTCCCCGTACTGGGAGAGCAGCGGTCTACCGGGAGCCTACTTCGCGGGGAACACCATGCAGGGAGCCGCGGGCCTGCGGAAGAACGGCGTGGGCAGCGCGTCGGGAACGGTGAGCGGCTACCGCTACAACGCCCGCCTCCTAGCGCGCCACCTTGCGCAGCGGCTCGGCTCTCCGGCGCAGCTCGAGCAGATCCCTCGCGAGCAAGCCGCGTCCTTCCTCGCCTCCGAGCTCAAATGCGCACCGGAGCTCTGGTCGCAGAAGGGCTATCTCGCCCGCGCGATCTTTCCGGACGGAAGTGCGGACATCGTCCCCCTCGCGCATTTCCTCGACAATTGCGCCCGGGGCTCGGTCGCGGTCACCGTCGAGATGAACGCGGAAGGCGAGATTTATCCCGTCGCGTACAGCCGGCAGCATGATGAGATCGACGAGCGCGAGCTCCCGCCGCACCACCTGAACGACTACGCCCGGGAGGAGTACGTACGCGAGCTTCAGTCGCTTCTCTGACGCTCCTCCTCGTCGCGCCGCTGGCGGGCCTCGTGCTCCTGGTGGCCTGGCCGCGCCTCGACCTTCACTGGGAGAACCAGCCCGCCCACTTCTGGCTCGTGCTCATTACAGGCGTGATTACCGCCGGACTCGCCTTCCTCACCGGAGAGGCGGCTGTCCGTCGCAACGACTCGCGTGTGCTGCGCCTCTCGATCGCCTTCGTTTGCGCGTCGGGATTCCTCGGGCTGCACGCACTCGCGACTCCAGGCGTGCTCCTTGCCGGGAAGAACGCGGGCTTTCAGGTCTCCGCGGCGATCGGACTACTCCTCGCCTCGCCGATCGCGGCGTGGTCGGCCATGGAGCTCGACGAGCGGGGCTCGTCGCTCGTCGGCCGCCGCTGGCTCCTGTACGCGGCGCTCGGGCTGGTGCTCGGCCTCTGGGCGGGGGTCTCCCTCGCAACGTTGCCGCCGCTCGGCGAGCCCGTCGAGGATCCGGGAACGCTGCTGCTCGGGCTCTTCGCGGTCGGCGCGCTCCTCTACGGCGCCGCGGCGGTCGGCTACCTACGCCTCTACTTCGTCCGGCGCCGGCCGCTCCTCCTCGCTGCGGTCGCCGCCTTCGTCCTCCTCGCGGAGGCGATGCTCGCGATCGAGCTCGGCCAAAACTGGCATGTGACCTGGTGGGAGTGGCATCTGCTCATGCTGCTCGCGTTCGGCCTCGTGGCGCGAGCCGCGTGGCGCGAATGGCAGCGCGAAGGCTCGCCGGCGGAGATCTGGGCGGACTACTACCAGGACGCGACCTGGGGCCACGACGAGGACGCCAGCGTGCTCTTCGCGGACCTGCAGGGCTTCACGCGCTACGCGGAGCAGCACGACGAAGGCGACGTGAGAACGATGCTGGACGCGTACTTCCATGCCGGCGTCCCTGCTCTTCGGCCCGAGGCGCGTAACGTGCGCACGATCGGCGACGCCGTCATGGCCTACTTCACCGGCGAGAAGCACGAGCGGCGGGCGGCGGAGGCGGCGCTCGAGTTCCAGCGGCGCGCGGAGGCGGTCTCGGAAGCGAATCCTGTCTGGCCCCGCTTTCGGGTCGGCGTCAACTCGGGACGGGTGAACGTGGGGATCACCGCTGCAGCGCGAGAGGAGACCGTGCGCGGCGACGCAGTCAACGTCGCGGCCCGCCTCGAGGGTCAGGCCCGGGCGGGAGAGGTTGTCATCGGCGAGCCGACGTGCCTCGCGCTGGGCGCCGCGGCCAGTTGGGACGATCTTGGCGAGCTACCCATCAAGGGAAAAGAACGCCCGGTCCGGGCTTATGTCCTTCGAGCGCTTGCGCCGGACGGGCACGAGGGCGATCAGCGCCTGCGCGACGAGGAGCCCGAAGCCGAGCGCTAGGATCGCCGTCGCGGCGGGCGGGATGGTGCCAGAGGCGATGGAGGGCTCCCTGACGGCGGCACCGATGACGACCGCGGCGACCAGCAAGGCGGAAAGGGTGGCCTGCAGGCGTCCGAGGGAGTCGAGGCGTCCTTCGTTGACGGCGTCCACGACCCGTGCAAAGCAGATCAAGCCCGCCCCGGCCGTGAGAGGCACTCCGGCGACGAGCAGGTAGAAGGAGGCGCCGGCGAATCCGAGAGCGTCGGAGACGGCGGTCGCGAGGAGGAGCGCAGCGACCAGCTCGACGGCCATGGCTGACGCACCCGTGCGCGTTTGCCACATGCCCATAGGTTTGCCGCAGGGTCGGACAGTCCTTCGTTACGCTCCGCGGCATGGCCAATCTCACTCTCACCTGGCTCGGACACGCCGGTTTTCGCCTGGATGGTTCGAGCGGCAAGCGCGTCTACATCGACCCCTGGCTGGACAATCCAAAGTTTCCCGAGAGCGAACGGGAGATCGAGCGAATCGACGTTCTCGCACTCACGCATGGGCATTCCGACCACACTGGGAGCGCCCTCGACCTCGCCAGGGCGCATTCGCCGACCATCGTCTGCATCACCGAGCTCGGCGACTGGTTCAGCAACCAGGGCATCGAGGCCCACGGCATCAACAAGGGGGGTTCGGTCGACCTCGACGGCGTACGGGTCACGATGACCGACGCGCGTCACTCGAGCTCACTGCCGGACGGCACCTACGCGGGAGATCCCGCCGGCCTGGTCATCGAGATGGACGGGGTCCGCGTCTATCACGCGGGTGACACCTGCGCGTTCGGCGACATGCGGCTGATCAGCCGACTCCATGAGCCCGACGTCGCAATTCTCCCGATCGGCGACTACTACACGATGGGGCCACGCGAAGCAGGGCTCGCGCTGGAGTTGCTCGGAGTGAAGCGCTGCGTCCCGTGCCACTACGGGACCTTCCCGGCGCTGATCGGGACTCCTGAGGAGCTGCGTGAGCACGCCCCGGCTGGAGTCGAGATCGTCGGCCTAGAACCCGGCGAGTCCCTCGAGCTCTGATGGCGACCCCCTTCCTCAGATCTCGCGATCCCTTCGTCAGGTGATCGCGTGAGACAGCGCTGGTTCGGCGCGACCGGCGTCCAGGTCCCGGAGATCGCCGTCGACGGGGAGGACGCACTCCCGTCAGGGGAGATGCTGATCGTCGACGACGTCTCGGACCTGGGCCGATTGCAAGCGGCGCACGCCGAGGGAATCCCGGTGGTTGTCCGAGCCGACAGCGCGGAAGCTGTCCAGGCCGCGCTCGAACGCCCAGAGGTCGCCTGCGTGCTCATCCCGGCGGACAAGCGTGAGCTGCTCGAGCTGGACTTCCGCCGCCTGAAATATGGCTAGGCCCTCGACCTACTCGATCGTCGCCTGCGACCTGGAGGCACGCGAGTGGGGCGTTGGAGTCCAGTCGAAGTTCCTTGCGGTCGGCGCCGGCGTCCCCGCGGCGGAGCCGGAGGTCGGCGCACTCGCGACGCAGGCCTGGGCCAACATGCGCTACGGGCGCGATGGGATCGCCCTGCTGCTGGAGGGGCTGTCCGCAGAAGAGGTCGTGCGGCGCTTGACCGACGCGGACGAAGGACGGGAGCACCGGCAGCTCGGCGTCGTCGACGCGGCGGGGCGTGGAGCGACGTACACGGGGTCCGAGTGTCTCGATTGGGCGGGTGGGATCGCCGGCGACGGCTACGCCGCTCAGGGGAACATCCTGGTGTCCGAGGAGACAGTCACCGCTCTTGCCCGCACGTTCGAAGAGACGGCGGGGCAGCGGCTTGCCCGGCGCCTGCTCGACGCCCTCGCCGCGGCACAGGCGGCGGGAGGCGACCGGCGCGGCCAGCAGTCGGCGGCGCTCCTCGTCGTCCGAAAGGACGGCGGCTACATGGGGACGAGCGACGCGGTCGCCGACCTGCGCGTCGACGACCATCCCACGCCGATCGAGGAACTCCGGCGCATCTATGAGATGCACGACCTCCTTTTCGGCGAGACACCCCGTGAGGAGTGGCTCGAGGTGGACGAACAGCTCGCCGGGGAGCTCCGAGAGCGCCTCGACCGGCTCGGCTACGCAGAGAAGCCGCTCCCCGAGGCGTTCGCGAACTGGGCGGGCACCGAGAATCTCGAGGAGCGCGTCGAAGGGGTCGACCGGATCGACCCGGTCGTCCTCGAGGAGCTCCGGCGCCGCTAGTCGCCGCCGCCCGCCACCGCACCGTGGCGGATGAGCGTCTCCGCGAGGTCGAGATCGCCGGACTGCTCAGCGGCCATGAGCGGGGTGAAGCCCTCGTGCTGGCGCGCGTTCGGGTCGGCTCCCGCCTCCAGGAGGACGACGGCGACGTCGCTTCGCCGCGCGGCGACCGCGCTGTGGAGAGGGCGGGCCTCGCGCGCGAACTCTTCGTTCCGGGAGATCGCCTCGACGTCGGCACCGCGCTCGATCAGGATGCGCGCCGCATCCGGCCCGTCGAAGTAGGCGGCGTAGTGCAAGGCCGTGAATCCGTCGAACGACCACACACGAACGGCCTCCGGCTCGTGCTCCAAGATCTTTCGCAGCCGCTCCACATCGCCGAGAGCAGCCGCCTCGAAGAGATCAAGCTCGCTCGCCTCGCGACGAAGCCGCTCCGCCTCCTCTCGATCGCCGCGGTAGAGCGCCTGCAGGATCGGAGTTGGCCCGGCCTCAGCCATCACCGGGCAGTCTGACGCCCGCGGCCCGCGCGCGCAGGTCGGGAACGGGATCGTGCTCGGGCCGGGCGACGACGAGCACGGCCCCGTGGTCCTCTCCCGCGAGGGCCTGGACGAAGGTGCCCAGCCCAACCGCGAGCGCGAACGCCTTGTGTGCCTGCTCTCCGCCGAACGGGACGAGATCCTCTGGTGCAGCCGCACCGCGCAGGACGTCTCCGTACGTGACCTTGCCCATGGAGACATCCGCGACGAGCGGAGCGCCGTCGGAGCTGGGAATCCCGATTGCGAGCGGGTTGGTCCCGGCGAGAGCCGGCCCGCCTAAGGGAGGCCCCAGACGCGGCGGTGAGGTTGCCGTCAGGGCGGCGACGAGCCCTCCGCCGGCGAGCTTTCGCACCCAGTAGCCGAGGAACCCGGTCGGGAAGCAGCGTGATGCGACGACGAGGCGCGCCCGCGCGGGCGGATCCTCGAGCTGCGCCGCCACGATACGAGCGAGCGTCAGATAGCCGACTGCGCCGTTCCCGTCCCAACGTTCGTACCCCGGCTCGGAGACGATCCGACCCGGCTCGGCTCCCGTATCCAGATCGGGCAGGGTTCCGAGCCAGGGGATGCGCGAAACGCCGTGCCCGGGACGGCCGCGCCGGTCGGCGTCCTCGAAGTGGTCGGCGAGCGCGCGTGCATCGGCTTCGCCGAAGCCAAGAGCGCGAAGCTCGTCGAAAGCGCTCAGGCCGAGACGAGCGGCAACGGCTTGACGATGCCGACGCCCTGCTCGCGCTTCGTCGCCGCGATCGTCTCCGCGAGGCCCATGATCGCCTGCGAGACCTCTGCGTCGGGCTCGACCAGGACGATCGGCTCGCCTTCGTCCGCCAGAGCGGCCAGGCGCGGCTCGAACGGGATGCGCGCCAGGAGCTCGGTCTCCACCTCCGCGGCGAGCGCGTCGCCGCCCCCGGAACCGAAGAGCTCTTCCCCCGTGCCCGCGCGGAAGGACATGTTCTCGATCACGCCTAGGAGGCGCATGTTGGTCTTCCGCGCCATGTGCGCGGCGCGGACCGCCACCTGTTGCGCGGCACGGTGTGGAGTCGTGACAACGACCGCTTCCGCTCGCGGGAGGAGCTGACCCAGCGAGATGGCGACGTCGCCGGTTCCCGGCGGCATGTCCACGACGAGCGTGTCGAGCTCGCCCCAGTGGACGTCGGACAAGAACTGCTCGAGCGCGCGGTGCAGCATCGGCCCGCGCCACATGACCGGTGAATTGTCGTCGAGGAAAAACCCGATCGACATCACCTTGAGATCGCCGCGGACGGGCGGGACGATCATCTTGTCGACGGCAATCGGGCGCTGGCTGATCCCGAGCATCGTCGGAATCGAGTAGCCGTAGACGTCGGCGTCGAGGACGCCCGTCTTGTGTCCCAGCCGCGAAAAAGCGGCCGCGAGGTTGGCGGTCAGGGACGATTTGCCCACGCCGCCCTTCCCGCTCGCGACCGCGATGACGCGCGTGGTCGCGTCCACGGACACACCTGGTGTTCGCTCGGCTACGTCGCCGCGGAGCTTGACCGTCAGGGCCTGGCGCTCCTCGGGGCTCAGGACGTCGAAGTCGAGCGTGACGCTGCGGATCCCCTCGATGGGACGAAGAGCCTCCTCCACCTGCTCCTCGAAGCTGGCGCGAAGGGGGCAGCCCGGAACAGTCAGCGCGATCGTCACCGCCACGTCCGGGCCCTCGATGCCGACGGTTCTGACCATGTCGAGCTCGACCACCGAGCGCTTCAGCTCGGGATCGATCACGCCCTCGAGGGCGCGCATCACATCTTCCCGGGAGACTGCCACGCGTTCCTAGGCTACCAGGGGTCGATCTGTCAGATTCGGGGCATGGAAAAAGGATTTCCGCCCCGGCGCGAGTACGAACGGGACATGCGCAGCCTCCGGCGGCATCGGCGGGTCGCGTTCGCGGTCGGGTTTGGGCTGGCGAGCGCTTCCGCGCTCACGTGGGGGGTTGCGTTCGGTGAGGTGGAGCCTGTAGAGCCCGCGGTCACATCGGCGCTCCCGCGCTGGCGCGCTCCGGGCGGCATCCTCGTCGTCCGCGGGAGGGCCGCTCCGGGCGAGACCGTGACATTGCTCGTCGGCAGCCGCAAGCGGACGACTGCGGCCGGCGACAGCGGCTTTTTCCGTTTCCGCGTCCGGGCGCCCAGCGTCGAAGGGCTTTACGCGGTCGCCGTCGAAGTGGCGCGAGTGCCTGTCGTCCGGCTCGACCTCGGACGGTTCCGCGTCCGCCCGGCCCGGATCGCAGCTGTGGGCGACGTCAACCTCGGCGACCGGCCCGGCCTTGCGATCGCAACCTACGGCGCGAGGTATCCCTGGCTGTCCGTCGCGCGGGTGCTTCGCGCTGCCGACGTCGCCATCGCCAACCTCGAATGCTCGATCTCGACGCGGGGCTATCCGATCCCCGGCAAGCAGTACACCTTCCGCGGAGCTCCATCGTCCCTTAAGGAGATGGCCCGCTACGCCGGAGTGGACACCGTCACTGTGGCCAACAACCACGCGCTCGACTACGGCCGGCTCGCGTTCGCGGACACGCTTGCGAACGCGCACCGCTTCGCGATGAAGACCGTCGGCGGAGGCCGGAACCTCGACGCCTCGCGTCGGCCGGCGATCTATCGCCTGGGCGGAATCCGCATCGCCTTCTTCGGCTACTCGGACGTCCGGCCGCTGGGCTTCGACGCCGGCTCGAGCACATCCGGGACTGCCCCAGCCTTCCCCGCCTACATCTCGCACGACGTCGCTCGCGCGAAACGCCATGGAATCGACGTCGTGGTCGTGTATTTCCACTGGGGCGTCGAGCGAGGCTTCAGGCCCAACTCGCGGCAGCGCTCGCTCGCGGCGGTGGCGTTCCAGGCCGGCGCGAGCGTCGTCCTCGGTGCCCATCCACACGTGCTACAGCCGATCGAGCGGCCTCGGCCTCGCCGGCTCGTCGCCTGGAGCCTCGGGAACTTCGTCTTCGGCGCGTCCACAGCCGGCACGGAGCGAACGGGAATCCTGCGTCTGCAAGTCGGACACAGTGGTGTGCTCTCTCATCGCTTCCGGCATGCCCGCATCGGCGGCGCGTTCGGCATCCAGCCGGTCCTGGGCTGACGGCATGGACGAACGACTCCTCCTCGTCGAAGACGATCCCTCCATCCGCGAGATCGCGAAGCTCGGGCTGACGAACGCGGGCTTCAACGTGACGACGGCGGCCGATGGTCGCGAAGGGCTCCTGCACTTCCACCAGACCCCGTTCGACCTCGTCGTGCTCGACGTCATGCTGCCCGTGCTCGACGGGTACGAGGTGTGCCGGCAGATCCGCGCGGAGAGCCGGGTGCCCGTGATCATGCTCTCGGCCAAGAGCGACACCGTGGACGTCGTGGTCGGCCTCGAGCTCGGCGCCGACGACTACGTTACGAAGCCGTTCGAGATGCCCGAGCTCGTCGCCCGCGCCCGAGCGGCCATCCGCAGAGCCACCGCCGGAGACGAGGAGCCGGTGGTCGTCCGCGGCGACCTCGAGATCGATCCCGGCGCCTTCATCGCCCGGAAGGGCGGAGAAGAGATCGGCCTCACCGCGACCGAGTTCAAGCTGCTGCTCGAGCTCGCGCGGCGGCCGGGCCAGGTCTTCACCCGGGACCTGCTCCTCCAGCGCGTCTGGAACTACGAGTACCTGGGCGATTCGCGGCTCGTGGACGTCGCGGTCCAGCGCTTGCGGTCGAAGGTCGAGGACGATCCCAAGGAGCCGAAGATGATCAAGACGGTGCGCGGGGTCGGCTACCGCTTCGACACGGGCTAGCGATGGCGGATCGGCCTCGAGTCCGAACCGGTCGACTCCGCCGGCGCCTGATGCTCGCGTTCATGCTCGTGGCCGGCCTCTCAGCGGCCATTCTCGCCGCGAGCTCCTATCTGATCGTGCGCGAGGCGCGACTCTCAGACTCGGTCGACCGCGCATTGGAGCAGGGCCGTTTCAACCTGGTGCTCGCGGGCGAGGTGCTGGACGACCATCCGACGACCGCGCAAACGAACGAGCTCCTGGACGCCTACGAGCGCCGCGGCACCTTCGCAGTGGTCGGCCGCACGGACGCCCGGACGTTCTCGTCGAGTCTCTCTCTCGGCCCGGCCCAAGTGCCGGAGGATCTCAAGCAGCTGGTCGCCGAGGGCCAGCTCGCCTACGAGCGCGAGGAGATCGGAGGCCTGCCTTACCTCGTTGTCGGCGGCCGCGTGCCCTCGTCGAACACCGAGCTCTACTACTTCTACTCCGAGGAGAGGCTCTGGGACGAGCTCGCGCAGCTCCGCAACATCCTGCTCTACGTGCTCGGCGCCGTGATTCTGCTCGGCGGGCTCATCGGAGCGCTACTTGCCCGGCGCATGCTCAGGCCCGTGGCACAGGCCAGCGTCGCAGCGCATTCGCTGGCCGAAGGCCTCCTCGACACGCGCCTGCCCGTCGAGTCCGAGGACGAGTTCGGCGCCTGGGCAGCCTCCTTCAACGAGATGGCGGAGGCGCTCGAGGCGAAGATCACCGCGCTCTCCGAGGCACAGGCTCGCGAGCGACGGTTCACGTCCGACGTCTCGCACGAGCTCCGCACGCCGCTGACCGCGCTCGTGGCCGAAGCCTCCGTCCTCGCCGAGCACCTGCACCGGATCCCGGAGGACGCCCGCCGCCCGGCGGAGCTGCTCGTGAATGACGTCGCCCGCCTGCGGGACCTGGTCGAGGACCTGATGGAGATCTCGCGGCTCGACGCCGGAGAGGCCCGGGTGCGCGAGGAGCCCGTCGACATCGGGTCGCTCGTCGCGACAGCAGTCCGGTCGCGGCGCTGGGACGACCGCGTGAGCGTCGACCGCGGCGAGGTGGTCGTCAGCACCGATCCACGCCGGCTGGAGCGGATCGTCGCCAACCTAGTGGGGAACGCGCTCGAGCACGCCGGCCGCGACGTCGCAGTGCGAGTCGGCCAGGACGGCCTGGGCGCCTTCGTCGAGGTCACCGACACGGGGCCCGGGATTCCACCCGACCGCCTGCCGCACGTCTTCGACCGCTTCTACAAGGCCGATTCCTCGCGTGCCGGCCCCGGTAGTGGGCTCGGGCTCGCCATCGCGCTCGAAAACGCGCGCCTCCTCGGGGGGGACCTTGCCGTCTGGAGCGAGGTCGGCCGCGGAACGCGGTTCACGCTCCGTCTCCCTGTGACGTAACCGTTACGAAGCGGCAAGAGCCGCGTTGCTCGCGGAGTCGACTATCAGCGTGCCACGACAAGGAGAAGCCAATGCGGTACGCCATCGTCACCATCAGCATCGTTCTCGCGGGTCTCATGGGGTTCGCGGTTGCGAGCTGCGGAGGCGGCGCCCAGTCGGTCGGCGACGTTCCGACCGGCGGCGAAGGCTCGGGCAACGGAAGCGATCTCCCCGCCACCATCGAGACCACCGACGGGGAAACGACCGCAACCGATACCTCGGGTGGCTCCCAGCGAAATGTTCACTTCAAGGTCTGGTTCCACCGTGGCGAGCAGCTCTTTGTCGTCACGCGCGCCGAGCAGTCGACCCCGCGAGTCGGGACCGCGGCGCTCGAGGCGCTGCTTCGGGGCCCGACCTCGCTCGAGCGCGACGGCGGCGTCGGAACCCAGATTCCCGACGGCACAGAGCTCCTCGGGCTGATCGTCGACGACGGGATCGCAACCGTCGACTTGACCTCCGAGTACGAGTCCGGCGGAGGCAGCGCATCGATGACGATGAGGCTCGCCCAGGTCGTCTGCACCTTGGATCAGTTCCCGACCGTGAAGGGCGTCCTCTTCCGACTCGACGGCCAGCCGGTCGACGTGCTCGGCGGTGAGGGAATCGTCATCGACCACCCGCTCCGGTGCCGTGACTACCGCGATCTCCTGCCGGCCATCCTCGTCACGAGCCCCACGATCGGCGAAGAGGTCTCCACCCCTGTGACGGTCACCGGCAGCGCGAACGTGTTCGAGGCCAACGTGACCGTGGACGTGGTGGACGCGGCGGGCCGCGTGGTCGGAACCGCTTTCACCACAGCGACGTGCGGCACCGGCTGTCGCGGAACCTTCTCCGTCACAGTCTCCTACGAGATTCGGGACGCACAGCGCGGCGAGATCGTCGTCCACGACGACGACGCCGCCGGCACCGGGCACCCGCCCCACGAGGTGCACATCCCGGTCGTGCTCAAGCCCGCGTCATGACCGCCCTCGCGCCCACCGTCGCTCCCGGGGTCCTGGAGCGAGCCCGTGACGGCGACCATGACGCCTTCGCCGCCGTCGTCAGCCTCTACGACCGCCGCCTGCGCGGAATCGCCTTTCGCGTGCTGGGCGACCGCGAACGGATGGACGACGCGCTCCAGGAGGCGTACCTGCGCGCCTTCCGGGCATTACCGCGGTTCCGTGGCGATGCGCGGGTCGGCACGTGGCTCTTCCGCATCACCTACAACGCCTGCCTCGACGAGCTCGCACGGGCACGGAAGACTACGCACGTCCCGCTCGACGAGCTCGTCGAGCAGGCAAGCGATCCCCACGAGCTCGAGGACGCTCTGGCCGCCCGTAGCGAAGTCGCAAGCGCGCTTGCGAAGCTCTCCCCCGACGAGCGCGCGGTCGTCTTCCTCGTCGACGTCGAGGGGTTCGACTACACCGCCGCGAGCCGCGTTCTCGGCGTTCCCGTGGGAACAGTGGCATCGAGGTTGAACCGCGCGCGGGGAGCCCTGCGATCGGCCCTGCAGCCCGAGTCCGAAGGGTTCGGCCCCGAGCCGGAGAACCTGAGAACCCGGTGACTTACCGTCGCTACCGAACGAGGCCGCCCTGGCGGCGCGCCGGAACCTTCCTCGCCCTCCTGCTCGCGGCGGTGGCCGCGGCCGCGGCTGCGCGGGCGGACGAGCCGGGCGGAATGATCGGCGTGTTCTCACCCACGCGGATAGCGGAGAGCGTGACGATCGCCGGCACGCAGGTCGGCGGGATGACCGCGGAGCAGGCTGCAACCGCGGTGCGCGCAGACTTCCGCAGGCCGATCGCGGTCGGCCTTCCCGGTCGAACGGCTTACATCTCTCCGACGCAGGCGGGCGGAGTGGCTCTCGTCTCCCCGGCGGTCGAGGAGGCGCTCGACGCGGATCCGGGCTCGAACGTCTCGCTGCGGGTGCTCGTCGACCGGCCGCGCCTTCGGTCCGCTGCCAAGCGCTACGCCGGCGAGCTGACGAAGCCGGCGGTCGACGCCCGGGTGCGCCTCAAAGGCCTGCACCCGGTAATCAGCAACGAGAAGGTGGGGCTTCAGGTGCGCACCCGGCCGCTCGCTCGCGCGCTCGAAACCGCTCTCCTTTCGGGTGAGCGAGCGGCCGCCGACGTGCCGCACGCGACGCTTCTCCCGGACGTCATGCGCAAGGACATCCACTCGGTGATCGTCATCCAGCGCTCGGCCAACCGCCTCTTCCTCTACCAGGGAGACCGCCGCCGGGTCAAGCTCGGCGTCGCCACCGGCCAACCGATCTATCCGACGCCGCTCGGCGAGTTCACCGTCGTCGACAAGCAGCTCAACCCATGGTGGTACCCCCCGGCGTCTCCATGGGCCGCGGGGATGTCCCCGATCCCGCCCGGCCCCGGCAACCCGCTCGGCACGCGTTGGATGGGCCTCTCGGCGCCTGGCGTCGGGATCCACGGGACGCCCGACGCCGCCTCGATCGGCTATTCGGCCTCGCACGGGTGCATCCGCATGCGAATCCCCGACGCCGAGTGGCTCTACGAGCGCGTGACCGTCGGAACGCCGGTCTTTATCGTGGCGTAGGAGGCTTTGGCGGAACGTCGCTCGTCGCCGGGACGGGACGGTCGTTCCCAGGCAAGGACGCAGGGAGCCCTCGTATCGACTTTAGATACGGGGGCGACCGAGGGCGAAGCCTGGGGGCGAGCGACGCGCCCTCCGGCGGCATAGCCGATGTTTCGTCAAAGTCTCCTTCGTGTGGAAGGGACTTTCCGAGCGCCTGGATGGCGAGATCGTCGTCCTCGAGCCGCTCGGCCGTGAGCATGAGGACGAATTGCGCGCGATCGCCGCGGACCCGGACATCTGGCGCTGGATGACCGTCCGCGGGCACGAGCCGGAGACCTTTACGGGCTGGTTGGACATGACGCTCACCGCCGCGGAGGAGGGCCGGGAGGCGCCGTACGTCATTCGCCTGCGCGAGACGGACGGCGTCGTCGGGAGCTCGCGCTACTTGGGCCTGCGCCCCGAGCACCGCGGCCTCGAGATCGGCTACACGTGGCACATCCCGCAGGTGTGGGGCAAGGGCGTGAACGTGGAGGCCAAGTATCTGCTCCTACGCCACGCCTTCGAGGACCTGGGCTGCATGCGCGTCGAATTCAAGACCGATGCGTTGAACGAGCGGGCGCGTGCGGCTCTGGCGGCGCTTCCCGCGCGTTTCGAGGGCATCTTCGAGAGCCACATGCTCGTCCGGGACGACACCGTGCGGGACTCGGCCTGGTACGCAGTCACCGAGGGCGAGTGGCCAGCGGTGCGCGCGAATCTCGAACGACGGATCAGCGAGAAGCGCTGAGGCGAGCGTAGAGCTCCTGGCAGCGGGCGACGGTCGCCGCCGCCACCACGCGCGAGTGGGGCGTCAGATCGAGCGGAGCCGCGGCGAAGGGAGGAGCGTCGGGCACGTCGATCGCCAGGCCGCGCTCCCGCACGAGGAGCTGCGCGGCAGCGATGTCGACGCTCCGCGCCGGCTTGAGCGAGCAGACGGCGTCCACGCGGCCGGCCGCGAGGTGGCAGAGGGAGAGCGCCAGCGAGCCCATGACGCGCGTGCGGTCGGCCAGTCCCACCATGTCGCCGATCTGCCTGGCGACGAGGTCCGTCGTCGTGGCCTCGAACGAGAGCATTTCGATGGTCTCCTTCGGCCCCGGCCCTTCGAGTGGCGACCCGTTGAGGAAAGCGCCCTCGCCGCGCCTGGCGGTCCACTCCTCCCCCGTGCCGAAGTCGAACACATGACCGAAGAACACGTTCCCCATCGCCGGCCCGTCGGCGACCGCGATCGAGACGGCGAAGAACGGGATGCCGCGCTTCGCATTCATGCTCCCGTCGATCGGGTCGAGAACGACTCGCAGCCCAACCGGAGAGCCGAATTCGCGCTCCCCGAGCTCCTCCGAGACGAGCGTGAAGTCGACGCCGTCTGAGTGGAGGTTCTCCAACACGCCGACCACCGCCGACTCGGCCGCTGCATCGATCGCCGTCGTCTCGTCCCCACCCTCGCCCAGGCCGATAGTCGGCTCCCGTTCGGTGCGCGTCGGGAGATCGCTCAAGACATGGTCGACCGCGGCGACCGCGCGGCGCGAGAACGCGAGCCAGTCGGTCATTCGTCGAACGGAGAGAAGACCAGGCCGGCGACGAGCTTGGGATAGAAGTAGGTGCTCTTCTCGGGCATGCGCACACCCGAGCGCGCCAGCTCCTCGACTTCGGGAACCGTCGGCGGGCGCACGAGGAAGGCGCTGCGCGCCTCGCCACTCGCGACGGCGCGGGCTGCCTCGTCGGCGCTCGGCGTGAAGCGCACCTCCCCCAGCGGGAAGCGGTCGACGACAGCCGTGTCGAGACCAGGCGAGTCGGTCTGCGCGACGACGGCGCTGTCCGGGCCGACCAGCGCGAAAGCGGCGCGATCACGCGGCAGGGAGTCGAGCGTGGCGAGCGCCTCAGCCGGGTCGTCTGCGGGGATGAGCCGGAAAGATCCGTCGAGGTCGGGCGGGGGAGACGACGACAGGCGGTGGGTGGGGAAGATGGTCAGGCCGGAATCGGTGGCGCTGACGAGTGCCGCGAGCACATGCCCGGTCTCCTCGGTGCCGTCTTCCTCGTGGAAGCTGAGCGCCGCCTCGTAGCGATGGTGGCCGTCCGCGATCACGAGTGGCGGCTGGATCCCGGCAGCCGCGTCGGGATCGAGCCTCCAGAGCCGGCTCGTGACCCCGTCGAGGGTCGCTTTGAGGTCCGGAGAGCGGTCGGGGGCCTCCTGCGGGCCGTCACCGTCGTGGAGGAGCAGGATGGGGGACATCTTCGTCCGGGTGGCCTCCAGAAGCCGCAAGCGGCCCCGGCGCGGCTTGGGGAAGCTGCGCTCGTGAGGCAACACGATGCCACGCTCGAACGGCTCGAGGGCAGCCCGCGCAACGAGGCTCCGACGTGTCCGGGGAACCCCGTCCGGGCCGACGAAGTCCTCCTCGAGAAGCCACACTGCCGGCTCTTCCTCACGAATCAGAACTCCATTTCGCCGCCAGTCCGCCAGGAGCCGGGCCGCTTCCTCGGGATCGTCAGGCCGCACGAGGCGCACCGAGTTGTACGGGCTGGCCGCGAGGAGCCGGTCGTGGAACTCCGGCGAGATGACGTCGTAGGGGGGTGAGACGAGGCCATCCAAGGGTCCCGCCGCGCCCGGGGCGTAGCGGAGGGCGCGAAACGGCTTCACGAGCGGCATCGCGGCCAGGCTAGCAGCCGACGCCGGACCTAGAATCGCCCCGTGACGATCGCGGGACTGGCAGAGGACCGGGTCGTCGAGGGCACGTATGCGGTCGCCCGCAAGCAGCGCCTTCGCACCCGCAGCGGGAGCCCCTATCTGGCACTCGAGCTCGTCGATTCGAGCGGTCGTATCGACGCGAGGGTCTGGAGCGACGTCGACCTGCTCGACAAGCGCTTCCGAGAAGGCGACGCGGTGCACGTCCTCGGCCGCGTCGAGCGTTTCCGGGACCGCCTGCAGCTCGAGGTGCGGACGCTCGAGCCTGCGGAGACAGATCCCGCGACGCTCGTGCCGGAGGCCCGCCGCGATGTCGAGGAGCTTGACGGCTTCTTCGAGTTCCTCGCTTCGGAGATCGCCCATCCGGAGCTGCGCTCGCTCGTCGGACGCTTTTCGGGCGACGCCGACCTGCGAACCCGCCTGCGGGTGCTGCCCGCGACACCCGACGCCCACCATTCCTACTCCGGCGGCCTGCTCGAGCACACCGTCGCGGTGTCGACGATCTGCCGCGACACCGCCCAGCTCCATCAGCGCCTGCGCAGCGACCTCCTCGTGGCCGCGGCGCTCCTCCATGACATGGGGCGCCTCCGCGAGCTCGACCGCGGGCCGCTCTTCCTCCCCACGGACCAGGGCAAGCTCCTCGGCCACGTCCATCTGGGCCTGCGCCTGATCGAGGAGCGCGCGGACGGCGTGTCCGGGAACGTGCTCGCGGAGCTCCTCCACGCGGTGGCCGTCCATCACGACTCCCGTGCCGCGCGGACGGCCGAAGCGTCCGTTCTCTACCACGCGAACCAGCTCGACGCGGTCGCCGCGACACGGCCCACCGAATAGCTAGGCTCGCGGCTTGGAGCGCGTCGCCCTCATCAGCGGCGGCAACCGCGGCCTCGGCCGCGAGGTCGCCCGCCGGCTGGCCGACGAGGGCTACAGGGTCGTGATCGGCTCACGCGACCTCCCCAACGGTGAGCAGGTCGCGCAAGAGCTCGGGGCCAACGTGCGCGCCTGCAGGCTCGACGTGACCGACCCGGAGACGATCGAGACCTGCATCGAGGAGATTCGGGAACGCTTCGGGCGGCTGGACGTCCTCGTCAACAACGCCGGCGTCGAAGGCGGCGGCTGGAGCACGAACGCGACCGATGTCGACCTCGACGAGGTGCGCGACACGCTCGAGACCAATCTCTTCGGAGCCTGGAAGCTGACCCAAGCGGCCCTGCCGCTCATGCGCGAGAACGGCTACGGACGCATCGTGAATCTCTCGAGCGGGATGGGTCAGCTCTCGGACATGGACGGGCACGCGCCCGGCTACCGGGTGTCGAAGACCGGGCTGAACGCGCTCACGCGCATGCTGACCGCCGAGCTCGGCGAGGAGAACGTCCTCGTCAACTCGTGCTGCCCCGGCTGGGTGCGGACCGACATGGGTGGGCCCGGTGCTCGCCTGTCCGTCGAGGAGGGCGGCGACACGCCCTACTGGCTCGCGACGCTGCCCGACGACGGGCCGCGCGGCGGCTTCTTCCGGAACCGCCAGCCGATTCCCTGGTGATCTCAGGCGGCCAGGGCTCGGCTCAGGCTCTCGACGCTCTCCGGCACGAGCCGGTAGAAGGCCCAGGTTCCGCGGCGACTGACGTCCACGAGGCCGGCCTCGCGCAGGATCCGCAGGTGATGCGAGATCGTCGGCTGCGAGAGCCCGAGGTCGTCGAAGGCGCAGACACAGACCTCTCCCGCGCCCGCAAGCCGGTTGACGATCGCGATGCGCGTCGGGTCGCCGAGCGCTTTGAACCGCAGTGCGAGGTCGGCACGGGCTCCTTCCGGAAGCGGCGGAGCTCCCGGAGCGCAGCACGAAGAGGACATGGTCGCGATGGTCTTCATTGACGTTTATCAATATATAGGCTAGCGTCCAGTCGAGCGAGCGAAAGGAGGACGCATGGCCGGTTCTGACTGCGATTGCTGCGGCGACGAGTGCGACTGCACTGACTGCGACTGCTGCTAGCCGAGGGCCGAAGCTCCGTCCGCCGGAAGCCTCACGATTGCCCCAGTCAACCAAGGGGGTAATGCGTGTACGGCTTCCGGTGGGAACGCTGGTCGGCGCTGGCAGGGGTCCTGTTCGTAGCGCTCTTCGCGGTCGCGCTCGCGTTGTCCGCTAACTCGAACGACGACCCGACAGAGCTCGCTAACTGGCTCGCTGACAGCGGCAACCGCAACCAGCAGTTCGTCGCGTGGTTCCTCTTCATCGCTTCGGCGCTCGCGTTCCTCTCGTTCCTCGGAACGCTTCGAGACATGCTCGTCCGGGCAGAGGGCGGCCCTGGGACGCTGTCATCGCTCGTCTTCGGCCCCGGCCTCGTCTTCATCGCTCTTTATGTCGTAGGGACCTCGATGTTCGCCGCTCCCGCGGCGCTTGCCGACGAGTCCAAGTTCAAGCTCGACCCCAACACCGCCGAGATGTTCAGCGACGCGGGCTACCTGCTCCTGGTCGCCGGCGTGATGGTTGCGTCGATCCTCGTCCTCTCCGCCTCGACGGCCGCGTTGCGAACGGGTGTGCTGCCCGCCTGGCTCGGCTGGGCGGGGCTCATCGTCGCCGTGGCAATGCTCTTCGCGGTCTTCTTCCTCCCGATCCTCGTCTTCGTCGGGTGGGTGCTCGTCGTCAGCCTCGTCATGCTCGTCGCAGCGTGGCGGGTGCGCGGAGGTGCCACACCGCCGCCCCCCGCGCCGGCGACGACTACCGAGGTGGGCTGAACCGGACGTTCAACACGTCGCCGTCCTCGACGGCGTAGGTCTTCCCTTCCAAGCGCTCGAGGCCCCTACGGGCGGCCTCGGCGTGCGATCCGGCGGCGACGAGATCGTCCCAGCGGATGACCTCGCAGCGAATGAATCCACGTGCGATGTCCGAGTGGATCGATTCCGCTGCCTCGAGAGCGGTTTGGCCCCTCCGAAGAGTCCAGGCCCGCGTCTCCTTGTCGCCCGCAGTGAAGAACGTGACGAGATCGAGTGCCTCGAAGAGGCGCCGAACCACGTCCGCGAGCGCGGAGGGTCCGTCCCGGAACTGAGCCGCCTCCTCCTCGGGAAGCTCCGCCAGCTCGGCTTCGAGCTGGAGGTCGATACCGCTCGGCCCGTTCCGGATCTCGACCAGGGGCTTCGTCGTCAGCGGCTCGAGCTCGGGCGGGAGAGGGCCGTACTCGGAAAGCGGGCGCTCGCTCTCGACGTGGGCGAGGATCCGCCGGAGCTCATCGGCCTCCGCCTTGAGCTCGGGCGCTCCGGATTTAGCCTGCTTCTCGACGCGCTCGAGACGCCGAGCCACGTGCTCCCCGTCCGCGACCAGGAGCTCGAGGCGGAGTGTCTCGAGGTCGTCGTCGGGATTGCGGGTGCCGGACCAATCGTCCAGGACGACGAGGAGGGCGTCGACCTGGCGCAGGTTGCCTAGGAGTTGGGCGCCGGTGCCGGGCACGTCGACGAGCCTGATCGTCGCGGGCGTGACCTTCGCGGCCCCGACCGTCTCAGCCACCTTGGCGAGGCGGTCGTCCTCGATCGTCGCCATGCCGACGTGCTCCTTGCCGGGGATCTGCGCCCCCGCGCCCGTCAGGATGCTGAAGAGCGCCGTCTTGCCGGCGTTCGGCAGCCCGACGATGCCGACCTCGAGCGACATCAGGCCTCAGCCGGTCTTTGCAAGCTCGCGCTGGAGCGACGCGAGAGCACGATGCTGGAGCGACTTCACCGCTCCCTCGGTCTTGCCCAGGATCGTCGCCACGTCGCCGTTCGGGAAGTTGAAGACGAACTTGAGCGTGAGCACCTGTTGCTGGTCCTCGGACAGCCCCTCGATCATGGCCAGCATGCTCTGGCGCCCAATCGAGTGGAGAGCCTCCTCCTCGGCGGAAAGCTCCGCAGAGTCCTCGGGCTCAGGCGGCTCCTCTTCAGGTTGCCAGCGGCGATGTGCGCGGAAGTGGTCCATCGCGAGGTTGTGCGCGATGCGGAAGAGCCACGCCGAGATCGGCACCTTGCGCCACTGGAAGCGCTCGATCGACTCGAGCATCTTCACGAACGTCTGATTCGTGAGGTCTTCGGCGTCGTGGCGGTTCCCCACCGTCATCTGCAGGTAGCTGTAGATGCGGTCGAAATGCATGAGGTAGAGCTCCTCGAGCGCCTTCCGATCGCCTTTTTGGGCGCGCTCGACGAGCCGGCGGACCTCCGCCGCAGTGGGTGCTTCTTCCGGCACGAAGGGGGTTTACCCTACGCGCTCGCGCCGAAGCCGATGTGCGTCTCGCGCGACGTACGGCGCACGTAGACCACTTTTCGCAGCGCAATGACGTACGTGCCCTCTTCGGTCTCGAGATCGAAGACGAGCTCGTCGCCGGCGAGCGCCGAGCGAAAGCCGTCGGCCGTCTCGGCGGAGACGTTGCCGGCGACGATCTGGCCTCCTTCGAACGCGATGTCGAGACGGACACGGCCGTTATCTGCCTTAGCCACTGATCACCTCCACGAGGACGCCGTGGACCGAATCGGGATGGACGAAGGACACTTGGTGGCCGCCGAGGCCCTCACGCGGCTCGGCGTCGATCACCTCGACCCCCTGCGAGACGAGCGAGCGCACAGCGGCGGAGACGTCCGCGACCTCGTAGGCCACGTGGTGCATGCCAGGACCGCGCTTGGCCAGGAACCGGCCGACAGGCGTGTCCTCTCCGAGCGCCGACATGAGCTCGACGCGACCGTCGCCGATGCGCAGGTAGACGGCCTCGACCCCCTGGTCCTCCATGCGCCCGCGCAACTCCACCCGGGCGCCAAAGAGGCGCTGGTAGGTGTTCACAGCCTCGTCGAGATCGGTGACCGCGAACGCGACGTGATGGACCGAGCGCACCTCCACGCGTTCGATCCTATCCGCGCGGACGGGAGCTAGTGGTCGGGCAGCTGGACGACTCGGCCGACCGCGCCGGACGAATCTGACTCCGGGTCGATCCCGCCCAGGAGCTCTTCGAGCTCGCTGCGGATCAGGGTCTCCTTCTCGAGCAGGAGGCCCGCGAGCATGTCGAGCGTGCGGCGGTGCTTCGAGAGGAGGCGGACGGCCTCGGCAAAGGAGTAGTCGCAGAGCCGAGCCTGCTCTTCGTCGCGTAGACGCTTCGTGTGCTCGGAGAGCGCGTAGTTGTCCGCGCGCATAGTGCGCGAGGACACCTCGTCGCCCATCCCGTACTCGAAGATCATCGAACGGGCCAACGCGGTCACCCTCTCGAGGTCGTCCGCGGCTCCGTTCGTGACCGCCCCGAAGACGATCTGCTCCGCAGCACGCCCGGCGAGCATCACCTTCATCAGGTCGACCAGCTCCTCCTTCGTCTGCAGGTAGCGGTCTTCCTGGGGAGTGTTGAGCGTGTAGCCGAGCGCACGGCCGCGGGAGACGATGGTGACCTTCTGCACGGGCTGCGGGCTTCCGACGAGGTGGGACATGAGCGCATGGCCGGCCTCGTGGTAGGCCAGGATCCGCTTCTCCTTTTCGGTGACCACTCGGCGCTGCTGGAGGCCCGCGATCACCCGCTCCATGGCGTTCTCGAAGTCCGCCTGCTCGATCTGCGGGCGCTCGTCACGACCGGCGAAGATCGCCGCCTCGTTGCAGATGTTCGCGAGGTCGGCGCCTGTGAGCCCGGCGGTCTGCCGGGCGACCGCCTCCAGGTCGATGTCCGGCGCGAGCGGCTTGCCCCGCGTGTGGACGCCCAGGATGGCCTGCCGGCCGGCGAGATCGGGCGGGGCGACGAGAATCTGGCGATCGAAACGGCCGGGGCGAAGCAGGGCCGTGTCGAGGTCCTCCAGCCGGTTGGAGGCGCCGATGATCACGACGCGATCGGGTCCGCGGAACCCGTCCAGCTCGACGAGGAGCTGGTTCAGCGTCTGGTCGTGCTCGCGATTGAAGCCGCTGCCCGTGCGCCGCGTCCCCACCGCGTCCAGCTCGTCGATGAAGACGATCGCGGGCTCGTTCTTGCGCGCCTTCTCGAACAGCTTGCGGATTCGGGCGGCGCCGAGGCCCGCGAACATCTCGATGAAAGCGGAGGCGCTCTGCGAGTAGAAGTTCGCGCCGGAGGCATGCGCGACGGCCTTCGCGAGCAGCGTCTTGCCCGTGCCGGGGGGCCCGTAGAGCAGGATCCCGCGCGGAACGCGCGCCCCGAGTCGCGCGAACCGTCGCGGATGCTGGAGGAAGTCGACGACCTCCTGGAGCTCGGCTGCGGCCTCGTCCACGCCCGCGATGTCGTCCCAGCGAACGGACGACTTGGACTCCGGGTCGATCTCGGCCGGCTTGACGCGCGGCATGAAGCTGAGCGTGCGCCAGAGCAGATAGATGATCAGGCCGAAGAAGATCAGCGGCAGCCACGTAAGCGCAGCCTGAGCCAACGACCCGAAGAAGTCGACGATCCGGTCCACCTCACGACTCCCATCGGCTAGGGGCTGACGAACCTAAAGCACTCGCTCCAGCCTCTCGCCCGGGCGGAAGCGGCGCCCGACCTTTGCCGCCGGCAATCCATCCGTCAGCACGATGTCCGCGGTGAAGTCGTTCTCGCCGCGAATGAGGGCCGAGCCCACGCCGTAGGAGTCCACGGGAACGCGGCGCTCCTCGAAGGCGCGGATCTTCTCGGCGTCGAAGCCGCCGGAGGCGACGATCCTGACGCGCTCGAACCCGTTCTCGTCGAGAGCCTCGCGCACCTTCCAGACAAGTCGCTCGTTGACGCCGGTCGGCCTGAAGTCGCCCATCTCCTCCCAGAGCGAACGGTCGACGAGCTTCTCCGACGTGTCGAGACGCACTCCCCACAGCCGGTCACCGAGTGCTCGGGCGACTTCGAGCGACGTACGCACGGAGTCGTTCTCGAAGTCGACCAGCACGGTGACGTTGAGGTCGGGCGGCGCCCACTCCGCGAACTTGGACGCTGCAAGAACGGTGTTTCCGCCGTACGAGGAGATGAGCGCGTGCGGAACCGTCCCCACGCCCTTGCCTCCCCACCAGGAGGCCTGCTCGTCGGTGGTCACGCCGACGGGAGCGCCGACGATCTGCCCGGCCACGAAGGCGGCGTAGCCGTCGCCGGTCTGCACGCGGTGATGGTCGTGGCGAGCCGGCATGAAGATGATCTGCTTGCCGTTCGCCGCCTCCAGGACGCGCACGACGTTGGTCGTGATGAGCGTCCGGCGCGAAAGCGTCCCGAGGTAGAGCGTCTCCAGGTGGGCGAAGAGCGTGTAGTCGCCTTCGATGGTCATCACGGGCTCCCACGGCTCGACGCGGTCGCCGTCGTAGAGCGCGTGGACGGTCAGCGCCTCCCAGTCGTCCGAGCAGAGCTTGAGGATCGCGATCGCCTCGTCCATGCCGCCGAGATAGGCGCCGCGCTTCTGGAAGACCTGCATGACGACTCGGGGATGCCGACCGTCCGCGAGCAGAGTCTCCCGCGCGTGGTTGAAGTACGCGTCGGTGTAGTAGCCCGCCCGCATCTTCTCGACGGGCAGGTCGAAAACCTCAGGCGGGAGGCGCTTCCTCTGCTGTTCCGTTGTCGCCATTAGCAGGGGATTCTAGGCGGAGGCACTCCTGCAAAGCGGCCTCCGCGACCTCCAGCTGCTCGGGGCTCGGGTCCGCGGTCACGAAGCGGTGCTGGAGCTCGTGACCGGGCTTGGCGAGCGCCCGCGCGACGGGGTGACCGTCGTTCCGCACCATCCAGGAGAAGATCTCGAGGGAGGCGGCGACGGAGCCGAGGCCGGCGGCCGCACGCGCGAGCGGACGAATGCTCGCGGGTGCCTTGCCGGCGACCATGCTCCCGATTGCGCTCGTGAGGAGGAGCGGGCCAAGGACGTGGGAGCCGCAGCGTTCGTGCTCCTTCGCGCGCTCCTCCCCGTGCTCGTACGTGCCGATGGCGATGTGCTCGGCGCCGTGGTACTCGGCGAGGCTCGAGCTCCGGAGTGCCAGAGCAGCCGGCGCGACGGTCAGGACCGCGGCCAGCGCCTCCTGGGTGATCGGCGAGAAGCGACTTGCACGCAAGAGCCGCAGGCCGAGAGCGCTGCCGAGCATCGCTCCGGCAACGCCCGGGCGCTGGAAGGGCAGCTGCGCCGACGGAAGGTGGCGGCGAACCTCGGGAAGGAGCGCGAAGACCTCCGCGAGGCGCGCCGGGCCCCGCAGAAGCGGGTTCTCGACGTCGGCCGCGCGCAGCGGCTTCTTTCCGGAGGCAACCTTCAGCTCACCCTCAGCCGTGCGGACGGCGCAGGCCCAGTAGCGAGGGCCGTGCACGAGCACCCCGTTGCCGAGGGCCATGCCGCCGAGACGAACGCGTTGCTCGCTCACCCTTCGAGTGTACGCACGAGATGGAGGAGGAAGCGGGTTCCAAGCTCCAGGTCCTCCACGGCAATCCGCTCGTCCGCCGAGTGAATGAGGCGCGCGGCCAGCTCCGAATCCATCGTGCGCATGGGGAAGAAGCCGTAAGAGACCGTCCCGAACGCGTCTCGCATGAAGTGGCTGTCGGTGAAGCCGGGCAAGACCACTGGGCTGAGGATCGCGCCGTGCTCCTCCTCGCGCACGAACGATTCGATCGCCTCCCAGAGCGGCGTGTCGAGCGCCGAGGACGTCCCCCCGACGGCCTCGATCCACTCGAGCTCGTAGTCGCCCTCGCCGAGGCATTCGCGCAGCTCGACCTCGGCCTCCGCCTGCGTCTGTCCGGGCAACAGCCGGCAGTCGCAGTCGACGTCGCAACGTCCTGGGATGACGTTGCGCTTGTGGGAGGCCTCGATGATCGTCGGGGAAACCGTGAGCGAGAGCATCGGCTCGACCATCGCCCGGATCGCCGGCTCGAGCGCATCCAGCCGCGCCGGCAGCTCCTCCGGATCGGGGATGCTGCCCAGAGCGCGGAAGAAGACCTCCGTCTCGGGCAGCAGGCGCGGCTTCGGCCGCATGGCCCCGAGCTTCTCGATCAAGGGTGCGGCTTTCACGAGCGCGTTGTCGGCGATGCCGGGCATCGAGGCGTGGCCGCTCCGACCGTGCACGTGGAGGAAGAACGGCGAGCTCATCTTCTCCGCGGTCGAGCACAGGTACACCGTTCGCCCATTCACCTCGACCCGGTCGCCCCCGCCCTCGTTGATGCAGTAGTCGGCGCGCACAGCTTCCGGATGCTCCCGGCAGAGCCACGACAGCCCGAAGTCGTCGCCGACCTCCTCGTCCGCGCAGGCTCCGAAGAGGACGTCGCCCGCGGGCTCGAAGCCCTCACGCGCCAGCGTCGCCATCGCCACCGCGCTGGCGGCCACCTGGCTCTTCATGTCGAGCGCGCCGCGGCCCCAGACGTGGCCGTCCTCCAACTCGCCCGACCAGGGATCCAACGACCACTCGCCGGGGTCCGCGAGCACCGTGTCGGTGTGCGAGAGAAGCATGAGCGTGGGGCCATCGCCGCGGCCCGGAAGACGAGCGACGAGGTTCGCGCGCTCCGGCACCTTCGCGTAGAGCTCGCACTCGACGCCGGCCTCCTCGAGGTAGGCGCGCAGGATCTCAGCCGCCTGGGTCTCGTTCCCGGGCGGATTGACCGTGTCGACGCGGATCAGCTCCTGCAGGACGTCGACGGCCTCGTCCCTCAGGGTTACCTGGGCCATGTCCCGGGAGCATACTTTCGGCGATGAGCGATCTCTTCGCAGACGCGGCGCGCGAGCGGCTGCCCAACGTGGCTCCGCTGGCCCTGCGCCTGCGGCCCGAGCGGCTGGAGGAATTCGTCGGCCAGCGCCAGGTCGTGGGCGAGGGCTCCGCGCTGGCGCGGGCGATCGCCGGCGACCGGGTTGCGTCGTCCGTCTTCTACGGACCGCCCGGGAGCGGGAAGACGACGCTCGCACGCATCGTCGCTGCAACCACCGGCGCTGCTTTCGAGGAGCTCTCCGCCGTGTCGGCATCGGTCGCCGACGTACGGGCGGTCATCGCCCGGGCGACCGAGCGGCTGGGCACGAGCGGCCAGCGCACGATCCTCTTCCTCGACGAGATCCACCGCTTCAACAAGGCCCAGCAGGACGCGCTCCTACCGGCCGTCGAAACCGGCCTTCTCGTCCTCATCGGGGCGACCACCGAGAACCCGTATTTCGAGGTCAACTCCGCGCTGCTCTCACGCGCGCAGATCTACGAGCTGGAGCCGCTCTCGAACGAGGAGCTCACGGTCGTCGTCCGGCGCGGCGCGTCGGAGATGGGAGCGGAGATCTCCGAGGACCTCGCCACCTCGGTCGCGCACCGCGCCGGTGGGGACGCGCGCGCTGCCCTGAACACGCTCGAGCTTGCGTGGCAAACGGCCGAGGCCGAGGGCGTTCCACTCGAGGAGCGGCATGTCGAGGACGCGGCCCGCCGCCGGCAGGTGGTCTACGACAAGGGCGGCGACGCCCATTACGACTTCATTTCCGCCTTCATCAAGGCGATTCGCGGCTCCGATCCCGACGCGGCGCTCTACTACCTCGCGTCCATGCTGGAGGGGGGCGAGGACCCGCGCTACATCGCGCGGCGGCTGATCGTCCACGCCTCGGAGGACATCGGCCTCGCCGACTCCCAAGCCCTCGTCGTCGCCGTCGCGGCAGCGCACGCCGTCGAGCACGTCGGGCTGCCCGAAGGCCGGCTCAACCTCGCCCACGCGACGCTCTACCTCGCGAAGGCGCCGAAGTCGAACTCCGTCATCACCGCGATCGGCGCCGCGAGCCGGGACGTCCGCGAGCACGGCGCCCTGCGGCCGCCGAAGGCGCTCCGCGACGCTCACTACCCGGGCGCGAAGAAGCTCGGCCACGGCAAGGACTACGTGTACCCGCCGAGCGACCCGGCCGGCTACGACGTCGACCATTTGCCGGACGAGCTCAAGGGAAGCACGTACTACGAGCCCTCGGGCAGCGGCGAGGACACGCCGTAGTGCAGCTGCATGTCCGTCAGTGGGGCGACGCCGACGCGCCTCCCGTCGTCTGCGTCCACGGTGTGCAGGCCTACGGAGGACGCTTCCGGCGGCTTGCGGAGGAGCGGCTGGCGGGCCGCTACAAAGTTACCGCGGTCGACCTGCGTGGCCATGGCCAGTCCGGCCGCGAGGAGCCGTGGACCCTGGACGCACATGTCGACGATCTCGTCGAGGCCTTCGGCGAGCCGGCCATCTGGATCGGGCACAGCTTCGGGGGACGGCTCGTGGCCGAGCTCATCGCCAGGCGGCCCGAGCTCGTGCGGCGCGCCGTCCTGCTCGACCCGGCACTCACGGTTCCTCCCGACTACGCGGAATTCCTGGCCGAAGAGGAGCTCGCCGCGGAGGCGTCCTATGCGACGCCCGAGGAGGGCGTCGACGCCTGGACGGCCGGCCTCTTTCGCCCCGCGACCGATGCCGTCAGGGCGGAGATCCGCGAACAGCTCGTCGAGGGACAAGACGGTCGCTTTCGCTTCGACTACTCACCCGAGGCCGTGGCGGCGGCCTACCGAGCGATTGCCGCGCTGCCCGCCCCGTGGGAGCGCGCCGGCGTTCCCACCATGATCGTCGCCGGGCTCGCGTCGAAGTTCGTCAGCGTCGGCGAGGTCGAGCACTATCGCTCCAGCCTCGGTGACAAGCTCGAGGTCGTGGTCGTGCCGGCGGGACACCCCGTCCTCTGGGACGCCTTCGACCAGACCGCCGACGCGATCGAGCGCTTCCTAGTCGAGTAGCAGCTAGATGATCGTCGCGCCGAAAGCGCTTGCGACGAGCTCCACCGCCAGCTCTCCAGTGGCGTTCTCCCGATCCAGGATCGGATTGACCTCCACGACCTCGAACGAGGAGAATTGGCCCCACTCCGCCACGAGCTCCATGGCGAGGTGCGCCTCCCGGTAAGAGAGCCCACCGCGCACGGGCGTGCCCACCCCGGGCGCCGCCTCGGGGTCGATGACATCCATGTCCAGCGACACGTGCACGAACGGCGCGCCGGCCACACGCTCGATCGCTTCGCGGACGACCGGCTCGACGCCACGGCGGTCGAGGTCGGTCATGGTGTAGACGGCAATGCCGAGCTCCTTGACCAGTGCGCGTTCTCCGGCGTCCAGGGAGCGAATTCCGAGCAGTGCGACGTGCTTCGGGTCGAGCGCCGGTAAGGGCCAGGCCTCGCTGGCGAAGGTATCCAGCGCTTGGCCGAGCGTTGCCGCCAGCGGCATCCCATGGACGTTCCCGCTCGGAGTCGTCTCGGGGGTGTTGAGGTCGCCGTGCGCGTCGAACCAAAGGACGCCGCCCGGCCCGTGGACGGAGGCGAGGCCGCCGAGCGTGCCGATCGCCACCGAGTGGTCGCCCCCGAGCACGATCGGCATCTGTTGCGCCCTGGTCGCGCCCGCAACCAGTCGGGCGACCCGCTCGCAGGTCCGCTTGATCTCGGTCAGGAAGCGTGCCTGCGCGTTCTCCTGCTGCGCGGCCTCGGCCACTGCGGTCTCGACGTTGCCGAGGTCGGAGCAGGCGTAGCCCAGCTCCGCGAGGCGGTTGTCGATCCCCGCGTAGCGGATCGCCGAAGGGCCCATGTCGACCCCGCGGCGGCCGGCGCCCAGGTCGAGCGCGGCTCCGATGATGGTGAGCTGGCGGTCGATCATTCCGGCGGGAGGCTATTCTGGAACCCGCAGCAACGCGTGGCGAGGTAGCTCAGTTCTGCCGTCGAAAGTCCGTTTCGCTTACGCGTCGAACTTTCGACGGAGGGCAACCGCCCGTCCGGGCTAGACTGACGCGGCAGCGGCGAGGTAGCTCAGTTGGTAGAGCACACGGCTGAAAACCGTGGTGTCGCCGGTTCGATTCCGGCCCTCGCCATCGCTCCTTGGGCGGGTAAGTAACTACGGGGTCACTGTCGTCGGGAGAGGGCTGGCCCTCGATCCGACGACAGGTCGCCGGTTCGATTCCGGCCCTCGCCATCTTGCGCGGGTGAACCCCTGGTTCCCCCGCAAGCCCCCTCCTTCACAGCGCCCCCGTTGATCACCAGTTAGCGGAGCCGGCGCCTGTCGATTGAATCCCGAGGGATCCTCCGAGGACGTATGAGAGCCGCGCCCGCCATGTCGGGCGCGGCGGCAGCGGCACTCGGACCGCCGAAGCCCGCCGGCACGGCGCCGGACGCGAGCGACCTCGCCGGCGGTTTCTGGGACGGGGGTCGGGACCAATCTCTTTGCCCGCTTCGAGCCGGACGGCACCTTCGTGATCGACTCACATATCAACTGGGACACACCGGCGGCCTCTGGAAAGTACGAGCTCGAGTCGGACTAGCGGTTCGCTTAGACCCAGCTCAGATTGTCCTGCAGAAGCGGGACGAGGAAGTAGAGGACGAAGCCCGCCGAGATCGCGTAGAGCAGCGGGTTGATCCGCCGCCAGTCTCCCTGCGCGATTCTGATGAGCGTGTAGGTGATGAAGCCGAAGCCGATGCCATTCGTGATCGAATAGGTGAACGGCATGATCACGATGGTCAGAAGCGCGGCGAGGCCCAGCGCCAGGTTGTTGAAGTCGATGCCGGCGACCGCACGCCGGGTGACGGTCCCGTCGGCACCCGGGTCCGCCTCCTCCTCGTACTCGGAGAGCGCGGTCACCATCAGGTAGCCCACGATGATCAGGGCGGGAGCCACTGCCTGCAGCGGCACCATCCCGATCAGCGGAGCGAGGAACATGAACGGGAAGAAGAGAGCGCCGCAGACGACCGCGACCCAGCCCGTGCGGCCGCCCACTCCGACGCCCGCTCCCGACTCGATGTACGTCGTCGCCGACGAGGCCGACGCAGCGCCTCCGGCCATTGCGGCCACGGAGTCGACGAGCAGCGGCTTGCGAATCTCCGGGAGCTCGCCGTCCTTGCTCAGGTAGCCGGCCTGCCTGCCGACGCCGACAAGCGTGCCCATCGTGTCGAAGAAGTCGGCGAGGAAGAGCGAGAACACCCACGCGAGTGTCGCCACGACTCCGAGCGTCGCGAACGCGTCGAAGCTGACGTTGCCGACGAGGCTGAAGTCAGGGCTCGTCGCGATGTCCTCGGGCCAGCGCGCGACTCCCGGCGCGGTGAAGGCCGTGTAGTCGGTCGCCCAGTTGATGACGGTGGCCAGAACCGTCGTCGCGATGATCCCGGCGAGCAGGTCCCCGCGGAAGCCGCGCGCCCGCAGCGCCATCGTGAAGACGAGCCCGAAGAGCGTCACGAAGATCGGCCAGGTCGTGAAGCGGGCGAGCGTCACGGGGATGCCATCGCCCTGGACGACGAGACCCGAGTCGTAGAGGCCGATGAACGCGATGAAAAGGCCGATGCCGATTGCGATCGCCTTCTTCAGCTCGAGCGGAATCGCCTGCATGACCCGCTCGCGCATGCCCGCGAGCACGAGCAACGTGACGAGCGCGCCCTCCATGACGATGATCCCCATGGCCTCCGGAAAGCCGAGCCCCGCGCCCGCGACGAGGCTGAAAGCCACGATGGCGTTGATCCCCAGTCCGGGCGCGATCGCATAGGCCCGGTTGGTGTAGAGGCCCATGATGATCGTCATCACGCCCGCGACGAGGCACGTCGACGTCACCGCGCCGGCGAGAGGCAGTCCCTCGCCGCCCAGGCCGAGGATCGCCGGATTCAAGAAGATGATGTACGACATCACGATGAAGGTCGTGAGGCCGGCCATCGTGTCCCGGGCGAGCGTCGTACCGTTTTCGGCGAACTTGAAATGGCCGTCCAGCGCGGAGCGCCGGAAAGTCGCCGCCAGCTCTGTCATTCCCTGCCCCTTTCCATCGAAATGACCCTGACGGCGGCAAATTACGACGCCATGCGGATGACGGGCAACAGAGGCCCGAGCGAAAGTTTCCGCAAGTAGCGACAAACGACGTCCGGGCCGGTGCTACCGCGCCGCGGACGTCGCTTGGCGGGCATCCTAGGGCGCCTGGTTCTTCGTGGCAAGGAGCGCATTCCCGTGGCCGGCGGCGAGCTCTCGAAAGTCCTCGAAGCCCAGTGGCTCGAGCCGGGCGCGCAGGGTTTCGGAGGGGACGTAGATGGGCGTGTCGGCTCCGAACGAGAAGGCGAAGACGGCGCGACCACCCGGCGCCGTGACCCGCGCAAGCTCCTCGAAAAAGGGAATCATGTTCATGAGGACGACGAGGTCGAACGATTCGTCCTCGAGCCCGAGGGCGCTCGCGTCGCCAACCTGGAACCGAACCCGGCCTGCGAGCTCGGAAGGCAGGAGCTCGTTCGCGTTCTCGATCATCTCCGGCGAAAGGTCGAGGCCGATCACCTCGGCGTTGGGAAAGCGTTTGGCCACGACGCGGGCAGCGCTCCCGGTCCCCGTGCCGAGGTCGAGCACGCGTCGAGGGGGATCCGGGAGGGTGTCGAGTGCCGCGCCGAGCGGGATGAGTCCCTCAGGGCCCATGCGGTTGTCCCAGCCCGAGGCCAGGGTGTCGAACTGGCGCCGGAGCGGCGTTCGGAACATCCGCCAGAGGCGAGGACGTCGCACGACGGCGCGCGTCGTCATCCTCGCGAAACGCTGCTTCAGCCTCAGCCGGTCGCTCAGGCTGGGGACAGCAGCACCTCCTGTCCTACCCGTGCGGAGAACATCCGGGCGGCGTCGCCCGAGTTGATCGCGAGCGCGATGTTCCCGTAGGCGTCCTCGTAGACGACGATGTCGCCGGTGCGCACCTCGGCGAACGTGCGGGCGGCAACGGCGTAGTAGCGCTCGAAGCGGATCTCGATCTCGACCTTCGCGCCCGGCACGATGCCGACCCGCTCGAGCTCCTGGCTCGTGAGGTTGAGCTGGATGTTCCCGAAGCGGTCGACGTAGAGCACCGTTGCGCGGATCCGCGCCGACCCGACCTCCGGCGCAGGTAGCTCGAGCCTGACGAGGGCCCCCGGATCGAGCGCGGGCCCCAGCTCCTCGAGAGCCACCCCGCTCGCCAGATGGGCGCTCGCCGGCGAGAAGATGTCGCGTCCGTGAAAGGTCCGCGAGATCGAATCGAGCATGTAGCTCGTGTTCGCGATCTCAACGGCCCGCTCGACCCCTCCCAGGGAATCTGCGGCCACGACCAGCACTCCGTTGTCGGGCCCGACGTACAGCCGCCCGTCCCTTCCGGCCAAAGCAACCGGCTTGCGGTCTCCCCCCACACCCGGGTCGACGATCGCCACGTGCACTCCGAGCGGCATGTACGGGAGGGTGTTGGCGAGCACGAGGGCTCCCTGGAGGACGTGCTGTGGGGGGATCCCATGCGTGATGTCGATGATCTCGACGTCCGGGGCGATGCGCTTGATCACGCCGCGGCAGGTTCCCGCAAAGTCGTCCTCGAGGCCGAAATCGGTCAGGAGAGTGATGAACCGGCTTGCGATGCGGCGAAGCTTAACCGCTTGGACGAGGCCCTCCAGATCGTGGGGCTCCGCTTCGGCCACGATGGTCGCTCCGTATCGTCGCGCCTCCTCCGTGGTCACCGGGCCGATCGAGACGCACGGGAGCTCGACGCTGGTCGCCGCATACGCGCGCGCCGCCGACGCCGAGGCGAGGACGACGAGGTCGCCGGCGGGTGCCGCGTCGGGCAGAAGTTCGACCGTGCGGTAGAGCCGGACGACGTCCGCGTCGAGGGCTCGCGGAAGGACATCCCGAGCGTCTTCTGCACCAGCGAAAAGGACCCGGCCGGCTGGGCTCGGCATCTCCTCGAGGAGCCCTTCCTGGGTCGAGCGGGTGGCGACGAGCGTGGGCTCGATTCCGTGCTCTCGCATCGCCTCCGCCGTCCCGGGCCCAACGACGGCGACTCTCGGCAGATCGCCCTCCAGCCGATCGAAGAGCCGCTCTACCGCGTGCCGGCTGGTGAGCACTACCCAGTCATAGGCGTCGGCCCGAAGTGTCGGACCCGCGATCGGCTCGATCGCGACGAGCGGCCACTCGACGACGTCGAAGCCATCGGCGCGAAGACGCTCGGCGAGACGGCTCTCCGTCCCCGTGACGACGACCCTCACGAAACGAAAGTAAGGAGCTCGTCGGCGAGCGCGACTGGATCCTCTCCACGCCGGCGCTCGACCCAGCTCCCGTCCTCGGCCGCGATGAGCGCCGTGAGAGCCTCGCCGTCGTGGTAAGCGGCGACCGGCGCGAGGCACCCGGCGCCGATGCGCGCCACGCAGGCCCGTTCAGCGGTGACCCGGCGGCGGGTTTCTGGATCGTCCGCCGCTGCGACGAGCTCTTCCTCACCAGCTCGGACCTGGAGGGCGACCGCGCCCTGCCCGGCCTCGGGAACCAGCTCCTCGGGATCGAAGCGGTGGCCGATCTCCCCGCCAAGCTCCAACCGGTCGAGGCCGGCGGCAGCGAGGACGATGGCGTCGAGCCCCCGCTCACCGCGCTTGCGGAGGCGGGTGTCGACGTTGCCGCGCAGCGGTTCGATGGAGAGGTCGGGCTCCAGCCCAAGCAGCTGCGCCCGCCGGCGCGCCGAGGCGGTGCCGATCCGCATTCCGGCGCGGAGGCCGTCGGCGCCACAAAGAGCGTCACGTGGGTCGTCTCGTGGTAGGTAGGCGGCGACTGCGAGGCCTTCCGTGTCCGTGGAGGTCATGTCCTTGGCCGAATGCACGGCCACGTCGACACGGCCTTCGAGCAGCGCTTCCTCGATCTCCTTGACGAAGACCCCGCGGGCGCCGAGCTCACCGAACGGTTTCGAACGGTCGCGGTCGCCCGTGGTCGTGATCGGAACCAGAGCGACGTCGAGGCCGGGAGCCACGCGGCGGAGAGCGTCAGCCGCCAGCTCCGCCTGGGTGAGCGCGAGCCTACTTCCCCGCGAGCCCAGACGGACGATCATCGTCCTCCAGCGCGAAGAGATGGCGGATCGCGTCCGCGTAGAGGACTCCGTCCGCGGCCGCCGCAGCCTCCTTCATCCGCACGGTCGGTGGATGGAGAAGCTTGTTGACGATCTGCGCCGTGAGCGACTCGACGGCCCTCCGCTGACTCGGAGACAGCGACCCCAGCCGCCCTTCCGCGCGGGCGAGCTCGTCCTCGCGGATGGACTCGGCCAGGGCGCGAAGCGACGCAATCGCGGGCACGACGTCCAGGGAGAGCTGCCAGTCGCGGAAACGCTGCGCCTCTTCGGAGACGATCGCCTCGGCTCGCACCGCCTCCTCGCGACGACCCGCGACGCTCTCCTCCACGACGCGCTCGAGGTCGTCCACGTCGTAGAGGTAGCAGCCCTCGATCTCGTTCACCGCCGGGTCGATGTCACGGGGAACGGCGATGTCGACGAAGAAGATCGGCCGGCCGCGGCGCTTGCTCATCGCCCGCGCCACCTGCTCGGCCGAGAGGACGAAACCGCGGGCGCTCGTGGACGCGACCACGACATCGGCGCTCTGGAGCTCCGCTTCGACCTCGTCGAGCCCGACCGCTCGCCCGCCGAAGCGACGCGCGAGGCGTTCGGCCCGCTCGACCGAGCGGTTCGCCACGAAGACACTCTCTACTCCCCTCGAGATGAGGTTGACCGTGGCGAGGTCGCTCATCTTCCCGGCGCCGAGAATGAGGATGCGGCGTCCCTCCAGGCTGCCGAAGACCCGCTCTGCGAGCTCTGCGGCCGCCGAGGAGATCGACGCCGGGTTTTCCCCGATCGCCGTCTCCGTCCTCACCCGGCGGCCGACGCGCAAGGCTTGCCGGAAGAGCCGGTGGAGGACGGGGCCTGCTGTATCGGCGCCGCGCGCGAGCTCGTAGGCGCCGCGCACCTGGCCGAGGATCTGAGCTTCTCCCGGGATGAGCGAGTCGAGGCCTGCAGCCACGCGGAACGCGTGCAGTGCGGCCGCCTCGTCGGTCAGCGTGTAGAGAGCGGGCGCGATCTCGGTCTCGGAGAGCCCCGCCAGCGCAGTGAGCTCGGCGAACGCGCGAGCCTGCGCAGTCTCTTCGTCGCCGTGGACGAGGTAGAGCTCGGTGCGGTTGCAGGTGGAGAGCACGACCGCCTCGGCATCGTCCCCAGCCAGCCGCTCGACGAGCTCGCGGTTGTCGGCGGCGGTCACGAAGATCTGCTCGCGCAGCTCGACGGGCGCGCGATGGTGGGAGGTGCCAATGAGAACTAGGCGCATAACTAAAAGTGGGACACCGGGACGAGGGCCGCGACGACGAGGGCCAGACCGGCAAGCGCGAGGTACGCCGTCCTCTTGCCGCGCCAGCCAGCCTCGAAGCGAAGCAGGAGGAAGCCTACGTAGGCCGCCCAGATCGTGAGGGCGACAGCCATGAGCGCATCGAACCCGCCACCTTCGACGACCAGGCGGGCGAGCCCGACCGCCAGACCGAGGGTCAGCGCAGGAACGGCGAGCAGGATCGTGCGCGCTGTCAGCCGGTCGAGCGCCTCCTGCGACGGTGCGCGCTGGCGCAGCACATCGGGGGCACGGCGCTTGAGCCGCCGCTCCTGCCACAAATAGAGCGCGGCGAGCCCGGCGGCGAGCGTGAAGCCCGCGAGCGCCGCGAGCACGAGCCCGACGTGGAAGGTGAGGAAGAGGTCGCCCAGCTCGCTGCGGCGCTTGGCCCCCGCTCCACCAGCGGCCCCGGCGACCGCGAGAAGGGCGGCGGCCAGCGGCATGACGACGAGGCCGAGGAGTCTGAAGGGCGAGCGGCAGCCCCAGACGAGATAGATCCCAACGACGAGCCAGACGAAGAGGTTGAGCGAGCCCGCCCAGGTTCCCCACGGGAAGCCCTCTGCGCGGACGGCCTGGGCAACCAGGAGCGCCGTCTGGGCGAGCCAGCCGACGCGGACACCCCAGATGGCGAAGCGAGCCAACTTGCCCGGTCGCGCGAGATCGCCGGCGTAAGCGAACGCGGCTTCTGCGTAACCGGCAAGGGCGGGCCAGAAAAGGAGTGCCGCGAGCTCCATTACGCCGCCTCCTGCCGCTCAGCCTTCCGGGCGGCAAGCTCGGCCAGCTCGGAGACCTCCCGTTCGAGCCGCGACAGCTTGAACGAGTAGAGGACGACGTAGAGCAGGACGACGGCGAGGACGACCAGGTAGACGGCGGTGACGTACTTCTCAGCGCTTGTCACTGGAGCGCCTCTCGCAGTTCCCGCAGGCGTGCGTCGAGCCGTTTGCCGGTCAGCTCGTTGACGTAGAGCGACCCGGCGAGCGCAAGCATCCCGGCGAAGCAAATCCCGAACGTCGTGAACTGGCTCGCCGTCAGCCGGTTCTGGACGTCATGCGTGAAGACGACCGGGTGCACGAGATCCTCGGCAAGCCTGATGGCGAGGAAGCTGACCGGGATGAGAGCGACGCCGAAGAGCGCGTAGACGGCCGAGATGTTCGCCCGGCGCGGCCCGGGCTCGACCGAGAACCGGAGCATGAAATACGCGGCGTAGAACAGGAACAGGACGAGGAAGAGCACGAGCTGCCGCGAGCCCCAAACCCACCAGTGTCCCCACGACGTGCGGGCCCAGATCGAGCCGGTCAAGAGCGTGAGGACGCCGAAGATGACGCCGATGTGAATGGCCGTGTAGCTCTCGAGGTCGTACCGCCGCTCTCGCGTCCAGAGAAGGCGAAGCGCCTTCCACGCTCCCCAGGCGAAGGAGGCGTAGGCGGTCAGCGCGATGGGGACGTGGACGTAGAAGATCCGCTGGCGGAAGCCTTCGATCGGTGCGTTCGGCACCCAGTAGAAGGCGAGCGCCGTCCCCAGGAGCAGGAGACCGGCCGCGGTCGCCGCGAGGACGACCGGCTGGTTATTCCGTAACGACGTACTCAAAGCTCGCCCAGGAGAGGATCGCAAAAACGGCGTCGTAGAGCCCCAGGAACGCGAGGTAGCGCCCGGGATCGTCGGCGACGGAGGCGCCGACGCCGCCGACCACGATCGGGATCACGAGCGGGAGGAAGAGCAGCGGCAGAAGGAGCTCTCGCGCCCGCCCCGCGCTCGCCATAGCCGCGAGCAGGGTCCCCACCGCCGCGAGGCCGATGTCCGCGAGCGCAACCGCTGCAACGAGCTCCCAGCCGACGGGCTGGAAGAAGAGCGCGTACGCGGGAAGCGCGACCAGCTCGGCGGCCACCAGAAAGGCGAGCACGCCGATCACCTTCCCCAGCCAGATGGCGCTGCGGTCGCAGGGCGCGAGCACCAGGCCATCCAGCACCCGCTCCTCCCGCTCGGCGACGAATGCGCGCACGAGGCCGAGCAGCGCGGTGAAGAGCAACGCGACCCACAGGAGGCCGGTTTCGGCCGTGTCCGAGGCGTCCGTCGGCAGGGCGAAATGGAAGACGACGAGCGTCGAGACGACGAAGAGAAGCATGGCCGGCAGCGTGTCGCGCGAGCGCAGCTCCAGGAGGAGGTCCTTGCGGGCGAGCGCGAAAACGTCGGCGAAGTACGTCATGCGAGGGCCAGCGCCTGGGTCGCGAGATCGCGGACTCGAATCGGGTCATGCGTGGCAACGAGCACTGTTTTGACTCCACGTAGCTCGGAGAGCAGGGTGTCCACCAGGCTCGAAGCGTCAGCATCGAGACTGGCATGAGGCTCGTCGAGGAGGAGCAGATCGGGCTCGTGGAGGAGCGTGCGGCAGAGCGCCAGCCGCTGTGTCATCCCGCGGGAAAGCGAGCCCACCCGCTCCCGCCGAGCGTCCCACAGACCGAACCGCTCGAGCAGCATCCCGGCACGCTCACGCCGTTCCGGCACCCGGTACAGGCGTCCGTACAGGTCGAGGTTCTCGAGCGCCGTCAGCTCTCGATATAGAAGTGGCTCGTGCGCCAGGTACCCGATGTCCCCCCGGTCGACAGCGACGTCGAGCTCGCCGGCCGTCGGCGCGAGCAGGCCAGCGCAGAGGGAAAGCAGCGTCGACTTCCCCGAGCCGTTCGGTCCGGTGACGAGGAGGAATCCTCCTCGCGGAACGTCGAGATCGAGCCCGCGGAGAACGTGCTTCGCGCCGAAGTCGCGGCCGAGCCCGCGCGCGACGATCACGTGACCACGACGTCCGCGAGCACGAACGCGAAGAACGTCACGCTGATGACGCCGTTCATGGTGAAGAACGCCATGTCGAGCCGGCCTCGATCGTCAGGCGAGATCAGTGAGTGCTCGTAGATGAGCAAAGCCGCCACCGCGACAACTCCCAGCCAGTAGAGGGCGCCCACGTCGAGTCCCACGCCCGCGAGGACGAGGCAAGCGACCGTGGCCGCATGGCAGATTCGCGCACCCCAGAATGTGGCCCGCACTCCGAATCGCGCTGCAAAGGAGTGCAGCCCCTGCGCGCGGTCGACGTCGAGATCGAAGAGCGCGTAAAAGAGATCGAAGCCTGCCACCCAGAACGCGACTGCGGCTCCGAGCGCCCAGGCTTCCCACGCGAAGTGGTTCGTGATCGCGATCCAGGCACCCACCGGCGCCAGCCCGTCGACAGCGCCGAGCCAGAAGTGCGAGATCCAGCTCAGGCGCTTGAGGTAGGGATAGATCACGAAAGCGGCTACGGGGATCGGCCAGAGCCACCGGACGATCGGCGCGAGCTGGAAGACCGCAACGAGGAACACGGCGAGCGAGGCGGCCGAGAACGCCAGCACCTGCCGTGGCCGCAGCGCGCCTCGAGGAAGCTCACGGCCCGCCGTGCGCGGGTTCCGCGCATCGATGCCCGCGTCGATCAGCCGGTTCAGCGCCATGGCCAGGCTGCGGGCGCCGACCATGGCGACCGTGATCCAGAAGAGGTCGTGCGCGCTCGGGACTCCGTCAACCGCGAGAAAGGCGCCGATGTAGGCGAACGGAAGCGCGAAGACGGTGTGCTCGACCTTGACGAGGGACGCGAAGAGGCGTGGGTAGCGGAGGGTCGTCTCGGTCATGTCTGGCTATGTGCTGTTGCCTGGTTTGTCAACAGATCAACGGCGTGCTGAAGCGCCGGTCGCAGCACCTCGTAGCCGTCGCGTGAGCCGCCCGGGGAGCCCGGCAGGTTGACGACGAGCGCCGCGCCGACCGTCCCCGCGACTCCCCGCGAGAGGAGCCCGTGCGGCGTCTTGGCAATCGCGTCGGCCCGCAGGGCTTCTGCGATGCCCGGCGCTGAGCGCTCGAGCACGTCCGTCGTGGCCTCGGGGGTCACGTCGCGCGGTCCGAGCCCCGTGCCGCCCGTCGTGAGGACGACGTTGGCGTCCGCGGTGAGGTCGCGCAGCGCAGCAGCGATCGCCTCGCGGTCGTCCGGCACGAGCCGGCGCTCGACCTCGAATCCGTCCTCCGCGAGCAGACCGGCCAGGAGGTCGCCGCTTCCGTCCTCCCGCTCGCCGCTCGAAACGCCGTCGGAGACGGTGAGGACCGCCGCCTTCATCCCTTTGTCTTCTCGAGTAGTCGGAGCTCCTCGACGACCATTCCGTCGTCGACCGCCTTCGCCATGTCGTAGACCGTGAGCGCCGCGACGGCGGCGGCGGCCAGCGCTTCCATCTCGACGCCCGTCTGCGCGGTCGTCTCGACGGTCGTGACGATCTCGACTCCAGCGGCCTCGATCTCGATTGCGACGTCGATGTGGCTGAGCTGGAGCGGGTGGCAAAGGGGAATCAGGTCCGAGGTGCGCTTGGCCGCCATGATCCCGGCCAGCTGCGCAGTCGCGAGCGCATCTCCTTTGGGCAACTCGCGCAGGGTCCGCGCCGTCTCGACACCCATGCGGACGAACGCGCGGGCGCGGGCGCGGCGGCGCTCGTGCGGCTTCCCGCCCACGTCGACCATGTGCAGCCCGCCCGCCTCGTCCACGTGGCTAAGCGTCGATTTTCCAGGCATTTCAGACGGAGAGTCTAGTGCCGCTGCGATTGAGAGCCGCCTCGAGGTCTTCGAGCTGGCCTTCGATCCAGAGGGCGATGTCGTGCTCGCGCACCTGTTGCCTGATCGCCTCCAGTCGCGCCCGGCGATCCGGCTGCGGCAGCTCGAGGGCCTCGTGCAGAGCCTCGGCCTGACCGGCGACGTCGAAGGGATTGACCGTGATCACCCAGGGGCCGAGCTCCTCGTGCGCGCCGGTGTTCTCGGACAGGATCAGCACACCGTCCTTCTCGTTGAGCAGCGGGGCCTCCTTCGCCACGAGGTTCATGCCGTCGAAGATGGCATTGACGAGCAGCACGTCGTACTGCTTGTAGGCCGCGATCGCCTGCGGGAAGTTGTCCTCGATCCGTAGGTCCACGGGCAGCCAATCGTCGTCGCGGAACCTGTCGTTGACCGCCCGCGCCGCGCGCTGGATGGCGCCGAGGTACTCCGAGTACTCGGGGATGTCCTGACGCGACGGGTCGAGGAGGACCAGCATGCCGACGCTTCCGACAGCCTCCGGATGCGCTTCGAGATAGAGCTCGAAGGCGCGGAAGCCGCGGACGATGTTCTTCGACGGGTCGGTCCGGTCGACGCGCACGATCAGCCGCTCGGGGCGCGTGGCAACGATCTTCTCCTCCTCGGCAAGCACGGGCTCGCTCGCCGCGAGCTCGTCGAATTCCTCCGGATCCACCGAGATCGGGTGCACGCGCACGCTCGTCCCATGCCCGTCGAGCCGAGCCTCGCCTGCGTTGAAGTCGACCTCGGCGCCGGCGATGTCCCAGCAGCAGCGCAGAAAGTTGCGCGCCCAGCGCTCGGTATGAAAGCCGACGACGTCGTTCGCGAGCATGCTCTCGTGCAGGGCGACGCGGATCCCTTCCGGGAGGACTCGCCAGTAGTCGGGCTGCGGCCATGGGATATGGGCGAAGAAGCTGAGCGTCGCGTCAGGGGCCCGCTCTCGCACGAGCGCAGGCGCGAGATAGAGGTGGTAGTCGTGGAAGAAGACGGCGGCGTCGGGCTGGCGCTTCAGCTCGTCGAGGACGGCTGCCGCGAAGCTCTCGTTGACGGCCGCGTAGCCGTCGGTCCAGGCGTGGTGAAGGCCCTGATCGACGTCCGGAGCCTCCGCGAGACCCCAGAGGTAGTGCTGGACGAACCAGAGCATCGGGTTCGAGACGACGTTGTAGTAGAGGTCGTAGGCCTGAGGGTCGTGCGGGACGAGCCGCAGGCGGTAGGGCGACCCGTCGCGGGAGGTCTCCGCGATCGCCTGGCCGTTGGCCTCCTCGGCGACCAGGACGTCCTCCTCGCTGAGCGCGCTCGCGATCCAAGTGACGTCGTGGTAGGCGACGAGGCTTCGCAGGGCGGTGACAAGGCCGCCGCCGCCCCGGCGGAGGACGCGGTCGCCGGCCTCGTTTCGGGCGTACGTGACGGGCCCCCGGTTCGAGACGACGATGAGCTTGCGCCTGCCGCTCATGGCGCTGAGGGTACCCGCGCGGCGGCCGACTAGACGGCGCCGGCCACGACGAGCTCGTCCCCGGCCATGTCGTTGCCGGTCAGGCGGTTGAAGAGCGCGAGCCAGTCGCGGAGCAGGCGCGGCGAGAGGAAGTGCCGCCGCACGTACTCTTTTCCCTCGAGCGCCATGGCGCGCGCCTTCATCGGTTCCTTGAGCACGTCGTCGAGGGCGTCCGCGCACTCGGAAATCGAGTCCACCAGGTACCCAGTCACGCCGTCCTGGATCTGGTCGACGATTCCGCCCGCACGGCCGGCCACCATCGGACGTCCCTTCCAGAGACCCTCCGTGACCGTGAGCCCGAAGCCCTCGCGGATGGACTTCTGGATCAGCGCCGCCGAGTGCACCTGGAAGGCGTTGACCTCGACCGAGCCGACGTTGTTCAGGTTCGAGAGGATGAAGATGTCGGGGTCGCCCCCCGCAGCTTCGACTGTCTTGTTGTAGTAGTCCCAGCCCTCGGGGTCGTCATGCGCCATCGAGCCGACCAGCGCAAGCTGGACGCTCGGATGCTCGTTGCGCAGGAGCCGCCACGCTTCGATCACGCCGACGGGGTCCTTCCAGGGGTCGAAGCGTGAGATCTGCGAGACGAGCGGCCGGTCGACATCGATCCCGAACTGATCGACGATGTAAGCCGCGTCCTCCGACGAGAGCGCCATGTTCTTCGGCGCGAGTGGGTCGATCGCCGGCGGCCAGATGTACGCAGGCGTCAGCCCGCCCGAGTCCGGCACATAGGCCTTGCGGTGGAAGACGGTGGCGTCGTAGCTCGCGAGCCACGGCGAGAGGAAGCTCAGGACGTCCCGGTTGGGCGTCGAGAGGTCGATGTGGCAGCGCCAGATCCAGCGCTTGCCCGCCTCGCGCGCGTTCTCGATCATCGCGGCGGGCTGCGCGTCGTGGACGATCACGAAATCGAAGTCGCCGGTGAGGGCCTCGGCGTTCTCGCGGTTGTAACGACGGAAGATCTCCTGCTCGTCCTCCGAGAGCCCGCGCTTGTCTCCTTGCAGGGCGTTATGGATCGCCTTCGTGACGTCGAAGAACTCGTCCTGCCCGTAGATGACGCGCCACTCGGTCTCGAGGCCGGCGTCGCGCATGAGCGGGACGAGCGTGTAGAGGATCTCTGCGACGCCGCCACCGAACGCGGTGGCCGACAGATGAAGGACGCGCTTCCCGCCGAGCGGCTCGGCCAGGGCGCGGATCTGCTCCATCAGGCCGCGGCTGGCAATCGTCGCGTAGTCAGCGAGCGCCTTGTTTCCAACGTTGACCTGCTGAAGCTGCACGGCGCCTGAGAATAGCGACGGCGGCGGCCCGCTAGGAGGGTCTGGCGAACGTTCCTAGGCCAGCAACTTGGAAAAGCGGAGCCTGGAGCCGCCGCCGGGCCGCGGACCGATCTCGAGCTCGTCGGTCAGCGCTCGGATGATCGCGATGCCCAGGCCGCCCTCGTCGAGCTCCTCCTCGGCGCGCTCGAGGGTCTCCGGGTCGAAACCCGACCCGTCGTCGTTCACCTCGATGACGATCCGGTCGTCCTGCAGCTCGTAGCGGATCTCGACGACGCCCTCACGTCCTTCGTCGTACGCGTGGCGCACCGAGTTCGAACAAGCCTCGGTCAGCGCCAGCTTCAGGTCGGCAACGACCTCGGCGGAAAGGGAGCGCGTTCGGGAGAGCCCGGTCAGCGCAAGACGCCCGAGTGCGATGTACTCGGGCCGCGCCGGAATCGTCAGCGCTACCACGCGGCCGAGCTCGCCCGCAAACGATCCCTCCCGCTCATAGAAATCGACGCCATATCCCTAGGTTCCCGGCGGAAACCTTTTCGAAACCTACTCGAACCTAAAGCAAACTGCAGATCGCCCTCCCTCGACCTTCCGTACCCGTTCAGACCGCCTGTTCAAACCGCGCGAGCCTGCGCTGGGCGACGGCGACAGCCTCGGGATTCGTATCGATCAGCACGTAGTGCCGCCCTAGACCGCTCGCGGCCGCGCCGAGAGTCCCCGATCCCGCGAAGCAGTCCAGGCACCAGTCGCCCGGACGGCTGGATGCCTGCACGATGCGGCGCAGAACCCCTTCCGGTTTCTGCGTCGGGTAGCCGGTCTTCTCCTTTCCGGTCGGGGAGACGATCGTGTGCCACCACACGTCGGTCGGGAGCTTCCCCCGAGCTGCCTTCTCGGCGGTGACGAGGCCCGGTGCCATGTAGGGCTCACGCTCGACAGCCTCGGAATCGAACCAGTACCGGTCCGGATCCTTGACGTAGACGAGGATCGTGTCGTGCTTGGCCGGCCAGCGGCGGCGCGGGCGGGCGCCGTAGTCGTAGGCCCAGATGATCTCGTTGAGGAAGCACTCGCGCCCGAAGAGCTCGTCGAGGAGAAGCTTCACGTAATGGGCTTCCCGGTAATCGATGTGCAGGTAGAGGGTCCCGCTCTCGGCCAGGACGCGGCGGACCTCCCTGAGTCGCGGCTCGAGGAAGCCGAGGTAGTCGTCGAACTCGTCGCGGTACGACGACTCGGCCAGCAGCGAAGTCGAGTAGCGACGGCCCTGAAACCCCCGGCGGTCACCCTGCGGGTCGGCTTTGGTTGCAAGTGTCCGGCGGCGCTGAACCTTGCCCGTGTTGAACGGGGGATCGAGGTAGGCGAGCTGGAACAGTCCGTCGTCGAACCGAGGCAGGAGCTCGAGGTTGTCCCCGAGCAGGACGAGATCGTCGGACGGCCTCACTCGAGGCCAGCGTAGTCGGGCTACCGGTCGCTGCCGGGCGGATTCAGGGGACGCTCGCCGAGCACGACGGCGATGACGAGGCGCTCGCTTCCACGCAGCACAGTCAGGCGGGTCGTCTGGCCCGGGAAGAGCTGCTCCGTGATCACGCGCACGACGTCCTCGGCGCTCGCAACCCTCTGGCTGTCGATCGCAATGATGAGGTCGCCGCCGGGACGGAACAGGATGCCGCGGAAGTCCTGCTCACGTCCGCCGCCGTGCAGGCCGGCCTTCGCCGCAGGCCCGCCATCGACCACCGTCTGCACCGCAGCGCCCCGGTCGGCCGCGAAGTCGAAATGGTCGGCGAGCTTGGGCGTCACCGTCTGCGTGGAGACGCCGAGCCAGGCGTAGCGGACGCGGCCGCTGTCGATCAGCTGCTCCATCGAGCGCTTGGCGGAGTTGATCGGGACGGCGAAGCCGACGCCCTCGGCATTGCCCGACTCGCTGCGGATCTGCGCGTTGATCCCGATCACCCGACCGCGGGCGTCGAACATCGGCCCGCCCGAGTTGCCGCGGTTGATGGGCGCATCCGTCTGGATCGCATCGACCAGATCGTAGGTCGAGGTCAGAGACTCGATCGAGCGCTCGGTGGCCGCGACCACGCCCACCGACAGCGAGTTTTCGTTGCCGAACGGGCTCCCGATCGCCGCCACGGGCTCGCCGACGACCACCGTGCTCGAGTCGCCGAGCGGCACGGGGCTCAGCGCGTGGTCGCCCGGGTCGACTTTCAGCAGGCCCACGTCGTCGTAGACGTCCCAGCCGACGATCTTCGCGGGCACGCGATCCCCGTCCCGAAACTCGACGAAGACCGAGCCGGCGGCGTCGGGTGTCTGGCCGGGGGGATCCTCGCCGGCAGTGGTGATCACGTGCGAGTTCGTGAGGACGTAGCCGTTCTGCGAGACGACGAAGCCGGATCCCTGCGCCGCGTCCCCGCTCCCGTTCTGCGTGTGGGCTCCGAAGAGGGCGATGATGGTGACCACACCGGAGGCGCGTCGGCGGTAGATCTGCGCCGGGTCGAAGTCGTTGCCGGCGAGGGGTTTCCCGGCACCGCTCGTATCCAAGCGGTTCGAGGCTGCCGACGGCGCCGGCTGAGTGAGCACGACGGTGTCCGTCTGACCGGCATCGAACCACCCCGTGGACTTGGCGATGGCGAGCGCAGCGCTGCCGCCGAGCAGGGCGCAGACGACCGCGATGACGGCTAGGGCTCCCGGGCGCACGTCTTTCCCATCGTAGTGATGGATCAGCTCTGCGCGGCCACGGGCTCGATTTCCCGTGAAATCGCCGCCTCGGAAACCGGCAAGACCAGCGTGAAGACCGTTTCGCCGGCAATCGAGCGCAGTTCCAGCCTTCCCTCCATGCGCACAGCGAGCTCTTTCGCGATCGCGAGCCCGAGCCCGCTTCCCGACGCCTTGCCGCCGTCAGCGCGGTAAAAGCGGTCGAAGAGGTGCTCCTGGTCGCGTTCCGGGACGCCCGGCCCGTCGTCGCGCACGAAGAACGCCGCCGCGCCCTCGTCTGCAAAAGCCGAGATGACGACGTTCGTGCCGGGGGGGGTGTGCTTGAGCGCGTTCTCGACGAGATTGCGGGCGATCTGGAGGATGCGCTGCTCGTCGCCGAGCGCGAGCACCGCGTCGTCGGCTTCCACGTGAATGGCATGCTCCGTGCCCTCGGCCAGCGCCCGCACCTCCTCCGCGACGGTGCGTGCGACCGCTGCGACGTCGACATCCGTCTTCGCCACCGACAGCTGGCCGGCGTCCAGGCGTGAAAGGTCGAGGAGGTCCGTGGCGAGCTTCGTCAAACGGCCGACCTGCGCCGACATCTCCTCGACGAAATCCCGCCGCTCACGCTCGTCGAGCTCCTCGCTCGCCATGAGCTCGAGGAAGCCTCCAAGCGAGAAGAGCGGTGTTCGGAGCTCGTGCGAAGCGTTGGCGATGAACTCGCGGCGAGCGTGGTCGAGGTGCGCGAGCCGAAGCCGCATGGAATCGAACGCCTGCGCGAGCTGGCCCACCTCGTCCTGGACCGGGTCCGAGACCGGGTGTTCGAAGTCCCCGGCCGCGATCCGGCCCGCCGCATCTTCGAGCGAGCGGATCCGGCGTGTGAACCGCCACGCGGCGAGCGTCCCGATGACCAGGGAGAGGGCGAGCGACGCGAAGCCCGCTGCGATCAGGGTTCGCCGCACGAGCGAGACGTCGGCGAGGGCGTCCTTGAGCGGCGCCGAGAGGAGCACGACGGTGGACGCGTCCAAGGGCACGGCGACCTCGGCTCGCTCGCTGCCGGCCCGCTCCACCCGTCCAGTCGCCGTGCGCCCGGTCTCGAGCGCTTTCTGCGCGACGGGATCACGCCGCACGTCGGCGGATGAGCGCCCATTCGAATCGGCGATGCTGATCATGGAGCTTTGGAGCCGCTCGAGCACGACGACTCGAGCGCTCAGGCTGGAGGAGAAGAACTGTGAAAGCGACTGGTACTCGGTGAGTGGATTCGCGCGCCGGTGAACTGGCTCACGACCGAGCCCGACGCGCGCTCGAGGTCTTGGATCTTCGCGTCAACGAGCCGCGTCTCGAGGCGCGGGACGACGGCCAGGTAGACGATGCCGAGCGCTCCCGCGACGATGACGAAGAGCGCCAGCGAGAACTTGAAGGCCAGGCCCGGGTGCGGGAGCCGCCTCACGAGGCGTCCCGGAAGCGGTATCCGACACCACGCACCGTGAAGAGATACTCGGGGTTGCGCGGGTCTGCCTCGATCTTCTCCCGCAAGTGGCGCACGTGGACGTCGATCGTCCTCAGGTCGCGGTACGCCGAGCCGCCGCGAAGCGCCGCGAGAAGCATCTCGCGCGTGAACACACGGCCGGGACTCGAGGCAAGCGTGCGCAGAAGCTCGAACTCGAGGTACGTGAGCTGCACCGGCTCGCCGCGGACCGCGACCGAGCGGCGCGGCCCGTCGATCCGCAGCCCGTCGACCTCGTAGACGTCGGCGCGGCCGGACGCCGCCGGGAGCTGGGCTCGGCGCAGCGCCGCGCGAACACGGCTGCGAAACTCCCCGATGGAGAACGGCTTCGTGATGTAGTCGTCCGCGCCTAGCTCGAGCCCGACGACCTTGTCGAGCTCGTCGTCGCGAGCGGTGAGCATGATGATCGGCACGGCGCTCTTCGCCCGGAGCCGGCGGCAGACCTCCAGGCCGTCCAACTTGGGGAGCATGATGTCGAGAATCACAAGGTCGACATCGTTCTCGTCGAAGCGCTCGAGAGCTTCCTCCCCGTCGCGCGCCTGCACGACGCGAAAGCCTTCCCGCTCGAGCGGGAAGGCGAGGAGCTTCTGCACCGATTCCTCGTCGTCGACGAGCAGGATGGTCGCGTCTTGAGCCAACGGGACAAAGGATAGGCTCCGGCTCGATGGCGGTTCCCTCGCCACGCCGTAGAGCGCGGCGCGGGTCGCTGGAGCGCCCCGTGTCGGGCCGGATCTACCGGGCCGCCTGGCTGGCGGTCGCGGTGCCCGTGCTCGTCGCGGCGTTCAGCCTGGCCACTCCGATCCCTCTCCAGGAGCCGCGTCTGCCGCCGTCGTTCGACGGCACGACGGCGTTCCAGTTCAGCCGCGAGTTCGTCCGTCTCTTTCCCGACCGGCGTCCCGGGTCCTCAGGCTCGGCCAAGGCGCGCGAGTGGGTCGCCGCACGGCTGCGCGACTACAAGTTCACTGTCGCGCGGCAGGAATTCACTGCCGATGTGCCCGGCCTCGGGAAGCAGCGGTTCGTCAATCTCATCGCCACCTCGCCGCTCCGCCCCGAGCAGGAGCTCGCTCGCTCGCAACAGACCATCGTGATCATGGCCCACCGGGACAACCTGGGCGGCTCGCCCGGGGCGAACGACAACGGCTCCGGCACGGGCGCTCTGCTCGAGCTCGCGCGCGACATCGGAAACTCCTCACTTGCCCACTCGGTGATCCTCCTCTCCGAGGACGGGGGCGCGTACGGATCCCTCGGCGCAGCAGAGTTCGCCGGAGACGCCGACCTGAGCGACCAGGTCGCGGCCATGATCGACCTCGACGCGATCGCCGGCAACGGCAGCCCTCGTCTCGAGATCGCAGGAGAGACGCCGCGGATGCCGGGCGCAACGCTCGTCGCCACCGCGCAGTCGGCGATTGCAGCTCAATCCGACCGCGAGGTGATGCGGCCAAGCGCAGGCGAGCAGCTGATCGACCTCGCGTTCCCCTTCACCCTCTACGGGCAGGGCCCGTTCATCGCGCAGGGGATCCCGGCGCTCACGATCACCTCCGCCGGAAGCCGCCCGCCGCCGCCGGCCGGCGACACCAGCGCGGAGCTCAACCCGGAGCGGCTGGATCAGATCGGGAGCTCGACGCAGAGCCTCCTCGGCTCGCTCGACTCCGCTGCGGACGTGACGCGTGGGACGCAGTCGTACGTCTGGGTCGGCTCGCGGCTCATCCGCGGCTGGACGATCCAGTTCGTCTTCCTGATCGCGCTCCTGCCGTTCCTTGCGGCGGTGGTCGACCTCTTCGCTCGCTGCCGGCGCCGCCACATCCCGCTCCGGCCGGCGCTCCGCAGCCTGCTCAGCCGTCTGAGCGTCTGGATCTGGGCGGGAGCCGTCTTCGCGTTCTTCACGCTCGTCGGAATCCTCCCGAGCGGCGACTCGCGGCCGATCCCACCCGACACCGTGGTCGCGACGGACTGGCCGGTGGTCGCCCTCGCCTCGCTCGCGGGGCTCTCGTTCCTTGGCTGGCTTGTCGCGCGGCCCCAGCTCGCTCCCCGCCGAACCGTGACCCGACCGGAGGAGCTCGGCGGGCATCTCGCCGCCATGCTGGGACTCGGCATCGTCGCGCTCGTCGTCGCCGCGCAGAACCCATTCGCACTGCTCTTCGTCCTTCCGTCGGTGCACGCGTGGCTCTGGCTCCCACATGCCTCCGAGCGCGGGCGGCCGGTCGGGCTCGCCGTGTACGCGCTGGGCTTTGTCGGGCCGCTCGTCCTTTTGGGGTCGTTCGCCTTCCGCTTCGAGCTGGGGCTCGACGCGCCTTGGTACCTGCTCGCACTGACGTCGGTGGGCTACGTCCCCATCCCGCTCGTCATCGCCTTCCTCGGCTGGGGAGCCGTTGCCGGCCAGGCAGGTGCGGTCGCCCTCGGCCGCTACGCGCCGTATCCGGCTCCCCACGAGCGCCCGGCGCGCGGGCCGCTGCGCGAGTCGGTCCGGCAGGTCGTCCTCCTCACTCGCCGTTCCCGAACGCGCCGCAAGGGCCTCGAGGCTGTGCCGGACGCGGACGTCATGGAGGAATAGCGGTAGTCGCTAGCCCAGCGGGATGTAACGGACCGCTTCGCCCGCTTCGAGCTCACCTTCGCCCGCCTCGACGACCACGAGCGCGTCGGCGCGGCCGGCCCGGGCGATCATGTGCGACTCGCGTCCCGACAACGGCTCCAGGACGACGGCATCGGCCTCGCGCGCCGTGGTCGCGCGCACGTACTCGTCGCGGTGCGGGTTCCGGGAGACAGGCCCGGCGAGCGTCCCTCGACGCTGTTCCGGCAGCGGATCGGGCAAGCCCAGCAGGACATTCACCGCCGGTCGCACGAAGAGCTCGAACGTCACCAGCGCGGAGACGGGGTTGCCAGGCAGGTTGAAGACGAGGTGGTCGCGCCGCGTCCCGAAGGCCACCGGCTTCCCCGGCTTGACGGCGACGCCCCAGAAGTGCTCCTCCACGCGCAGCTTCGCCTGGGTGGAGCGGACGAGGTCGTGCGGGCCGACCGAGGCACCGCCCGACGTGACGAGCATGTCGAAGCCGAGCAGGGCCCGCTCCATCGCGCGCTCTTGTTCCTCTGCATCGTCCGCCACGACTCCAAGCTGAGCGGGGACGGCGCCTGCCAGCTGGAGCGCGGTCGCGAGCAGCACGCCGTTCGACTCGTAGATCTGCCCGGGGCCGAGCGGCTCGCCGGGCTGACGCAGCTCGGAACCGGTGATGAGGATGCCGACGCGCGGTCGCTTGGTGCACTGCATCTCGGAGAGGCCCGCCGCGGCGAGCCCGGCCACCTGCGCCGGGCCGAGCCTCGTACCCGGCTCGAGCAGCGTGTCGCCGGCAGACACGTCTGTTGCACGCTCCCGAACGTTGTCTCCTTCGGCAACACTCTCTGAGAACTCGATCCACCCGTCTGCTTCCTCCACGAGCTCCAGCGGGATGACGGCATCTGCGCCTTCGGGGAGAGCCGCCCCGGTCGAAATGGCCATCGCCTCCCCGGGCGCGAGTGGCCGGCCGGCCGGCGTCCCCGCGGCGATGTGCGCAACAACAGGAAGACGCGTCGGAGCGTCCAAGGCGTCCGCCGAGCGCAGCGCGTACCCGTCCATCGCCGAATTCGCGAACGGGGGCAGGTCGACCAGCGCCGCCACGGGCTCGGCCAGCACTCGGCCGGCCGCGCGCTCGATCGGCACCCTTTCGGAGTCGAGCCGCTTCGCGTGCTCGAGGACGATTCGCTGCGCTTCGGCGACGGAGATGAGACTCGTGGCCGTGCTCACCGACGGAACGCTACAGCGGTACCGCGTCCCGCAGAAGGTACGCCGTCAACGCGAGCGCGAGGGCGTGAGCGGCTCGATCCTCCTCGACTGCGGCGAGGGGTACCGTCCAGACGAGATACCAGGGGACGAGCCAGGGCGCTGCGACGACGAGCAGCCCCCCCGCCAGGCCGAGCCGGGCGCGTCCGCGCCAAGCCTCCCGCAGCAGCCAGAGGTAGGCAAGCCCGAAGAGACCGGCTAGGAGGCCGACCGCAAGCCCGTGCGGCAGGCCGAGGCTCTCGAGCCTGCTCGGGATGCTGTAGCCCGAGCCCTCGCGGAGATTCCTCCCCACCGGGCCGAAAGCGTCCAGCCAGCTCGTCCCGTATCGCCAGGTGGCCAGGAGGACGAGCACGCCCGCCGTGACCGCGAATCCCAGGTGGCCGACGCGCCTGCCGTCGTGACGAGCTTCCAGGGCGCGCAGAGGCAGGAAGATGATCGCGACCCATTTGACGGCCAGCGAGGTGGCCCAGGCAGCGCCGGCGAGCTGGCGCCTCCCGGCGGCGGCGAGCGCCAGCGCTCCGAGAACAAAGGCCATCATCCACGCGTCGTTGTGGCCGCCGCCGGCGAAGTGCACTGCGAGCAAGGGGTTCCAGCCGACGAACGCCGCCCCGAATGCGGGGCGGCGACGCGATGCGAGCGGCCAGGAAGACCATGGTGACCATGGCGAGGGCCGCGAGCGCCTTGTACGCCCAGGCAGCCGCGGCTGCCGACTCGCCGACAGCCTTGGCGTGCACTTCCGAGGCCAGCGTGAAGGCCGGGCCGTAGACCGTCGTCGTGTTCCGCCACTGGGCGCCCATGCGCTTGAACGCCGGGTCGTCGGCGAAGCCGATGGGCCGCACCTCGTACGGGTTGGCGTCGTGCACGGCCGCCAGGCGGCCGTAATCCCAGTAGGAGTAGGCGTCGGTCGAGAGCAGGACCGGAGCAGCGAGCGGCGCGAGCTGGATCGCCGTGGCGACGGCCACCACGGTTCCGACCCGGGCTGCGACGCCCCGGTTCAGGAAGAAGAGCCCGGCGAGGTAGGCGACGAACGCGCCGACGAGGAGGCCGAGGTACGCCCACGACCACGATCGCGACCCCGTCTCGTGGTCCGGAGTCAGGAGCGACGACTCCGGCCAGGCCAGCGACACCGCGACGCAGAGGAGAACGAGGCACGCTGCGCCCGCCCCCCAGACCCAGAACCCGCTATCCGGTCGTCGTGCCTGGATCAGTCGTCGTCGGCGGCTGCTCGGTGGTCGTCGGCGGCGAGTCGTCCTTGCCGCCCTTCTTGTCCTTCTTCTTGTCCTTCGGCGGCGGGGGAGGCGCGCCGAAGTTCTGGTACTGGCCGTGCCACGGGATCCAAACCACCGGGTTGGTGGGCGAGCGCCAGTCGGGCGGAGGGTTGTGGCTGAACGCCGGCACCATGAAGAGCCGCCAGATCGTCGCCGGGAAGGTTCCGCCGGCGACGCGAATCCCGTGCACCGCGGTCATGGGGATCTTCGCGTTCGGATAGCCGACCCAGACGACCGTCGAGGCATTCGTCGTGATCCCCGCGAACCAGGCGTCGCCCCAGTCCTCGGTCGTCCCGGTCTTGCCGCCGGCCGGATACCCAGGGTTCGCCCCAACGCCCGTGCCGCCCTGGATGTTCATCTTCAGGATCCGCGCTGACCGCATAGGCAACGCCGTCGGAGAAGACGCGCTTTCGCTTCGGGTGGCCCCAGCCCGCGCCTTCGTCCACCTTGCCGTTGGGCAGAACCACCTTGCGGATCGCCATCGGGTCGGAGTGAATCCCACCTGCGGCGATGGTCGCGTAAGCATCCGCCATCTCGAGCACGCCGACCGAGTTCGACCCGAGACCGACGGACGCCACGGGCTCGAGCTTCGTCGTGATGCCCATCTTGTGGGCGAGCCGAACGATGTTCTCCGGGCCGAGGTCGAGCGTCATGCGGGCGTAGACCGTGTTGTCGGAGCGAAGGGTCGACTGGGTGATGCTCGACGGCCCGTAGTAGTCCCCGGCGTAGGTGCTCACGTCCCACGCCTCGCTATAGGGGTCGGGCTGCCAGTGGAGCGGCGCCGAGAGGTAGGGCGTCGAATCCGGGTTGATCCCTCTGCGAATCGCCTCGGTGAGGACAAAGGTCTTGAACGAGGAGCCGGCCTGCCGGCGGCCTTGCGCCGCCAGGTTGAACTGGGTGTGCTTCTTCCCGGGAATCACGGCGGTCATGGCTCTGATGGCGCCGTTCTTGGGATTGATGGAGACGATCGCCGACGCCGGGTCGTTCGGGTAGTAGAGAGTCTTCTTGATCGCCTGCTCGGCGAGCTTCTGGAAGCGCGGAACGATGGTCGTGTAGACCTTCAGGCCGCCGCCCCGGACGGTGTTCGCCCCGTACTTGGCGATGAGCTCCTCACGGACGTAGCTGAAGAAGTACGGCTCGCGGACCTTCGTGTAGATGGAGCCGCGCTTCAGCTTCAGCGGCGACGCGACCGCTTCGTCGTACTGCGCGCGGTCGATGTCGCCGGCCGAGAGCATGGCCGTGAGGACATCGTTCCGCCGTCGGACCGCCTCGTCGGGGCGCTGGAACGGGTCGTAGACCGAGGGCGCCTGCGGCATTCCCGCGATCATCGCCGCCTGCACGAGGGTGAGATCCTTGGCGTGCTTCGAGAAGTAGGTCTGCGCCGCGGCCTCGACGCCGTAGGCGTGGTTCCCGAAGTAGACCTGGTTCAGATACGTGGCCAGGATCCAGTTCTTGTCGTGCGCGGACTCGAGCTTCCTGGCGAGGCACGCCTCCTTGATCTTCCGCTGGAGCGAGCGCTCGTTGCCGATGTAGAGGTTACGGACGAGCTGCTGCGTGATCGTCGAGCCGCCCTGCACGACGTGGCCACTCTCGAGATTCTTGACCGCCGCGCGGAGGATGCCCTCGTAATCCAGGCCGCCGTGCTCGTAGAAGCGCCGGTCCTCGATGTCGACCGTCGCCGCCCTCACCAGCGGCGACATCCCGTCGAGCTCGACGGGCTGGCGGTTCCGCTCAGCGGGGATGGCTCCGAGCAGGCTCCCATCCGCCGCATAGACGAAGGAGTTCTGTCCGATGGAGACGGGCTTCAGGCTGGCGAGGTCGCAGTTGTTGAGCACACCGTTCGCACTCGTGAACGCGGCGGCCACAACCGCGGCGATACCGCCGAGGATCACGGCGATGATCGTGAAGATCGCGAACCGGCGTGCGACGATGCGGTCGCGGCGCCGTCGCTGGCGCCGGCGGCGGCGATGGTTCGGATAGACACCGCCGTTGCCGTTCTTGCCGTGGCCGTTCCCGTTGCGGGCAGCCATCAGCGGAGAGTGTGACCTTCTGGGCGTATTGGAGTCATTCGTCCTCGTTCACCGTGACAACGTGCTCGGTTGGCACGCTCAGGAGCTTGGCACGCCCTCCGGTGGGGTAGCCGGGGTCGCCCGGAAAGTTGCGTTTCTGATGGTATCTGAGGCCAATTTCGCGTTCGGGACGAAGAAGCGCGCGCCGTCATCCCCCACGATCCGCGTGTACGTGACACCGATTTCCTCGACGACGCCGGAGGCCGCGCCGATCTCGACCTCATCCCCGAGGCGGAGCGGCTGCGCGAAGGCGATGAAGAGGCCGGCGATGAAGTTGGAGAGCGTGGTCTGAGCCGCGAAGCCGATCACCAGCGCGATCACGGCCGACGATGCCAGCACGGTGCCCGCGACCGCCCGGACGCCGGGGATGACGAGGAGCGCCGACAGGATCCCGATGCCGAGCACCGTCACGACTGCGCTCCGGCGGATCACCTGATAGCGGGTGCGCGTCTCCGGTCGCAGGTCGAGGCGCCGGCCGATCGTCCGGTCGACGACTTTCGCGACGATCAGAGTCACCAGGATCATCCCGCCCGCGACGGCGACGCGTTGCCAAAACTCGTCCATAGCCCTCTCAGTTCTCTAGAACGGCAAGGGCTTCCTGCCCGCAAATCCCTCTTCTAGACCATGCCAATAGGCCACGTCGCCCTCCCCGAGCCGCCAGCAGAGGAGGACGGTGTCACCGCCGGGATGCCTGGCGGGGAAGTCGATCAGGCCCTCGTCGAGGTCCTTCACCTGCACGCCTACCTCCTCCAACTCGCCGACGATGGCCGCAAGGTCGGCCGCGGCCTCGGCCGCGCGCTCCTGCAGTTCGCGGACGCGCTCGGGGTCCAGGCCGCCGCCGTTTCCCGAAACTGTGCCCTCGACCTCCTCGAGCCGACCGGCAACATGGACGAAGCGTTTCCGAGCCTCGACGAGCCGCTCGACGAGCGGCCGGACGACCTTCAGGGCGTCGTTCGCCTCTTCCTCCGTGAAGACCCGCATCGCGGCATGTTGAATAGTGCCGTCGCGTGACTCGTCTCGCATCCATCTGCGCGCTCGCGGCTCTCGCGCTCCTGGGCATGGCCTGCGGGGAGCGACAGGAGCCCACCGCGTCCATCGCGCAGATCTACCCGGTCTCGGTCCACGGGGCCGGGGACCGGCCCACCGTCCTCAAGCAGCGCCCGGAGCGGATCGTCGCCCTCGACGCTGGTGTGACCGAGACGCTTGTCGCCGTCGGCGCCGGGGAGCGGCTGGTCGGTGTCCCCGACGGGATGGCCAAGGGCCCTGCCTCGAAGGCCTTCGAGGTCGTTCGGCAGACCGGCCAGGTGGACGTCGACGCGGTCGCGGCGGCGAAGCCGGACCTGATCGTGGCGACGCCCAACATGGACGAGCTCGACGTCGCCCGCGCCGGCCGTGAAGCGAATGCGGCCGTCTACGTCCTGCCGAGCAACTCGATCTCCAATGTCGAGGAGGGCACCATCGACCTGGGCTTCCTCGTCGGTGAAGCCGCCCGAGCGCGGCAGCTCGTCGGCAAGATCGAGCAGCAGGTGGCAGAGGTCGACGATCGGCTTGCAGATGTCGCGCCGACGTCCGTGTTCGTCGACACCGGCTTCTTCATCACCGTGCCCGAGCGGTCGCTACTGGGCGACCTCGTCGTCCGCGCTCGAGGCATGAACGTCGCCGGCGAAAGGCCCGGGCCTGGCCCGTTTCCACTCCCCGCCCTCGTGCGGGCGAACCCGGACGTCTACCTGACGACCTCGGACGCGGGAGTCTCGCTCGCCGCCCTCAAGGAGCACCCTCAGCTCACGAAGCTGCGAGCGATCAAGAAGCGCCGCGTCGAAATCGTCCCCGTCGAGCTGGTCACGAGGCCTGGGCCCCGGATCGGCGAGGGTCTCATGGCGGTCGCCCGAGCCCTCCATCCCGATGCCTTCCGCTAAGGATCTCGATGCCGTGACGGTCGACGCGATGGGCACGCTCGTGGAGCTCGACGACCCGGTCGGGCGGCTGAGCGAGGCGCTACGCCGTTGGAAGGTCGACCGTCTGCGCGAGCAGGTCGGCGCTGCCTTCCAGGGCGAGGTCGCCTACTACCTCGAGCACAAGCTGGAGGCGCGGGACGCAGCCGGGCTCGCCGATCTCCGTCAGAGGTGCGCCGCCGTCTTCCTGCAGGGGGTGGACGCAGACATCGACCCGGCCGAGTTCTCGCAAGCCTTCGTCGACTCGATGGTCTTCGCGCCCGTCGACGGCGCCGTCCCGGCGCTCGAGCGGATCCGCGCCGCAGGCCTGTCGCTCGCCTGCGTCTCGGACTGGGACATCGGGCTGGAGGAACAACTCGCCAAGGTTGGGCTCGACCGCCTCTTCGAGATCGTCCTCACGTCCGCCGAGGTCGGCGCACCCAAGCCAGAGCCGCCGATCTTCGAGCAAGCGCTCCACAGGCTCGGCGTCCAGGCGAACCGCGCAGTCCACGTCGGCGACGGGGAAGGGGACAGCGAAGGCGCAAGTGCTGTCGGCATGGCCTTCGAGCCGGTTCCGCTCGCCACCGTCCCCGACAGGCTGGGCTTGCGCTGAGGATGTCTCCAGGCAGGGGGGCGATCGTCGCCTGGGCGCTCATCGCGAGCGCCCTCGTCGTCCTCGCCTTCCTCGGGACCTCGACGGGCGACAGCGATCCAGACGTCCTCTACGACTACGCGTTCGCCGTCGGATCGATCGTCATCTACGGGATCCTCGTCGGGATCACGTTCGCGATCGCAGCGCGGCTCGGCCGGCCGCTGGAGGCAGCAGGACTGAAGCGATTCGCGTGGCGCTGGGTCTGGATCGCCGTCGGTCTCATCATCCTCGTCCTCATCCTCGGGCAGCTGCTCGAGCCTCTCCTCCACGCGGGTGACAAGCAGGGCCTCGAGCCGGACGAGTGGCGGCCGGACCGCGCCTGGGCGTTCGCGATCAATACAGCCGTCGCCTCGACGGTCGTCCCCTTCGCGGAGGAGCTCTTCTTTCGGGGAGTCGGGGTTCGAGTCTGGCTCCCATTCGGCGCGACCGCGGCCATCGTTATCACGGCCATGGCCTTCGGGCTCGCCCACGGGATCCTCGTGGCCCTTCCGGTGCTGGTCCCCTTCGCGCTGGCACTCGGCTGGGTCCGCTGGCGCTCCGACAGCGTCTGGCCCGGAGTGATCGCCCACGGCTTCTACAACGGGTCTGCGTTGCTCGTCCTCTACTTCACGCTGACGAATTGATCGTGGACGACACCCGCCGCATCTGGCAGATTTCGTGCCGTGCGCCGGGGTCTTCTTGTGCTCGCCCTCTTCCTAGCGGGACCGAGCACGGCGGGCGCGGCCACCGGGATCACGTTCGGCGTCCAGCCCGCGACGCCGGCGTATGGCAAAACGGTCACGTTCTCCGGCGTGGTCAGCGGGGGAAGTTCGGGTGACAAGGTCGACCTCATTGCCAACACGGGCTCGGGCTGGAAACTCGTGACATCCACGACGACCGCGGCCGACGGCTCGTATTCCTTCCCGGTCGCTGCAACGACCCCCGGGTCCTATGCAGCACAGACGCAGGGCGCCACCTCGGCGGCCGTCGTGCTGGCGTTGCGACCTCAGCTGACGAGCCGCGTCGCCGGCCTGCGCTACCCGGGCTCGAAGGTCTTGCTCAAAGGGCGGCTGAAGCCGGCCACTGCGGGAACTCTGACGCTCTACCAGGGCGGCCATAGCCGGAACGTGACGGTCCACGTCAACGGCACCTACTCGGCCCGACTGCTGACAAGAAAGGGCGGGCGACACCGCGCCCGGCTCGTTTTCTCACCCGACAACGGGTTCGTTGCCCGCGAGGTCATCCGCAGGTACCGTCTCGCGACGCCGTCCCTTTCGATCGGCTCCTCGGGCAAGAGCGTTCTCGCGCTCGAGCGCCGGCTCAAGGGCCTCCATTACGGGCTCCGGCCGGCGAACGGGTTCTACGGCGTGGACACGTACGAGGCCGTACTCGCCTTCCAGAAGGTCTACCGGATGGGCCGCACCGGGCGGGTCAGCTCGAAGGTCTGGAACAGGCTCGGGGTGGCGAAGGTCCCGAAGGCGCGGCGCCCGCACGGCGACCACATCGAGGTCGACAAGACGCGTCAGGTTCTTTTCGAGGTGCGCTCGGGCGTCGTCGTTCGCGTCATCCACGTGTCCACGGGCGCTACCGGAAACACCCCCGTCGGGAACTGGCACGTCTACTGGAAGCTGCCCGGCCTCAACTCGCACGGCATGTACTACTCGCTCTTCTGGCTGCGGGGTTTCGCGATCCACGGGTACGCAGCGGTCCCCGCCTGGCCGGCCAGTCATGGCTGCGTCCGCATCCCGATGTGGCAGGCGCCCGGCCTCTTCTCGCGCTGGAGCGTGGGCGCCACCGTCTTCGTCTATTACTCCTGAGCGCCCGACCCTCGTATCCTCAGGCGATGAGCGCAGACGACCCCGACCAGGACCCGGTCGTCCGGGACTACCGCGAACGGATCGCGGCCGCGGACCTGGAGCTGCTTGCGACCGTCAACCGGCGCATCGAGCTCGTCCGCGGGCTCAAGGAGCACAAGGCGGCCGCCGGCCACGACTTCGTCGACCGCGGGCAGGAAGAGCGACTCATCGACCGCTTGACGGAGGCGAACCCGGGCCCACTTTCCGAAGACGGCTTGCGCGCGCTCTACCAGGCGTTGCTCGAGCTCGTGAAGCGAGAGACTTAAGCTTCCGCGGAGAAGTCTTCGGGCTTGACCTCATCGAGGAACTTCTTGAACTCCTCGACGACTTCTTCCTCGTTCACGTCTTCGTGCTCGAACTCGATGGCGCTCTCCTCGATCACGGAATCGTCCGCGAAGATGGGCGCATCCGAGCGAACGGCGAGCGCTATCGCGTCGCTCGGCCGCGAGTCGATCTCGATCTCGGAGCCGTCGACGGCGACGGTGACCACCGCGTAGAAGGTGTTCTCGCGAAGCTCGGTGACGGCAATCCGGGTCACACGGGCCTCGAGCTTCTCCAGCATGTCGGTCACGAGGTCGTGGGTCATCGGCCGCGGAGTGCTCGCTCCTTGCAGCTTCATGAGGATCGCGGCAGCCTCCGGGTGACCGATCCAGATGGGGAGGAACTTGTTCCCGTCGGCCGTCTTCAACAGCACGATCGGCTGCTTGCCGACCATGTCGAAGCTGACCCCGTAGATGACCATTTCTTGCATCGGCAGCCCGCTTCGGATGATAGCGACGCCTTTCGCAAGGACGGTCCGATGGGCGATCCTGGACTCGAACCAGGGACCTCCGCCTTATCAGAGCGGCGCTCTAACCAGCTGAGCTAATCGCCCGCGCCGCTCGATTGTAGCGAGGGCCCGAGAGTCGCTGAGGACGTCGTTGGCGAGGGCGACGCGTCCGAAGCCAGCGGCGTCAGGCGCGGCGGAAAGCCACGCCGGCTCAGCGGCTCTCAGTGCGCGTTTCGGGTTGCTCGGAGGTAGTCCTCGGCGGCGAGTAGGAAGCTCTCGCTCCGGGCGAGCTCGAGGACGTCCTGCTTGGTCTGGTCGTCGAGCTCGGGGTCGTGGTCGACAGCCGCGATGAAGCCGGGCAGCTGCCCGCCACGGGCGAGGCTCGCCATGCGTAGGACGATCTGGCGCGTCGCCTCGTCCTGGTTGATCGCCTCGAGGTACTCGAGGTCGTGAAGCCGCGGATCGACCATCAACAAGACAACGGCTCGGGAGGCGGTTCGGTTACGCCCGGGCCCGCTCGAAGGCCTCGATGATCTCCTCGAGCTCCGTCTCGTCGGAGAAGGGGATCTCGATGCGGGTGTCGGTCACGCGCACCGCGCTCCCGACGACTCCCTCGATCGCGGTGCGGGCTCGGGCGGCCACCGTGGGGGAGATCCGGCGCGCACGGCGTGGCTTCGTTCGCGCGCCGGCCCACCGGGCAGCGCGCTCCGTCGCTCGCACGGTCAGGCCTTTGCGCACTACCTGGCGCGCGAGCGCTCGCCGCTCGTCGTGACCGGGCACCGCCAGGATCGCCCGCGCGTGGCCCTCGCTGATCAGCCCGCGTTCGAGCAGGCCGATGACGTCCTCCGGCAGCTCGAGAAGCCGAATGCGGTTGGAGATCGTGGGCTTGGAGCGGCCGACGCGCTCGGCCACGTCGCCGAGGGAGAGCGAGAACTCGTCCATGAGGACCGAGTAAGCGCGAGCCTCCTCGATCGGGGAGAGATCTTCGCGCGCGACGTTCTCTACGAGGGCGAGGAGGAGCGAGTCGCGGTCGTCACTCTCCCGGACCAGCGCCGGGATGGTGGCAAGGCCAGCAGCCTTGGCGGCGCGGAGCCGGCGCTCGCCGGCGATCAGCTCCCAGGTACCTCCTGGCACCGGCCGTACGACGACCGGCTGGACGAGACCCTGAGCGCGGACGGACTCGGCGAGCTCTGAGATCCCCTCGGCATCGAAGCGGCGGCGAGGCTGGCGGCTGTTCGGCTTGATCGATCCAAGCGGGATCTGGACGAGCTCCGGCGAGGATGCTGCGCCGCCGATGAGCACCTCGAGCCCGCGGCCGAGCCCGCGGCGATTACGATCAGGCGCGGTCGACAAGCTCGCTCGCGACGCGGAAGTAGGCGTCGGCGCCGGCTGAAGCCGGGTCGTAGGCGGTGATCGGCAGGCCGTGGCTGGGAGCCTCGGCGAGCCGAACGCTTCTCGGGACGACCGCGTCGAACACGAGCTCGCCGAAGTGCCGTCGGACCTCCGCGGCGACGTCGGCCGCAAGACGCGTCCGGCCGTCGACCATCGTGAGGAGCATCCCGGCAACGGCGAGCTTGGGGTTCAAGCGCGTGCGCACGAGCTCGATCGAGTGGAGGAGCTGGGCCAGGCCCTCGAGCGCGTAGTACTCGCACTGTACGGGGACGAGGACGCCGTCGGCCGCAGCGAGCCCGTTCACGGTCAGCGGGCCGAGGGACGGCGGGCAGTCGACGAAGACGAAGTCGTAGGTCTCGCGCGCCGGCGCGAGCGCCGTGCGCAGGTACGAGTCGCCTTCCTCGTGCCCGGACAGCTCGACGGCGGCTCCGGCGAGCTCGGGGCGGGAAGGAACGAGGTCGAGGTTCGGAAAGCGCGTCGGGTGGACGATCTCTTCGAGCGGAGCTCCGTCGAGGAGGTCGTAGGAAGACGTGCCGTTGGCCCGCTCACCCAGGCCGGAGGTGGCGTTTGCCTGCGGGTCGAGGTCGAGCACGAGCGTGCGCCCGCCAGCCTCCGCGAGGCAGGCGGCGAGGTTCACGGCAGTCGTCGTCTTCCCGACTCCGCCCTTCTGGTTGGCCAGCGCGAGGATCGTCCCCACGCGCGTGATGCTATTCAGGCCAGAGGACGTTTCCGGGCCACGCCCGGCCGTCGCGGGAAGCGCTCGGGAGTGGGCCCCGTCTTCCGCAGGAGTACGAATCCCGCTGGGGCGTCCTCGAGCTCGCCGGCGACCTCTTTCGCCGCTCTCGCGACAGCCACCTTGTCCAACGAAGGCCCGACGAAGAGGATCGCCCGGCCGCCTGGACGTACTAGCGGGAGGCACCACTCCGCCGCGACCGGCGGCGGGGCAAGCGCGCGGGCGACGGCGGTCCCGTATGCGTCCCGGCCAGAACCGCGCGCGAAGTCCTCAGCGCGCGCGCAGACGACCGAGGCGTTTTCGAACTCCGCCCGCCAACGCTCGAGAAAGACGCACTTCTTCCGAGTCGCCTCGAGCAGGTCGAAGCGCAGATCCGGTCGAGCCGCGGCCAGCGGCAGCCCAGGAGAGCCGCCTCCCGAGCCGACGTCGACGACCGGTCCCTCTTCGAGCAGCGGGACCGCGGTAAGAGCGTCGTCGAGATGGAGGCGCCGCGCCTCCGCAGGATCTGAGACAGCCGTCAGGCCAGGGGTCTCGACGAGCTCTGAGAGCCAGCGCTCGAGGCGCTCGTCACGCAACCGGCTTCACGACGACGTACCGATTGGGCTCCGTGCCCTCGCTCGTCGTCTCGACGTCCTCGCGCTCCTGAAGATGGAGGTGGACGATCTTGCGTTCGACCGCCGACATCGGCTCGAGAGGAACGTCGTTCCGCGAGGCGCTCGCCTCGCCGGCGGCGCGGTCGGCCAGTTGCTCCAGCGACGCGCGCCGGCGCTCGCGGTAGCCGGCCGCGTCCACCACCACGCTCTTGCGTTCCTCGTATCCGCGCCAGACAATCGCGTTCGCGAGGTACTGGATCGCGTCGATGGTCTTGCCGTGCTTCCCGATCACGAGGCCGAGGTCCGGTCCCGTGAGCGTGGCGGTCATGGACTCGTCGTCTTCGCTGATCGTCACCGCCACAGGCGCGCCGAGCGCCGCGGCGATCCGTTCGATCAGCTCGCGGAGCCGGGCCGCGGGCGACCCAGGCTCCTCGTCGGCGGGCGCGGCTGCGACTGCGGCGTTCTCGACCGACGCGATCACCTTGGCAGGCGCATAGCCGACACCCAGCAGTCCGCGCTCGCCCTCGGAGACGACGGCGAAACGGACGCTGCCCTTGTCGAGCCCCGGAAAGCGCCGCTCGAGCTCCCGCAAGGCCGTCCACTTGGCCTCGCCGACCGTTTCGCCCTCGGCTTCGACCGAGAGCGGAGTCTCAGCTTCCTGCTCGGTCACCGGCGGCTCCGGGGACCCTTCTTCTTCCGCCTGCGCACCCGTTGCTGCCCCGACCCTGTCGCGCGGGAAGGCTGCACGGTCGCCCCCGCAGCCGACCCGTCGCCGAGTGGTTCGGCCGCCGCTTTCGGTGGGGTTCGCGACGTGCGCTTCGGCGGCGGCGCGGGCTTGGGGAACATCCGGCGCGTGATGATGCCCTGTCCCACCGTCCAAAGGTTCGTCGTCACCCAGTAGAGAAGCAGTCCGACCGGGAACGTCGCGTTGACGATGAAGAGGATGAAGATGAAGGGAAGCCCGACCATGATCCACTTCTGGCGCGGGTCGGGCATCGGCGTGAAGAGGATCGAGGCGAGCTGGCTGGCCACGTAGATCGTGACGAGGAGCCAGCCCGACCAATGGTCGGTGATGTTGTCCGTGATGTTCGGAACGACGTTCAACCACCCGAGATCGGAGCCCGGGTACTTCGGAAAGACGTCCCGCTCGAAGTCCCGCAGCACGTAGTACAGCGAGATGAAGATCGGGATCTGGACGAGAATCGGAAGACACGAAGCGGCCGGGTTGATCTGGTTCTCCCGGTAGAACTTCATGACCTCTTCGTTCATGCGCTGCCGGTCGCCCTTGTACTTCTGCTGAATCGCCTTCAGCTCGGGCGCGTGTTGCTGGAGGTGTTGCATCGACCGGATCTGCTTCACGGTCAGCGGCACGAGCGCGATGCGCACGAGGATCGTCAGGGCGATGATCGCCCAGGCCCACGGGAGCCCGATCGCGGAATGGATCCACTCGAGGAGCCAGGTGAGCGGCCTCTCGATTGGCTCGAGAATGGCGAGCGGGATCACGCCGGTCTCCGAAAGAGCGGGAAGACGTGCTGGTCGCAGGCGTAGTCGACGCCGCCGTGGCTCCAGGGGTTGCACCGGAGCAGCCGCCAGGCCGCGAGCATGGTCCCGCGGACGAACCCGAACTCACGGAGCGCGTCGAGCGCGTATTGCGAGCAGCTCGGGTGGTACTTGCAGCGTCCGCCGACCGTCCTCGGGACGAGCGGGCTCACAAGCGCGCGATAGGCGCGCACGAGGAGGATGGCGACCGCGGTCACGAGCGCTCCTTGCGGAAGACCTCATCCACCCGCTCGACGAGCCAGGGGAATCCGCGGGTCTCGGCGGCCTCTCCGAGCCCGGGACGGGCGATCAGGACGTAGTCGGTGTCCGCTCCCGCGCCGTCGGCCACCTCGCCGAAGGCGGCCCGCAGGCGCCGCTTCAACCGGTTTCGCTCGACGGCGCCACCGAGCTGGCGCGAGACCGCGAGACCGAGCCGCGAGCCCTCCCCGTCGCTCTCCTCGCGCGGGAAGGAATAGAGGACGAGATAACGGGTGGCCGTCGATCGCCCGTGCCGGTAGACAGCGTCGAAGTCGCGCGAGCGCGACAGACGATGGCGGCGTTTCATCACGGGCGAGCTCAGGCGGAGAGGCGCTTGCGACCCCTGGCGCGCCGCCGCTTGAGGATGGCGCGACCGCCCCGGGTCGCCATCCGCGCCCGGAACCCATGCCGACGCTTTCGCCGGCGTACATTCGGCTGGAAAGTTCGCTTCATTGGAGCCCTGAAAGAAGAAGAGGCCGCCGTAGCGGCTCGCCGAGCCAGTATAGAGAAGCCCTCGAGAACTACGCGGCGGCGACTTTTTCGAGCCGGGAAATCCACAGCCGGAAACCCGCATCGTGTGCCGCGTCGCACGACCTTTCCACAGCTGTGGAGACCCGTGTGGACAAAGCAAAAAGCCCTGCTCAGACGCTACTTCGTGTCGTCTGATCTGGCGAGGAAGTGCCGTTGTGATGCCCAGAGGCCGTTGCTATGATCGCCGCTTCCCGGAGTCTGGCGGAGGGAGCAGCACCCAGCGTGGAGGGGCCGGTTCAACTGAGCGCGGAGACCCTGTGGACCGAGGTTTCCGCACACTTGAGAGCGCAGCTCAGCGACGGCTCGTACGCTCAGTGGTTCACCGGCGCAAGCGGCGCGCTGGAGGACGACGCGTTCGTCCTCCTCGTCCGTGACGACTTCACGCGTGAGTGGATCGACGGTCACTACCGGGATCTCGTTGAGCACGCGGTCTCGGCGGCGCTCGAAGAATCCCGGCCGGTCCGCATCGTCGCCGCGGAGAGCTCCCGCCACACGGAGGAGTCGGAACCGCCGCCCCGCGGCGTCGAGGGCCTGAACCACAAGTACACGTTCGACTCGTTCGTCATCGGCTCGTCGAACCGCTTCGCGCACGCTGCGGCACTCGCCGTCGCCGAGGCGCCGGCGCAGGCCTACAACCCGCTCTTCATCTACGGGGGCACGGGCCTGGGGAAGACGCATCTCCTCCAGGCGATCGCCAGCTACGTCGGCGAGCACTCCCGCCATTTCTCCGTTCGCTACGTCACGAGCGAGACGTTCATGAACGACTTCATCAACTCGCTCCGCGACAAGCGCATCGAAGGCTTCAAGCAGCGCTACCGCCACTACGACCTCCTGCTCATCGACGACATCCAGTTTTTCGAGCACAAGGAGCGGATCCAGGAGGAGTTCTTCCACACCTTCAACTCGCTCTACGAGGCCGGCCGTCAGATCGTCATCTCCTCCGATCGCCCGCCGCGCGCGATTGCGACCCTCGAGGCCAGGCTACGCTCGCGCTTCGAGTGGGGCCTGATCACGGACATCCAGGCGCCCGACCTCGAGACGCGTATCGCCATCCTGCGCAAGAAGGTGAAGACCGACGCGATCCACGTGCCCGACTCCCAGCTCCTCACCTTTATTGCGAGCCGCATCTCCACCAACATTCGCGAGCTCGAGGGCGCGCTCACCCGCGTGGTCGCATTCTCATCCCTCACCGGCCGCCCGATGACCGTCGAGCTGGCCCAGGAGGTCCTCAAGGACGTCTTTCCACAGGGCGAGCTCCCGGAGGTCTCCGTCGAGCGGATCCAGGAGACCGTCATCGACCGCTTCGGCATCTCCATGCAGGAGCTCGTGGGCGACCGCCGCTCACAGTCCATCGTGTATCCGCGACAGGTCGCGATGTACCTCTGCCGCGAGCTCACCGACAGCTCCCTGCCCAAGATCGGCAAGAAGTTCGGAGGGCGCGACCACACGACGGTCATCCATGCGACGTCGAAGATCGCTCGGCTCCTGCAGGAAGATCGAAGCGTGTACAACCTCGTCCAGGAGCTCACCGCGCGCATCAAGCAGCCGCGGTGAACAGCGCCTGTGGATGGTTCTCGAATTCTGAGGAAGTTTCCCGAACCTGTCGCGAACCTGTTGAACCTGCGCTTTTCTCCCCAGCTTCTGTCCCCAGCCCGATCGCTGTCCCCAAGCGGAAAGCGGTCGTCTTCCCCTTCGTCCACACTCCCTATGACTACGACTAGGTTTTCTCTTTAAATGACAAGCATCGATACGGTTGTCGGGACAAGCATGAAGCTGACCTGCGCAAAGGACGAGCTCGCCGAGAAGCTCCAGGTTGCAGGGCGAGGGGTCTCTACGCGCACGACCGTGCAGATCCTCGCCGGCATCCTTCTGCGGGCGGAAGGTAGCCGGCTGTCGCTCTCGGCAACCGACATGGAAATCTCACTCCGGGTCGCGCTCGACGCGCAGGTCGAGGACGAGGGATCGGTGGTCGTTCCCGGCCGCCTGCTCGTCGACATCGTGCGGCTGCTTCCCGCTGGTGAGGTGACGATCTCGCACCGCGCGGACGAGGGAGTGGTGGAGCTCGTCTGCGGGTCGGCGTCCTACCGGCTGCATACGTACGCGGCGGAGGACTTCCCGCGGCTGCCCGAGATCGACGACGAGAACGCGTTCACCGTCGACCGTGAGGCCTTCGTCGACACCATCGCCCGCGTCAGCCGCTCTGCGTCGCGTGACGAATCGCGCCCTGTTTTGACCGGTGTCCTCGTGCGCTTCGAGGGCGACAAGCTCGTGATGGCAGCGACCGACTCCTACCGCCTGAGCGTGAAGGAGACCGGGCTCTCCGACGGCCCCGGCCGCGAGGTCGAGGCGATCGTTCCCGCTCGGGCCCTCGCGGAGCTCGCGCGCATCGCGCAAGGGGGCGAAGGCGGCGCCATCCAGGTCGGCGTCCAGGAGAACCAGGTCGTCTTAGGGGTTGACGACGTCTGGTTGACCGCCAGGCGTATCGACGGCCAGTTCCCGAACTACAAGCAGCTCCTTCCGGAGACCTTCGAGGCCGAGGTGACGATGCCGCGCGAGGAGTTCCTCGACGTCGTCCGCCGCACGTCGGTGCTGGCGCAGCGGAAATCGCCGCTTCGCCTCCGCTTCGAGGACGGCGAGCTGACTGTTTCCGCGCAGACGCAGGACGTTGGCGAGGCTCACGAATCGCTCCCAATTTCCTACTCCGGGGAGGCGATCGAGATCGGCTTCAACGCCGAGTTCTTACGCGATGGGCTGGACTCGTTCAGCGACGAAAACGTTCAAATCAAGCTCATCAGTCCTCTTCGTCCTGGGCTGATTGTGAGTGACGCGGAAGATCTTCAGTACCTGATCATGCCGATCAGGCTGGCCGGCTGATCGTCGCGCACGTCTCGCTCCGAAACTTTCGCTCATACCCCGAGCTCGAGCTCGACTTGGCACCCGGGGTGGTGCTCGTGACCGGACCGAACGGCGTCGGGAAGACGAACCTCCTCGAAGCCATCCACGTCGGTGCACAAGGATTCTCCCCGCGCACTCGCGCCGAGCCGCGGCTTGTCCGTTTTGGCGCGTCCGCCGCGCGCGTGCGCCTCGCCGGCGCCGAGGCGAGCACCCCGTTCGAGACCGAGGTCGACCTCGAGCCGCCGACGGCCAAGCGGATTCGGCTCAACGGCGCTCAGTTGAGCGGCGGCGACGAGCTGCGCCTGCGCCTCTCGGCGCTCGCCTTCACGCCGGATCGTCTGGCAGTCGTCAAGGGCGGGCCAATCGTCCGGCGCGCCTATCTCGACCGAATGCTCGGACGGCTCTTCCCCGCACGCGCGAAGCTCCCGAGCGACTACGCGCGGGCCGTTGCCCAGCGCAACGCGGCTCTTCGACAGGTGCGGCTGGGTGAGTCTCCCCTTGACGCCGTGGCTCCGTGGACAGCGCAGGTCGCCGCCCTCGGGGCGGAGCTCGACCGCAGCCGCGCGGAGCTCGCGACTGCTCTCGGCCCCGGCTTCGCCGACCATGCGGAGGCGCTCGGGCTCCTGGACGCCGAGATCGCGTACCCGGAGGAAGGGCTTTCGGTCGAGGCGCTCGAAGCGAGGCTGCAGCGCGACGTCGAACGCGGGACGACAGGCCTTGGGCCTCATCTTCGGGACGCGCCGATCACCTCGGCCGACCGAGACCTGCGCTCGTATGGCTCACAGGGCGAGCAGCGCACGGCCGTCCTCGCCCTGGTTCTCGCCGAGGCCGAGTTCCTGGCCGAGCGCCGCGGTGAGCCGCCCCTTCTCCTGCTCGACGACGTTTTCAGTGAGCTCGACGCCGCGCGTGCCGAGGCTCTCGTCGCACGCCTTCCGCGTGGCGGGCAGACCGTCGTCACGGCGACCGAGCGCGCGGGGGTGCTCGAGCCGGATCTTCTCGTCACGGTCATCCCGGGAATGGCCCTGGCCGCATGAGGACGCTTCCCGACCCGATCGGCCGCGCCGTGCGGGCCGAGCTCGGCCGCTTCGGGCCCGCCGGCAAGATGGGCGAGATCGTGACTGCCTGGCCGGAGGCGGTTGGTCCCGGGATCTCGGCGAACGCCTGGCCGGCACGCGTAGGCCGGGACGGCACGCTCCACGTGCACACGTCCTCGAGCACGTGGGCCTTCGAGCTCACACAGCTGGCGGGCTCGATTCTCGAACGTCTGCGCGGGCACCTCGCGGAGGACTCTCCGACGGGCCTGCACTTCGCCGCGGGCCCGTTACCGGAGCTCGCCGGCGAGGTGAAAGAGGTCCGTGACAGGACCGTGCCGAGACCGACCGCGGAGCAGATCGAGCAGGGCGGAAGGATCGCCGCTCCTATCGAGGATCTGGAGCTTCGAGAGGCGGTCGCGAAGGCCATTTCGGCCAGTCTGGCGCTCGGTTCGACCCGGCCTGACGACCGGCCGGTCTGATACACTTGAAAAGGATAGAAATAGGCTACAAGCAGGGATTTTTTATTGGCTAAACCCGGATACGGCGCTAAGGACATCACGGTTCTCGAGGGCTTGGAGCCCGTTCGTAAGCGCCCCGGCATGTACATCGGCTCGACCGGGCCGAGAGGACTTCACCACCTGGTCTACGAGGTCGTCGACAACTCCGTCGACGAGGCTCTCGCGGGCCGGAACGACAAGATCGAGGTCACCCTCCATCCGGACAACTCGGTCACGGTCCGCGACTGGGGCTCGGGGATCCCGGTCGACATCATGGCCGATCAGGGCCTGCCCGCTCTCACGGTCGTCCTGACGAAGCTCCACGCCGGCGGCAAGTTCGGCGGCGAGGGCTACAAGGTCTCCGGCGGCCTCCACGGAGTGGGCGTCTCGGTCGTCAACGCGCTCTCGGAGCGCCTCGTCGCGGAAGTGCGTCGCGACGGCAAGGTCTACCGCCAGGAATTCGCCCGCGGCGAGCCGACCACTGACGTCGAGGTCGTGGGGAAGTCGGAGAAGGACGACACGGGAACGCTGATCAGCTTCCTGCCCGACGCCGACGTGTTCGAGGAGCTCGACCTCTCCGCGGAGACGCTCGCTCAGCGCCTGCGGGAGACCGCATTCCTCACCCGAAGCCTCCAGATCGTGCTCGTCGACGAGCGCGCCGAGGGCGAGCGCTACGAGTTCAAGTACGACGGCGGCATCCGTGACTTCGTCACGCACATCAACGAGGCGAAGGAGCCGATCCACAAGCGGATCGTCTACTTCGAGAACACCTCCGACGAAGGCGCTGTCGAGATCGCGATGCAGTGGAACTCGTCCTATGTCGAGTCGGTCTTCTCGTTCGCGAACAACATCAACACGCACGAGGGCGGCTCGCACCTCTCCGGCTTCAAGGGCGCCCTCACGGGCACGCTCAACAAGTACGCCCGCGACAAGGCGCTTCTGAAGGAGAAGGAGGAGAACCTCGAGGGCGAGGACGTTCGCGAGGGGCTCGCGGCTGTCATCTCCGTGAAGCTCCGCGACCCACAGTTCGAGGGGCAAACCAAGACGAAGCTCGGGAACCCCTGGGTGCGAGGGCTCGTCGAGCAGTCGGTCAACTCGAAGCTGGCGGAGTACCTCGAGGAGAACCCGACGGACGCCCGCCAGATCATCCAGAAGGCGATCGCAGCGCGGAACGCCCGCCAGGCAGCGCGGAAAGCGCGCGACCTTACCCGGCGCAAGGGCGCGCTCGACAACGCCTCCCTGCCGGGCAAGCTCGCCGACTGCCAGACGACCGACCCCGCCGAGGCCGAGCTCTACCTCGTCGAAGGAGCGTCCGCCGGCGGATCGGCAAAGGACGCGCGCGACCGCCAGTTCCAGGCGATCTTGCCGCTGCGCGGGAAGGTCATCAACTCGGAGAAGAACCGGATCAACAAGGTGCTCTCCAACACCGAGATCCAGGCGATCATCACCGCGGTCGGCACCGGGATCGGTGACGAGTTCGACATCAGCAAGCTTCGCTACCACCGCGTGATCGTCATGACCGACGCCGACGTGGACGGCTCCCACATCCGCACGCTCCTGCTCACCTTTCTCTACCGGCAGATGCCCGAGCTGGTCGAGAGCGGGCACGTCTATGTCGCGGTGCCCCCGCTTTACCGGGTGAAGGTCGGCAGCAAGGAGCAGTACGTCGAGAAGGAGTCCCAGTTCGAGGAGCTGCTCGTCCGCGAGCGCATCAAGGACATGCAGGTCACCCCGCGCGAGGGCGCCAAGCTGAAGATGACCGAGGCGAAGTGGGGCAAGTTCACGCGCGCTCTGCACGAGTTCGACGGCTGGTCCTCGCGCCTCAAGGCCGATTTCGGCCCGGCTGCGGGCGAGTTCGTGATCGCCCAGCGTCTCGTCGAGACAGACGCCACCACGACCGGCGAGTTGGCCGAGGTGCTCTCGCGGCTCGCCAGCAACGGGCACGACTTCCATCTCGTTGACTCCGACGGAGCCGGTTCGCGGATCAAGATCATCGAGCGAGAGACGAGCGCGGCGAGTCATGTGACCGTCCCGACCGAGCTGCTCTCCTCGCCGGTGTACGAGAACCTGCGGAAGGCGTACGCGCGCCTCGTCGAGATCGTCGGCGCGCCGCCGTTCCAGCTCGAGCTCGGCACGAAGAGCCGGAAGGCCGAGACGTTCGACGCGCTCCGCGCGAACGCCCTTGAGCTCGCCAAGGACAACATCCGGGTCGACCGCTTCAAGGGCCTCGGCGAGATGGACGCGATCGAGCTCTGGGAGACGACGATGAACCCGGCCAACCGGATGCTCATCCGCGTCGAGGTGGAGGACGCCGCGCGCGCCGACCAGATCTTCTCGATGCTGATGGGCGACCAGGTCGAGCCGCGGCGCGACTTCATCGTCAAGAACGCGAAGGACGTCCGCTTCCTCGATGTCTAGTTTGGAGCCTACCGGCGTAGGCCGGATCGAGACCCGCGAGCTCGAGCAGGAGATGCGCTCGAGCTTCCTCGACTACGCAATGAGCGTGATCGTCTCGCGGGCGCTTCCCGACGTCCGCGACGGCTTGAAGCCGGTGCACCGCCGCGTGCTCTACGCGATGAACGAGGCGGGCCTGCAGCCAAACCGGTCGAGGGTGAAGTGCGCCCGCGTCGTGGGTGACGTCATGGGTACCTACCACCCGCACGGCGACGCGGCCATCTACGACACGCTCGTACGGCTGGCGCAGCCGTTCTCCCTCCGCTACCCGCTCGTCGACGGGCAGGGGAACTTCGGAAATATCGACGACGACCCGCCCGCCGCCTATCGCTACACCGAGGCGCGGCTTGCCCGCATGGCGACCGAGATGCTCCGCGACATCGACGCGGACACCGTCGACTTCGTCCCCAACTACGACGAGAAGCACAAGGAACCGACGGTCCTCCCGTCCCGATTCCCGAACCTCCTTGTAAACGGCTCCTCGGGAATCGCCGTCGGCATGGCGACGAACATCCCGCCGCACAACATGGGCGAGGTGATCGACGGAATCCTCGCGATGATCGAGGACCCGGACATCAACGTCGAGAAGCTGGCCAAATACATCAAGGGCCCTGACTTCCCGACAGGGGGCATCATCGTCGGCCGCGAGGGGATCCGCGAGGCCTACCGCTCGGGCCGCGGCCGTGTCGTCATGCGCGCGCGCGCCCACATCGAGGAGCTGCGGGGGGGCCGGACGGCGATCATCGTCAGCGAGCTTCCCTACGGCGTCAAGAAGGGCGGCGACGCAGGTGTCATCAAGAAGATCGCCGATCTCGTCAACGACAAGGTGCTGACCGAGATCTCGAATCTCGCGGATCACTCGGACAAGTCGGGCATGCGAATCCAGATCGAGCTCAAGCGCGATGCGATCCCGCAGGTGGCCCTCAACAAGCTCTTCAAGCACACCGCCCTGCAGTCGACCTTCGGCTACAACGCCGTCGCTCTCGTCGATGGTGTGCCGCGCACGCTCAGCTTGCTCGAGCTCATCCGCTACTACCTCGACTACCAGCGCGAGGTCGTCACCCGCCGGACGAAGTACGAGCTCCGCAAGGCGATGGAGCGCGCGCACGTCCTCGAGGGATACCTCATCGCCCTCGACAACCTGGACGCGGTCATCGCGCTCATCCGGGGCTCCGCCGATCCCGACGAGGCCCGTGCCGGGCTCATCGAGCGCTTCGAGCTCTCGGAGATCCAGGCTCAGGCGATCCTCGATCTGCGCCTCCAGAGGCTGACCGGGCTCGAGCGCAAGCGGATCCAGGACGAGTACGCCGACCTCGAGGAGCGCATCGGCGAGCTGCGGATGATCCTGGGCGAGGAGTCCGAGATCGATCGCCTCATCCGCGAGGAGCTCCTCGAGATCAAGAACGTCTACGCGAGGAACGACGACCGGCGCACGGAGATCGTGGCTGCCGAGGGCGACCTCGAGCTCGAAGACCTGATCGCGGAAGAGGACATGGTCATTGCGATCACGCGCTCCGGCTACGTGAAACGGCTTCCGGTCACCACCTACCGCGAGCAGCGGCGCGGCGGGATCGGCGTCATGGGCATGGACCTCAAAGACGAGGACTACATCGAGCACCTGGTCGTCGCCTCGACCCACGACTACCTGCTCTTCTTCACCTCCGTCGGGAAGGTGTACCGCCTCAAGGTGCACGAGCTTCCGCTTGGAAGCCGGCAGTCGAAGGGGCGCGCGCTCGTCAACCTACTCCCGCTCGCGCAGGGCGAGAGCGTTCGCACGCTGATCGCGACGCGCGACTTCGAAGAGGCCGAGTACCTCGTCCTCGCAACGAAGAAAGGCGTGGTCAAGAAGACGCGCTTTGCCGAGTACAACACGCCGCTGAAGGCCGACGGCATCATCGCGATCAAGCTGCGCGACAAGGACGAGCTGGTCGCCGTGCTCCACTCCTCGGGCGACGACGACATCCTCATGGTGTCGCGCAAGGGCCAGGCGATCCGCTTCCCCGAAAGTGTCGTGCGGCCGATGGGTCGCGCCACCGAAGGCGTCCGGGGCATGAGCCTGCGCGCGGACGACGAGGTCATCGCGGCGAGCCTCGCGCAAGACGATTTCGATCTGCTCGTCGTGACCCGGAACGGCTTCGGGAAGCGAACCCGAATCGACCAGTACCCGTCCAAGGGCCGCGGTGGTCTCGGCGTGAAAACTGTCCAGCTCACGGAGGCGCGCGGCGAGCTCGCGGGTGCGCTTGTCGTCCAGGACGGCTACCAGGTGATGCTCATGTCCACGGGCGGCACCGTGATCAAGGTTCCGGTCGAGGACGTGAAGCGTCTCGGGCGCTCGACGCAGGGCGTCATCGTCATGCGGACCCGTGAGGGCGAGGAGGTCTCGACGCTCGCGCCGGTCATCGAGCAAGCGACCGACGACGACGAGCCCGCCGTGGAGCCCGAACCGGCCCCGACAGCGCCGGCCGAGTAGAAACGCACCGGTTTCAGGAGGTTCAGCTTCACAAACGGGAGCCCCGGTGCTAGCGTGGGCGCTTCCCCTCCGGCTCGAAAAAGGTGTGTGTATGGCGGTTCCACGACATGTCGATCTTCTTGAACCAGTAAACATCTCCGACCATCTGGACAAGATCGAGCTCTACCTCGGCCAGGTCTGCCAGGTCGCCGGTATCTCGAAAATGCAGCTCGACTACTGGACGAACAAGGCGCAGATCCCGACCAAGGGCAAGAAGCAGCGGATCTACGACATGGACGCCGTCGAGACGGTCATGCTCATCAAGCAGGGCAAGGACAAGGGTCTCAACCTCTCCACGGCGATCGAGGCCGCGCGGAAGTACAAGGAGGAGAGATCCCTGGGTGTTCGCCCCGAGCTAGCTAGCTAGGACTCGCGCAGGACACCCGCCGCCGATTCTGGCGCCAGCGTGTTCACGAAATAGCCAGAGCCGAGCTCGAGACCGGCGAGGATCGTCAGGCGCGGCACGACCTCGAGGTGCCAATGGCCCGAGGCATGGAGCCACGCGTTGATCGGGATAACGCCTTCCGCCACGTGCAGCCTGCGTAGGCCTTCGGCCACGAGGACAAGCGCCGAACCAAGGTGTTCGCTCGTGAACGGGTCGCTCTCACACTTCCGGGGCGCCACGAGCAGCTCGTAGGGTTGTCTCCCTGCGAAGGGGCAGAGGAGGACGAGCCCGTCGCGCTCTGAGACGACCCGGATTCGCTGCTCGAGCTCCTCGGCCAAAACGCGGCAGAGAACACAGCCTCCCTCGGCCTCCTGCGCCAGGCGCTCCTGTACTACGAGCGGCGGCTCCTCGGCGAGCCAGACGAGCTGTGAGTGCGAGTGCCGCAGGCTTGCTCCCGCGGCCGCGCCCTCGTTCACGAGCGCCTGCATGTACGGGAAACCCTGTTCGCGCGCGGCCAGCGCCCGGGCTTGCCAGGCCTCGGCCACCCACCCGAGCTCCCGAACAGAGAGATCCGCCAGCGTGCGGACGTGGCGTGGCGAGTGGACGACGACCTCCTGTCGTCCGCGGGCCGCTCGTCGCGCGAAGAGACCGGTCGTACGGTCGCCCTCGTCCGACCAGGGCCCGAACGCGGGAAACTTGTTCGGGACGACACGGACGCGCCAGCCGGGGGCGTCAGCGGGCCTGCCCGGAGGACCCAGGGCGAACGTCTCAGGCGGCGTCGCGCTCTCGCGTCCCTCGCAGAACGGGCAGCCGGCGATGTCGTCGGGCTCGGGCTCCGAGCCCGGCCGCTCGGCCCCGGGGCGTCGTGCCCGGGCGGGCGCGACCACAACCCAGCGACCCGAGACCGGGTCGCGCCGGAGCTCGGGAGGGGTTTCCTTGTTCAGCTAGATTCGCCAGATCCGCCCATGAACGGGCGGAAAAGTTCGATCGGCAGCGGCAGGAACGTCGTCGTCGAGCGCTCCGAGCTGATCTCGAGCATCGTCTGCAGGAAGCGGAGCTGCAGCGTGATCGGGTTTTGGCTCATGACGTTGGCAGCGTCCTTCAGCCGCTCGGAGGCCTGGAACTCGCCCTCCGCGGCGATCACTTTCGCGCGCCGCTCGCGCTCGGCCTCCGCCTGTCGCGCCATTGCACGCTGCATGCCGCTCGGGATCTCGACGTCCTTGACCTCGACGATCGAGACCTTGATTCCCCAGGGGGACGTCGCCTCGTCGATGATTTCCTGCAGGATCGCGTTGATCTTGTCGCGTTCGGCGAGGAGCTCGTCGAGGACGTGCTGGCCGAGGACGCTGCGCAGGGTGGTCTGCGAGATCTGCGAGGTCGCAACCATGAAGTTCTCCACCTGCACGATCGCCTTCTCCGGGTCGATGATCCGGAAGTAGGCGACCGCGTTGACGCGCACCGGGACGTTGTCCTTGGTGATGACCTCCTGGGGCGGGATGTTCAGGGTCACCGTCCGCAGGTCGACGCGCACCATCTTGTCGATCACAGGGATGAGGAAGAAGAGCCCTGGGCCCTTGGGAGGAGAGTTGAGCCGCCCGAGGCGGAAGATGACCCCGCGTTCGTACTCGCGGGCGACGCGGATCGCCGCCGCCAGCAAGAAGAGGATGATGACGACGACTGCTGCGATTGCGATGAGAGCGGCGGTCATGTCGAAATCATCCTATGCCTAGGCCGTGGCGGGCGCAGGTGCGGGCTCGGCCCTGCTGACGCCGAGCACCAGGCCGCCCTCGATCGCGTCGACGCGAACGGGCGTGCCCGGCTCGAGCGTCTCGCCGCCTGTGTGGGCCTGCCAGAGCTCCCCGTGGACGAAGACGAAGCCATTCGGGTCGAGCGCCTGGCGGACGACTCCCACCTGCCCGACCAGCTCCTCCTTGCCCGTCGTGGCGGGCCGCCGGCGGGCCTGCACGGTCTTCGTCACCGCGACCGCGACGAAGAGCGCGAGCGTGCCGGCGATCGCGATCGACACCCAAAGCGACACCTGGTAGTGCGGCCCGGCCGGGTCGAAGAGCATCAGCGAGCCAATGACGAAGCATGCGGCGCCCGCGAGCGCGAGCGCCCCGTGGCTCATCACGAAGGGCTCTGCGGCGAAGAAGGCGGCCGCGAGGAGCATGAGGAGGACGCCGGCGGCGCTCACGGGGAGCACCTGGAGGCCGAAGAAGGCGACGATGAGCGAGATGGCGCCGAAGGTACCGGGGAAGATCAAGCCGGGGTTGAAGAGCTCGACCGTGATCCCCAGGACGCCGAGAGAGAGCAGGAGCACGATGATGTTCGGGTCGATGAGCGTGTCGAGGATGCGCTTCCAGAGCGACATCTGGATGGTGTCGATCTGCGCGCCGGCCGTGTGCAGGACGATGCCCTTCGGCTCGACCGTCGTGCCGTCGATCGTGTCGAGGAGCGTCGGGAGATCGGGCGACACGTAATCGATGACGTTCATGCTGAGCGCTTCGCGCGCCGGCAGGTTCGACGCGACCCGAACGGCCTGCTCGGCCCAGTCGGCGTTGCGCCCGTGCTCGCTCGCCAGCCCGCGGATGTAGGCGACGGCGTCGTTGACGACCTTGCGCTTGAGGTCTTTGGGGATGTCCCCGCCGCCGGTCGAGATCGGGGTCGAGGAGCCGATGTTGGTTTCGGGCGCCATCGCTGCGACGTCCGCGCCCATCATGATGAAGACCCCCGCCGAGGCCGCGCGTGAGCCCGGCGGATAGACGTAGACGATCACCGGCACCTTGGAGTCGAGCTCTCGCTTGATGATGTTCCGCATCGAGCTGTCGAGGCCGCCCGGAGTGTCCATGAGGATGGCGACGGCGTCGTAGCCCTCGTCGTTCGCGCGGTCGATCGCGTCGGTCAGGTAGTCCTCGGTGACCGGATTGATGTCGTTCTCGAACTCGACGGCGAGAACGCGAGGCGTGTCGGCCGCTGTGGCCGTTTGGGCGAGCGCGAGACTGACGAAGACGACGCTCGCAATGGCGAAAAGTGCCCGCAGCCACAGCATTTTTGGCTGTAAGAATTCTATCAGGAAGGTCTCGATTCCCTTGAGCGCCTGGGAGGCCTCGGTCACTCTGCGAAGAAGGCTTCGGACGCCGTCATGACTTTGCTGCGGGCCTCACTCGTCGTCGGTCTCCTGGCCCTTCTCGGTGCCTGGCCCGCCGCTGCCGGAGTTCGCGTGGTGGCGCGGGACGAGCCGTTGGGGGCGGCCCGGCCTACGACCGTGGCGCGAGCGGCACCGCTTCGCTTCGACATGGTCGGCATCCACTGGCGCGGCTCGGGCACAGTGTGGTTTCGCACCCGGGCCCTGACTGGAGCCTGGAGTGCCTGGCAGCCGGCGCGGCCCGAGGGCGAGGACTCGCCGGACCGGGGGACCCGGGAGGCTCGCGCAGGCGGGCGGTGGAGGCTCGGCAACCCGTACTGGACGGGTCCCTCGAAGGCGATTCAGTACCGCCTGCGGGGTGATGTGACGCGCCTGCGCGCGTTCTTCATCGAGAGCCCTGTGGAGGAGCGGGCGGCTCGCACGCCGGCTCGGGCGAGCCAACCGGCGATCATCACGCGGGGGCAATGGGGCGCCGACGAGTCGATCGTGCGCGGGCCGCCGTACTACGCCTCGCGGGTCCGCTTCGCGGTCGTCCACCACACGGCCGGCACGAACTCTTATACGGCGGCGCAGTCTGCCGCGATCGTCCGCGGAATCCAGCGCTACCACGTACAGGCCAACGGGTGGAACGACATCGGCTACAACTTCCTGATCGACAAGTACGGCCAGGTGTTCGAGGGCCGTGGGGGCGGAATCGACCAGAACGTCGTCGGCGCGCATGCGCAGGGGTTCAACACCGGTTCGACGGGCGTCTCCATGCTCGGCACGTACAGCTCGAGCACCATCTCGAGCGCCGCGCGCTCGGCCCTCGTGCGCCTGCTCGCCTGGCGCCTCGACGTCGCGCACGTCGATCCCAAGGGCGCCTTGACCTGGATCTCCGGCGGCAACCCCGTATATCCGGCCGGAACCCCGGTCAAGCTTCGGACGGTTGCCGGCCACCGGGATACGGGGCCGACGAGCTGCCCCGGGAACGCCCTCTACGCACAGCTCCCAGGCATCAGGCGCTCGGTCGCCGCGCTGGGCGGCCCGAAGCTCTACGACCCGGAGGTCTCGGGGAGCCTCGGCGGGCCCGTTCACGTCACGGGCCGGCTGTCGGCCGCGCTTCCCTGGACGGTGACCATCCGCGCTGACGATGGCTCGACCATCGCGACCGGCGGCGGCACCGGCACGACCGTGGACTGGACGTGGGACGCTTCCGCGTTCCCGTTCGGCGTCTACACGTACACGGTCGAAGCCGGCCCGAACGTTCGGCCCTGGAGCGCACGGGTGCCCGGGCCTCCGCCGCTCGCGGTTCAACGTCTGCGCGCGTCTCCGGCCGCACTCACCCCTAACGGCGACGGCCTTGGCGAGAGCACGAGCATCTCATTCGTCCTGACCACGGCTGCGAAGGTGACCGCCGACGTCGTGAACGGCTCCGGCACCGCGGTACGGCGGCTCGCGAACGCCCGCTCCTTCGGCGCCGGAACCCGCCGCCTGCGCTGGAACGGCCGCAACACAGGCGGCGCCCTCGTCCCCGACGGCGATTACTCGCTCGAGATCACCGCTCAGTCGCCGGGGCAATCCGATTCGAGCTCGCGCGAAATCGTGGTTGACCGGACGCTCGGGTTCCTCGCTCTCACGCCGCAGATTTTCTCGCCCAACGGCGATCGACGGGTCGACACCGCCGGCATCACGTTCGGCCTGTCGCGGGCCGCTCGCGTCCGGGTGCTCGTGCTCCGGCGGGACTCCCGGGTGGCGACCTTGCAACCTGCTGCCGATCTTGGCGCTGGAAGCAAGTTGTTCGCCTGGAGCGGGAAGAACCGGCAGGGGACACGTGCGGCCGACGGCAAGTACAGGGTCAAGGTCGAGGCGACTACGAGCCTGGGGACACGGGTCCTCTCCAAGCACGTCTGGCTCGACACGAGGCCGCCCGCTGTGCGCATCGTGCGGGCCACGGCGGGGAACCGCCGCACGACCGCGACGATCACGCTCGGCGAGGCGGGGCGCCTGAAGGTTTGGTTCGGCCGGAGTGAGGCGGTCGTCCTGAAAGTCTCCGCCGGGACGCACGTCGTCTCGCACGCCGGCGTCTGTCGCAACGTCCGGGCGACAGTCCGGGACGCGGCCGAGAACCTCAGCCCGGTCGCGAGCGCCCGCGTCAGGCGGCGCTAGCGCTCGAAGAGGACTTCGCCGCTTTCGACTGCGACGCGCTCGCCGTCGAGCTCGACCTCCAGCCGGCCGCTCCGGTTGATGCCGATGCCCGTGCCGGCTCTTCCGTCGACGAAGACTCGCCGTCCGCGGAGGAAGTCGCGGGCGCCGAGATTGTCGTAGAGCGCGTTGAGCCCGCCTTCCAGCCAGCGGGCGTAGCTTTCCTCCAGTGAGGCGAAGAGATCCGCGAGCAAGGGGGCGCGTTCGCGCCGCACGCCGTCAGTCGTGTAGAGCGACGCGGGCTGGACCTTCGCGTCGCCCGGCAGCTCCTCGCGGGACTGGTTGACGTTGATGCCGATCCCGACGACGACAGAGCCGTTGGCCGCTTCGGCGAGCACTCCGGCCACCTTCCGCCGGTTGACCATGACGTCGTTGGGCCACTTCACCTGCACGGCGAGCTCGAGGGCGCGCTCGACGGTCTCAGCAGCGGCGAGTCCCGCGACGAGCGAAAGCTGCTCGAGCTGCCCGCCGCTCGGCTTCAGGAGCACCGAGCTGAGAATCGCGGTCCCGGGGGGCGTGTCCCAACCCCGCCCAAGGCGGCCTCGGCCCTGTGTCTGGACGTCGCAGACCGCGGCTGCTCCTTCGTCGAGATCCCTGTCGACGAGCTGCTGAGTCGACTCGCAACTCTCCTCGTAGAGGTACGGACGTCCGAAACGCCCGGTTACGAGGGGCTCGACGACCTCGGGTGCGAGGGAGTCTGGGGGCGGCACGAGCGCATAGACTAAGCGTGTCGTGCAACCGACCGAAGTCCAGCCCCGTCTGTACGAGCGGAATGGGCATATCGGGTGTATCTACTCCCGTGCGAGCGACGCCGAGCTCGTGCGTCGCGCGACGGGAGGGGACTCCCGCGCGCTCGAGGCCCTCGTCGAACGGCACACCCCCAGGGTCAACCGCCTGGCGGCGCAGCTCGTCAACGATCTGGAGGACGCACGGGACGCCGCCCAGGAGTCGCTTGTCAAGCTCTGCACGCGGCTGCGCCAGTTCCGCGGCGAGGCGCAGTTCACGACATGGCTGCACAGGCTCGTGGTGAACACGTGCCGCGACCGCATCGCCTTTCAGAAGGTGCGCCGGACCGAGCTCCTGGTCATGGAGGAGTGTGCGGACGACGAAGAATCGGATCCATCGCGCCTCGCAGCGCTCGCCGACCTCCGGGCGGACGTCGCCGAGGCGCTCTCACGACTCTCGCCCAAGCAGCGGGCAGCCGTCGTTCTCCGCGACTCGTTCGGCCTCTCCTACGCCGAGATCGCCCGGGTGGCCTCGATTCCTGTCGGGACGGCGAAGTGCTACGTGCATCGCGCGCGCGCCAGCGTCAAGGCGCATCTCGAGGAACTCGCGCGGGCATGAAGACATCCCTGGGGCGCGCGGAGATCGAGGAAATCCTCCCGCACCGAGACCCGTTCCTACTGCTGGACGAAGTGGTTGAGCTGGAGCCCGGCGCGCGGGTGGTCGCCCGTAAGCGCGTCCGTGAGGACGAGTGGTACCTCTCGGGCCACTTTCCCGGCAGGCCGATCATGCCGGGCGTCCTCATCGTCGAGGCCATGGCGCAGACCGGCGCCGTTGCCGTGCTCGCAGACGAGGCGAACAAGGGCAAGCTCGCGCTCTTCGCGGGAATCGACGACGTTCGGTTCAAGCGGATCGTCGAGCCGGGAGACGAGCTCGAGCTCACGTGCGAGCTCGAACGGGTGCGCGGCCCGATCGGCCGCGGCAAGGCAACGGCGACGGTGGACGGCGAGCTCGCGGCACGCGGCACGCTGACCTTCGCCGTGACGGACGGGTAGGAAGCCATTCTCGCCAACGTCTCCAGAAACGGTGCGATCGGCATCACGGGAGTGGGCTCCTACGTGCCCGACCGGGTTATGACGAACGACGAGCTCGCACGGATCGTCGATACCTCCGACGAGTGGATCACCGAGCGCACGGGGATCAGGGAGCGCCGCATCGCCGATCCCAGCCAGGCGGCGAGCGATCTGGCGCTTCCCGCCGCCCGACAGGCGCTCGAGGCCGCCGGGCTCGACGCGGCGGACGTCGACCTGGTCGTGGTCGCCACCGTGACGCCCGACATGTTCTTCCCCTCGACGGGCTCGCTGCTCGCATCGGCGCTCGGCGCTCACGATGCCGGCGCTTATGACCTGTCGGCAGGGTGCACGGGCTTCATGTACGCGCTGGCGCAGGCCTACGGCGCCGTGTCCGGTGGGCTGGCGGAAAACGCACTCGTCGTCGGGACGGAAACGCTCTCGAAGATCACCAACTGGCATGACCGCTCGACGTGCGTCCTCTTCGGGGACGGAGCCGGCGCTGTAGTGCTCGAGCGCGTTTCGGACGGCGGCTTCCTCGGCTTCGAGCTCGGCTCGGACGGCGAGGGCGGGAAGGACCTCTCGATCCCGGCCGGCGGCTCGCGTAACCCTGTGAGCGAGCAAACCGTCGCACAGGAGATGCATTTTCTGCAGATGAACGGCCGCGAGGTCTACAAGTTCGCCACGCGCATCCTCGTCACCTCCGCCGAGAAGCTCCTCGAGGAATGCGGGCTGACAGTCGACGACATCGACCTCTACATCCCGCACCAGGCGAACAAGCGGATCATCGACCACGCGGCAGGAAAACTCGGCATTCCCGAGGAGAAGGTCTTCGTCAACGTTCAGCGCTACGGGAACACGTCCTCGGCTTCGATCCCGCTCTGTCTGGCCGAGGCGGTCGGGGCCGGCAGGCTGGCGAAGGGCACCAGGGTCCTCATGACGGGCATGGGCGCCGGGCTGACCTGGGGCTCCGCGTACACGGTCTGGAACGACGGGCAGGCGGTCGCGTGAAGATCGCCTTCTGCTTCCCCGGCCAGGGCTCCCAGGACGTCGGCATGGGCCAGGCGATCGCCGCCGAGTATCCCGAGGCCCGCGCGGTGTTCGACGAGGCGAGCGAGGCGGTCGGCTTCGATGTCGCGCGGCTCTGCTTCGAGGGGCCGATCGAAGAGCTCACCGAGACGGAGAAGCAGCAGCCCGCGCTCGTCGCGACCTCGATCGCGTGCCTGCGGGCCGTGCGGTCGGTGGGGATCAAGCCCGACTACGTCATCGGCCACTCGGTCGGCGAATACTCGGCCCTGGCCGCGGCGGAGGCGCTCAGCGACCGGGACGCACTCGCACTCGTGGGTGAACGGGGCCGCGCGACGGCCGAGGCGGCGCGGGAGAAACCCGGCGCGATGGCCGCCGTCCTCGGTCTGGAGGACACGGTCGTCGAGGAGCTCTGCGCCGGCATCGAGAACGTGTGGCCGGCGAACTACAACTGCCCGGGCCAGATCGTCGTCTCGGGAGAGAACGCCGCCGTCGACGAGCTGCTTGCCGCCGCCGCCGAGGCGGGGGCGCGGAAGACCGTGAAGCTCCGCGTGAGCGGGGCATTCCACAGCCCGCTCGTCGAGAGCGCGGGGGCGCGCCTGCGCCCGGCGCTCGAATCGGTGACGTTCCGGGAGCCCGCGACGCGCGTTCATGTCGACCGTCACCGCTCGGATCGAGGACGGCTCCGGGCTCGTCGACCTCCTCGTCGAGCAGCTGACCGGGCCGGTGCGCTTCACCCAGGCCGTGAGGGCTCTGATCGCCGAGGGCGTCGAGATGTTCGTCGAGATCGGCCCGGGCCAGGTTCTGAGCGGCTTGCTCCGTCGGTGCGACCGCTCGCTCAAGACGGTATCGGTCGGGGATCCCGAGTCGCTCCGCCGCTTCCAGGAGACGCTCTCCGCTGCCTGAGAACGGGTTCGCGTCGCTCGAGGGGAAGGTTGCCCTCGTCACCGGAGGCTCCCGCGGGATCGGAGCGGCGATCTCCCGCGAGCTCGCCCGCGCCGGCGCGAAGGTGGCGGTCAACTGCCGCTCGGGAAAGGACGCCGCGGAGACGATCGCCGGTGAGATCGGCGGAATCGCTGTTCAGGCAGACGTGTCCAAGGCCGAGGAGGCACAGGCGCTCATCGAGCGGGTGGAGGGGGAGCTCGGCGACATCGACGCGCTCGTGAACAACGCCGGCGTGACGCGGGACACGCTGATCGCGCGCATGAGTGACGACGACTGGGAGACGGTCATCGACACGAATCTGCGCGGCACTTTCAACACAGCACGCGCCGTGTCTCGGAAGATGCTGCGCCGCCGCACCGGCTCGATCGTCAATCTCTCGAGCGTCGTCGGGATCCACGGGAACCCCGGGCAGGCGAATTACGCGGCCTCGAAGGCGGGAATCATCGGCCTCACCAAGGCGCTCGCGCGCGAGCTCGGATCCCGCGGCGTACGAGTCGAATGCGATCGCCCCCGGTTACATCACCACCGAGCTGACCGACGTCCTGAACGAGGAGCAGCGGGGGCTCATCCTCGGCAACACGCCCCTCGGCCGGCTCGGCGAGCCGGAAGACGTAGCGGGTGCGGTACGTTTTCTTTGCTCGGACGACGCCGCTTTCATCACGGGGGAAGTACTCCTCGTGGACGGCGGACTGGGTATGTAGGGAGAGAGGGAACCTTTGAGCACGAACGGAAGACGACGCGTCGTCGTGACCGGAGTGGGAGCCGTCACCCCGCTCGGGAACGACGCCGAGACATTCTGGACGAACCTCACCGCCGGCAAGAGCGGCGCCGGCCCCATCCAGGCGTTCGACTCCTCCGAGTTCGCCGTCCATTTCGCCTGCGAGCTGAAGGACTTCGAACCCACCACGTGGATCGAGCACCGGAAGGCCCGGAAGATGGACCGGTTCGCGCAGATGATCATCGCTGCCGCCCGGATGGCGGAGGAGGACTCCGGCATCGAGATCGAGCCCGAGACAGAGCGCACGGGTGCCTCGGTGGCGACGGGAATCGGCGGCCTCAAGGCGTTCCAGGACTGCTACGACCAGCTCATCAAGCGCGGCCCGGATCGCATCAACCCCTTCGCGATCCCCGCGATCATTCCGAACATGGGCTCCGCATGGGTGTCGATGGAGCTGGGCACTCGGGGACCGCTCTGGTCGGAATGCACGGCCTGCGCGGCGTCAAACATGGCCATCGGACAGGCGCTCGACGACATCCGGCTCGGTCGTGCCGACGTCATGCTCGCCGGTGGCACGGAGGCAGGGATCACGAAGGTCGGTATCGGGGGCTTCGGCGCAATGAGAGCGCTCTCGCGCCGGAACGACGCCCCCGAGAAGGCGAGCCGCCCGTTCGACGCGGAGCGGGACGGCTTCGTCATGGGCGAGGCGGGAGGCATCATCGTCCTCGAGGAGCTCGAGCATGCGAGGAAGAGAGGCGCGAAGGTCTACGCCGAGCTCGCCGGCTACGGCATCTCCTCGGACGCGCAGCACATCACCGAGCCCGACCCGACCGGCCGGCACCCCGCGAGGGCGATGCACATGGCGATGGACGATGCCGGGGTCACGCCGGACCAGATCGACTACATCAACGCTCACGGGACGTCCACGCCGCTCGGAGACGCGAGCGAGACGCGCGTGATCAAGATCGCACTCGGGGAGGAGAAGGCGCGCAAGACGCCCATCTCGTCGACGAAGGGAGCGACCGGTCACTGTCTCGGTGCCAGCGGGGCGATCGAGGCGATCCTGTCGATCTTCGCCGTCCAACGGGACGTCATCCCGCCGACGATCAACTACGAGCATCCGGATCCAGAGTGCGACCTCGACTACATCCCGAACGAGTCGCGGGAGTGGAAGACCGAGCACGCGCTCTCGAACAACTTCGGGTTCGGCGGGCACAACGCCTGCCTTGTCTTCAGGAAGTTCAAGGACTAGCAGCGTGGCCGACCGCTGGGCCACGTTCGACTGCTACGGGACGCTGATCGACTGGAACGGCGGGATCGGAGACGCGCTCGCGGGGCTGTGGCCGGACGCCGACCGCGAGGAGCTGCGCCAGCGCTACCACGAGATCGAGCCACGGGTGCAACTACAGGGCGCGCTTCCCTACCGGGAGGTCATGCGTCAGGCACTTGTCCTCCTCGCCGGCGACGAGGACTTGTCGCTCGCGCCCGAGGACGAATACGCGCTCGCAGACTCGCTGCCGTCGTGGCGGCCGTTTCCCGAGGTGCCCGGCTCGCTCGCGGAGCTGCGCGGCCGCGGCTTCAAGCTCGCGATTCTGTCCAACACGGATCCCGAGCTCCTCGAATCGTCCCTCGAACGGATCGGCGTGCCTGTCGACGCATGGGTGACGGCCGCCGAGGCGGGCTCCTACAAGCCGGCGTCGGGCCATTGGGACTACTTCTTCGACCACGAGGACGCCGACCGCCAGCAGCACGCCCACGTCGGTGCGAGCCTCTACCACGACATCGAGCCCGCCTCCCAGCTCGGGCTCACGGCCGTCTGGATCAATCGCCTCCACGAGACGAGCGATCTGCCGCGCGCGGCCGAGCTGAAGGACCTTGCCCGGCTGCCGGAGGTCCTCGACGAGCTGGTGCCTGCCGGTATTTTTTAGGCGTGTCCCACCTGCGGGCCCGCTGTCCCGATTGCCGCACGCTGACGGCCGTGGCGCTGGGCGACGGGGACTACGAGTGCCATTCCTGTGGCCGCTCCTTCCCCGTCGGCCTCGTGCGGGTGCCGCGCGCGTGGGGTGACGGCGGCGAGGAGATGATCGAAGCCGCGTTTCTCGCGCTTCCGTATCCCGAGGCGGCCGTCGTTGACGAGGACACGCTGACGGAGCAGAACCTCGCACTCGCCGCCTCACTTCCCGACCGGCCACTCGTTCTCGGAGGCTGCTGCTGCGCGCACGTCGGCGCAGTCGAGGGGCTAGCGACGCGCTACGGACGCCTCGCAGTCGTCTGGTTCGACGCCCACGGCGACCTGAACACCCCGGAAAGCTCCCCGAGCGGGAACCAGTGGGGGATGCCGCTGCGAATGTTGCTCGACTCGGGCACGGTGCGGCCCGAGGACACCGTTCTCGTCGGCGCACGCAATCTCGATCCGCCGGAAAAGGAGTTCATCGCGGCCACGGGTCTGCACACGGGCAGCGACGAAGTCACGCCCGCCCTAAAAGGCGTGGACGCCGTGTATGTCGCGTTCGACTGCGACGTTCTCGACCCGGAGGATGAGATCTCGGCGTACATGCCCGAGCCGGGTGGACTGTCGATCGCCGAGAGCACCGACATCCTCATGGACATCGCCGCGGCCAAGCCGGTCGCGGGCGCCGGCCTCAGCGGCCTCTCCGCGAGCCCGGACAACGTGCCCGCGCTCGCGCGGGTCTGTTCCGCCCTCGGCCTGTAACGACCCAATGGCCCATCGCCGTAAGATGCGGCCATGGCGAGCCACATCGACGTGTCCATCGAGCATCGAGGGCCCGAGCCGGAGCCTCAAAAGAAGCATCCCAACACGTGTCCGAGCTGCCACTCGCACTACAAGGACGAGGAGCTCGACGCCAATCTGCGTGTCTGCCCTCAGTGCGGACACCACTTCCCGGTTCGCGCACGAGAGCGGGTGAACCAGCTCGCCGATCGAGGAACGTTCGAGGAAGCCGACGCGGGGCTCCGCTCGGCCGACCCGCTCGGGTTCTTCGACCTGCGCGCCTACACCGAGCGGCTGGCGGAGGCGGAGGTCGCGACGGGCCTCGGCGATGCGATGATCGCCGGCGGCGCGATCATCGAGCGGCGGCCCGTCGAGCTCGCGGTGATGGACTTCGGCTTCATGGGCGGGTCGATGGGCAGCGCGGTGGGCGAGAAGTTCGTCCGGGCTTGCGAGCGCGCCGCCGACCGGCGTGTGCCCCTGGTCTGCGTGACCGCCTCCGGAGGCGCTCGCATGCAGGAAGGGATCCTCTCCCTGATGCAGCTGCCCAAGACCGTCTCTGCGGTCGACGAGCTTCGCGAGGCCCCGGCAGCGTTCATCTCCGTGATGACGCACCCGACGACCGCCGGGGTGCTCGCGAGCTTCGCGAGCCTGGGCGACCTCATCGTCGCCGAGCCGGGCGCCCTGCTTGCGTTCACGGGCCCGCGCGTCGTCCAGCAGACCACACGCGAGAAGCTCCCCGAGGACTTCGGCCTCGCGGAGTCGAACCAGCGCTTTGGCCACGTGGACGCGATCGTGTCACGGCCGGAGCTGCGGCCATTCCTCGGTCGTGTGCTGACCCTCTTCGAGCGCAATGGCAACTGAGGAAGGGACTCAGGGCGAAGCCGAGCAACTGAAGCTGCGCGGGCGGCTCGCCAAGCTCCGCGAGCTGCCGCTCCTTCGCGGCGTCGGTGTCTCCGGCGAGATGGCCCGCCTCCAGCGCCAGATCGACCGGATCGGCGAGGAAGCGACCGAAGACGACGTCTGGCAGGCGGTCGAGCTGGCGCGGCACCAGGACCGGCCGTACACGCTCGACTACGTCGAGCGCATCCTCGACGACTTCGTCGAGCTGCACGGCGATCGCTCACTGGGGGATGACGCCGCGCTGGTCACGGGGCTCGGTCGCCTGGAGGGGCGGACGATCGCCCTCATCGGGCACCAGAAAGGGCGCGACATCCGCGAGCGCACCCACCGCAACTTCGGGATGACGTATCCGGAGGGTTACCGGAAAGCCATGCGGACGATGGAGGTCGCCGACCGGCACGGTTTTCCCGTGATCACGCTCGTGGACACGCCCGGCGCCTACCCGGGTGTCGTTGCGGAGCAGCACGGCCAGGGTGGCTGGATCGCCCGCTCGCAGCTCGCGATGCTGCGCCTGCGGGTGCCGAGCGTCACCTGCATCATCGGCGAGGGAGGATCGGGCGGCGCTGTCGCGATCGCCGTGGCAGACCGCGTCCTCATGCAGGAGAACGCCATCTACTCGGTGATCTCCCCGGAGGGCTGCGCGGCCATCCTCTGGCGCGATGCGGGCGAGGCAAAGAAGGCTGCGGCTGCGTTCAAGCCGGACGCTATCCACTGCCTCGAGCTCGGGGTGGTCGACGCGGTCGTGCCCGAGCCCCCGGGCGGCGCGCACACCGACCACGACGCTGCCGCCGAGCTCCTCGGCGCAGCCGTCAGGGACGCGCTGCTGGATGTGGAAGGCGTGGATTTCGAAGAGCGGCGCCGGGCGCGACACCGAAAATTCCGCAATATGGGGGTGTTTTTGGAGTAACCGGGCGGTCTCCGCCCATCCACAGCATCCACAGGGTTATCCCCTCTTTTGCGAATCCTTTACACATGGCGCTCCAAGGCCTTGAGCCCGGTATCGCTACCGGGCTCAAGTGCCAACCCCCCCTGGTCGGCAGAGAAGTCGCAAAGGAAGCTTCTCGCCGTCGCTTGTACCCGCACCGTTTGCGAATAAAACCGGGACTGTTCAAAAAGGCCCCGCGGAAGGCATGCTAGGGGCGTGGCGCAGCTCCGCGAGTACGAACGCAAGCGAGACCGGAAGAAGACCCCCGAGCCGTTCGGGGGCCGCAAGCGTGGGAAACAGCCGATCTTCGTCGTCCAGCGCCACGATGCGCGCCGGCTGCACTACGACTTCCGGCTGGAGCGTGACGGCGCCCTGGCGAGCTGGGCGGTCCCGAAGGGCGTTCCGCTCGAGCCCGGGCAGCGAAATCTCGCCGTCCACGTCGAGGATCACCCGCTCGACTACGCCTCGTTCGAGGGCGAGATCCCGAAGGGCTCGTACGGCGCCGGCCAGGTCGAGATCTGGGACAACGGCACGTACGAGCTCGTCGAGGAAAAGAAGGATGGCGGGCTCACAGTCCGCCTGAACGGCAAGAAGCTTCAGGGCACCTGGACGCTCGTCCCGGCCAAGCTTTCCGGCGATCCCAAGAACTGGCTCCTGATCAAGAAGCGGGACGAGAAAGGGGCTGTGAAGGCACGCGAGCACCGCCGCTACGCGCCGATGCTCGCCTCGCTGGCGGAAAAGCTCCCAACGGGGCGCGGCTGGCTCTACGAGGCGAAGTGGGACGGCTACCGCACGATCGCCTACGTCACGAACGGCGATCCGGAGCTCCGCACCCGCAAGGATCAGGACTACACCGAGCGCTTCGCTGCGATCGCGAGCCAGTTGCCGCGCGCCCTCCGCACCACGGATTGCGTGCTCGACGGCGAAGTCTGCGCCATCGACGAGCAGGGGCGGACGAGCTTCTCCGCCATGCAGAGAGGCGGGTACCCGCTTGTCTACTACGTCTTTGACCTGCTCGAGCTCGAGGGCGAGCCCCTCATCGACCTCCCATTCGTCGAGAGGCGGGCGCGTCTCGAGGAGATTCTCGACCGCAGGAACAAGGCCATCCAGCTCTCGGAGGCCTTCGAGGACGGCCGAGCCCTCGAGCAAGCCGCGAAAGAGCAGGGGCTCGAAGGTGTGATGGCGAAGCGGGCGCAGTCACGCTACGAGCCGGCGCGCCGCAGCCGCGACTGGCTGAAGGTGAAACCAGGGAAGCAGCACCAGGAGTTCGTGATCGCCGGCTACACGAAGGGGCAGGGGCGGCGCGCCGGCCGGCTGGGCTCCCTCGTCCTGGCCGAGAACGTCGCGGGAGAGCTTCGCTACGTCGGAAACTGCGGCACCGGCTTCACCGAGGAGGAGATCGACAAGCTGCTGAAGCTCCTGCGCCCGCTCGAGCGCCCGACCCCGCCGTTCTCAGTCGTGCCGAAGATGCCTCGTGTCAGAAAGGGAGACGTCGTCTGGGTCGAGCCGAAGCTCGTCTGCGAGGTCGAGTTCGTCGAGTGGACACACGACCATCACCTGCGCGCCCCCTCGTACAAAGGGCTGCGCGAGGACAAGGAGGCGGCCGAGGTGCGTCCAGAGCATCCGATCGAGACCGAAATTCGGAAGGGCAAGCGCGTCCTCAAGTTGTCCAACCTCGACAAGGTCTTCTTCCCGGACGAGGCCATCACGAAGGGCGACCTGCTCGCGTACTACCGGGACGCCGCGGACGTCCTCGTCCCGCACCTGAAAAACCGGCCGTTCACGATGAAGCGCTACCCGAACGGGATCAAGGAGGACTTCTTCTTCCAGAAGGACGCGCCGAAGGGCATGCCCGAGTGGATCGCGCGCAAGGCGTTCCGCGCCACCTCACGGCAGTCGCGCGAGAAGCGGATGATCACGTATCCGCTCGTCAACGACGAGCTGTCGCTGCTCTGGATGGTGAACATGGGGTGCATCGACATGAACGTCTGGTACTCGCGGGTCGACAAGCCCGAGCGGCCGGACTTCGTCCTCTTCGATCTCGATCCGTCGCCGGATGTCGGCTTCAAGGAGACGGTTCAGGTCGCGCTGCTCATCAAGGAGGTGCTCGACGCGCTCGAGCTCGAGGGCTATCCGAAGACGAGCGGCTCCGACGGGATCCACGTCCTCGTCCCCATTCAGCGCCGCTACACCTATGCCGACACCCGCGAGTTCGCCGAGATCGTCGCCAAGACGCTCGAGCGGACCCATCGTGGGCTCGTGACCACCGAGTGGTCGAAGTCGAAGCGCCGCGGCGTGCTCATCGACGCGAACCAGAACGGCGAGGGCAAGACGATCGCGTCGGTCTATTCCCTCCGCCCGCGCGAGGGGGCGCCCGTCTCGACGCCACTCCGCTGGGACGAAGTGAATGAGAAGCTCGATCCCCTCGATTTCACAATGGAGGTCGTCCTGGGGCGAATCCAACGGGAGGGCGACCTTTTCGCGCCCGTGCTCGACGGCCGCCAGTCGATCGGCGAGGCGCTCAAGCGGATTCGCTGAGCCCGAAGAGAGCCAGGCAGCTCGCCGCGCCCTCGATCTCAACCTGTACGGGAGCTTGCCACGTCTCGCGCTCGATGCGGAGGTCGTATTTGATGACGGGCTCGCCGCGAGGCGCGATCGTGCTTGACCCGACGACTGCGTAGCCAAGCTTCTCCGAGACGCGCTTCGAGGACTCGTTGCCGACCACCGAGCCCGAGACGGCCGCCGTGGCTCCGAGTTCTCGGAATGCCAGCTCGAGCGCGGCTGTCCTCATCTCCGTGCCGAGACCCTGACCCTGATAGGCCCGGCCAAGCCACGAGCCCGTGTCGATCTCGCGCCGTGTCGAGAAGTCCTCGCTGCGGATGCTCTGCGAGCCGATGGGCCGACTCTTGAGGAAGGCCAGCAGGTTAAGCGACCAATCGTTCGGCTTCCAGGCCCTTAGCGCGTCTTCGTGGTAGGCGACGAAGTCCTCGACGAAGGTCGGCTCGCCACTGCGGTCGGTCCACGGAATCTCGAACGGCATCTCCTCGCGCGGATGGATGCCCTCCTGTGCCAGGTGCCCGAGGTCGACCAGCTCCTCGCGCGAGCCGAGCCGCAGCTCGAGTCGGGGCGTCTTGAGCCGGAGCTCGTGGAGCGGGCCGGCGTTCAAGGAGCGTGGTCGCTCAGGAGGAACGCGTACTTCTCCCCGATGCCGTCGAAGCCCAGACGGCGATACATCTCCTTGGGCCAGTCCCGTGCGTCGGCGACGAGGAAGATGAAGTCGTGGCCCATGGCCCGGGCCTCTTCCAGCGCCTTCATGACGACCGCGCTCGCGTGGCCGGCGCCGCGGTGATCGGGGAGCGTGCCGACGTCCTCGATCTGGGCGGTGCGGCCGTCCGAGAAGAGGTCGGTCGAGCTCACCGGCTCGCCGTCCACGACGACGGCGAAGTGGCGTGCGTTCCCCGCCTCGGCGAAGCGCCGATCCGATTCGCCGATCTGGCGCATGACCTCTCCGTTGAGGTCGCCCAGCCATTCGCCGAGGATCGCTTCGCGGATCGGCCGCAGCTCTTCACGCCCTATCTCGACGACGCCGCTCGTGTCGACCGGCCGGTTGGGCTCGCGGCGGGGAACCATGAAGAGAAAGACGTCCGGCTTCCAGCCCAGGGCGTTGAAGCCCTCCTCGAGATTCTTGCCCGCGGTCTCGTCCTGGATCGCGACGCGGCGATGCTCGAGCCCGGCGCCGCCCTGGAGGCGCTCGGCCTCGGCGGCTATCTCCTTCACGCTTGCGCCGGACGCCTCCACGCGCAAGAGGTTGAGCGACCAGACGACGGGAAGCGAGTCGGTGAAGACGGCGCTTCCCAGCGGGATGCGCTCGATTCGCTCGGCCGCGGCTTCGAGGAGCGCATCCTCGAAGGCTGCAGCCCGCTCGAGCTCAGGCGTCATCGCGGAGCTGCTCCGGGTGGCCAAGCATCCCGAGCTCGGCGATGTCGCGGCGGAAGAAGAGCGCCACAGTCCAGTCGACGACCACGCGCAGCTTCCGGGTGAACAGGGGGAGCTGGTACAGGTGGTAGGTGCGGGTCACGAACCAGCCGGGGAAGCCTCGCAGCTGGAGGCCTAGAACCTCGGCGATCCCCTTGTAGCGGCCGAGAGTCGCCACCTGGCCGAGCATCCGGTACTTGTAGGGACGCGGGTCGCCCTTCATGTTCTTCGCCAGGCGCTTCGCCTGGCGGAGCGCGTGCTGGCAGGTCGGTGGGTCGAATCTCCCGGGTGTGGCCTGATTGGGCACGGCTGCACCGTCACCGAGCGCCCAGACGTCGTCCAATCCGTCCACCTTGAGCAACTGATCGACCACGACGCGCCCGTGGTCCTCGAGCGGAAGGCCGAGTCGTCCGAGGAGCGGGTTCGCCTTGACGCCGGCCGTCCAGACGAGCGTCTCCGTCTCGAGACGGCTTCCGTCTGAGAGGGTGACGGCGTGCTCCTCCACGGACTCGAGCGTAGTCGAGACCCGGATGTCGACCCCACGTTTCGAGAGCTCGCGTGCCGCGTACTCGCCGAGCCGCCTGGGGATCTCAGGAAGGATCTTGGGTGCAGCGTCGACGAGCACCCAGCGCTGGCGCACGTTCTTGAGGCGAGGGTAATAGCGCGCCGTGTAGTGCAGCAGGTCGGAGAGCTCGGCCAGCGCCTCCACGCCGGCGTAACCGGCGCCGACGAACACGAAGCTCAGGTGCCGCTTGGCGTCGTTCGCCGTGAGCGCTTCGTCGGCGAGCTCGAGCTGCCGGAGCACGTGGTTGCGGAGGTAGATCGCGTCGGCGAGGCTCTTGAACCCGAGTCCATGTTCGGCGAGACCGGGGACGGGGAGCGTTCGTGCGACCGCTCCGAGAGCGACGACCAGCCTGTCGTAGTGCACTTCGAAGGGCCCCACGTCGGTCTCAACGTGAACTGTCCGCGCCGACGTGTCGAGAGCCTCGGCCTTGCCGAGAAGGAGTTCGGAATGGCGGCACATCATGCGCAGCGGGACGACGACGTGGCGGGGCTCGAGGGTCCCGGAGGCCGCCTCCGGGAGGATGGGCGTATAGAGCATGAAGTTCTCGCGGCTGACGATCGTCGAGCCGGCCTTCCCGAGCAGGCGCGCCACGTACGCCCCTGCGAACCCGCCGCCGAGGATCAGGGTGCCGCCGCGTGCCTCACGCCGTACCAATCCGCCCGTGAGCCTAACCACGTATCCGTAGTCGGAACCTCGGGCTGCGGTCGAGGGGCCGGCGCACGGGCCGGCCCCTCCTCATTTCTCCGTGGCCGCCGTGAGCATCCGGCGGAGAAGGACGAGCGCGCCCGCCTTGTCGAGGAACTCGTTCAGGTTGCCGCACTTGGGCGATTGGACGCATGACGGGCAGCCGGACTCGCACGGACAGCCGGCGAGCAAGCGCTCGGTGTCCGCGACCCAGCCCTCGAACTGGTCGAAGCCGCGCTTGGCGATCCCGACGCCGCCGGCGTGGCCGTCGTAGATGAAGACCGTTGGGCGGCCTGTCTGGAAGTGGATGTTCGTCGAGAGCCCTCCGATATCCCAGCGATCGCACATCGCCCACAGCGGGAGGAGCGCGATCATCGAGTGCTCCGCGGCATGCAGCGAGCCGAGGAGACGCTCGATCTCCTCGAGACCAGCGAGCATCCAGGGCTCGGGTAGGTACCAGACCGCCTCGGTCTCGAAGGTCGTCTCGGGAAGCTCGAGGGCGACCAGCTCGAGCGTCGCCTGGTCGCGAATCCCCTTCTTCTGGTAGGCGACCACCTGCTCGGTCACGGCGACCGTTCCGAACGAGACCTCCATGCCGAGCTGCGTCTCTGTGATCTCGGGTCGCTCGATCGCCGTCATCGTCTCCTTCTTCGGCTGGGTGTAGTAATCGCTCTGGAACGGCTCTACGACCGCTGTCCGCATGTCCAGGTCGAGCTCCAGCACGCGGTACGACTCGCCGAGATGGAGGTAGATCGCTCCCTCGTGCACGGTCGAGTAGGCGCGTTCCCGCTCGACGAGCCCGAGGATCGACCCGGTCGAGACGTCGACTACAGAGAATGCGTCCGGCGTCGTCGAGCGTAGCGAGAAGCGGGCGGCCGGATAGTCGCGGCCCGCCCACACGTAGCCGGCCTTGGTCTTCTTCAGCTCGCCGGCGGCCGCAAGAGCGTCCGCTCGCACCAGAGCCTCTTCGCCGAGGAAGGGCACGTCTCGTTCGTCGAGCGGCGCCTCGAAGGCCGCTGAGAGCACGTGACCGTCGAGCACGCGCGGGTTTGCGTGGTCGAGGATGGCCGCTTCCACTCGCCTGTTCATGAGCGCCTCCGGCTCGCGCATGAAGAACTGGTCGAGAGCGTCCTCGCTCGCGACGAGGACGGCGAGCCCCTTCGCGCGCCGCCCGGCGCGTCCCCACTGCTGGCGCAGGCTGGCGACCGTTCCTGGGAACCCGGTCGAGATGGCACAGTCGAGCAGCCCGATGTCGATCCCGAGCTCGAGCGCGTCGGTCGCGGTCACCCCGAGGAGCTCTCCCTCGACGAGCCGCCTCTCGATGTCACGCCGCTGGGCGGGCGTATACCCCGCCCGGTAGGGAGAGAGCCGGTCGGCGAGCTCCGGCACGCGCTCGGATGCGAAGCGGTGGATCAGCTCGGCCGACTTGCGCGACTTGGCGAAGCAGATTGTCCGCAGGTCGCGTCGGACCAGCTCCGCAAGCAGTCGGGAGGCCTCGCCGAGGGCGCTTGCCCGTAGCTGCAGCTCCTCGTCGAGCACGGGCGGGTTCCAGAAGGCGATGGTTCGGGCTGCACGCGGCGCGGCGTCGTCCCCGATCACAGCCGCGTCGAGCCCGAGGAGGGACTCGACGAGCTCGCCAGGGTTCGCGATCGTCGCGGAAGCGAGCAGGAACTGCGGCTCGGCGCCGTAGATCGACGCTGCCCGCCGCAGGCGCCGCAGGACGTTTCCGACGTGGGATCCGAAGACCCCGCGGTAGACGTGGGCCTCGTCCACGACGACGTAGCGGAGGTTCTGCAGCACGTCCCCCCAGCGGTCGTGATGCGGGAGCACTCCGACGTGAAGCATGTCCGGGTTCGTGAGGATGACGTTCGCCCACTTGCGGATCTGCCAGCGGCGCTCGCTCTCCGTGTCCCCGTCGTAGATGGCCGGCCGCAGCCGCGGGATGCCGTACGAGGCGAGCGCCCGCGCCTGATCCTGCGCGAGGGCTTTCGTCGGATAGAGGTAGAGGGCCCGGAGCTTCGGCTCCGCGGCGAGCGCATCGAGGACAGGGAGGTTGAACGCCAGCGTCTTGCCGCTGGCCGTGCCGGTGGAGACGACGAGGTGCTCGCCGCGGCCGGCTGCGGCGAAGGCCTCCGCCTGGTGGCGGTAGAGCCCGTTCAGGCCCTGGGCTTCGAGCGCGGAGCGGACGCGCGGATCGAGCTCCTCCGGGAAGTGGACGACGTCCGGCTCCCTGGCGGGCACCTCGGTCAGGTAGGCGAGCTCCTCTCCTGCGAGAAGCTCGTCCCAGGTGCCTGCGACGGTAGCCACGAAGCTCGATGCTAGCCTCACCGTCCCATGGTTCCCCGTTGCTTGACCATCGCCGGCTCCGACTCCGGGGGTGGCGCCGGCATCCAGGCCGACCTCAAGACGTTCGCCCGCCTCGGCTGTCACGGGATGAGCGCGATCGTCGCGCTGACCGCCCAATCGACCACGGAGGTGCGGGCGGTCCACGAGGCCCCACCTGACTTCATCCGTTCCGAGTTGGACGTTGTCTTCGGCGACATCGGGGTCGATGCGGCGAAGACGGGGATGCTCTTCAGCACCCCGATCATCGAGACGGTGGCGGACTTTCTGTCCGACCGGCCGGTCCCCCTGGTGGTCGATCCGGTGATGGTGGCGGCCTCGGGCGCGAAGCTCCTGCAGGACGACGCAGTCTCCGTGCTCGTGCAGCGGCTCTTTCCGCTCGCGACAGTGGTCACTCCGAATCTCCACGAGGCGTGCGCGCTTGCCGGGGTGCCCTACAGCGAAGACGCCGATCGCAGGGATCTCGCCCTGGCCATCAATGCTCTCGGCGCACCTGCAGTCCTCGTCACGGGTGGGCATGGCAACGAGGCGGTGGACTGGCTCTTCGACGGCGAGCGCCACGTCCCGATCGAGGTCCCTCGCTACGAGAGCGCGGCCACCCATGGGGCGGGCTGCACGCACTCGGCGGCCCTGACCGCCTTCCTCGCGCGAGGCGAGCCGCTCGAGGATGCCGCGCGGGCGGCGGCCCAGGTCGCGTCGGAGGCCGTGCGTTCCGGCCTCGCCGACCTCGGCGCCGGCCCGGGCCCGGTGGACGTCTTCGGCCTTGAAGCCCCTGTCAGAGCTGGGTGAGCTCGGGCTCCTGGCGGAGCTCGAGCGGCGCGGTCTCGCCTCGGGGCTCGACGCCGAAGGAGCGGTGCTCGGCGATGGATTGGTGGCGACGAAGGACCTCCTCGTGGAGGGCGTCCACTTCCGGCGCGAGTGGACCTCGTGGCGGGATCTCGGCTACAAGGCCGCCGCGGTCAACCTGAGCGACCTCGCGGCGCTGGGAGCCGAGCCGCTTGGCCTGCTCGTCGGGCTGGGCCTGCCTCGAGACACCGACGAGACGGCCGTGGTCGAGCTCTACGAAGGCCTCGCCGAGGGAGGCGCGCCTGTCGTCGGCGGGGACCTGACCGCGGCCGACGAGCTCGTCATCAGCGTCACCGCGCTCGGCAGGAGCGAGCGCGTGCCGGGCAGAGCCGGCGCCGTGCCCGGGGACCTCCTCATCGTCACCGGGGAGCTGGGCGCCGCCGCGGCGGGGCTCTACGCCTTGCAGCACGGGCTCGCCGGCTTCGACGACCTCATCGAGCGGCACCGGCGGCCGCCGCTTCGGCTGGAGGAGGGCCGCCGCCTGAGCCGCTCTGCGCACGCGCTCGTCGATCTCTCCGACGGTCTGATCGCCGACGCGCGGCGGATCGCCGATCGTTCGAGCTGCAGGCTCGTCATCGACGTCCAGGCCGTCCCGCGGGCGGCGCGAATCGAGCAGGTGGCCGACCTGCCGTTCTGGACGCTCGGCGAGGACTACGAACTGCTTGCGGCGCTCACGCCCGAAGACGCGCGGGCCAGCGGCTTTCCGATCGTGGGTCGCGTCGAAAAGGGCTCGGGCGTGGAGCCCGACCTACCGCTCGGCTGGGACTCGCTCGGGGCCTAAGCCGCTTCCGAGAGCCACCGCTGCCAGGCGCCCTCGTAGTGGCTCTTCGAGCGGGCGCCGATGACGGTGTCCTGTGGCTCGCCACTCTCGAAGAGGATCACGGTAGGAATCGAGAGCACGTTGTAGCGGCTCGCCGTCGCCGGGTTGTCGTCCACGTTCAGCTTGACGAAGCCGACGCGGTCCCCGTGCTGGGCGGCCAGGTCGTCGATGATCGGGCTGACGACGCGGCACGGGCCGCACCACGGGGCCCAGAAGTCGACGACCACGGGGCGACCAGCCTGCAGGACATCGCTTTCGAAACTCGCGTCGGTTACTTCCCTGACCATGATCCCACTATAGCCAGGGTCACAGACGGCTCAGGAGCGACCGTAGGCGCAGCGCCGGCACCGTCGTCACGGCCTCGAGAACGATGCCGCGGCTCATCTTCGAGGAGCCTGCCTCCCGCTCGGCGAAGACGATCGGCACCTCGACGACGCGGCAGCCGGCCTTGAGCGCGCGATAGGTCGTCTCGATCTGGAACGCGTAGCCCCTCGTCGTGATCTGCTCCAGCCCGATCTCTTCGAGGACCGTGCGGCGGAAGCACTTGAACCCCCCCGTCGAGATCGTGGATCCCGACGCCCAGGATGATCCGGGCGTACAGCGAGCCGAAGCGGCTCACGAGCCGCCGGCCCAGGCCCCAGTTGCGTGTGCCGCCGCGCTCGACGTAGCGGGAGCCGAGGACGAGGTCGGCGTCCGCGCTCGCGGCGAGAAGCCGCGGCAGGTCCTCGGGGTCGTGTGAGAAGTCGCAGTCCATCTCCACGATGCGATCGGCGTCCGTTGCGAGCGCCCAGACGAACCCGGCGAGGTAGGCGGGGCCGAGCCCTTCCTTCGAGGGCCGATGAAGGACAGAGAGGAAAGAAAACTCGTCGGCGAGCCGGTCGGCGATCTCGCCGGTTCCATCCGGCGAGGAGTCGTCGATGACGAGCACGCGGGCGTCGAGATCGTGTCGGCGGAACACGTCGTCGAGAGCGCGCACCATCGGCTCGATGTTCTCGCGCTCGTTGTACGTCGGCAGGCAGACGACGACCCGCACCCGCGTATCATCGCCGCGTGGCCCGCCCCCTGCCCTCGAATGCCGAGCTTGCCGAGGAGTTCGAGCTACTCGCCGACATGCTGGAGCTGGACGGCGCCGACGCGTTCAGGCTCACGGCATACCGTCGGGCGGCGACGAGGATCCGCGAGTCGGCCGTCCCCGTTGCCCAGCTCGCGCAGGAGGGGAGCGCGACGAAGCTCTCGGGCATCGGGACGACGATCCAGAACAAGATCCTCGAGTACTCGGAGACCGGCGATCTGAGCGCAGTTGCGAAGCTGCGCGAGAAGCTTCCCGCCGGCCTCGTGGAGGTGATGCACGTCCCCGGTCTGGGACCGAAGACCGCGCGGAAGCTCCATTCCGAGCTCGGGATCCAGTCGGCTGCCGACCTCCGCGCCGCGGCGGAGCAGGGCCGGCTCGCGGAGCTGCCGGGTCTTGGGCCGAAGACCGAGGAGAAGATCCTCAAGGCACTCGCCAAGCCGAAAGCGAAGGTCGAGCGGAAGACCCTGCTTGGCAAGGTCCTCCCCGCGGTGGAACGGGCGGTCATGGAGTTGCGGGAGCATCCGGCCGCCGAGCGAGTCTCCGAGGCAGGGAGCGTCCGCCGCCGCTGTGAGACCGTGCGCGACCTCGACATCATCGCGACCGCGAGCGACCCGGGTGCGCTGACGTCCCACTTCGCCACGCTGCCCTGGGTCGCGGAGGTCGTCGCCCGCGGCTCGACGAAGGCGACGGTCGTCTCCCACGACGGCCTGCGGTTCGATCTCCGCGTCGTCCCGCCGGAGAGCTACGGAAACCTCCTCCAGCACTTCACGGGGTCGAAGGCCCACAACGTCGCGCTGCGGGAGGAGGCGGTCGGCCGCAAGCTGTCCGTCTCCGAGTACGGGGTCAAGAACGTCGAGACGGACGAGGTCTTTCACGCAGCCGACGAGCAGGAGCTCTACGAGTTCCTCGGCTACCAGTGGATCCCACCCGAGCTGCGCGAGAACCGCGGTGAGCTCGATGCCGCCCGGGACGGGTCGCTCCCTCGTCTCGTCGAGCTCGAGGACATGGCCGGGGACCTCCATTCCCACACGGACTGGTCGGACGGGCGGGGTACGCTCGAGCAAATGGTGGAGGCCGCGCACGAGCTCGGCCGTCGCTACCTCGCGATCTGCGACCACGCGAAACGGCTGAAGGACGGCCGGCTCGAACGCCAGGCGCAGGACATCGCCGACCTGAACGAACGGGTCAAGGGGATCCAGGTGCTTTCCGGCGTCGAGGTGGACATCCGCGCGGACGGGTCGCTCGACATGCCAGACGAAGTGCTCGCCGAGCGCGACTGGGTGATGGCTTCCATCCACTCCGGCTTCGACAAGCCCCGTGAGGAGCTGACGCAACGGATCGCGGCTGCGATGGAGAACCCCCACGTGGACTGCATCGGCCATCCGACCGGGCGGAAGATCAACCGCCGTGACGCTTACGACATCGACTTCGAAGCGGTGCTCGAGAAGTCGCTGGAAACCGGCACCTTTCTTGAGATCAACTCGCAGCCGGATCGCCTCGATCTCATGGACAACCACGCACGGGTAGCGGGGGAGGCGGGAGTCATGCTCGTCATCTCCACCGACGCTCACCGCCTGCACGAGCTCGAGAACATGCGCCTGGGGGTCGCGCAGGCCCGCCGCGCCTGGCTGACACCCGAGCAGATCGTGAATGCGCGCCCGTGGCGGGAGGTCAAGAAGCTGATGAAGAAGCCGTGAGTCTCCGGACTTTGTGTTCCACGCGCACAAGCGATTTCCTAACCCGAAGAGGACAGTGATGGAGGGCGAAAAGGACGTGATGGACGACGAGATGGCGGATGAGTCGGAGCAGAAGGACTTTGTGTCGGTGAAACACAAGCCAGCTTTTGACGGAGAGCAGTTTCGGCGCGACAGCGAGGCGGCCATGGCGTGGGTGGCGGACTACCTCGAGCACGTTGGCGACCTCCCGGTCGCCGCCCGCGTCGCTCCCGGCAAGGTGCGAGCCTCGCTCCCCGCGGCTCCGCCGGAGCGGGGCGAGCCGTTCGACGCGGTTCTCGCCGATTTCCGGGAAAAGATCCTCCCGGGCATCACGCACTGGAACCACCCGCGGTTCTTCGGGTACTTCGCCAACACGGGCTCGGAGCCCGGGATCCTGGCCGAGCTCCTGATCGCGACGCTCAACGTCAACGGGATGCTCTGGAGCACGTCACCCGCGGCCACCGAGGTCGAGGAGCTCGCCATGGACTGGCTCGGTCAGCTCGTCGGGCTGCCGGAGGGCCTCCACGGGCACATCGAGGACACGGCCTCGACCGCCACGATCGCGGCCCTCGCGGCCGCGCGTGGGCTTCGTCCCGGCGGAACGGTGCTGGCCTCAGAGCACGCGAACTTCTCGGTCGAGAAGGCAGCTCGCCTGGTCGGTCTCCCCTTCCGCGCACTCCCGGTCGACGAAGACTTCCGCCTCCGAGTAGATGCGGTCGCGGCCGAGATCGACGGCGCCGCTGCCGTCGTCACCACGTCCGGGACGACGTCGAACACGGCGGTCGATCCCACCGCCGAGATCGCAGGGTTGTGCGAACGCGCCGGTGTCTGGTTGCACCTCGATGCCGCCTACGCGGGCTCGGCGGCGGTCTGCGAGGAGCTCCGTTGGGCCCTCGCGGGCGCCGAGCGGGCGGACTCCATCGTGATCAACCCACACAAATGGCTCTTCACTCCGATGGACTGCTCGTGCGTGTGGACGCGCCGGCCGGAGGAGCTCTTCCGCGCGTTCAGCGCCGATCCGGAGTACATGCCGGACCGCGATACGACTGTGACCGACCTGAAGGACTACGGCCCGGCGCTCGGGCGGCGCTTCCGCGGGCTCAAGCTCTGGGCCGTGCTGAGCTGGTACGGCCGCGAGGGCCTCCAGGAGCTCATCCGTGAGCACGTGCGCCTCGCGCAGCTCTTTGCCTCGTGGATCGAGGAGACCCCCGGCTGGGAGGTCGTCGGCCGCCACGACTTCTCAGTCGTGTGCTTCCGCCGCGAGGGAAGCGATGAGGAGAACCAGGCGCTCGTCCAGCGGATCAATGCCTCAGGAGAGGCGTTCCTTTCCGGCACGAGGCTCAACGACAGTTTCGTCCTGCGCCTGGCGGTCGGCAACGCGCGCACCACCGAAGGAGACGTCGCGCGCGTCTGGGAGCTGCTCTGCTCGTTAGATCGAGCCTGAGAACGTGTCGCACGCGGCCGGCCTCCCGTTCTCGTAGCCACGCGAGAACCAGCGGCGCCTCTGCTCCGAGGAGCCGTGCGTCCAGGTCTCCGGGCTGACCTGGCCCTGCGCCTTCTCCTGGATCCGGTCGTCGCCGATCGCCGCCGCCGCATCGAGGCCGTCGTTGATGTCCTGTTGGGTTAGCTGGACGATCAGGCCGGTCTCGACGGCGTGCGCGGCCCAGACGCCCGCGTAGCAGTCCGCCTGAAGCTCGGAGCGCACCGCCCGGCTCTCGGGGCCCTGCGTGTCGTTTCCGATCTGCTTGAGGATCCCGAGCTGATCTTGGACGTGGTGGCCGTACTCATGGGCGAGCACGTACGCCTCCACGAAGGGAGTGTCCTTGGCGCCGAACTGCGCCGAGAGGTCGTCGAAGAAGCCCAGGTCGATGTAGACGAGCTGGTCGCTGGGGCAGTAGAACGGCCCGACCTGCGAGCTCGCGAACCCGCAACCCGTCTGCACTTGGTCGGTGAAGAAGACGGTGTCTACGTACTGGTACTGCCGGTTACTGCGCTGGAACACGCCGTCCCAGAACTTCTGCACGCTGTTGACCACGGCGACGATGCGGCAGTCCTCCCGCTCGTTGGCGTCCTGGCCCGTCTTGCAGTCCTGCGAGATCGAAGAGGGCGTGTCCCCCTGGCCGACGCGGGCGTCCTCCAGCGGGCCGAGCTGGCCGCCGAGGCCCCCGCCTCCCGAGAGGAGGGAGAACAGGAGGTAGATGACGAGGACGGCCAGGCCGAGCCCGCCTCCGCCAACCGCGAGGCCGCCGGCGCCGCCCATGCGGCGCCCGCGGACATCAGTCACCTGGCCCGGATCGAGCCGCGCACCACGTCGAAACCGCATGGATTCGTTCGTACCCGCTAGAGGCGAGCCAGAAGCACGGCAAGCGCCTCTGGCCCCAGAACGACGATATCGGCGGCGGTCTCGAGCGCCGGCGGTGCCTCGGCGGAATCGACGGCGATGCGCACCACGTGCTCCAGGCCCGCGGCCGCCAACGCCGCGAAAGCGTCGAGGTCGGTGGTGTCGTCGCCCGCATAGAGCGCGCGCTCGGCGCCCGATTCCCGGATGAGGGCGAGCACCGCCGTTCCCTTGTTCGCCTCGACGTCCGGACGGATCTCGAGCACCTTGCGCCCCCAGCGAGGAACCAGACCGGCTGCCTGCGCGTCGGCGGCGACTTGCTCGAGCTCGACTCTCGCGGCAGCCTCGTCCTCCGCCGAGCGGAAGTGGTAGGTGAGCGTGAGCCCCTTGTCCTCGACGTCGAGAGCGACGGAATCGCGGAAGGCCGCGATTGCCGGGGCGAGTGCCCGTGCGCGGGCGTCCAGCTCGAGCCCGTGGTTTCCCACGTACCGCGCGCCCGGGACACCGACGATCCTTTCGGCCTCTTTCCCCGGCCGCCCGCTGACGAACGCGAGCAGGAGATAGCTGGAGGCGAGGCGCTCGAGCTGGGCGCGCGTCTCCGGCGGCACAGCCGCGAGCTCCGGTCGCGGGACGATCGGCGCGAGCGTCCCGTCTACGTCGAAGATCAGCGCGCTGCGTTCGCGAGCCTCCCGGAGCGGAGCGAGCGGGTCGGCAGCCATGCGCGGGAGAATACGGGCGTGTTGCGCGCTCACCCGAAGGCGGTCTTCATCGGCATCGGGGTGGCGGCAGGATTCTTCAGCGCTCTCTTCGGCGTCGGCGGCGGGACGATCATCGTGCCGCTGCTCGTCCTCCTCGCCGGGTTCGCCGCGGCCGAGGCGACGGCGACGTCCCTGGCCGCGATCGGCGTGACCGCGTTCTTCGGGATGATCGCCTTTGGCATCCTCGGTGAGGTCAACTGGGGCTATGCCGCCCTCGTCGGCATCCCCGCCATGGCCGGGACCCTCGCCGGTACGTCGCTCCAGCAGCGCGTGTCCTCGCGGCTGCTCGTGGGCCTCTTCAGCCTCCTTCTCCTCGGAATCGCCGTGCGGCTCTTCGTCGAATGACGATCGCGCTCGCTCTCCTGCTTGGATTCGCCGCGGGCGTTCTCTCCGGGATGTTCGGCGTCGGCGGGGGAATCCTGTTCGTCCCGACGCTCTCCCTCGTCGTCGGGCTCTCGCACCTGGAGGCGCAGGCCACCTCGCTCGCCGCGATCATTCCCGTCGCCGCGGTCGGGGCCTGGCGCCAACATCAGTACGGGCATGTCCGCTGGCGTGCGGCTCTTGCCGTCGGGCTCGCCTCCGGGATCGGTGTGGCCGGCGGCGTCATCGTGGCCGACAACCTCTCCGACGACACCTTGCGGCGACTCTTCGCCTGTCTGCTCGTGATCATCGCGGCGCGCATGGCCTGGTCGGTGCGCAAATAGACTTCGCCCATGGCCGAAGAGGAAGTCTGGGTCCCGCTCGTCGACGAGCCGATTGGCGCGTTCGTCACCCAGCTTCAGAATGAGGATCAGGAGCTGGCCGCGCTCGTGGCCTCGCCGAGACGCCAGCTCGCCTTTCGCACCTTCGCCTACATCCGCGTTGGTGTACTCCTAGGGAGCCTGCTCGTGGAGAACGATGTGGCCTCCGACGAGTCCGCGACCTGGGTCGACCGGCTCCTCGCCGACCCGAAGCACCGCGCCGTCGCCGCCGAGGAGGTCAGGGCCGTCGCGCGCGAAGTCGCTGCGGACCCCAAGCTCGCCGAGGAGGAACCGGTTGGGCCCGACGAAGGGGCGAAGGAACGCTTCCGCCGCTTTGCGAAAAAGCTCAGCTAGCTGCGGCGCAGAGCAGCGTCCGACTTCTGCTTCAAGTCCTCGACAACGGCCGGATCCCGTAGCGTCGTGGTGTCGCCGAGCTCGTTGCCCTCGGCGATGTCCTTCAGCAGGCGGCGCATGATCTTGCCGGAGCGGGTCTTGGGCAGGTCGTCGCCGAACAACACGGCAGCCGGTCGAGCGATCTTCCCGATCTTCTGCGCGACGAACTGCCGCAGCTCCTCGGCGAGCTCGTCCGAGGGCTCGTATCCGCCCTTGAGGATGACGAAGCACACGATTCGCTGACCGCGGTCGGGGTCTGCAGCACCCGTGGCTGCTGCCTCGGCGACGGCTTCGTGCTCGACCAGCGTCGACTCGATCTCGGTCGTGGAGAGTCGGTGGCCGGAGACGTTGATGACGTCGTCGATCCGGCCCATCAGCCAGAAGTAGCCGTCTGCGTCCTGCTTCGCGCCGTCCCCGGTGAAGTACGTGTCCGGCCCGTACTTCGAGAAGTAGGTCTGCACGTAACGCTCGTCGTCGTTCCAGAGCGTGCGGAACATGCCGGGCCACGGGCGCTTGATCGTCAGGAAGCCCCCCTGCCCTCCCTCGACCGGCGCACCCTGCTCGTCGACGATCTCCGGCTTGATGCCCGGGAACGGGACGGTTGCCGAGCCGGGCTTCAGCGTTGTGATTCCCGGCAGCGGCGTGATGAGGATGCCGCCGTTCTCCGTCTGCCACCAGGTGTCGACGATCGGGCAGCGCTCGCCGCCGATGTACTTCCAGTACCAGACCCACGCCTCAGGGTTGATCGGCTCGCCGACCGTGCCGAGCAGCCGGAGCGACGAGAGGTCGTGTCTTTCGGGATATTCGGGCCCCACCTTCACGAACGAGCGGATCAGCGTCGGAGCTGTGTAGTACGAGCTGACCTTGTAGCGCTCGACGATCTGCCAGTGGCGGTCCCAGTCGGGGAAGGCTGGGTCGCCTTCGTAGAGCACGCTCGTCGTCCCGTTGTTCAGCGGCCCGTAGACGATGTAGCTGTGGCCGGTGATCCACCCGACGTCGGCCGCGCACCACCAGACCGTGTCCTCGTGGATGTCGAAGATCCACTTGTGTGTGACAGACACGTGCAGGAGGTACCCCGCGGTCGTGTGCTGCGCGCCCTTCGGTTTCGCGGTCGTCCCGGAGGTGTGAAGGAGGAAGAGCGGGTCCTCGGCATTCATGCGCTCCGCCTGGCATTCGGTGTCCTGCTCGGCGACGAGGTCGTCCCACCACACGTCTCGTCCGTCGTCCCACGGCACCTCGTCGCCGGTCCGGCGTAGGACGACGAAGCGTTCGAGGTCCGGCGCCTGGGCTGCCGCGTCATCCGCGTTGCGCTTGAGCGGCACCTTGGCCCCCTTGCGCCAGCCCTCGTCCTGGGTCAGAAGGACCTTGACGCCCGTGTCACGCATCCGCTCCGCGAGCGACTCGGCGGAGAAGCCGCCGAAGACGACGACGTGCGGCGCCCCCAGGCGCGCGCACGCGAGCATCGCGACGGGGAGCTCCGGAACCATGCCCATGTAGATCCCGACCCGGTCGCCCTTCTGGACGCCGAGGCTCCGGAGGCCGTGCGCGAGCCGGGAGACCTCGGCGAGAAGCTCGTTGTACGTCAGGTCGCGCGTCTCGTTTTCGGGCTCGCCGACCCAGTGGTAGGCGACCTTGTCGCCTCGACCGGCCGCGATCTGCTTGTCCAGGCAGTTCCAGGAGACGTTCAGCTCGCCGTCCGCGAACCAGGTGCAGTGCGGCGGTTGCCAGTCCAGCGCCTGCGTTGGTTCCTTGAACCAGCCGATGAACTCACGGGCGAGCTCCGCCCAGAAGCCCTCGAAGTCCTCTTCGGCGCGCCGGTAGACCGCGTCGTCCTGCACGATGGCCTGCGCGCGGAACTCCTCGGGTGGAGGGAACGTGCGCGCTTCCTCGAGGAGGGCCTCGATCGCGGCCTGTTGGGCGTGCTCGGTCTCCATACCGGGAGAAATATGACCGATAGCAAAGTGACGGTGCACAGCGCTAACCTCCACCTGGTGCGAATGAGGGTCTTCTTCGGCGTCGTGTTCGCGCTGGCTGCTCTGGTTGTCGGCGGCTCCTCGAGCGCCGCGCCGAGCAAGGCGGCAGCCTCGGCGAGCGCGTTCGGCGTGCGTGTGATCGTGCCCGGCAAGGGCACGGTGACCGCCGGGGCGATCTCCTCGCCGCCCCAGGCAGCCGCTTCGCTCGTCGGCTGGGCGCACTCGAGCGGCGCGGTCTCGGTGGGAGAGATCTCGGCGGGGACGGAGGCGACGAGCTCGGGTGGGCGCGGAAACGGACGCGCGCTGGCCTCCGTCAGCTCCGTCACCCTCTTCGGCGGCGAGATCACCGCCAGCAGCGTCAATCTTCGCGCGAGCGCGCACGCTTCCTCCAGCGCGGCAGCCGGCAGCCTCGCCGGCTCCGTAGTCAGCGGCCTCTCCGTTCTCGGCAAAGGCGTCTCACCCGGCGTGAACTCGCGAGTCCCGCTTGGTGACTGGGGCTACGCCGTCGTGCTCGAGCAGGCGGTGGTGAGGCAGAACACCAGCACCCGCCGCGGCCATCGCGGGTTCGTCTCGGGCCTCCACGTCCATCTCGTCGCCGCGCACGGCGGGCTACCTGCAGGCACGGACATCTTCGTGGGGTACGCCGAGGCTGCCGCGAGCGCGCCCAAGCCCGTGGCCGCGCCGAGCACGCCGCCACTGCCTCAGCCCACGCCCCCTCCGCCCTCGTCGAATCCCTCGCCGCCGCCGGTCGTCCAACCACCGCCCTCAGACGTGAGGCCGCAGCTGACAACGGGAGGCTACGTCTTCCCGGTGTACGGGCCCTCGTCGTTCAGTGACGACTTCGGTGCCCCCCGGGCCGACACGATGTGGCATCACGGCAACGACATCTTCGCGCCGCCTGGAGCTCCGATCCTCGCGGTCGCGGACGGAACGCTCTTCCTGGTTGGCTGGAACACGGTCGGCGGGAACCGTTTCTGGCTCCGAGACATGCAGGGGAACGAGTTCTACTACGCTCACCTGTCCGCCTACTCGCCCCTCGCCCGCGACGGCGCGCATGTGCACGCCGGCGACGTGATCGGCTTCGTCGGGAACACGGGTGACGCCGAGGGCACGCCCACGCACCTCCATTTCGAGGTTCATCCGGTGGACATCCTCTGGAAGGGCTACGACGGCGTCGTCGACCCCTATCCGTACCTGCTCGCCTGGAGGAAGCAAACCGACCTCGCCATCAGCGTCTCGGGCTGGACGGCGCCGAGTGGCCAGGCCAAGGCGCCCCCGGCAGTCCTGCTCGACGCCGAGGACATTTCGACCATGAGCGGTCTCGACCCCGGCGAGTTCTCGACCGTGCTCGAGTTCGGTCCGTTGTTCGGTGAAGGCCCGCCGGGGCCCAAGATCGTCGAAGCCAAGCCCGGCTTTTAGTCGGGCGAAATCAACGGCTGGCGCCGCGATTTCGCCCGACAAGACCTAACCGGCCACCCTAAGCGCCGTCAGGTGGGAGCGCGCTATTTCTCGTTCGACTGGTTTTCGTAGGACTCGAAGGGCTGCTCGGGACCGAGCAGCTTGTCCTTCAGCCACTTGCGCGTGTCAGGACCGGTCGCCGGGTTGAAGAGGACGCCGATCGCGATGCCCAGGAACAGGAGCGTCGCATTGCGCCCGGAGTGTGACTCCTTCTCGCCCTGGACGCGCCTGCCGGCCTCGCGCAGCTCCTCGACGGCCTTGCGGAGCTCCTTCTGCATGTCCTTGTCGCGTGCGACCTTGAGTGCCATGCCGGTCGTGCCACGGTCACCGAGCAGCTCGTCGTAGATGCGCCGCGCCGATTCGTACGCGCTCTTGACGTTGTCGTGCAGTTCCTCGTCGCGGGCGAGCCGCTCCACGTACGGCCGAGCGGTGTCCACCGCCCCGCTGACTTTGTCCGTTGCCTTCGCCATTCGTCTCGTCCTTTCTTTGCGTTCGCGGGAAGTATCTACCCTCGCGCCGCCGAGGAAAACTCCAGGACCTTCGCGTCGGGGAACGCCGCCTCGAGCACCTGGTCGACGTGATCGGCGGGCACAAACGTCATTTGCTTCCGCACCTCACGCGGGAGATCCTCGAGATCGGGCTCGTTCTCCTTGGGGAGGATGACCGTCTTGATCTCGGCGCGCTGGGCGGCCAAAACCTTTTCGCGCACTCCGCCGATGGGCAGTACCTGGCCGGTCAGCGTGATCTCACCGGTCATGGCGACGTCCTCGGAGACCGGCTTGCCGAGCGCGAGTGAGGCGAGGGCGGTGGCAAGCGCGATTCCCGCTGAAGGACCGTCCTTGGGCACTGCGCCCGCCGGCACGTGGATGTGGACGTCCTTGCCGGCGAACCAGTCCTCTTCGAGGCCGAGGTCCGCTGCGTGCCCTCGCACCCAGGAGAGCGCGGCCTGCGCTGACTCGCGCATGACCTCGCCGAGCTGTCCGGTCACGATGAGCCTCCCCTCGCCCGGCATAGCCGTGGCCTCGATGTAGAGGATGTCGCCCCCGACGGGTGTGACGGCGAGGCCCGTCGCCACTCCGGGATCCGAGGTGCGCTTGCGCACCTCGCCGGCGAAACGAGGGCGGCCGAGCCACGAGCGCACGCGCCGTTCGTCGACGCGGACACGCTTGCGCTTGCCGGCCGCGATCTCCGCGGCGGCCTTGCGGCAGAGGGCTGCGATCTCGCGGTCGAGGTTCCGGACGCCGGCTTCGCGGGTGTACTCACGGATCAGGTGGCGGAGCGCGTTGTCGGAGAACTTGATCTGCTCGTCCGTCAACCCGTGCGCTTCGATCTGCTTGGGGACGAGGTAGCGCTTGGCGATCCCCAGCTTCTCCTCCTCCGTGTAACCGGACAGACGGATGATCTCCATGCGGTCGAGGAGGGGCGGCGGGACGGTCTCGAGGACGTTGGCCGTGCAGATGAAGAGCACCCGCGAGAGATCGAAGGGCAGGTCGAGGTAGTGGTCGCGGAAGCTCGAGTTCTGGGCGGGGTCGAGCACTTCGAGCATCGCGCTCGAGGGGTCCCCGCGCCAGTCGGAGCCCATCTTGTCGATCTCGTCGATCATGAAGACCGGGTTCTTGGTGCCCGCGTCGCGGAGCGCGCGGATGATCGTCCCGGGCAGGGCGCCGATATACGTGCGCCGGTGGCCGCGGATCTCCGCCTCGTCGCGGACGCCTCCCACCGAGACCCGGACGAACTTGCGCCCGAGCGCGCGGGCGATGGACTGGCCGAGGGAAGTCTTGCCGACCCCGGGCGGCCCGACGAAGCACAGGATCGGACCGGAGATGTCCTGCTTGAGCTTCGAGACAGCGAGCTGCTCGATGATGCGCTCCTTGACTTTCTCGAGGTCGTAGTGGTCCTCGTCGAGGATCTCGCGCGCCTTGTCGAGGTCGAGGTCGTCTTCGGTCATCTCGTTCCAGGGGAGCGAGAGGATCCACTCGAGATAGGTGCGGATCACGCCGTACTCGGCGGCGGCGGACGGCAGCTTCGCGAGCCGCTCGAGCTCGCGCCGCGCCTGCTTGTCCGCTTCCTCCGGCAGGTGCGCCTCCTCGATCTGCGCGCGCAGCTCGGCGATCTCTGCCTGCTGCTCGTCGCCCTCCCCGAGCTCCTCCTGGATCGCCTTCAGCTGCTGGCGGAGGAAGTACTCGCGCTGCGAGTGCTCCATCTCCGACTGGACCTGGGACTGAATCTTGGTGCCGAGCTCGAGCACCTCGAGCTCTCGGTTGAGGATCACCGTCAGCGTGCGCAGACGGGCTTCGACGTCGGCCTCCTCGAGCAGCTCCTGCTTCTCGGCGGTCTTGAGCCGCATCGTGGTGGCGATCAGGTTGGCGAGCGTGCTCGGGTCCTCGGCGTTTGCGGCGGCGAGTTGCAGCTCGTCGGGGAGGTAGGGGACGAGCGCGATGATCTGGGAGAAGAGCGACTCGACGTTGCGCGCGAGCGCTTCGATTTCCTTCTCGCGGCCCAAGACGTCCGGGAGGTCCTCGACCTCGCCGACGAGGTAGGGATCCGATTGGACGAGCCGGGCCAGCCGGACACGGCGAAGGCCCTGGACGAGAATGCGGAGCGTCCCGTCGGGGACCCGGATCATCTTGTGAATGGCGGCCGACGTCCCGACCTCGTAGAGGTCCTCGGCGCTCGTCGCGTCCTCCTCGCTCGAGCGCGAGGTGACGAGGGCGATCGGCCGGTCGTTGGCGACGGCCTCCTCGACCAGGCGGATGGAGCGCTCCTGGCCGATGGCCAGCGGCGTCATCGAGTCCGGGAAGACGACGGTGTCCCTGAGCGGGAGGATCGGGAGGATGTCTTCCACCTGGTCCTCGGGCGTCGTGCGGGTTTCCTCTACTGCGCTCATGCGCTCCCCCTGGCGGTGATCTGGACGGTGAGCTTGCGAGGGGCGCGCTGGACGATGGGCAGCGTGATCACGAGCAGGCCGCGCACGTACGCGGCCTCGGCGGCCTCGGCGTCGACCGTCTCCGGGATCGCCACTTCGCGCTCGAACGGCCCGTGGTCGACCTCCATGTGGAGGATCCGGTCACGCGTCCGCCTTCGGACCCCTCTGATCAGGAGCACGCCGTCGGCCATGGACACCTCGGTGTCGGCCGGATCGACGCCGGCCAGCTCCACCACGACGGTGAGCGCCGGCGGGCTCTCCGCGCGGTAGACGTCGACGGCAGGGCGGAACCCTCGTCGGGAAGCGACGAGCCGCGGCACCTGGCAGAGATCGGCGAAGAGCTCCTCCATCTCCGTCTTCAGGCGGTCCGTGTCCTTGCGCGAGCGCATGAGACAATCGTACCGATGGAGCGCATCCTCAAAGTGGCCGTGCCAGCGGCTGCAGTCGTCCTCTATGTCTGGTTTGCGGCCGTCAAAAACGCGCATTCGGTTCAGGAACGGAAACGAGCTCGCCTCCGGTTCGACGAGCGCCGTAGCCTGCACTAACTTAGCCCGCTGATGAAGCCGTCGCCGCTCGCACGGAGGTCACGTCCGGCGATGGGCCCCAGCGGTCGTTAAGTTGCCCGCGTGGAGCTGGAGGTAGTCGAGGGCGACATCGCGCAGCTGGACGTGGACGCAATCGCGAACGCGGCCAACAACCAGCTGTGGATGGGCGCAGGCGTCGCCGGCGCGATCAAGCGCGAGGGCGGGAGCGAGATCGAGGTCGAAGCGATGGCGCAGGGCCCTGTGGAGGTCGGCGAGGTCGTCGTCACGGGCGGCGGCAACCTCAAGGCCAAGAACGTCATCCACGGTGCTGTGATGGGCCAGGATCTGCGGACGAACGCCGAGCTCGTGGCTCGCACGACCCGGCGCGTCCTCGAGGTCGCAGACGAGCTGGGCGCGCGCTCGGTTGCGCTGCCCGCATTCGGGACCGGCGTCGGGGGATTCCCGCTCGTCGAAGCCGCCGAGATCATCGTGCGCGAGGCGAGCTCATACGAGCCGCGCAACCTGGAGCGGGTGGTCTTCGCAGTCTTCGGGGACGAGGCGGAAGAAGCGTTCCTGCAGGCCCTCGAGGCCTCCGAGGGCTAGCCCTCCTCGCACGTCTTCCGCGCCTCGTCGATCTCCTTCCGATGGCCCTGGAGCTCCTCGGAGCGGTCGAGGTAGCGGAGCGCCTGCTCGCACCGGCCGAGCTCAGCCTGCGCCTTGCCCATGTTGAACGCGGCATAGGCCTCGTAGCGGAAGTCGTCCCTGTACGTCCCTTCGAGCGGCTTGAGCGCGCGGCGCTGTGTCTTCAGGGCGTCTTCCCACTGTTCTTCCTCGAGCAGCCGGGTCGCTTCGTCCGTCAGCTGGACGGCATCCTCGAGGGACACCGGAGCAGCGGGCGCCGACGTCGTCGTCGTGACGACCGTCGTCACAACGGTCGTTCCCAGGGTCTGCTCCGCGGTCACAGTGGCCGGCTGCCGCCGCGGCTGCGTGCTCGTGCTGCCGTCGTCCTGTGAGGAGACCACCGCTGCGAGGACGCCTGCGGCGAGAGCCAGCACGAGCCCTGCGAGGACGAGCGGGACGACCCACGGCGGGCGTCTCTGACGCTGCAGAGGCGGTGGTCGTCGCACGGTGGGCGATGGCGGGCGTGCTATGGCGGGCAGCAACCGGGTGGTGGCCTCGCGGCCCGACAGAGCGTCGTCCAAGGCGCCGACGAACGCGGCCGCACTCGGGTAGCGGGCGCCGGGATCCTTCGCCAGAGCGCGCTCGAAGACCCGGTCGACCGCCGGCGGAAGCTCAGGGCGACGCTCGGAGGCCGGCGGGACTGGCTCGTTGATGTGCGCGGCCGCTTCGGCCGTGTCCGACCCGCGCTCGAACGGTCGCGCGCCCGTGAGGAGCTCGTAGCCGAGGGCTCCGAGCGAGTAGAGGTCGCTGGCCGGCCCAGCGGGCTGTCCGAGCGCCTGCTCGGGAGCAACGTACCCGGCGGTGCCGAGCACGGTGCCGGTGGCCGTCATACCGCTGTCGGTGTCGTCGGCGATCCGCGCGATCCCGAAATCGGCGACGGCGAGGTCGTCCCGTTCGTCGAAGAGGAGGTTCGCTGGCTTGACGTCGCGGTGAACGATTCCGAGACCGTGAGCGGCGTCGAGCGCCTCCGCAGCCTGCCCAAGCCAGGCGAGGGCGGCACCAGGAGCGACCGGCTGCCGCCTCGTCCGCTCTCCGAGCGTTCCGCCCGGCAGGTACTCCATGACGATGAACGGGCGCCCTTGCCACTCGCCGACGTCGAAGATCGTGACGACGTGCGGGTGGCTGGAGAGCCGCGCCGCGGTTAGCGCTTCGCGCTTGAAGCGCTCGCGGAGCCGCTCGTCGGTCGCGAAGCGGTCGTCGAGAACCTTGACGGCCACCTTGCGGCTGAGCTCTCGGTCCTCGGCCAGGTAGATCCGGCCCATGCCACCTTGCCCGATGAGGCGTGGGTCTGCGTACCGGTCCGGGAGGATTCCTGCCTGACCTGACACAGAGAGCGTCCTAGCCCAGCTTCACCTCATCCAAACGTCGCCTACAGCCCGCTGCCGCGCCCCGGGCGCATTCATGCTTTCCTTAGGAGATTCCTCTACGTTGACGATGGGGTCCAAGAACTGATGCGTCGTTTCTCCCTCCTGGTCATGCTGCTGTTTGCGGCCGCGGCCGTCGCCGCGTCTGCTGCGCCTGCGAAGACCGCCTTCTTCATTCGCGGCGGTGGGTGGGGTCACGGGATCGGGATGAGCCAGTGGGGCGCCTATGGATATGCCGTGCAGGGGGGCACCTATAGGCAGATCCTCGGCCTGTACTACCCGGGCACGGACGTCGGATCCTCGGGCAACCCGCGGATGAGCGTCACGCTGGCTGCTGGCCGCCCATCCTTCACGGTTGGATCGGGAGCGCTCTTCTACGCAACCGACGCGAATGGCACGCACAACATTGCGCCGGGCACCAAGACCATCAGGACAGGCATGAAGATCACCACGAAGTCCGGCAGGCGGATCACACTCATGAGCCCGGTTGTGTTCAGCGGCTCGAGTGAATTCATCGCTCTGAATGGGATCCGCTACCGCGGCACCGTGGTTGTCTCCAAGTCGGGCGGGAAGCTCAAGGCGGTCAACCGGGTCCGCTTAGAGAGCTACCTCCGTGGTGTTGTCCCGAATGAGTCACCTTCGTCGTGGCCCTCGGACGCACTTAAAGCGCAGGCTGTCGCCGCGCGCTCGTACGCCCTTGCCGTCGGCGGACTAACGACGACGACGTCGAGTCAGGTGTACCGCGGAGTGGACTCCGAGAGGGATTCGACCAACGCTGCCGTGGCAGCGACCGCGGGGGAGATTCGCTCCTACAACGGCAGCGTTGCGGCGACCTTCTTCTTCTCGACGTCGGGCGGGCGGACCTCGACGAAGAACGACGAGTGGGGCTCGGGCGACCTTCCGTACCTTCAGTCGGTCGACGACTCGCAGTACGACAAGTATTCGCCGCGGAACCGCTGGGACTCGAAGAGCGTCGACTCTTTCTGTCACCGGTCGAGCTACACGAAATCGGGCATCGCGAAGCGAATTTCTGTCCCGTCAGGCTTCTACGACATTCTCGTCAGCCGCAACAGCTCGGGGCGCGCCGGAAGCGTCGACCTGGTCGGTTCGACCACGCGGACCGTCAGCGGCGGAGACTTCAAGGGTCAGTTCCACCTCTGCTCCACTCGCTATTGGGTCGGCGTCATCCGCATGCACGCGTCGAAGACCGAGGTCTCGTCGGGAGCCCGGGTTCGACTGTTGGGGTTCGCGCGCAAGATGGGCTCGACACTGATCATCCAACAGCGACTCGCGGGCGGCGCGTGGCAGAACGCCGGCCAGGTGGGCGTGTCCAGCAATCGCTTCGAGATCGTGACTCACCCGCAGCAGACGACCTCCTACCGCGTCCGGGCCGGTGTGGAGATCGGGCCGGTCGTTGTCGTAAAGGTCGACTAGCTCGGAAGGAGCTCGTCGTCCGGGACGTCGCGGATCCGGCGCGCCGGATTGCCGACGACGACTGCCCGTGCTGGAACGTCGTCGAGCACGACCGCGCCCGCGCCGACGAATGCTTCCTCGCCGATCTCGATCCCCGGTAGGAGAACGGCGCCGCCGCCGATCCGAGCGCCTCGCCGGATCGTCGGGCCCTTGCGCAGGTCGTGCCGCCTCTCCGTGCGGCCCATGAAGTTGTCGTTCGTCGTCACGACGCAGGGCGCAAGGAACACGTCCTCTTCCAGCGTCGAGTAGGCCGTCACGTAGGCGTTCGCCTGAATCTTCGTACGCGCGCCCACGACCACGTCGTTCTCGACGAAGGCGCCGCGGCCGACGACGACGCTCTCGCCCAGCTCGCAGCGCTCGCGCACGCAGGCCTGGTCTCCGATGATGGCTCCCGAGCCGATCCGGCTGCCTGCGAACACGACCGCGTGGGCGAGAATCCGCGACCCGTCTCCCACGATCAGCGGCTGCAACTCCTCCCGCGCGGCGGTCGAGCGCCGGCCAAGCGTCGGCTGCTTCCCTAGGACTGCGAAGTCGCCGATCTCCACGTCGGCGCCGAGTTGAGTCCCCGGATAGACCGCGGCCGTCTTCGCGATCCTCCTCATCAGACCTTCTCGCGTTCGAGGGACGCCTGCAGCTGCTCGAGTGCCCGGACGACCGCCAGGCCCTCGTGGGCGGCTGCGAGCCGGTCGCCCTCCCCGCGCAGGAGCGCGACGAAGTGCTCGCACTCGAGGCGGAGCGGCTCGTCGTTGGCAACCTTCGGGATGGAGATGTCGCCGGATCGCGTCTGCCACTCGCCCCAGGTGTCCGCCGGCTGTCGAGGTCCCTTGTCGTAGACCGTCACCTTGCGCTCGGGCTCCATGTCGTCGAAGACGGCCATTTTCTGGTCGCCGACCACGGTCATCCGGCGCATCTTGTGCGGGTCGAGCCAGGAGAGGTGCATGTGTGCGACGACTCCGGAGGGGAAGCGGAGGTAGCAGAAGACGATGTCCTCGACGCCGGGGTTGAGGAACGACTCACCGCGGGCCCAGGCCTCGACCGGCTCCTCGCCGACGAGGTGGAGGATCACCGAGAGGTCGTGCGCGCCCAGACTCCAGAGCGCGTTCTCGTCCTTGCGGATCTGGCCGAGGTTCTGGCGGTTGCCGTAGACGTAGAGAAGACGGCCGAGCTCCTCGGAGTCGACGAGGTCCTTCAGCTTCGCGACCCCGGGGTGGTAGAGGAGCAGGTGGCCGGGCATGAGCACGAGCCCGCGCTCCTCCGCGAGCGCCACGAGCTGCTCGCCGAGCGTCGAGGAGAGCGCGAGCGGCTTCTCGACGAAGACGTGCTTGCCGGCGAGGAGCGCCTGGCGTGCGAGTTCGAAGTGCGTCACGACGGGCGTGGCGATGGCGACGGCGTCCAGGGAGTCGTCCTCGAGCAGGTCCTCGAATCGCGTTGTCTTGCGCGCTTCGGGGAAGCGCCCGCCGTACCGCGCGAGGCGCTCCTCGTCGCGGTCGCAGACCCACCCGAGCCTCGCGCTCTCGAGCTCGTCGAGGTTGCGAGCGAGATTGGGGCCCCAATAACCGAGGCCGACCGCGCCTAGGTTGAGCGGCTCACCCCGTAGCGCTAGAGCTTCCATACGCGCCCGTTCGCCGAGCCGTTTCTCCCCGTCGCGTTGCGGAAGTCGACGACCAGGCTGGCGCGGTCCGCGAGGCGCTCGTAATCGATGCCGGAGTGGGCGGTGACGATCGTGACGCAGTCCGCATTCGCCAGCGAACCCTCCAGCTCCTGCGAGGAGAGCCCGTGCTCGGGGAGCTCGGGCACGTGCGGGTCGTGGTAGGAGATGTTTGCGCCTTCGTCTCGGAGGAGCTCGATCAGCTTCAGAGCCGGCGACTCGCGCAGGTCGCCGACGTCCGCTTTGTAGGCGACCCCGACGATGACGATGTTGCTCCCCTTCACCGCCTTTTCCTGGGAGTTGAGGGCTCGCGTGACCTTCTCCAGGCAGAAGTACGGCATGTTCTCGTTGACCTTGCCCGCGAGCTCGATGAACTCGGTGTAGAAGTCGAACTCGCGCGCCTTCCAGGCGAGATAGAAGGGATCGACCGGTAGACAGTGGCCTCCGAGGCCGGGGCCCGGCTTGAAGCTCATGAAGCCGAACGGCTTCGTCGCGGCCGCCTCCACGACCTCCCAGACGTCCACGTGCATCCGGTCGCAGAGCTGTGCGAGCTCGTTGACGAGCGCAATGTTCACGGAGCGGAAGATGTTCTCGAGGAGCTTCGTCAGCTCCGCTGCCTCCGGCGAAGAGACCGAGAAGACGGTGTCGATGGCCCGGTCGTACAGCTTGTAGGCCTGCTCCGTGCAGGCCGGCGTCATCCCACCCACGACCTTCGGCGTCGTCTTCACCGTCCAGTCCTCGCGGCCTGGGTCGATGCGCTCGGGCGAGAAAGCGAGGAAGAAGTCCTTCCCGACCTCGAGCCCGCTCTTTTCGAGGATCGGAAGAACGTCCTCGCGCGTGGTTCCCGGATAAGTCGTCGACTCCAGGACGACGAGGTGGCCCGGTCGGAGCCGCTCGCCGATCTTCTGGGCTGCTCCCAGAACGATCGAGAGGTCGGGCTCTCGGTTCGGCGACAGCGGGGTCGGCAGCGCAACCACCACGGCGTCGGTCTCCCGCAGGGCGTCGTAGTCGGTGCTTCCGGCGACCTTCCCGTCCTTTACGAGGGGCGCGAGCACTTCGTCGGGAACGTCCTCCACGTAGCTTTCGCCGCGGTTGATGGCCGCGACGCGCGCGGCATCGATGTCGAGCAGGACGACCCTCATGCCGGCGTCCGCGAAGCAGCGGGCAAGAGGCAAGCCCACATACCCGGCTCCGATGATTGCGACGTCTCGTTTCATTGGCGATCAATCGTACAAATGAGGTCGGCAATTGAATCGGCCGTGCGGCCGTCGCCATAAAGGGGCGGATGCTCCTGCGGAACCCTCGTTTCGCGTGTCGCGCCGACGATTCGGTCCGGATCGGTGCCCACCAGCCGGTTCCAGCCCGTCTCGACCGTCTCGACCCACTCGGTGTTCTCCCTGAGCGTGATGCACGGCACCTCGTACCAGTAGGCCTCCTTTTGGAGGCCGCCAGAGTCCGTCAGGATCGCCCGGGCCTGGGAGGCGAGGGCTGCGAAGTCGAGATAGCCGAGCGGCGGCCGCGGCCGGACCTGGCCGCCCAGCCGGTGGCCCTGCTCCTCGATCGCGGCGGCCGTCCGAGGGTGGAGCGGGAAGACGACCGGCTGGTCGAGTGCGTTCAAGGCTTGAACGATGTTGCCGAGGGCGGGCTCGCGGACGTTCGCCTCGCGGTGCACGGTTGCGAGGAAGTAGCCGCCGGGATCGATCCCGAGCTCCGCCAGCGCCTGCGAGCGTTCGCGGGCGATGGGCGCCAGGCGCAGGTTGGCGTCGAGCATGACGTCTCCCACGATTCGCACTCCGTCGACGATCCCCTCGCGCTGGAGGTTGGTGGCGGCGATTTCGGTCGGAGCGAAGAGGAGAGTCGACACGCGGTCGACCACCATGCGGTTGAGCTCCTCCGGCATCGTCAGGTCGAAGGACCTGAGGCCCGCCTCGACGTGGGCAACGGGGAACCCTGCCTTCGCGCCGGCCAGCGCGCCCGCGAGGGTCGAGTTCGTGTCGCCGTAGACGAGCACCCAGTCGGGCTTCTCCTCCCGGGCGGCCTCCTCGATTCCCGGGAGCATGCGTGCGAGCTGCTCCGCGTGCGTTCCGGATCCCGCCTCGAGGCGCCGCGCCGGGGAGTCGAGCCGGAGCTCCACGAAGAACACCTCCGAGAGCTCGCGGTCGTAGTGCTGGCCGGTGTGCAGCAGGACTTCCTCGACGCCGTGCTCCTTGAGAGCCACGGAGACCGGGGCCGACTTGATGAATTGGGGCCGATTGCCGACAACAGAAAGGATCTTCAAGTCGACGCCGAATCTACTGGACCCTCATGACTCTCAAGCTCCTCCTCAGCGGAACCCCCCTCATCACGCGCGGCGTGTGCGCCGGCAAGACGCTGGCCTGGTACGTCGCGCGGCGCCTCCAGCAGGCCTGAACGCCGGCGAGCCCTCGCTACAATCCCGACTCGGGCGGGACAAGCCCGCCCTCAAAACCGGGCCGTTAGCTCAGCTGGTAGAGCAGGGGACTCTTAATCCCAAGGTCGCAGGTTCGATCCCTGCACGGCCCACTCAGTCGTGGGTGAACCCGTGGTTCCCCCACGAGCCCCCTCCTTGAGATTGGTTCCGCGGTTCCTCGGCTCGCGGAGCCGGCGAATCGCAGCTCAGCGAGGATGAGCCAGAGGTCTTGCGTCACGGGGCTGCGCCCGCCATGTCGGGCGCGGCGGCCAACACTGCACGCCCCACTCAGTCGTGGGTGAACCCCCGCTCAGATTCGCTTCGCGCTGGCCCACCTGTTTATCCTCGGAGGCGTGGAGTACCAGGCGGTCCTCGGACCCGACGACGTCTTCGAAGAAAAGCCGTTCACCAGCGCGGACAACACGGAGCGCGAGGTGGGCGTGATGCAGTTCATGCTCGAGGAGGAGCGTGTGCTCGCGCAGGCGTGGGCGCAAGGCGGCGAGGAGGCTCCTGCCGACGTCGTCATGAAGGATCCGGACCCGCAAGGGCGGCGCCATCTGCTCGTCGTGCCGAGCGTTTGCAATCTGGTCGAGGCGGCTGAGTTCAGCGCCGTTGGGTTCTTCGGGAAGCCTCGGGAGGACGTCGACCACGGCGTCCTGTTCGAGCTCGAGGACGAGCTCGTCGGCCGGATGAGCCGCTACGGGGAAATCGGACTGCTCAGCTACTACGACGTCGAGCTCGTGGCTCCGAAGGGCACCTACGGGAACCTCATCCTCTTTTCGACGCCCGACGTCCCGGAGGAGTGGTACCGGGACGAGATCCACAGCAAGGCCGTCCATCTCTCTCCCGGGCACTACCACCAGATCCGACTGCACAAAGGCTCGGTCTCCGGTTCGATGCTCGGGGGCTGCAAGATCACCGTCGAGCGGACGAAGTACTTCGACTTCACCGGCGACGAGACCTGGTTCGGGCTCCGCCGCTTCCGCGACTGACCCGACTTACAAGTCACGTTTGAATCGAGCGCCGCGGGGAGATTCTCAACGCGGAACCCCTTCCTGCAGGTAGGTGTATGGCGTTGTGCGCCTCGCTCTCCTGCTCGTGACGATTGCCGCCGTTGCGGCGGCGTGCTCCTCCGGCGACTCGTCCTCGACCGGGGTAACGGCCACTACCGCACCGCTGGCCCCCACGGAGACAGCTGACGAGGGCCCGCTTCGGCTGAAGTTGACGCAGGTCGCCAAGGGGCTCGAAGCGCCGGTCGACGTCACCTCGACCCCGAGCGAGCCAGACCGGCTCTATGTCGTCGAGCAGCCCGGGCGGATCCGGATGATCGACGACGGCAAGCTCTCGCCGCAGCCCTTCGTCGACATTACGAACGACGTCCAGGCCGGCGGCGAGCAGGGGCTGCTCTCCGTGGCCTTCCATCCGGACTACGAGCGCAACCGGCTCTTCTACGTCGACTACACCGACTTGCACGGCGACACGCGCGTGGTCGAGTACGAGGCCCGTGAGGGCGTTGCTCCTGCCAGGAAGCGCGAGCTTCTCTTCGTCGACCAGCCGTATGCCAACCACAACGGCGGCCAGCTCGCGTTCGGCCCCGACGGGCGGCTCTACGTGGGGATGGGGGACGGCGGCGGGGGCGGAGACCCGGAGCAACGCGCGCAGAACCTCGGCGAGCGGCTCGGCAAGCTCCTCTCGGTCGACGTGGCCGCACCGGACCCCGACTGGCGCATCGAGGGTTACGGGCTGCGCAATCCCTGGCGCTTCTCATTCGATCGCGAGACCGGCTACCTCTGGATCGGAGACGTCGGCCAGGGTGAATGGGAGGAGATCGATTACACGCCGCGCGACAGCCCGGGGCTCGAGAACTACGGCTGGGACGTCTACGAAGGGAGCCACCGCTTCGAGGACAAGGATCCGAACCCGAAGAGCCGGCTCGTCATGCCCGTCGCCGAGTACAGCCACGACCATGGCTGCTCGGTGACCGGGGGCTTCGTCTACCGGGGCGAGTCCATTCCCGCCGCTCAGGGCCGTTACTTCTACGGCGACTACTGCAGCGGCAATGTGTGGAGCCTCGCGCTCGAGGACGGCCGGGCCTCAAAGGTCACGCGTCATCGCATCCAGGTCCCGGCGCTGAGCTCGTTCGGCGAGGACGCGGCCGGTGAGCTCTATCTGGTCTCGATCGAAGGGAAGGTCTTCAGGCTCGACGCGCGTTAGTGGGAGGGTTTGGCGGAACGTCGCTCGAAAACACCTTGTCTGTACGCTGCTGCCCGTGCGCCGGCCGCGAACGAGATGGGAGGAGGACAACATTGCTCCCGTCAACGTGGCCGCAATCGCGACCTTCGTCCTTCTCACCCTGGGTCTCGCAGCGATCATCGTCCTTGCGCTGACGTGATGGAGACCGGGCTCGCCGGCAAGCGCGTACTCGTTACCGGCGCCTCCGGGGGGATCGGAAGCGCTTGCGCCCGCGCGTTCGCCGGCGAGGGCTGTCGCGTCGTTCTCCACTACAACCAGGGGCGGGAGCGGGCGGACGCGCTGGCTGCCGAGCTCGAAGACTCGGTGCTGGTGCAGGCCGATCTCACGCGCGAGGTGGAGGCCGACGAGCTCTTCGACAGGGTGCAGGCCGAGCTCGGCGGTCTCGACGTCTGCGCGGCGGTGGCGGGAGTCTGGCCGGAAGAGGACGTCCCCGTCTGGCAACTGCCGCTCGAGCGTTGGAACGCCACCCTCGCGGCAAACCTGACCGCAACCTTCCTCACGGCACGCGGCTTCCTGCGCGAGGTCGAGCGCCAGGGCCACGGCAGCCTCGTCATCGTCGGCTCGACGGCAGGAGTCTTCGGCGAGGCGGGGCACGCGGATTACGCCGCCGCCAAGTCGGCCATGATCGGCGGTCTCCTGCTCAGCCTCAAGAACGAGGTCGTCCGCGTCGCTCCCAGGGCGCGGGTGAATGCGGTCTGTCCCGGTTGGACTTTGTCGCCGATGACGCGCTCGACGCTCGAAGATCCATCCGTCCTCGACCGCGCGACACGGACCATGGCGCTTCGCAAGGCGGCGGTGCCGGAGGACATCGCGCGTCAGGTCGTCGTCCTCGCGTCGGACGAGATCTCGGGTCATGTCACGGGCCAGGTCGTCGTCGCCGCAGGCGGCATGGAGGGCCGTCTCCTGCACACGTCGTGAAGGCCGCGCGCATCGAAGAGTCTGGGCCAGCTGCCGGTCATCCGGGAGATCGACGAGCCCAAGCGCGCCCCCGGGCAGGCGCTGCTCGCCTCGACGGCAGTGCCGCTCAACCCGATCGACATCTCCACGAGCAAGGGCACGTTCTACGGCGGGGCTCCGCCAACGCCGTACACGCCCGGTTCGGAGGGGGTCGCCAAGGTGCTGGAGTCGGAGTCGGTTCCGGAGGGGACGCGTGTCTACGTCTCCGGCGACGGGCTCGGCCGCCAGCGGGACGGCACGCTTGCCGAGCGGGCTGTGGCAGCGGAGGAGATCCTCACGGCTGTCCCCGACGACATCTCGGACGAGCTCGCGGGCGCTTGCGGAACCGCGGGCCTTTCAGGCTGGCTGCCGGTGGTCTGGCGTGCCCAGACGACGCATGAGGACCGCGTGCTCGTGCTCGGGGCGACCGGCACGGTGGGACTCGCTGCCGTCCAGGCGGCCCGCATCGTCGGGGCGCAGGTAATCGTCGCCGCGGGTCGTCGACCCGAGGGCCTGGAGTTCGCCGCGAAGGTCGGTGCGACGGCCACGGTGCGACTCGACGGAGCGGATCTTGCCCAGGCATTCCGTGACGCGTCCGGTGGCGAAGGGTTCACCGTCGTCATCGACCCTCTCTGGGGCGAGCCCGCCCGGGCGGCGCTCGAGGCGACAGCTCCCGGTGCTCGCTTCGTCCAGCTTGGCCAGTCCGCGGGAGCGACCGGCGACATTGCCTCCGCAGTCGTGCGCGGGAAGCAGCTGAACATCCTCGGCTACGCGAACCCACAGCTCCCGCTCGAGCTCCGTCGCACCGCCTACCTCGAGCTGCTCGGCCATGCGGCTGCCGGCGAGGTCGAGTTCCCGATCGCGACGTATCCGTTCGAGCAGGTCACGGACGCCTGGCAGCGCCAGGAGTCCGGCCCGGGCGCCAAGCTCGTCGTCGAGCTCTAGCTACCGACTCGGACCACGAGAGAGGGCGGCCGTAGCCGCCCTCGGAAAGAACCGGATCAACCCCGCGTCGTTACGGAAGCGGCCGGTTGTACGGGTCGTCCCGCACGTACGTCTCGCGGCGCCACGGGCCCCAGCTGCCGACGCTCGACCAGAAGATGAGCGAAAGAAGCAGACCCACGGCCCCGACGACGACGAGGATCCAGCCGATTGTGTCGATGTCCACGCCGTTCGCTTGCACGTTGACCGCGAGAGCGAGGATCAGTCCGACTGCAATCAGGAACATGCTTACGCCGATGCCCATGCAATTGCCTCCTTGGGGTTCGACCTTCACAACGGTCGAGACCCCGATCGAGATACGGTTGCGTTAGGGTTCTCGCCGCTCGGTACCCGCCTCCGTTAGTGCGAAAACGCTCGATTATCCAGATGGTTCTCGTGGGCGTCGCGGTCGGCGGTGCCCTGGCTCTCGTCGCCGTTCTCATCCCCTGGCTGCCGGAGGCCGGCTCGACCGAGGCGGCGAAGGTCGACGACGTCTACTGGTTCGTCACCATCATCTGCATCGTCATCTTCGCCCTCGTGGCTGGGGTCTCCGTGTATTCGGTCTGGAAGTTCCGCGCCGCGCCGGACGACGAGGACGACGGCAGCCCCATCCACGGCCACACCGGCCTCGAGGTCGTGTGGACGGCGGTGCCCGCGGCCCTCGTCACCGCGATCTCGATCTACAGCGGCATCGTCCTGGTGCAGGTCGAGAAGATCCCGGCGGATCACCGGGTGATCGACGTGACGGCGCAGCAGTTCGCCTGGTCGTTCGAGTACCCGGAGGCGAAGATCACGAGCGGCCAGCTGGCGCTCCCGATCAATCAGCCCGTGGAGCTGAAGCTCTCTTCGAAGGACGTCATCCACTCCTTCTGGGTCCCCGAGTGGCGGATGAAGAAGGACGCGGTGCCCGGGATCGCGTCGAACGTCATCGTCACGCCGACCAAGCTGGGGACTTTCACGGTCATCTGCACCGAGCTTTGCGGCCTCGGCCATGCAACCATGCGGGCGAAGGCGCTCGTGTTGACGCAGGAGGGGTTCAACCGCTGGATACAGGAACAGAAGGACGCAGCCGCGGCTGCGGGGAGCGTGCAGGGGAAGACGCTCTTCAGCCAGCAGTGCGGAACCTGCCACGCGCTCGCGGACGCAGGGACGACGGCGGAAGTCGGGCCGAATCTCGACGATGTGCTCAAGGGCAAGAGCGCGCAGTTCATCCGCGAGTCGATCATCGACCCGAACAAGGAGATCGCCCCGGGCTTCCAGCCGGACGTGATGCCCGCTACCTTCGGCGAGTCCCTGTCGCAGCAGCAGCTGGACAGTCTGGTCGACTATCTGCTCCAGACGGCGGCAAAGGGGTAGCGGCGTGGCAGTGACGACGCACGAGCTGGAGCACGCGGGGGGCTATGCGGCGCCGCCTCGCCCGTCTGGCTGGCGCCGTTGGACTGCGCCCGGGTGGCTCCGGGTCCTCTGGGTGGCGCCCCTCTCATTCATTCTCTCGGCGCTCCTCGTGCTCGGCGCCCGCGCCGCGCTCGGCTACGAGACGGCCGGCTTCGGCGCGCTCAATCCCTTCGGCGACAACTTCTTCGAGTTCGGGACGGTCGAGTTCCAGGTTCTGATCGTCGTCTGGCTCGTCGTCGTGCCGCTCGGCTTCCTCGCCGGCATCGGGGGCTTCGACTACTGGGCCTATTGGATCTCGGGACGCCCGAGCCGCCCGGAGGACCACTCAGGCCACGGCGCCCGCACCTGGAAGGACTACTTCCGGGTGAACACCGACCACAAGGTGATCGGGATCCAGTACCTCACGACGACGATCTTCTTCTTCGTGGGCGCGGGCCTGATGGCCATGTTCATGCGCGCCGAACTGGCGAAGCCCGGAATGCAGTTCGTCGACAACAACACGTTCAACGGGCTGTTCTCGGTGCACGCCTCGCTGATGATCTTCCTGTTCGTGATCCCGGCGTTCGCGGGGCTCGGGAACTACGTCATCCCGCTGATGATCGGTGCGCCGGACATGGCGTTCCCGCGCCTGAACGCACTTTCCTTCTGGCTTCTGCCGATAGCCGGCTTCATCATGCTCTCGAGCTTCCTCGTGCCAGACGGCGGCGCCTTCGCGGCCGGGTGGACGAACTACGCAACGCTCGCCGTCCACCAGCCGGTCGGAAACGTCTTCTTCCAGATGGCGGTGCAGTGGGCGGGGGCCTCGTCGATCATGACCGCCCTCAACTTCCTGGTCACGATCATCACGATGCGCGCGCCGGGGATGTCGTTCTGGCGCCTGCCGCTCCTCGTCTGGGCGAACTTTGCGACGTCGACGCTCGTCGTCGTGGCGACGCCCTTCATCGCCGGCTCGCAGTTCTTCATCCTCTTCGACCGCGTGCTGCACACGAACTTCTTCAACCCGGGAGAGGGCGGCGACGTGATCGCCTACCAGCACATCTTCTGGTTCTACTCCCACCCGGCGGTGTACATCATGATGTTGCCCGGCTTCGGCATCGCCTCGGAGGTCATATCCGTCTTCGCGCGGAAGCCGATCTTCGGCTACCGCCTGATGGCGCTCTCGCTCATGGCCATCCTCATCCTCGGGTTCTCGGTCTGGGCGCACCACATGTTCGTCTCGGGCATGGCCCCCTGGTTGCGGATCCCGATGATGGTCACGACGATGCTCATCGCCATCCCGACCGGGATCAAGGTGTTCAGCTGGCTGGCGACGCTGTGGGAGGGGCGCATCCACTTCAAGACGCCCATGCTGTTCGCGTCTGGCTTCGTGTCCATGTTCGTGATCGGAGGCCTCTCGGGGGTCTACCTGGGCTCGATCCCGGTGGACATCCACGCGAGCGACACGTACTTCGTCGTCGCCCACATTCACTACGTCCTCTTCGGCGGATCGCTCTTCACGATCTTCGCCGGCATCTACTACTGGTTCCCGAAGATGACGGGGCGGATGTACAACGAGCGTCTCGGGAAGCTCCACTTCTGGCTGACCTTCATCGGCTTCAACGTCACCTTCTTCCCGATGCACTGGCTCGGCTTGCACGGAATGCCGAGGCGAGTCTCCGACTACGCCGACAGGTTCGGCGATCTCAACTTCATCATCTCGATCGCCTCGTTCTTCCTCGGCGCCTCGACGGTCGTCTTCATCTACAACATGGTCGTCAGCTGGCGGCGCGGCGAGCGGGCTCCCGCCAACCCCTGGCGGGCGCTCACGCTCGAGTGGCAGGTGTCGAGCCCACCGCCGATCTTCAACTTCGACGAGATCCCGCAGGTTGTCGGCAGCCCTTACGAGTACGGCGTGCGCGGAGCACGCCACGCGGTCATGAACGGGGACCGCGCAGAGGTCCCGGAACGGGACAAGGTGATCTCCCATTAGCGCCGAGCCTCGGCACATCCTCGTCGTTGCGAACGAGACCGTCGCGGGCAAGTCCCTCATCGACCTGCTCCGCGAGCGGGCGAAGCAGGGGCCGATCCGCGTCACGGTCGTTTCGCCGCAGAACGAGCCGCGGGCGGGCTTCGTCGTCTACTCGGACAGCCGTCGCTCGAGCGCCGAGCGGCGCCTGCGGCGGACCCTTGACCTCCTCCACGAAGCCGGCATCGCCGCGCGCGGCGCCGTCGTCGACCCGGACCCGCTCCAGGCGATCAAGGACGCGGTCTACGAGTACAAGCCCGACGAGGTGATCATCTCCACTCATCCCGGGCAGCTGAAGTCGAGCTGGCTGCGGGCGAATCTCGTCGAGCGCGCACGCAAGGCTGTCGACGTTCCGGTCGAGCACGTCGAAGTAGACCTCGAATCGCCGCGCGAACGCGCCCAGGTCCTCGTGATCGCGAATCAGACGGTGCTCGGAGAGCCGCTGCTTGCAGCCATGCGTGAGCGGAGCGCCGCCGGGCCGGTCGACTTCACCATCCTCATCCCCGCCGACGCGGAGGGAGCGGAGCAGCGGCTCCGTGAGGTCTGCGCGCGGATGGGCGCCGAAGGCATCCAGGCCTCCGGCCATCTCGGGGATGCCGATCCGGTGGTCGCGGCGCAGAACGTCGTGCACGACGAGCAGATCGACGAGATCATCGTCTCGACGTTTCCGCACGCCAACTCGGGTTGGCTGCGGCGCGACGTCGTCGGCCGGATCAAGGCGCTCGGCCGGCCCGTGACCCATGTCGTGGTCTCCAAGGAGGAAGCGGAGGCGGCCGCCCCGGCGGCATCGGCATGACCGCCGTCGCCCACACTCAGGACGAGCATCACGACGAGCATCCGCCTGTAGCGAACCGCAGCTCGCGCGTCGACTCGCGCCTGCTCGGGATCTACTTCTTCATCGCCTCCGAGGTGATGCTCTTCGGGTCCTTCTTCACGATCTACTTCTTCGCCCGGGTGGTCGTGAACGACGGGCCGTGGCCGCCGCCCCCCTACGAGCTCCCCGTCTATCTCGCTCTCCTGAACACGATCATCCTCGTGACGTCGAGCTTCTCGATGCACTGGGCTCTTCAGTCGATCAAGCGGAACAACCGCTCAGGGCTGATCGCCGGGCTGGCCCTCACGTTCGGACTGGGCCTCACGTTCCTCCTCATCCAGGCGACCGAGTACACGCGTCTTGGCTTCGGCCCCTCCGACCTCGCATTCGGCTCGACGTTCTACGGGCTCACGGGCCTGCACGGAGCGCATGTCTTCATCGGGCTCAACCTTCTCGCCTTCGCGCTCATCCGCTCGGTCCGCGGCCACTACGGGCCCGCATCGCACGATCACCTCGGCGTCGAGCTGCCAGGGATCTATTGGCACTTCGTGGACGTAATGTGGATCGTGGTGTACACCACGGTTTACGTCCTCTAGCAAGGAGCGGACATGCGAAATCCGGTGCGGACCGAGGCAGAGGCCTTCGAGTTCGTCATCGCTGCTCTCGTCCTGTTCGCGGCGGTCGCGGTAGCGGGGATCCTCGGGAGCGGATGGATCGCGCTCCTCGTGTTCCTGGTCCTCGCCCCGGTTGTCTTCTACCGGTACTTCGGCAGCGATCCCAAGGTCCGGGAGCCGGCCGTGTGGGACCGGCATCGTTCCGGCCCCGGCGATCGCAAGCGGATTCTTGTCGTCGCCAACGAGACGGTCGCCGGGCGGGCGCTACGCAGCGAGATCCTGCAGCGCGCGGCGGACGCTGATGTCGACTTCCTCGTCGTCTGCCCGGCGCTGAACTCCCAGCTTCGCCACTGGACCTCGGACGAGGACCGGGCCCGCGAGCATGCCCAGGAGCGGCTCGAGGCTTCACTCGCAGAGCTCAGCGCCGAGGGGATCGAAGCCAACGGGGAGGTGGGTGACGCCGATCCACTCCAGGCCATGGAGGACGCGCTGCGCACCTTCGGGGCGGACGAGATCATCATCTCCACCCACCCGCCGGGGCGCTCGAACTGGCTCGAGAAGGACGTCATTGCGCACGCCCGCGAGCGATTCGACCTACCGATCACGCACGTGGTCGTCGATCTCGAGCGTGAGCGGGCCGCCGCGGCGCAGAACGGCTAGTACTAGGGCGTCGTCGAGGTCGCGCCCGTCTCGCCCGTCGCACCTGTCTCCCCGGGCGGCTTTCCCGCCACCTTGGCGACGTAGGCGGCGATGTCCTCGAGCTGCTGCTCGGGGAGCTTCTGTGGGCCCTCGTCGAAGTTCGGCATCGGCGGGGCTGCCAGCCGCATCTGGTCGAGCGTGACCTGGAAGAACGTGCTCTCGTCGAAGCTGCCCCCCTCATCGCTGCGCGCAGCGAGGAACGCGTCGTCGAGGTTCGGGCCCACCGTTCCGGCGGTCGCGGCGTCCTGGAGCGTGTGGCAGCTACCGCAGTTCTTGACGAACAGCGTCTTGCCTTGATTGACGTCGGCGCTCTCGGAATCGACCGCGCGCCCCGCGCATCCCGCGAGCAAGAGCGCGGCGCCGATGAAAGCCAGGCAGAGGAGACGGCCCGCCAACTGGCTACGTCTGCGCCTGGGCTCCCTGCCCGATGCTCCCGACGGCGGCGTCACGCGTCTCGTAGATGTCGAAGACCTTGTTCAGGCCGGTGATCTCGAAGATCTTCGTGATGTTGCGGTCGCTGCACACGAGAGAGAGCCTGCCGCCGTTCGGGCGCAGGCGCTTCACGCCGCCCACGAGCACGCCGAGCGTGGTGGAGTCGATGAACGTGGTGTCCGAGAAGTCGACGATGACTTCCTTGGCGCCCTGCCCGATCGCATCGAGCAGCTGCTGCTTGAACTCGGGTGCCGTGTAGAGGTCGACCTCTCCCGAAAGCGCAATGACGCATGTCTCCTCATCGATTCGCTCGGTGTTGATATCGAAGTTCATGAATCCCCTTGTCCGTGGCCGGCGAGTACCTTAACCGCTTTGTTGCAGCAAGGGGTTTGCCTTCAACTGCTGTTTTAGAAACTCGACCTGCTGCTTCACCTGGGCCGCGCTGGGATCGCCCGGCGCCAGTTGAAGGAACTGCTCGTACGCCACGATCGCAGACTGGATGTCGTTGGCGGACTGGGCGGCAAGGCCGAGCGAGAGGAAGATGCTCGGGTCGTCCGGGATGAGCAGGGTCAGAGACTCGTAGACCTTCTGCTGGCGTGCCGAAGCCGACTGCGCGCGTTGCTGCGCGACGTTGGCGCGCACGTTTGCCTCCGAGGCGATTGCCTGCGCGATGCGGTTCTGGTCGATGTCCTGCAGGAACGGGCTGTCCGGGGCCGCAAGGCTCGAGCCAACCGAGGCCAGCTGGGCCTGGTTCCTCGCGTCCTGCTGTTCCTGCCCCGCTTTCGCCGCGAGGGAGCCCCAGAGATTGGCCAGCTGCCGAAGCGCGTCCGTGTCCTTCGGCGCGAGTACCGTGTACCTCTCGAGGGCGGCAATCGCCTCCTGGGTGCGTCCGCGCGCCTGCAGGGCGTTGGCGTAAGCGAGCTGCGCGTCGGCGTCACGCGGGTTCTCGGCGGCCTTCTTCTGCGCGTCGTCCAGCGACCCGGCCGCGCTCTGCTGGCCGATGATGTCCCGGAGGACGTCTCCGATGCTCGTCCCGCCAACGCCGGTGCCGACTCCGAAGGCGACGAAGCCGATCCCGAACGCGATCGCGAGAAGGAGGAAGACCCACTTCGCCCGGCGGCGAAGCTTGGGGAAGAACATGAGGTCTTCGGCGCTGCGGGCGCTCTTCTGAGCATGCGACGGCGCGCGACGGCGGCGGCGCTGCGCCTGAGATCGTGCCATTCCCGAATCCTCCCTGAGATCCTCGCTGCCGAAGCGACTCTGTACGCTCCGCGGCTGTGGAGGATACCGAGAAAGCCGGGGCGACCCCCTACCCCAAGATCGAGCTTCACGTGCATCTCGAGGCGACCGTGCAGCCGGCGACACTCCTCGAGATCGCCCAGCGAAACGGGTTCGAGCTGCCCGCCAACACGGTGGAAGGCCTCCGTGACCTCTACCGGTTCCGGGACTTCGACCACTTCATCGAGGTGTGGATCCTCACGACGAACGCGCTGCGCACCGAGGACGATTTTCGGCGCATCGTCGTCGACTACGCCGAGGAAGCCGCCCGTCAGGGGGCCGTCTACATCGAGGGGATCTTCTCGCCGATCGAGCGCACCTGGCGCGGTGTTAGCTGGGAGGCCATCTTCGAGGGCTACTGCTCCGGCGCCGAGCAGGCGAAGGAGCTGCACGGCGTCGAGGTGCGTCTGACGCCCGACATCACGCGTGGAGCGGAGCCCGAGGACGGTATCGAGCTCGTCGGCCACGCGGCGGCCTATCGGGACCGTGGCATCGTCGGCGTCGGTCTCGGCGGCGAAGAGGCTCTGCATCCGCCCGAGAAGTTCGTCGAGGCCTTCCGGCTGGTGCGCGAAGCGGGACTGGGATCGGTGCCGCACGCGGGCGAGGTCGTCGGGCCGTCCTCCATCTGGGGGGCCATGGACGCGTTGCAGGCCGACCGGATCCGGCACGGCATCCGCGCCGTCGAGGATCCCGAGCTCATGGAGGAGCTGGCCGCCCGGCAGATCGTTCTCGACGTGACGCCGATCTCGAACCTTCGGACCGGAGTCGTCAGGTCGCTCGAGGAGCACCCGCTGCCGGAGCTGATCGCCGCCGGCATCCCGTGCACGGTCTCCACGGACGATCCCGAGATGTTCGACACCGACCTGACGCGCGAATACGACGCCGTCGCCTCGCTCGGCATCCATCCTCGCGAGCTCTACGACGCCGCCGTCCAGGGAGCGCTTTGCGACGAGGTCACGCGCGCCGAGCTCGCCCAGATCGCCGCCGACTACGAGTGGTCTGGTCTAGCCGTCCGTGCCGGCGAGGGGCTCGCCGAGGACGCCGCGGGCCTGCCAGCGGCGCTCGAAGAACACTGACGCCCAGATCGAGATCTCGAAAAGCAGGAGCAGCGGGATCGTCTCGAAGAGGAGCGAGACGGGATCGACCGTCGGCAGGAGGGCCGCGCCGATGATCACGAGCGCGATGCCGATGCGCCGGTTCCGCCGGATCGTGGCCGAGGTCAGGACACCGAGTCGGACGAGCGCGAGGATGAAAATCGGCAGGTTAAAGACCAGCCCAATCGCAAGGAGCGAGTAGGAGACGAACGAGTAGTAGTAGCTCGCCCGGATCTGGATCTGGAAGAGATCGTTGTTGTACGTCGTCAGGAAGTCGAGGGCGCGAGGCAGGATCACGTAGTAGCCGAAGGCAACGCCTCCGGCGAACAGGCCTGTGGCGATTGCGACGAAGACGGCGACGATCCGCTGCGCATGCTGCTCGAAGGCCGGGGCGAGGAAGCTCCAGAGCTGCCAGAGGATGACCGGAAGGGAGATCGCGATCGCTGCGATGAAGATCACCTTCATCGTGGTGAAGAACGGCTCGGTGACGCTCAGCGTCAGCAGGTCCCCCTCTCTCGCAGCAGGGAGCGGGTCAGCGAGCCAGCGGAGGATGTCCTCCTGGAAAACGTAGGCGCCCGCGAATGAGACGGCGAGCGCGAGGACACAGACGATCAGCCGGCTGCGGAACTCGTCGAGATGCTCGACGACGGTGACGCTCTCGTCGTGCTCGAGGCGACGCGGGAGCCGCGCCATCTGGTCTCTAGCTCGGAGAGACGCGCTCGCTGTTCGGCTGCGTGGTGGTCTCGGCCGGCGTAGGCGTCGTCGGAGTGGGCGTCGTCGGGCTCAGCGGCTCGGGCGGCTTCGGCTGTTCCTCGTTGCCGGTGACGGCGTCCTTGAACTCACGCATGCCCTTGCCCAGCGAGCGGCCCATCTCCGGCAGGCGCTTTGCCCCGAAGAGGAGCAGCAGCACGACGAGGATGATGAGGATCTCCGGCCAGCTGAGCGGGCCCATACAGCGAGGATACCACGGTGCCACCGGAAGGCCGAGAGGGAGGAGTCGCTACACTGGGTGTGCCAGATGGCGGACTGAAAAAGTCCGCTTGGAACCTACGTAAAGGCTGGTACTTGGCTCTTCTCGAGATCAAAAATCTGCACGTCGCTACGGAGGACGGAACGGAGATCGTCCGGGGCGTCGACCTGGCCGTGTCGCCCGACGAGGTGCACGCGATCATGGGGCCGAATGGATCGGGCAAGTCCACGCTCGCCTACGCCCTCATGGGGCATCCGGCCTACGAGGTCACCGAGGGCGAGATCCTGCTCGACGGCGAGAACATCGCCGAGATGGACGCCGACGAGCGGGCGCAGCGCGGCCTCTTCCTCGCCTTCCAGTATCCCCATGCCGTCCCCGGGGTCACCGTGGCGAGCTTCCTGCGCTCGGCCGTGAACGCGGTGCGCAAGGCGCGCGCCGGCGAGGACGACCCCGTCAAGGTGCCCGAGTTCCGCAAGGACCTGACCGCCGCGATGGAAGCGCTCAAGGTGCCGAAGGAAATGGCGGGGCGCTATCTCAACGACGGCTTCTCGGGCGGAGAGAAGAAGCGCGTGGAGATCCTCCAGATGGCAATGCTGAAGCCACGCATCGCCGTGTTGGACGAGACCGACTCGGGTCTCGACATCGACGCGCTCCGAATCGTGGCGGGCGGGGTAAAGAGCCTGGTCGGCCCGGAGATGGGAGCGCTCGTCATCACCCACTACCAGCGGATCCTCAGCTACATCGAGCCCGACTTCGTGCATGTGTTCGTCGACGGGCGTATCGTGGAGGAAGGCGGGCCCGAGCTCGCCCACAAGCTGGAAGCCGAAGGCTACGAGGCGTTCGTCCCCGAGCCGGTAGGAGGAGAGGCGTAATGGCAACCACTGAGACCCAGGTCGTCGCCGAGCTCGGCAACGACTACAAGTACGGCTTCCACGACCCGGAGGAGTACTTCTTCAAGTCGGGCCGCGGGCTCAATCCCGAGGTCGTGGCGATGATCTCGGAGCACAAGAACGAGCCCGAGTGGATGCGCAAGTACCGCCTCAAGTCGCTCGAGTACTTCCGGGCCCGCCCACTTCCGCAGTGGGGCGGGAATCTCGCGGAGATCGACTTCGAGAACATGTACTACTACATCCGGCCGACCGAGAAGCAGGCGAAGAGCTGGGAGGACCTGCCGTCCGACATCAAGAACACGTGGGACCGGCTCGGGATCCCCGAGGCCGAGAAGAAGTACCTCGCCGGCGTCGGCGCCCAGTACGAGTCTGAGGTCGTCTACCACAAGCTCAAGGAGGAACTCGAGAACCAGGGTGTCCTCTTCCTCGACATGGACTCCGGCCTGCGCGAGCACGAAGACCTCGTGAAGGAGTACTTCGGGACGATCATCCCGCAGAACGACAACAAGTTCGCCGCGCTGAACTCGGCAGTCTGGTCGGGCGGGTCGTTCATCTACGTCCCACCCGGCGTCAAGGTCGAGATGCCGCTCCAGGCCTATTTCCGCATCAACGCGGAGAACATGGGCCAGTTCGAGCGCACGCTGATCATCGTCGACGAGGGCGCCTACGTGCATTACGTCGAGGGCTGCACAGCTCCGATCTACACGACCGACTCGCTCCACTCCGCGGTCGTCGAGATCGTGGTGAAGCCAGGCGGCCGCTGCCGCTACACGACCATTCAGAACTGGTCGCAGAACGTCTACAACCTCGTCACGAAGCGCGCGGTCGCGTACGAGAACGCGACCATGGAGTGGGTCGACGGAAACCTCGGGTCGAAGCTGACCATGAAGTACCCGGCGATCTGGCTGATGGGCGAGGGCGCGCACGGCGAGGTGCTCTCGATCGCCTTTGCGGGCGAAGGCCAGCACCAGGACGCCGGGGGCAAGGCCGTCCACGTCGCGCCGCACACCTCGTCCGTGATCACGTCCAAGTCGATCTCGAAGGACGGCGGCCGCTCGAGCTACCGCGGCCTGCTCGAGGTGGCGAAGGGAGCCGTTGGCGCACGGTCGAAGGTCGTCTGCGATGCCCTCATCCTCGACGAGCATTCGCGCACCGACACGTATCCGTACATCCGCATCGACGAGAACGACGTCAACGTCGGTCACGAGGCCACGGTCTCGAAGATCGGCGAGGAGCAGCTCTTCTACCTGATGAGCCGCGGCCTCTCGGAACCCGAGGCGGCCGCCATGATCGTCTCCGGCTTCGTCGAGCCGATCACGAAGGAACTTCCTCTGGAGTACGCAGTCGAGATGAACCGGCTGATCCAGCTCCAGATGGAAGGCTCTGTCGGCTAAGAAGGGTTGTCGGTCAGTGGAGGTTGAGCGGATCGACTTCATCGCGCTGCCGGTGGAAGACCTGGCGCGCGCTGAAGCCTTCTACGGCGAGACCCTCGGGCTGACCCGCAACCCCGCGTCGGGCGACCGCTGGGTCGAGTACGAGACGGGCAACCTGACCCTCGCGCTCTCGACGTTCGGCGGCGCGCTGGCGCTTCGCGTCCCCGACGTGGGCGAGGCCAGGGCGGAGCTCGAGGAGCAGGGCACGACCTTCTCGATGGACACCTTCGACTCCGGCGTCTGCCACGGCGCGCCCTTCGCCGATCCCCACGACAACCGGCTCCTGCTTCACCGGCGCTACGCGCCCTCCGAGCCGTTCGACATCCCAGTCCAGGAGGTCGAGCGGACGGACTTTGTCGGCGTGAATGTGAAGGACCGTGGCGAGGCGTCCACGTTCTACGGCGGGACTTTGGGGATGAAGCAGAACCCGCGCTCGAGCGACGAGTGGCCCGAGTACGAAGCGGAGAACGTCGGGCTCATCGTCAGCACGCCCGAGCAGAAGGGGGATACCCGGGAGTACGTGCCCGAGTTCGCGATCGCCCTGCGCGTCGCCGACGTCGCACGGTCCATGGAGCGGCTCCAGAGAGAGGGAGTCGACTTCGGGTTCCCGGAGCCGTACGACACGGGCGTCTGCCACATGGCCTTCTTCCAGGATCCCGACGGCAACGCGCTCATTCTTCATCACCGCTACGCGCCCTATAGCGACGGCTCTCAGCCCTGATGCGCGTCGAGCAGGTGGACTTCATCACCGTTCCGACCCGCGACGTGCGCAGGGCGAAGGCTTTCTATACCGAGGTGCTCGGTCTGCCCGCGAGCGAGAAGAGCGACGGCGAGGTCGAGACTCCGAACGTGACGCTCTCCTTCTGGAGCCCGGAGGACGACGGTGAGGAATTCTTCTCGAACTCGGCGGGCTTTGCGCTCCGTGTCGAGGACGTCGAGAGCGCGGTCGACGAGGTACGCGCAGCCGGGGGCGAGATCATGGGTACCGTGGACACCGGCGTGTGCCACATGGGCTTCGTCAAGGATCCCGACGGTAATACGGTCATCCTCCACCGGAGGTACGCGCCGCATGGCTAGGGCCAAGCTCCTCGAGCGCTACCGCGCCCTGCCGATCCCCACGACGAGAGACGAGCACTGGCGGTTCACCGACCTGCGCGGGTTCGATCCCGATGCGTTCGACCAGAACGGGCACCGGGCCGAGAGCCCGGCGGCCGCCGAGAGCATGCTCGAGATCGACGTCTCCGGCCTCGCCACGGTGTCGGAGAGCGGCATCGAGATCGAGCGCGCTCCCGAGGGAGTCGTCTTCGAGCCCCTCAGCGAGGCCGAGAAGATGCTCGGCACGCTCGTCGGCTCGGACGAGAAGTTCGCCGCGCACAACCTCGCCGAGTGGAAGCACGGCCTGATCGTTCGCGTTCCGAAGGGCGTCGAAGTGGCCGAGCCGCTCTACGTGCGGGTCACTGGGGCGGTCCCCGACGCGGCCTCGTTCTGGCGCGTCCTCGTCGTTGCGGAGGAGGGCAGCCGCTTCAGCTTCATCGAGGAGCACGTCTCGGCTACGCCGGATCTCTCCGGCTACTCGAATGCCGTCGCCGAGCTGTTCGTCGGCGACGGCGCGAAGCTCGAGTACGTCTCCATTCAGAACCTTTCGCAGGAGACCTGGCACTTCGCCTCGCACCGCGCGACTGTGGGTCGCGACGCCGAGCTCGACTGGGTCGCCGGCGGGTTCGGTTCGAAGAAGGGGAAGATTCGGATCGAGAACGACCTCGCCGGCCAGGGCGCCACCTCGCGCGTGACCGGTGCCTACTTCGCCGACGGCTCGCAGCATCTCGACTACGACACGCTGCAGAAGCACCTCGCCCCGAACACGACGTCCGACTTCGCGTTCAAGGGCGCCCTGCGTGACAAGGCGGCCGCGGTCTGGCGCGGGATGATCCGCGTCGAGAAGGACGCGCAGAAGACGAACGCGTACCAGGAGAACCGCAACCTCCTCCTCTCCCACGAAGCGCATGCGGACTCGATCCCTGGTCTCGAGATCGAGGCGAACGACGTCCGCTGCACGCACGGCGCGACGGTCAGCCAGGTCGACCGGGACGAGCTCTTCTACTGCATGGCCAGGGGGCTCTCGCGCGGCGAGGCCGAGCGGCTGATCGTGCGCGGCTTCTATCAGGAGATCTTCGACCGCATCGAGCTCGAGCCCGTGCGGACAGCGCTGCAGACAGCGCTCGAAGCCCGCATTCCGGAATAGCTCGAACGGCCCTCGGTACCATTGGTCCGTGGCCGTATCCGCCGAAAAGAAGCTGGACGCGCGCAAGCTCCGCGCCGACTTCCCCATCTTCGAGCAGCAGATCCACGGGCACCCGCTGGCGTATCTCGACTCCGCGGCGTCGTCGCAGAAGCCGCGGCAGGTGCTCGACGCGATGAACGCATCTCTACGAGACGTCTTACGCGAACATCCATCGAGGCGTCTACGACCTCGGCGAAAGAGCGACTGAGGCGTACGAGGGCGCGCGCGAGAAGGCTCGCGTGTTCATCAACGCGGACTCGACGCGCGAGGTCATCTTCACGCGAAACGTCACGGAGGCGCTGAACCTCGTCGCCTATGCATGGGGCCTCGACAATCTCGGACCGGGCGACATCGTGCTCGTCACCGAGATGGAGCACCACTCGAACTTCGTGCCCTGGCAGTACATCGCCCGCCGCACCGGCGCCGAGTTTCTCGCTGTCCCCGTCGACGACCAGGGCGAGCTCCAGCTCGACCAGCTCGACTCGATGGCCGCACGCGGCCGGCTGAAGCTGTTCGCCTGCACCTACGTCTCCAACTCTCTCGGCACGGTCAACCCGGTTGAGCGGCTGACGCAATGGGCACACGAGCAGGATGCGATCGTCGTCGTGGATGCAGCGCAGGCTGCGCCGCACCGCCATGTGGACGTGCAGGCGCTCGGCTGCGACTTCCTCGGCCTCACCGGTCACAAGATGTGCGGACCGACGGCGATCGGCGTCCTCTGGGGCCGGCGCGAGCTCCTCGAGACGATGTCGCCGTTCGAGCTCGGCGGCCACATGATTCGCAAGGTGACGCTCGAGGAGACGACGTGGAACGAGCTGCCGCATAAGTTCGAGGCCGGCACCGCTCCGATCGCCGAAGCCGTCGGCCTCGGCGTCGCCATCGACTACGTGACCGAGGTCGGTCTCGACAATCTCGAGGCATACGAGCAAGAGCTGCTGGACTACGCGCTGCCGCGGCTCGAAGAGGTGCCCGGCGTGAGGCTGTTCGGGCCCCCCGCCGAGCGCCGGGCCGGCATCGTCTCTTTTGAAGTGGAAGGCGTCCATCCCCACGACGTCGCGCAGATCCTCGACTGGGACGGCGTCGCCGTCCGTGCAGGTCATCACTGCAACCAGCCGTTGATGCGCCGCCTGGGCGTGCCCGCGACGACGCGGGCGAGCTTCTACCTCTACACAGTCCCCGAGGAGATCGACCGCCTGGTCACTGGCCTCCACAAGGTGACCAAGACCTTCGCATGAGCGAATTGGACAATCTCTACCGCGAGGTCATCCTCGACCACTACAAGAACCCTCGCGGCCACGGCGTGATCGAGGACGCCGACGTCGAGGCGGAGGGAATGAACCCGCTCTGCGGCGACGAGGTGTCGATCTTCGTCTCCTTCGACGGGGACAAGATCGAGGACGTGAAGTTTCGCGGCCGCGGGTGCGCGATCAGCCAGGCGGCGACGTCGATGCTCATGGAGATGGTCAAGGGCCGCACCGCGCAGGAGGTCGCCTCGCTCGACCGCGACGAGCTTCTCGACGAGGTCGGGATTCCGCTGACGCCGATCAGGCTCAAGTGCGCGCTCCTCGGCCTCGGTGTCCTCAAGCTGGCGCTGCACAAGGGCAAGGGCACTCCGCTCCCCGAAGAGTGGGCCGGCCTTGCTGAAGACCTGGAACTGAAGTAGTTGCCCGCCGTACTGACCGTCGGCCCGGTCGACGAGCTGCCGCCGGGGGAAGTGAAGATCGTGCGTGCGGGCGAGCTCGCCATCGGCGTCTACAACGTCGGGGGCGAGTACTACGCGATCGAGGACCGCTGCTCGCACGACGACGGGCCGCTGGCCGAGGGCGACTTCGACCCTGAGCGCCTGGTCGTCATCTGCCCGCGTCACGGCTCCGAGTTCGACCTGCGTACGGGCCGGCCGCTGTCGCTGCCGGCCTATGTCCCGGTCGACACGTACGAGGTCGTCGTCGAGGACGGCATGATCAAGGTGAAAGTGGCCTAGACTCGTCGTCGTGGATACAAGGCAGCAACGCGTGGCGCGCAACGAGGCGCTCTTTCGCCAGGTGAACGAGCGCATCGAGGAGATCAACCAGAAGCTCAGTGACGACTCGCCGTCGGACTTCCTGTGCGAATGCGGCGACGACGACTGCACTGCCCCGGTGAGCCTGACGATCGCGGAGTACGAGGAAGTTCGGAGCGAGCCGACTCACTTCGCGATCGCGAACGGCCACGAAATGATCGACGTCGAACGGGTGATCGCGAAGAACGAGCGCTACTCGCTCGTCGAGAAGTTCGCGGGCGAAGCCGGGCGCATTGCTGTCGAGACCGACCCGCGCTGACGTGCTGGACGATCAGGTTCGCGCCGTCCTCGACCGGCTCGAGCAGGAGGATGCCGAGGAACGACGGCAAGAGCTTCCTCCCGAGCAGCGCTCGCGGGCGGTCGCGCCGACGACCGGGCAGTTCCTCTTCAGCCTCGTCGCTCCCCAGTCCGCGTGCGAGGTGCTCGAGATCGGTGGCTCGCGCGGGTACTCGACTATCTGGCTCGGCGCCGGAGTCCGCTACTTCGGCGGGCGCGTGGTCTCGATCGAACGGGATCCTGAGGCCGCGCGGCGGTGGCGCGAGAACGTCGCCGAGGCGGGCCTCGACGACTGGGTGGAGCTGATCGAGGCCGACGCCATCGATGTGCTCCACGAGCTCGAGGACATCTTCGACGTGGTCTTCATCGACGCGGAGAAGTCGGATTACGAGCACTACTTCGCGCATGCCCGCCAGCGCGTGGAGGCCGGCGGCCTCATCGTCGCGGACAACGTGCTTTCCCACCGGGAGACGCTCGAGGACTACAGCCGGGCCCGGCAGAGCGACCCGACGCTCGTCTCCACGACGGTGCCGCTCGACCGCGGTTTGGAGCTGTCAGCCGTCCTATCCGAATCGCTATAGTCGGTCCACCACGGAAAGGAGGTGGTCCGGACTTGAGCAAATCTTCGGGCAGTGGAGGTAGTCGCAGGTAGGGGCGTTGTCCCCAGGACCTACGGGGAATCGCCTAGCCAGCGTGGGGGACACGCAGCGCCCCTGCCAATTCAGGCGATCTACTGTCTTCCGGGGCGCCTCACGGCGCCCCGGTTGTTTTAAGCGGCCCTAGCCGCCCGCTGTGGCCCGGCGGAGCTGGTCGTCGAGCGGGATCGGCTCGATCCCGAGCGTCTCGACGGCCGGCCTGATGTCCGTGACGTTGTCCTCGAACTCGAGCATCGCGATCGCGCCCGGAGCGCCGCGGAATTGCGGGAGCACACGGCCCGCGCTGGCCCCGGCCTTGAGCAGCCCGGTAGGCACCTGAAAACCCAGCCGCCGCTTGCCGAGCGTCTTTCGGATCCGCTCGTGCACCTCGGCGAAGGTGACGACGTCCGGGCCGCCGAGCTCGAACGTCTTGCCGGCGGCCGCCGGGCTCGACAGGCCCGCAGCGAAGTACGCAGCTACGTCCTCCACCCAGATCGGCTGGAAGCGTTTCGTGCCGGCGACGGGAACGACCGGCGAGAAGCGGTTGAGCCGGATGAGCCCCGGGAGCAGCCCGCCGTCGCGCCCGAAGATGAAGCTCGGGCGGAAGATCGTATGCTCGAGGCCCGATTCCTTCACGGCCTTCTCCTCGTCCCATTTGGCGTGGTAGTAGGCCGAGAGATCCTTCGAGCGCTCGTTTACCCCGAGCGCGCTCATGAGCACGAACCGCCGAACGCCGGCCTCTTTGGCCGCCGCCAGGACGTCTCGTGTCCCTTGCTCCATGATCCTTTTCGTGGCCTCGGGGTCGGCGAACGGCGGCAAGCCGACAAGGTGGACCACGGCTTCCGCGCCGTCGGCGGCGCGGCGCAAGCTCTGCGCGTCCGTCATGTCGCCCTGGACGACCTCGCAGCCCCAGGCCTTGAAGCGGTCCTGCTTGTCCGGGTTGCGAGCCAGGATGCGGACGGGCCGCTCCTCGGCGCGCAGCGCGTGAACGACCTTTGGCCCGACGAAGCCGGTCCCCCCGGTGACGAGGACGGTCACTCGAAATTCTTCCAGTAACGGCTCGGAGTCGGGCCCGCCTGGCCCTGGTACTTGGAGCCGAGCGCAGCCGCGCCGTAGGGGTGCTCGGCGGGCTCGGTGAGCTGCACGAATGAGAGCTGGCCGATCTTCATGCCGACGTAGATCGTGATCGGGAGGTTCGCGACGTTCGAGAGCTCGAGCGTGACGTGGCCGTCCCAGCCGGGGTCGATGAAGCCCGCCGTCGAGTGGATGAGGAGGCCGAGCCGCCCGAGCGAGCTCTTGCCTTCCAGGCGGGCCACGAGGTCGTCCGGGAGCGTGATCCGCTCGAGCGTCGAGCCGAGCACGAACTCGCCGGGATGGAGGATGAACGGCTCGGAATCCTCGGTCTCGACGAGCTCCGTGAGGTCCTCCATCTCCTCCTTGACGTCGATGAAGGGGTACCGGGAGTTGCGAAAGACACGAAAGAAGCGGTCGACGCGGACGTCCACGCTCGACGGCTGGACGAGGTCCTCGTCGAACGGGTCGATCCCGATGCGGCCCTCCTCGATCAATCGGCGGATCGTTCGATCTGACAGAACCATAGGAACTGAATCTATAAGCTCACGAGCCATGGCCACGACCAAGACGATCGAGCTCAGAACCGCCGTTCCCGGCCCGCGCAGCCGCGAGATCCTCGACCGCAAGGCGAAGGTGATCGCGGAGCCGCTCTCGATCTACCTGCCGATCGTGATCGCGGAAGCGCACGGCGCGACCATCACGGACGTCGACGGCAACACTTTCATCGACTTCACCGGCGGTGTCGGCTGCCTCAATGTCGGGCACTCCAATCCGCGCGTTGTCGAGGCCGCCCGCGAACAGCTCGAGCGGTTCACGCACACCGATTTCACGATCATCCCGTACGAGAACTACGTCTCTCTCGCCGAGCGGCTGCTCGAGCTTGTCCCCATCTCCGGACCGAAGCGCGCCGCCTTCTTCAACTCGGGCGCGGAGGCAGTCGAGAACTCGATCAAGTTCGCGCGTTCGTTCACGAAGAGGCCGGCAGTCATCGCCTTCGACGGCGGCTTCCACGGGCGGACGCTGCTCGCCTTGAGCCTCACCTCCAAGACCCATCCGTACAAGGCCGGCCTCGGGCCCTTCTCGCCGGAGGTCTACCGCGTCCGGTTCAACGACATCCAGGAGCTCGAGCGGGCGTTCAAGACGCGGGTGGCCGCGGAGGAGGTCGCTGCGATCGTCTTCGAGCCCGTGCAGGGGGAGAGCGGGTTCATCCCCGCCGAGCCGGAGTTCGTCAGGGGCCTGCGGCGGATCTGCGACGAGAACGGCATCGTCCTCGTGGCCGACGAGGTGCAGACGGGCTTCTGCCGCACCGGCCGCGTGTTCGCGATGGAGCATTTCGACGTCGAGCCGGACTTGATGACGATCGCCAAGTCGATCGCCGCCGGGATTCCCCTCTCGGGAGTCGTCGGCCGCGCCGAGATCATGGACGCGCCCGGTGACAGCGCGGTGGGCGGCACCTACGTCGGGAACCCCGTCGCGATCGCGGCTGCGCATGCCGTCCTCGACACCATCGCCGAGGACCGGCTCGTGGAGCGCGCGGAGCAGGTTGGCGAGACGATCCGCTCCCGCATGGAGGGCTGGCGAGAGCGCTTCGACGCGGTTTCGGGCGTGCGCGGGCTGGGGGCCATGCTTGCGATCGAGCTCACCGAGGCCGGAGAGCCCGCTCCCCATCTGGCCACACGCGTGGCAGACGAAGCCGCGAAGCGCGGCCTGCTCATCCTCAAGGCGGGCATCAATGGGAACTGCATCCGCGTGCTCGTCCCGCTCGTGATCGCCGACGCCGAGCTCGAAGAGGCGCTCGACGCCTGGGAAGACGCGCTCGAAGCCGCCACTGCGTAAGCAGGAGAGCGGCAGCACCGTGGCACGATGATCGGCGAGCTGATCGACGGCCGCTACGAGATCGAGGACCTCGTCGGCACGGGCGGGATGTCGAGCGTCTACCGCGCGCGTGACACCGTTCTCGAGCGGCGCGTGGCGCTGAAGATCCTCCACGACCATTTCTCGAGCGATCCCGAGTACGTGGAGCGGTTCCGCCGCGAGGCGCGCGCCATCGCCAAGCTCAACCATCCGAACATCGTCACGGTCATCGACCGCGGAGATTTCCAGGGGCGGCAGTTCATCGTCTTCGAGCTCGTGCCCGGGGACAACCTGAAGGACGTCGTGCGCCGCTATGGCCCTCTGCCGGTACCGGAGGCGTTGGCGCTCACCCACCAGATCGCGCGCGGGCTGTCCTTCGCGCACGAGCACGGCGTGGTGCACCGCGACGTCAAGCCCCAGAACGTTCTCCTCGACGAGGGTGGCAGCGCCAAGGTGACCGACTTCGGCATCGCGCGGTCGCTCGAACCGGGCGATGGGCTGACACAGACCGGGACGGTGTTGGGCACGAGCGATTACGTGGCGCCTGAGCAGGTGAGCGGGCGGCGCGTGGACGCGCGCTCGGACCAGTACTCGCTCGGAGTCCTGCTCTACGAGCTCCTCACCGGCGAGGTGCCGTATTCAGCGGACAACTTCATGGCAGTCGCCATGCGGCATCTCCGAGATCCGGTCCCGAGCGTCCGCAAGCGGCGGCCCGATGTGCCCGAGCGCGTCGACGAGATCGTCACCACAGCGATGGCCAAGCGGCCCGAGGATCGCTATCCGACGATGGAGGCGATGATGGGGGCGCTCGAGGCCGCGTTGGCGCAGGAGACCTCGGAGGGAGACACGAGCACCGATGCGACCGGCGAGTTGCCCGCGATCTCCAAGCCGGCCCGCCCGGCACCCCCGCGCCGGCGGCGGATCTCTCCTCTCTGGGCCGCGCTCCTCGTTGTGGTCGCGGGCGCCGTCGCGCTCGGCCTCATCCTGGCGAACCGCGACGGCGGCTCCGGCTCGCCCGTCGTGGGGAAGGTCAAGCTCAACGCCGTCGCCGACTACGATCCGCAGGGCGACGGCAGCGAGCACCCCGAGCAGGTCCCCCTGGCGACCGACGGCGACCCCAGCACCTTTTGGACGACCGAGACCTACCGCTCGTTCATGAAGCCCGGGGTCGGGATCATCCTCGACGCGGGCAAGGAGGTCGAGATCGAGCACCTGGAGATCGTGAGCGACGAGCCCGGCTTCACCGCGGAGATCCTGGCGGGCAACAACTCCAGCACCGGCTTCGTCCCGTACTCGGAGGAGCAGGAGATCGGTTCACGCACGACACTCGAGCTCGCCGGTGGGAAGTCATACCGCTACTACGTGATCTGGATCACGGATCCGAACACGCGGGCCCACGTCAACGAGGTGAGGGCCGGATGACCCGAGAGTTTGTGTTCCACCGGCACGAGCGCTCTGACGCCGATTCTCGAGTGGCGGAGAGAACCGAAGCGCTTGCTTACGTGCAGGGGAGTTTGTGCGCGTGAAACACAAGCGGTCGTGAAATCCGCCCCTAGTACTTGAGGCGCTCGCGGCGCTCCTGCCGCTCCAGCGCGAGGTCGACCAGCTTGTCGAGCAGCTCGCCGTACGGGATCCCGGAGGCTTCGAAGAGCTTCGCGTAGACGCTCGTCGCGGTGAACCCTGGGATGGTGTTCAGCTCGTTGACGACCACCTCGCGGTCGTCGCGGACGAAGAAGTCCACGCGGGCCATGCCCTCGCAGTCGCTCGCCACGAACGCGGCGACAGCGAGCTCCTGCACGCGTGCGATCGTGTCTTCGTCCAGCCGCGGCGGGACGATGAGATCCATCCCGCCCTCGTCGTACTTCGCGCTGAAGTCGTACCAGTCGCTCACGAGCGGGACGATCTCGCCGGGGATCGACGCGATCGGCGAGTCGTTGCCGAGGACGCTGCACTCGACCTCGACGCCAGCGCAGTACTCCTCGACGAGGATCTTCTCGTCGTGCTCGAAGGCGAGGTCGATAGCTCGGGAGAGCTCCTCCGGAGTCTTCGCGATGGAAATTCCCACACTGGAGCCAAGGCGTGCAGGCTTGATGACCACCGGAAAGCCGAAGGGGTTCTCCACGCGGTTCCGCTGGCGTTCGAGGACGGTGACGCTGTCGACGACGGGGATGCCCTTGTCGCGCATGACCGCCTTGAAGAGATCCTTGTCCATGCAAAGCGCGGACGCCGTCACCCCGGCGCCCACGTAGGCCACCCCGGCGAGCTCGAGGAAGCCCTGCACGGTGCCGTCCTCTCCGAACGGCCCGTGGAGCACGGGGAAGACCACATCGACGCCTTCGAAGGGCTGCGGCGAGCCGTTGAGGGGCACCGGAAGCTTCTCCCCGCCCTTGGCCAGCTCTGACTGCCCGCGGGCCGGGCCGAGCTCCCACTGCCCGTCGCGGCCGATCTCGATCGGGCGCACCTCGTACCGGTCGGGATCGAGGCTCTCGACCACCGAGCGCGCCGATGCGAGGGAGATCTCGTGCTCGCTCGAGCGCCCGCCCATGATCACGGCGACGCGCAGGCGACTCACGTCAGAACTGCCCCACGAAGATGGTCACCGTGCTTCCGCTCGGCGCGTCGCCGCCGCCCGCGGGGTTCTGGTCCTGGACGACGTTGTCCTGAGTGGGATCGGCGACGGGCACGTTCTGCACGTCGACGTGGAACCCGGCCGCCTGGAGGTCTGACTTGGCGGTGTCTCTCTGCTCACCGACGACGTTCGGGACGGTCGCCGTCGACGGCCCCGTCGAGACCGTGATCGTGACGGTCGAGCCCTTGTTCGCCTCGGTGCCAGGATCCGGACTTTGCGCGGAGACGAAGCCCTCCGGCGTCGAATCGGACGGAGCGTTGATGACCTGGACCTCGAACCCTGCCGCCTGGAGCTCGGAGCGTGCACTCGCCTCCGTCTGGTCGAGGACGTCGGGCACCGCGACGGTCTTGGCGCCCTTGGAGACGTTGAGCGTCACCACCGTGCCCTCGTCGACCACCTCCTGCGCGGGCGGATCTTGAGCGACGACCTCGCCGGCGGGTGTCTTCGAGAACACATTCTTCCGGTCTGCCTTCAGGTTCGCCGCGGTAAGGGCGTCGACCGCCTGCGCATAGTCCATCCCGACGACATTTGGAACAGTCGCCTTCGGGACGCCGGTGGAGACTATGAGAACGACCTCGTCGCCCTGCTGGATCCGTGAGCCCCCGTCGGGTCGCTGGTCCATGACGATGCCCTTGTCGAACTCCGTGCTCGCCGCACGCTCGATCTTGGTGGTGAGACCTTGACCTTCCAGCTTCTGTTTCGCGAGCTCCTCACGTAATCCGACGACGTTGAACACGGAAACGGTCTCGTTGGCCGCGAGCTGATCCTGGATCTGTGTGAAGACGTACCAGCCCGCAAACCCGGCAGCCGCGAGCAGGAGCGCCACGAGAAGCCAAGGGGCCCAGCGCCGACGCTTGGGCGGCGGCTTGTCGTAGCCGTAGCCGGGCTCGTACGGCGGGGGCCGTCTCGTGGGCGGCACGGTCGGAGGCGGCGCGATCTGGGTCGCGTCGCCGGGCAGGACCTGCGTCGTCCCACCGATCGCCGCCCCCGGAGCGGCGAGGAGCGCCGTGGCTGCCTCGGAGGTCTCCGGGGCGACTGGGAGACCCGCTTCGACGCGGTGAAGGTCCTCGGCGAACTCCTCGGCGGTCTGGTAGCGGTCTTCCGGCGCTTTCGCGAGCGCGCGGAGCACGACGTGGTCGAGCTCGGGCGGAATCTCGGGCCTGATCTTGGACGGCGGCTTCGGCAGTTCGTTCAGGTGCTTCATCGCGATCTCGATCGCGGAGTCACCGCTGAACGGCACCTTCCCGGTCAGCATCTCGTAGAGGACGATCCCGACCGAGTAGAGATCCGACGACGCCGTCACCGGCGCGCCGCGCGCCTGCTCCGGGGAGAGGTACTGCGCGGTCCCCATGATCGAGCCCGCCTCCGTCATCTGCGAGGCGCCGGCTCTGGCGATCCCGAAGTCGGTGACCTTGAGGCGCTCGCCGCCGACGAGGATGTTGTGCGGCTTGACGTCGCGGTGGATGATCCCGTGGCGGTGCGCGAAACGGAGCGCGTCGAGGATCTCGAGTGTGTAGGCAATCGCCTGTTGGATCGGGAGCGGGCCGCGGGTCAGGATCAGCTCCTTGAGGCTGCGGCCCTCGATGACCTCCATCGCGATGTAGTAGGTGCCCTCGGCCTCGCCGCGGTCGTAGATCGAGACGATGTTCGGATGGGAGAGCGCCGCCGCCGACTTGGCCTCGCGCCGAAAGCGCTCGATAAAGAGCTCGTCGTTCGCGTAGCGGTCGTTCAAGATCTTGATCGCGACCCGCCGCCCGAGCTCCTCGTCCTCGGCCAGGTAGACGTTCGCCATGCCGCCGGCGCCGAGCTTGCGCAGGATCCGGTAGCGCCCGTCGAAGAGCGTGTTGATCAGCGTGTCGGTTACGGCCATTCGAGAGTCAGACTAGGGATTTCTCCGCAGGATCGCTTCCATGATCGCCTTGGCTATCGGGGCGGCGGTCGTGCCGCCCGTTCCGGTCTGCGCCGAGAGCGTGACGGCGACCGCGACCTTGGGGTTATCGGCCGGCGCGAAGGCGATGAACCAGGTCTGGTTCTTGCCCACGACGCCCGTTTCGGCGGTCCCCGTCTTGCCGGCGACCGGGACGCCGGGAATCTGGGCCGCGGTGCCCGTGCCCGCTTCGACCACCGCTCGCATCATGGCGGTGAGCTCGGCTGCCGTTCGCGGCTTGACGGCGGTTTTCCACTCCTTGTGCTGGCCGCTCAGGATCGTGTCGCCGTCCGGGGAGATGATCCTGTCGACCAGGGTCGGCTCCATCACGATGCCGCCGTTGGCGATCCCCGCGGCCACGAGCGCCATCTGGAGCGGTGTCACGAGCATGCGCTCCTGCCCGAAGGCGAGGCGGCCCGGGTCGACCTGGTTTGGATCCTTCGGAATGAAGGGCCTTCCCTTGCGGTACAGCCCGCTGATCGCCACCTCCTCCGAGGGCAGGTCAATCGGCGGCTCCTCGTAGAAGCCGAACCGCTTGGCCTGGTCGAGCACCGCGAGAGGCCCGAGCGCCTTCCCGATGTTGCAGAAGACCGCGTTGATCGAGTGCTCGAGCGCCTCCGTGAAGTCGACGTTCCCGAAGACTTCGGGGCCGCTCTGGTCGGCGAAGTTGGAGACGCGCTTGCCGTACTCGATGCAGTAGCCCGGGTCGTTGAACCGGCTCGAGGGCGTGTACCGGCCTGAATCGAGGGCTGCCGCGGCGGTCACAACCTTGAAGATCGAACCGGGCACGAACAGGCCCTGCGTGGCCCGGTCGAGCAGCGGGCTCGCGTTGCCGCAGGACGCCTTCGTGCGCACGATCTGGTTGAAGTGCTCCTCGACGAGGTTGGGGTCGTACGAGGGCGTCGAGGCGAGCACGAGCGTGCGGCCGGTCTCCGGCTCGATCGCGACCGCGGCGCCGCACTTGCCGGTCAGCTGGCTCATCGCCACCTTCTGCGCGGGAAAATCGAGCGTCGTGACGACGTCGTTTCCCTTCTGCGTGAGCCCCTTGAGCTTGTCGAGCGTGTTGTTGAGGATCGTGTCGAGATTCGCGTTCGACCCGGTCAGGTAGTCGTTCAGCGACTTCTCGAGCCCGGTGCGCGAGCGCTCGATGGTCGAGTAGCCCACCGGGTGGGCGACGAGCTCGTGCTGTGGATAGACGCGCAGGTACCAGGTGCGCCCGAGGTTCTTCTTCTTCACGGTGCGGTTGCGCGCAAAGACGGTCCTCCCGTCGGCCGCGAAGATCTTCCCGCGCTCGATCGTCAGCTGCTTGACGAGCACGGCCGGGTTGCCGCGGCGCGCCTCGAGGTCCGGAGCCTTCCAGAGCCACCAGGTCGCCATGCCGATGACGGCCACGAACAGCGTCACGAGGACGAAGAAGAGCCGGCGGATCTGGGTGTTCACGCGCGTTCCCTGTTGACGCGGTTGGAGACCATGAGCAGCAGCCCGACGATCAAGAAGTTGGCCACGATGCTCGAGCCGCCGTAGGAGACGAACGGCAGCGTGATCCCGGTCAGCGGGATGAGCCCGGTGACGCCGGCCATGATGATGAACGCCTGGATCGCGAGCGCGGAGGTCAGGCCGACCGCGAGCAGCTTCGAGAAGCCGTCATCGGCCATGATCGCGATCCGAAAGCCGCGGTAGAGAACGACGACGTAGACGAGGACCATCGCGACGACGCCGGCGAGGCCGAGCTCCTGCGCGATGGCCGCGAAGATGAAGTCGGTCGAGAGGAAGGGGATGTACGTGTTCCCCTCGGGCGAGATGAGGATGCCTTCGCCGAGCCCTTGTCCGAAGAGGCCGCCTCCCGCGATCGCGTAAATGGACTGGGCCAGCTGGTAGCCCTCGTCGTAGACCGGGCAAGCGTTCGACACTGACCAGCTGCAGTCCAGCCAGATGGAGACCCGCTCCTGGACGTGCGGCGTCACGTGGTAGAGCCCCCAGGCGCCGATCGCGAAGAGCCCGAGGCCGACCGCGACGTAGGCCCAGCGCGCCGTGGCGACCCACAGCATGGCAAGGAAGACCGAGAAGTACAGAAGGCCTCCGCCGAGGTCGTTCGTCTGGAAGAGGACCAGCATGGCGCCGCCCCAGATGACCAGAAGCGGCCCGAAGTGCTTCGGTGACGGAAGCCCGTATCGCCCGCTGCCCATCGACAGGACCTCGCGGTTGTCGCGCAGGTAGCCCGCGAGGAAGATGACGAGCAGGACCTTGGCGAACTCGCCCGGCTGAAACACGACCGGACCAATGCCGACCCAGAGCGAGGCGCCGTTGATCGTGCGGCCCAGGCCCGGCACGGCGGGCAAGGCGAGTAGGCCGATCGCGACGAGCCCGAGGATGTACTTCACGTGGTCGAGCGACCTGTAGTCCTTGAGGAAGACGAGGAGCCCGGCGAAAGCAGCCACCCCGATTACGACCCAGAGCCCCTGGCGGAAGGCCAGATCCGGGTCGATCCGGTAGATCATGGTGAGGCCGACCGCGGTGAGCACGCCGGCCACCGGCAGCAGATAGGGGTCGGCGTGCGGAAGCGTCGCGCGCACGACCAGGTGGGCGGCCACGAACAGCGCGAGGAAGAACGCCGCATACGAGAGTGACGCGGTCGAGACGACGTCCTGGCGTGCGATGTAGACGGCCGCGAAGCCGGTTGCCGTCAGGAGGCCGACCAGAAGGAGGTTGACGAGCTCCCTATTTCGGAGCGTCAGGGCACGCCCTCCGCTTCGTAGGGGGCGATGCGGTCGCGGGCGTCGTCGTACGAGACGAGGCTGTGGTCGAAGAGGGCCTTGCGCTCGGCCTCGCTGAGTTGGACTGCCTTCAGCCGGCTCACGTAGCGCGGGCGAAAGAGGTCGACGCCCCCGCCGAGGCCGTACGGCACGCCCTGGTAGACGACCACGTTGCCGTCCTCGTCGGCGCCGATGAAGTTGGCGCGGGAGAGCGCCCAGAACGCCGCGGCGATGAGTGCGAGGACGAAGGTGACCGCGAGTAGGGCCCAGATGAGCTTCCGGCCCCACTGCCGCTTGCTCCTGCGCTTGCGCTCCGGCTCCGCCTGGTCGACCGGAGGGCCCCACTCCTCGGTCCGTTCCTCTTCGGCCTCGCGGTCGAGCACGGCCGCCGGGCTCGCGGCTCGCAGCGCCGAAACCTCGAGGCCGGAGAGGGTGTCTTCGAGGTCGGTGTCGTCACCCCGCCCGTTCGGGCCGGCGATTGCGGTGTCCTCGAGCTCGGAAGGCGCACCTTCGACCTTGAAGAGCACGACGGTGATGTTGTCCTCTCCGCCCGCTCGGTTGGCAGCCTTCACCAGCGTCTTGGCGGCCTGCTCGAGCGTCTCTGCGCGGCTGACGGCCTGCGCGATCTCCTCGTCGCCCAGCATCGTCGTCAGTCCGTCCGAGCTGAGCAAGAAGACGTCGCCGGGCGCGGCTTCGACGGTGAACGTGTCGACATCCACCTCGGGATCCGTTCCGAGCGCCCGTGTGATGACCGAGCGCTGGGGATGGGTATCGGCTTCCTCCGGCGTCAGGCGGCCGCTGCGCACGAGGTCTGCGACGAGGGAGTGGTCCTCGGTGAGCTGCTCGAGCCGGCCCTCGTGAAGCCTGTAGGCGCGGGAATCGCCCACGTGGCCGACAGCGACGCCCGGTCCCGAGACGAGCGCCGCGGTGATCGTGGTGCCCATGCCCGAGGCCTGCGCGTCATCGCGCGCGCGCTCGTAGATGCGCCGGTTCGCCTCCTGGATGATCGCGCCGATTCGTTCCTCCGGATCGAGGTCGTCTGCGTCGTGGAACTCGCGAAAAGCGGCCGCCGCCAACCGCGAGGCGACCTCGCCCGCCTGCGCGCCTCCCATCCCGTCGGCGACTGCGAAGAGCGGCGGATCGTGGACGAAGGAGTCCTCGTTGCGCCGCCGCTTCCGGCCGGCGTCGGTGCTGCCTGCACTGTCTACGATTCTCATCGCTCGAAACGAAGCTCCGTGTCGCCCACCTGCACGAGATCTCCCTCACGGAGCCGGCGCCGGCCGTCGAGGCGGGCGCCGTTGACGAAGGTCCCGTTCGTCGAGCCTAGATCCAGGATCCATACCCCGTCACGCTGGGATTCGATCCGGGCATGGTGAGAGGACGCGAATTCGTCGTCCGGAACCGGCACGGTGTTGTCCTCCGCGCGGCCGATGGTGACGGGCACCGGCCCAGCCTGGAACGATTTGCCGTTCTTCAGCGCCTTGCTCTTCTGGACGACGAGCCGCCCGCCGGAGGGAGCGGGATGCTCGGCGGCAAGCTGCGATGGCGCGAGGATGAAGCTCTCCTGCGGCGTCACGCGCATGTCCTTCGAAGCCGAGCGAATCACTCTCCAGATGAAGACGTAGAGGAGAACGAGGAACAGGGCTTTGAGCGCGAGAAGAACCGGCTCGACGTTCATCGGCTACCCGGGCTGCTCGAAGACGAGCTCGCTGCGGCCGAGAGTGAGGCGATCCTGGTTGTTCAGCTGGATGCGGTCGACCTTCTTCCCGTTCACCTCGATGCCGTTGGTCGAGCCGAGGTCGACGATCCACCAGGCTCCGTTCTCGGGACGGATCTCGGCATGCCGGCGCGAGACGTTCGGGTCCTCGAGCGTGATGTCGGCCTCCCGCGAGCGTCCGAGCACGGCGCCCTCCTTCGTGAGCTCGTGCCGCTTCCCGCCGACGCTCAGAAACGCGCGGGGCTCGTGCGCGAGACCCAGCTCCTCGGCCTCTTCGGCCGAGACCGCGGCGGTCGCTGCCACCGCCGGCTTGAACACCCGCGTCGGGCTCGGCTCCTCGGCCGCCACGACCTCCTCGGGCTCGCCGGCCTCCGCCTCGGCCTCTGCGGCCCGGCGTGTCTGCACCATGCGGGTTGCGATGCCGAACTCGCCCATCTCGAGATCCTCGTCCTGCTCGAGCAGGACCTTGGGCGTGGAGAGGAGCGAATACCCCTCTCGCCTCGCGTGCTCCGAGAGGTAGTCGGCCAGCTCGGTGAGCAGGGATGCCTCGTAGTCCGCGAATTGCTCGCGGTCACGCGGGGCCAGGTAGAGGACGTACTCGTTGGGGACGTAGACGCGGGAGATGGAGACGGTCTTGTGGTCGTCCATCTCCTTGGCGAGCTTGCGGGCGAGCTCCACGGGCTGCACGTGCGAGCGGAAGGCACGGCCGAACACGCCCTCGACGAGGGACTCGATCCTGTTTTCGATGCTTCGAAGGACGTTCACTGGCGCGCAGGGCAATTGTGCCCGCGGCGCACTCTAACGACGCACTCCCAGCATCGGCACGGCCAAAACGGCTGCTCCCGCCCACACCCAGAGGACAAGCGGGAACGCGTCGACCGAGCCGAGCGGGGCGACCAGGCTGGCCGCGAGCAAGCCGGCACCCCACGCCGCGATGCCCCAGAGCCCTCGTCGCTGGGCGTAGGGCACCGCCACGGCGGCGGCGGCGAGGACTGCTGCCTCGATCCAGAGGGCGGGGTGGGCCGACAGGAAGTCTCCGATGCTTCCGAGCGCCACCCCTGGCTTCGGGGAGGCCGAGAGATCGAGGCCCGCGGGGGGATCTCCTCCTGTAAAGGGGAGCGGCGAGGAGGTCAGCGCTGCGACTCCGATCGCGGCGGCCAGGCTCGCGGTCGCCAGGCACGCCCGGCGGAACAGCCCGCCGGCGCTCCCGACGAGCACGGGGATGAGCGCGAGCGCCTGCGCGGGCGCCAGGACAGGTCCGAGCAGGAAGAGGAGCCCGGTACGGCTGTCGGAGGCGAAGAGCGCGAACCACACGGCCGCGCACGCTGCGTAGACGATCGCCAGGCCGAGAGAGATGTTTCCGAGCGGCAGCACGGGCACGGCGAGTGCAAAGCCGAGTCCCGCGGTAGGGCTGGCGAGGGAGACGAGGGCGGCGAGGGCGGCGATCAGAAAGGGCCAACCGGAGGGGAAGAAGGGGATGAGCCACACCGCTGCGCCGGCGTAGACCGCCGCGAGAGCGGCCGGCCCGCCGCGTTCGGCCAGGCGTGTCCGGGACATCGTCGCGCGCTGGCGCTCGCCGAGCGCGCTCCAGGAGCTGCGCAGGCTCGCTGCGGCTGACTTGGCATCGGGACGACGGCCGGGCGCCGCGGAGAGCATCGCGTCGACGGTTGTCGTCAGCTTGCGCGGAAGGTCGGGCCGCAGGCTTGCCAGGGGGGGAGCGCCGGCGGCTACGCGCCGGGCGGTCTCGAGTGGCGAGATCGCCCAGAAAGGATGGCGGCCGGCGAGGGCCTCCCAGAGGAACACGCCGACGGACCACACGTCGGCCGCTCCTGTCGCGTCGTGGCCGTCGAGCCGTTCCGGGGCGATGTACGCGAGCGTGCCGGGCACGTCTCCGGCGGCCGTGAGGGTGTCGGCCTCCTCCAGCTGAGCGAGCCCGAAGTCGAGCACGCGGATCGAGACCTCCTCCGACTCCTCTGATTCTTCGAGCATCACGTTCGCGGGCTTCACGTCCCGGTGGATGACGCCCTTTCCATGGGCGTGCCCGAGGGCGTCGAGCACCTGTGCGGCGGCCTCGACGGCGGCCGAATCCTCGAGTTCTCCGTTGCGGAGCGCCTGGCGCAGAGTGCGACCGGGGACGTACTCGTAGGCGACGTAAACGTGCCGGTCGTCGCGCTCGAGGGCGAGTGCCCGCAGGCAGCGCGGGTGGCGCAGCCGGGCCGCGGCCTCCACCTCCCGCTCGGCCCGCGACCCGGCTTTGCCTTCTCGGGGGACGACTTTGAGCGCGACGTCACGAGCCGAGCGCTCGTCTCGAACGAGCCAGACCGAGCCGGACCCCCCGCTGCCGAGCGGTCGTAGGGGCCGGTAACGGCCTAGGACGAGATGGTCGTGGTGAAGGGCGACGGCACGCTCCATCGGCTCGAAGCTCTTGGCGATTCGCGCTTAAACTCCTGCTATCGCCGGGGAGGGTGGTAGACTCGCCCGACTTTCCCCGGCCCCCTTTCGGTCATGTTCGAGCGCGAGCGCACCGACCCCCAGACCGACATCGAGTTCGACTTCTTCGACGAGTCTCAGACCGCGGAGTCGGCGAACCGTGAGCGCGAGACGCCCAAGCGAGGCCCGCGACTGCCCTCTCGGCCTCCCGGCGGAGGCGGCCCACCCGCCTCGCTCTGGCGCCTGGGGATCCTGATTGCAGGCGCGATCCTGCTCGCCGTCATCCTCGTCCTGTGGGTGAACAGCTGCCGTTCAGGCCAGAAGAAGGCCGAGTACCGCGACTACATGGAATCCGTGTCGGGCCCGGCAAGCGAGTCCGAGCAGGTGGGCAAGCGTCTCAACCAGCTCCTCACGACGCCGGGGATCAAGCTCGCCGACCTCCGCAACGAGCTCGACGGGCTCCGCCAGCAGCAGTCGCAGATCCTCAACAGTTCGAAGGGCCTCGACCCGCCCGGGCCTCTCCGCGACCAGCAGGACAGCCTCGTCGAAACGATGGAGTTCCGGTTGAACGGCCTCGACGGGCTCTCGCAGGCGTTCTCGCAGGTGCAGTCGACCAAGGACACCGCCGAAGCGGGCCAGCGGCTCGCGATCCCCGCGCAGCGCTTCATCGCGAGCGACGTCGTCTATGCGGATCTCTTCTACGAGGGCTCACGCGAGGTGATGAACAACGAGGACGTCAAGGGCATCCCCATACCGGAGTCGAAGTTCGTCCAGAACGCCGACCTCGGCAGCCCCACCGCATGGGCGCTGATCGTCGAGCGCCTGACGCGCAGCCCGTCGGCGGGCGGCGTCCACGGCAATCAGATCGTAAGCGTGATCGTGCAGCCGGGCGCGCAACAGCTCTCTCCGAGCGACGACAACACTGTCAAGGCCTCCGACCGCCTCTCGTTCCAGGTGTTGGTGAAGAACTCCGGCGAGAGTCAGGAGACGCAGGTGAAAGTCACGCTGACCATTCAGCAGAGCCCGCAGCCGATCCGGCGCGAGCAGATCATCGACCTCATCAACCCGGGCGAGACCAAGACCGTGGTCTTCCGCAACCTCGGCCCGCCCTCCTTCGGGACTCGGACGACCGTGAAGGTGAACGTCGAGCCGGTGACCGGCGAGCAGAACACCTCGAACAACACGGCGGAATACCCGGTCATCTTCACGCTCGGATAGTGCGATGCCCAACTCTTTGACGACCGCCGCCGGCTGGGTTGCGATCGGCGCAGCCGCCGCGGGCTTCATCGCGCTGCTCCTGGCGATCGCGTTCTACGTCCAGCTCCGGCGGGTACGCGAGGCGCAGAAGGTGCTCATCGGGCGCGGCAAGGACGATCTGGTCGACTTCGCGGTCTCGTTGCAGGCGCGGATCGACGACCTCCACCGTGCAGTGGACGAGGTTGCGGCAGGGCTTTCGCGGATCGACAAGCGCGTCGACGGCTGCCTCTCGCACACGTCGATCGTGCGCTACGACGCCTACGAGGACGCCGGCGGCCACCAGAGCGCTTCGCTCGCGTTCCTCGACGCCGCGCGCTCCGGCGTGGTCGTGAGCGCGATTCAGGGCAGGGACTATGCCCGGATCTACGTGAAGGAGCTCGACCGCGGACGTGCGTCTGTCGCCCTCTCGCCCGAGGAGCAGGAGGCCGTCGACCGCGCGATGGCGTATTGAAAGGGGGTCCGCGTGACGTACCGGAAAGCCGAGATCAGACCCTTCCAGCAGGAGGACGAGCCGCTCCTCTTCGGGCTCGCAAGCCTCGACCGCGGCGCCGACGAGCGAACGCTCTCGGTCCTCAAGCGCGAGACGGTGTTCGTCGCGGAGGTCGAGGGGGCGCCGGCGGGTTACGTGGCGCTCGAGCGCGAGCCGGAGGCGGTGCGGGTCGACCAGCTTTTCGTCAGCCCGGAGCACGAGGCTGAGGGGGTCGGCCGCCAGCTGATCGAGTTCGCGGAGGGTTATGCGATCTGGCAGGGGGCGGCGAGCCTGCAAGTCGTCGTCCAGGCGGAGGACGATCGCGCCCTCACGTTCTATCGAGGCCGCGGTTTCACGCCCTGCGGAGACAACCTGCTGGAGCTTTTACTCCCGCGCACTTAGTTACGATTTCCTTGCCATGCAGCAGGTCCTCGTCCTCAACGCAAGTTACGAGCCGCTGAACGTCTGCACGGTACGGCGGGCGCATGTGCTCGTGTTCAAGGGGAAGGCGGAGGTGCTCGAAGACCTGCCCCGACCACTTCGCTCGGCCAGCGACACCTTTCGCTGGCCACACGTCATTCGACTCGTCCAGTTCGTCCGTGTCCCGCGCGCCGTGAAGCGGAAGATCTCGCGCCGTGCCCTTTTCGCCCGCGACGGCTGGCGCTGCCAGTACTGCGGCACAGCGGGGAAGCTCACGCTCGACCATGTCGTTCCGCGCAGCCGCGGCGGTGATTCCGTCTGGGAGAACGTCGTCACCTCCTGTGCGCCGTGCAACCTGAAGAAGGGCAACCGGCTCCTGGAAGAGGTGCAGATGAACCTCATCGCAAGGCCGCGCCCGCCCGCGCCTGCGCTCTTCGTCACGCTCTCCGCGCCGAAGATCCCGGACGGCTGGCAGCCGTACCTCGTGGCCTTCGGCTAGGAGGGTTTGACGAAATGCCAGCTGTGCGCGTCCCGGCGACGAGCCCCATTCCGCCCAACCCCTCCTAGGTAGGTGAGAAGGCGGGCCCGGAGGCCCGCCTCTCGTTCTCAGGCGTCGTAGTAGAGCGCGAACTCGGCGGGGTGAGGCCGGAGGCGCACGACGTCCACCTCGTTCTTGCGCTTGTACTCGATCCACGTGCGGATCAGGTCCTCGCTGAAGACACCGCCGCGTGTCAGGAACGCATGGTCGGACTCGAGGGCCTCGAGCGCTTCCGCCAGAGAGCCCGGAACCTGCGCGATCCGGCCGCTCGGATCCTCGAAGAGGTCGTAATCGGCCGGTGAGCCCGGATCGAGATCGTTTTCGATCCCGTCGATCCCGGCCATGAGCATCGCCGCGAAGGCGAGGTAGGGATTCGCCGTCGCGTCGGGGCAGCGGAACTCGATGCGCTTCGCCTTCGCCGAAGCCGAATACATCGGGACGCGGATCGCGGCCGAGCGGTTGCGCTGCGAGTAGACGAGGTTCACCGGAGCCTCGTATCCGGGCACGAGGCGGCGGTACGAGTTCGTCGTCGGCGCGCAGAAGGCGAGCAGCGCCGGTGCGTGCATGAGGAGTCCGCCGACGTACTGGCGGGCGAGCTTCGAGAGCCCGGCGTAGCCGGATTTGTCCGCCATGAGCGGCGTGCCCTTCAGCCAGAGGGACTGGTGGGTGTGCATGCCCGAGCCGTTGTCGCCGAAGAGGGGCTTCGGCATGAAGGTCACGCTCTTTCCGTGCGCCCTCGCGACGTTCCGGACGACGTACTTGTAGGTCATGACCTGGTCGGCCATGCGCGTCAGGGTCTGATAGCGGAGGTCGATCTCGCACTGGCCGCCCGACGCCACCTCGTGGTGGTGGAACTCGCAGGGGATGCCGAGCTGCTCGAGGGTCAGCACCATTGCGGTGCGGAGGTCGGCGAGGGTGTCGTGCGGGGCGGGCGGGAAGTAGCCCTCCTTCTCGCGCACGGTGTAGCCGAGCCCGGGCTTGCCGGAGTTCCAGTGGCCTTCCGCGGAGTCGACCGCGAAGTGGGAGCGGTTGATCCCCATCTCGAACGAGACCTCGTCGAAGACGAAGAACTCGCATTCGGGGCCGAAGTGCGCGGTGTCGGCGATTCCCGTGCCGAGCAGGTGCTCCTCCGCACGTCGCGCGATGCGCCGCGGGTCTCGGTGGTAGGGCTCACGAGTGATCGGGTCGGCAATCTCGCAGATGAGCGAGAGCGTCGGCTCGGCCGCGAACGGGTCGAGCATGGCCGAGGCCGGATCGGGCATCAGCAGCATGTCGCTCTCCGCGATGCCTTGCCAGCCGCGAATCGACGAGCCGTCGAATCCGAGCCCTTCGTCGAAACAGGACGTTTCGAGCGCCCGTGCCGGCATGGTCATGTGCTGCCAGCTCCCGAGGAGGTCGCAGAACTTCAGGTCGACCATCTTCGCCTTCGTCTCGCCCGCCCAGGCGATCGCCTCATCGGGCTTCGGCTGTGCACCGTTCGCCAGGTAGTGCTTCTCCGCAATCCGCTCCATCAGCCCCTCCTTAAACGAGAAAGGCCCCAGGGCCGGGAAAGCACCCTGAGGCAACGTCGCCTACAGGCGAGACGCTAGCTCCCGGGGTGGACGGAGCAGGGTGCCGCCGGTATCGTGACCGGCGGCATGTTCCTCGCCAGAGTCTGAGACATCCGTTGCCGGGGCCCGACTGGCCCGGCTCTTGCTTGCCCGGCTCGACTCTGAAGCGTTTCTACCTCGAAGGAGCATGTGCATGTCGGCAGTTGAAGTGACCAATCTGCGCAAGGAATTTCTCCGCCGCGAAGGCCGGTTCCGGCGCACCCGCGTCCCCGCGCTCAAAGGCGTCTCGTTCACCATCGAACGGGGCGAGTGCGTGGCCGTGCTCGGCGCCAACGGCTCGGGGAAGTCGACGCTGGTCCGGGTCCTCGCGACCCTCCTTCTCCACGACGGCGGCAGCGCCCGAGTTTTCGGGCACGACGTCTTCGCGGACCCCCGTGCCGTGCGCCGGCTCGTCAACCGCGTGTCGGTCGAGGCGTCCTTCTTCAAGAAGATGTCCTCGAACGAGAACCTGAGCTATGCCGCCCGCTTCTACGGGCTGACTCCGAGCGACACGAGCGCGCGCATCCCGCGGATCCTCGAGCGCGTCGGCTTTCCCGTCGAGCGGAGAGGCGAGGCGATGGAGGCTCTCTCCCGAGGCATGCAGCAGAAGGTGGCGCTCGCGAGAGCTCTTCTCACCGCGCCCGTCCTCCTCCTGCTGGACGAGCCGACGACAGGGCTCGACCCGCGCTCGAAGCTCGAGGTGCAGCAGTTCATCGCCGAGGTCCGGAGCGTCCACGACGCGACGATCCTCCTCTGCACCCACGACCTCAACGAGGCCGAAGTGCTCGCCGACCGCATCGGGATCCTCGACGACGGTCGGCTGATCGCACTCGGGACGGCCGACGAGTTGAAGGCCCGCTACGGCGCCGAGACGCTCGAGGAGGCTTTTTTCGCCGCGACCGGGCGGGCGCTGGGCGACTTCTCCGAGGAGGAGGAGTCGTGAGAGGCGCAGCGGCAACCCTCCGCGGCGAGCTGATCGGCCTCGCCGGCGTCGTCGAGCGCAACGTCTACCTCGTCCGCCGTTACGTCTGGTGGGAGATCGCGTTCTTCATCTGGACGGTCGCGAACACGCTCACGATCGTCTTCATCGCGAAGGGGATCGAGGCGGCGGGCGGCACGATCGACGTCGAACGAACGACGACCACGCTGCTCATCGGCGCGGTCATCTGGGCCTACCTGGGGATCATCTTCGAGGTCCTCACGGAGACGGTCGCCTGGGAGCGCTGGGAGGGGACGATCGAGTACACCTTCATGGCGCCGCTCGCCCGACCGGTGCACCTCTTCGGCATGGGCGTTTTCGCCGTCTTCTACGGCGTCGTCCGCGCGGTGTTCCTGTTCGTGATCGTGGCGGCGATGTTCGGTCTCGATCTGCCGCAGGCCAACTTCTGGTCGGCCGTGCTCGTGCTCGCGGTGGCATCCATCTCGTTCGTCGGCATCGGGATGATGACCGCCGTCCTGCCGCTCATCTCGCCCGAAAAGGGCGTCCAGCTCGGGTTCATCGCGCAGGGGATCCTCCTCGTGGTCTCCGGCGTCTACTACCCGGTGGACGTCCTGCCTGGCTGGATGCAGGCGCTCGCGACCATCTCACCCGCGACCTATGCCCTCGAGGGGATCCGCGACGCGATTCTCGACGGCGCCGGCGTCGCCGAGGTCTGGGACGACATCTGGCCGCTTCTCATCATCGGCGCGATCGCCGTGCCGCTTGGGCTCGAAGTCTTCCGCCGCGGCGAGCGCTATGCCAAGCGCCACGGCAAGCTGAAGCGGTCCGGCTGATTTTTGTATCTGCAGAAACCCGTGTAAACTCCGATAAGAGTTTGTAGGCGACGAAGCCTCGGACGATCCGTCCGGGGCTCTTTGCATTTAAAGGAGGAAGCGAATGGCGATGGTGGAGCAGAAGACACGAGCTACGAGCGATCCCGAGGCCCGCCAGGCCGTGCTCAAGCGCGTCAAGGACGAGCACGTCGAGTTCGTCCACCTGTGGTTCACGGACATCGAAGGCCACCTGAAGAGCTTTGCGATCACCCTCGACGAGCTCGAAGGCGCGCTCGACGACGGGATGGGCTTCGACGGCTCCTCGATCTCGGGCTTCAACGCCATCGAGGAGTCGGACATGGTTGCGATCCCGGATCCCGCCACCTTCCAGCTCATGCCGAGCAACGGGCATGTGGTCGCGCGGATGATCTGCGACGTCGTCACGCCCGACGGCGAACCGTACGATGGCGACCCCCGGCACGTCCTTCGACTCGCGCTCGAGCGCATGAAGAGCATGGGCTTCGACACGTTCAACGTCGGCCCGGAGCTCGAGTACTTCCTCTTCAAGAGCGACGAGGGGACGGAGACGCTCGACGAGGGCGGCTACTTCGCGATGACGACGATGGATGCCGCCAGCGACCTGCGCCACGACACCGTCAAGGCGCTCGAGTCGATGGGCATCCCGATCGAGTACGTCCACCACGAGGTCGGGCCCTCCCAGCACGAGATCGACATGCGCTTTGCGCCCGCCCTCGAGATGGCCGACCACACCATCACGTACCGGCTCATCGTGAAGGAGGTCGCGAAGAAGGCGGGCTACCACGCCACGTTCATGCCGAAGCCCCTCTTCGGCGAGAACGGCTCCGGCATGCACACGCATCAGTCCCTCTTCGCGAACGGCAGCAACGCGTTCTTCGACGAGGACGACGAGTGGCATCTGTCCGACGTGGGCAAGGCGTTCATCGCCGGCCAGCTCCAGCACGCCCGGGAGATCTCGGCCGTGTTCGCGCAGTGGGTCAACTCGTACAAGCGCTTGGTGCCCGGCTACGAGGCCCCCGTGTATGTCGCGTGGTCGAGGCGCAACCGCTCGGCGCTCATCCGCATACCGCTCTACAAGCCCGGCAACGAGCAGGCGACGCGGGCGGAGATCCGGTGCCCGGATCCGGCCTGCAACCCTTACCTCACCTTCGCAGCGCTCCTCCACGCCGGCCTCGAAGGCATCGAGAAGGGCTACGAGCTACCCCCGCCGATGGAGCAGAACCTCTACCACCTGACGGCGGAGCAGCGCCGCGAGCGCGGCATCGTCGGGCTCCCGGAGACGCTCGGAGAGGCGATCGACCAGCTCGCGACCTCGGAGCTGGCGCGGAAGGCGCTGGGGAAGCATGTCTTCGATCGCTATGTCGAGCTGAAGCGGAAGGAATGGGACGATTACCGCGTCCAGCTCACGTCGTGGGAGATGGAGAAGTACCTCGCGGTGTTGTAAGATCGTCGCGGTGTCGCCGCTTCTCCGTGAAGCGGGGGACTGACTGACGGCCGACTGCGAGCTGCGTTCTTTCGAGAAGCGGCTCGTGGTCGTTAAGGGCGGTCGCTACGCGGCGTGGAGCCGGTTCCCGTTGCCGTTTCCGCCTCGGCCCTCGAGTGCTCGCGAGAGCGCGAGCTCGACGTCGGGCAGCGCGAAGGGCTTGACGAGATACGCCGTCGGGCCGAGCCGTCTCGTTCCGGCATTGGGCAGGTCGATGCTCGCGCACACGACCGGGGTTTCCTCGTCCACCGCCTTGAAGGCTGCGGCTCGCTCGACGCTCGGCGCGTGGGCGGGCTCGAGCAGGATCGCGTCGACCGGGCCGAGCTGGGCGTCTTCGAGCACGGGGACGTGCCCGAGCCGCATGACGATGCGGCAGAGGAGGTCTCTCACCTCGGGGTGCGGCTCGCAGATGAGAACCCTCGCCACTGCCTAATCATCGGCCACTGTCGGCCTCATCTGGTATGGAACGGGTATGAAGAGGGCCAGCGTCCTCGTCATCGACGACGACGCAGACATCAGAGGATTGCTCCGCGAGCTGCTCGAGCGTGCGGGCTACGAGGTCACGGAGAGCCCGAACGGGCGCGACGGTCTCCGGACGCTCTACTCAACCTCGCCCGACCTCGTGCTCCTCGATGTCTCGATGCCCGAGCTCGACGGATGGCAGACGCTCGAGCGCATTCGTGACGTCAGCGACGTGCCCGTGGTGATGCTCACTGCTCGGGCCGCCGAGCTCGAGAAGGTCCGCGGGCTCAAGGCCGGGGCCGACGACTACGTCACGAAGCCGTTCGGGCGGCAAGAGCTGCTCGCGCGGGTGGAGGCCCACCTGCGGCGCGTCGGCGAGCGCGCCGAACAACCGGGCACCTACGCGGACGGGATGGTGACGATCGACTTCGCCCAGCGAGAGGTGACGGTCTACGGAAGCCAGGTGGCGCTCACACCGCTCGAGTTCAAGCTTCTCTCCACCTTTGTGCGCCACCCGAACCAGGTGCTCTCGCACGAGCAGCTGCTCGAGCTCGTCTGGGGCGACGCGCTCAGCGGATCCCGGGCCCGGACCAAGCTCTACGTCGGCTACCTACGGCAGAAGCTGGCCGTCGCCGACGCGGGTGACTCGCCGATCGAGACGGTGCGCGGGTTCGGCTACCGCTACCGGCCCAAGACGGCCTGAACGCGGTCGCGGAGCTCGCTCGTCGAAAAGGGCTTCTTGACGTAGTCGTCGGCGCCGGCTTCGACGCCGCGGGCGATGTCCGTCTCCTGCACGCGGGCGGTCAGGAGGATGACGGGTAGGTGGCGTGTCGCCTCCTCCCGGCGTAGGCGCTCGGTCACCTCGTAGCCGTCGAGCTTCGGCATCATCACGTCGAGGAGCGCGAGGTCCGGAGCTCGCTCGAGCGCGGCCGCGAGGGCCTGCTCGCCGTCCCCTGCTGCAACCACTTCGTAGCCCGACTTTTCTAGGCGCAAGGTGACGAGGGAGCGGATGTCCGGATCGTCGTCGGCCACGAGGACGAGCGGGCGCCTGTCGTTCACGACGCCACCTCCTCGGACGCCACCGGCTCGGGCTGCGTCTGGCGGATGGGAATCGAGATCCGGAACGTCGTTCCAGCACCCTCATCGCTCGTCAGCGTGATGCGGCCGCCGTGTCCATGCACGATCGCCTTGGAGATCGCGAGACCGAGACCGGTGCCTGGGATCGCCTGCTCCGTCGCCCGAGACGTCCTGAAGAACCGTTCGAAGAGGTGCTGCTGCTCCTCGGCGGGAATGCCCATGCCGGTGTCGCGGACCTCGATGACGGCGTTGCCGCGCTGGCCGCGCACGCGCACGTCCACCCGGCCGCCCGACGGGGTGAACTTGATCCCGTTCGAGATGAGGTTGTCGAGCAGCTGCGCGATGCGGGCGCGGTCTCCCGCGATGAGCGCGAGCGGGCCGGTCGCGAGAGTGAGCGTGACGTCCTTCTCCTCGGCGAGCGGGCGTGCCGTCTCGACGCTCTCGGCTGCGATCGCGGAGAGGTCGACCGCCCCCACCTCGAGCGAGAGCTTCCCGGCCTCCATCTGGGCGAGGAAGAGCAGGTCGCCGACGAGCGCGAGCAACCTGTGGGCGTTTCGCTCGACGACTCCGAGGAATTGCCGCTGCTCGTCGTTGAGGTCACCCGCCTCGCCGTCGAGAACGAGCTCGAGGTAGCCGCGGATCGAGGTGAGCGGGGTGCGCAGCTCGTGCGAGACGAGGGCGACGAACTCGTCCTTGAGCCGGTCGAGCTCGCGCAGGCGCTCGTTCTGGCTTTCGAGCTCGTGGAGGAGCCGCTCGCGATCTGCCTCCGCGTGCTTCCGCTCGGTGATGTCGTAGGCGATCGCCGAAGCGCCGATGACGGCGCCCGTCGTGTCTCGAATCGGAGAGAAGGTGAAGGAGACGTCGATCAGCGAGCCGTCCTTGCGCTGTCGCACGGTCTCGTGGTGAGCGATCGGGGTCCCCTCGATGATCCGGTTGAAGAGCTCGAACGGCTCCTTCTGCTTGTCGACCGGCGCCAGGATCGAGATCGGCTTGCCGATCACCTCGTCTGCCGCGTATCCGAAAACGCGCTCGGCGCCCGGATTCCAGCTCGTCAGCCTGCCGTCGACCCCGGCAGCCATGATCGCGTCGTCCGTGGATTCGACGATGGCGGCGAGCTTCAGCCGCTCGGTCTCCGCGAGCCGATGCTCCGTGACGTCGAAGATGGCGCCGTCGAGCTTGTGCCGGCCACCGCTCAGGACGGCCTTGCCGCGCTCGACGACGTGCCTGAGGCTGCCGTCGGAGTGGATGACGCGATACTGGGTGGTGTAGGGCCGATCCTCGGCGACTGCGGCCTCGACCTCGTCCGCGAGACGCTGCCGGTCGTCCGGATGGACGACCTGGGCGTACGACCGCTGGCGCTTGATGAAGTCGCGCGCGGGATAGCCGACGAGATCCTCGATCTCGTCGCTCAGGTACTCCATCGTCCATTCCGCGTCGATCTCACACCGGAAGATGACGCCCGGCACGTTGCCGACGAGCGTCCTGAACCGCTCCTCGCTCTCCCCTAGGGCGACCTCGGCTGCCTTGCGGTGAGTGATGTCGAGCAGGAAGCCCTGAGCCTGCGTGGGAGTGCCTTCGGCGTCGAGGACGACGATCACCTCGTCCTGGACCCAGACCACGCGCTCGTCGCGCGCGATGAGCCGGTACTGGCTCGAGAAGGGCTTGCCGGACGCGTAGCCGTTTCTGTGCTCGACGCGGACGCGCTCCGCGTCGTCGGGATGCACGACCCGCCAGAACATGTTCGAGGTCGCGAGCCACTCGTCGGGCGCGTAGCCGAGCAAGCCCTCGATCTGCGGGCTCACGTAGGTGCTGAATCCCGGCTTGGCGATGTCGCTGACGTAGGTGACCAGCGGCAGCTGCTCCACGAGCGCCCGGTAGCGGGTTTCTGCGTCGCGCAGGCTCGCAACCGCCTGACGGCGCTCGTTCAGAGTTCGCTCGAGCTCCTCGGCCTGACGCTGAAGACTCCGTGTGCGGTGCTCCAGCGCCTTCGTGACCTGGTTGAGGATCGGGAAGAGCGACGCGAACAGGAGCACGAGAGCCAGAGCGAGGGCGATCGCGATCGGCTTGACCGTGGCCTGTGCCTGGGCCGCAACCGGGGCGTAGTCGTTGTAGAACTCGAGCAAGCCCGTCGGGCGCGTCTCCCCTTTGAGGCGAAGCGGCACATACGCGGAGATGACCTTGATGTTCTCGCCCTGGCCGCCCTCGTCGTTCAGGTGCCCCACCTCGCGGATGGTCTCGCCGGCGATGACCTCGGCGAATTCGTCCGAGACGGTGCGCTTCCCGATCAGAGTGTGGTCGGTCGAATACGTGACCACGCCGTCGGGCCGCCAGATCTTCACGCGCGCGACGTTGTCCATGATCTGAGGCCGGAAGAGATCGTCGAGAGCCGCGAGGCGGCCGGGGTCGCGAACGGGCTCCTCGAGATCCGACTTGCGCAGTTCCGTTGCGAGGCCGGCCGCTGCGCGGGTCGCGTCCGCCGTCAGCTCGTGCTCCGCCTGGGCCTGCGCCTCGTGGCGGATGAACCAGAGCATGCCGAACCCGGCAATGGCGAGCGCGAGCGCGCTGTAGATCGCGAAGCGCAGGACGAGACGCGGCGGCCTCGCGGAGCCGGTTTGACGAGTCACGGCCTTGTTATCGGAGTTGCGAGGGGGTCGCTTGAGGGCGCGGGCACTAAGCTTTCTGCATGGATCAAACGGCGCGGCACCTGCGCCTGTTGACCGAGACCATCGCGGCCGTCAATTCGACCCTCGACCTCGACGAGGTGTTCGACCTGATCGCCCGGAAGGTGGCCGAGGCGCTCGAGACCGACGCCTGCTTCGTCTATCTCTACGACGAGGCCGCCAACGAGCTCGTTCTGCGGGCCTCGTTCGGGACGCGCGTCGAAGAGATGACGCGCGTTCCGAAGATGCGTCCGGGCGAGGGAATCACGGGCTCGGCTGCGGCCGAGCGGGCTCCGGTGATGATCCCGCGGGCCGCGCACCTCGACTCGCGCTTCAAGAGCTTCCCCAATCTCCGTGAGGAGCAGTACGAGTCGATCCTCGCTGTCCCCATCCTGGCCCGAGACCGTCTCGAGGGCGCGCTCAACGTTCGCACCGAAGCCGCCAGGGAGTTCAACGAGACCGAGATCGACCTGCTCATGGCGATCGCCGGCCAGGTGGCGCAGGCGATCGAGAACGCCAAGCTCTACGAGGCGGCGCAGCGACGGGTGGCCGAGCTCGAGGCGCTCGCGTCCATTTCCGAGGCGGTGTCGGACTCGCTCTATCTCGAGGAGTCGCTGGAAGCCATCGTCAAGCGGACGATGGACGCGGTCGGGGCGACCGGGGCGGCGCTCGTCCTCGAGGACGGCACCGTGGCCTGGCCCGAAGGCCGAGCGGGAAAGCACGCGGTGCGCGTGCCGCTGCGCTGGAGAGGGCGCCAGATCGGGGAGCTCGTGTGCGATCGCGACGAGCCGTTCACCGAGGAGGAGCAGCGGCTCCTCGCCTCGATCGCCCACCACGCGGCGGTGGCTGTCGAGCATGGCCGGGCCGTCATGCGAGGCGTCGTCGCCCAGGAGATCCATCACCGCGTCAAGAACAACCTCCAGACCGTGGCTTCGCTGCTCCGCCTCCAGGCGCGGTCCGAGACCGAGCCCGACAAGGCTCTCGCCGACTCGGTCAATCGCATCCTCGCCATCGCGGCCGTGCACGAGGTGCTGACCGAGCGTCGCGACGAGGACGTCGACCTCGGAGAGCTCGTGGACCGGCTGCGCGCGATGCTCGTCCAGGGTCTCGGCGGCGGAAAGCACGTGGAGGCTCGGGTCGAGTCGATCCTCCTCCACGGCGACCGCGCGACTGCGCTCGCGCTCGTCTTCAGCGAGTTGCTGCAGAATGCCCTCGAACACGGCGGCGACGAGGTTCGGGTGGAGCTGGGGCGCGAGAACGGCCAGGTGCGGCTGACCGTGGCCGACAACGGCACCTGGGTCGGCTCGGACGACGGAACCGGCCTCTCGATCGTGCGCGCGCTGGTGCGGGACGAGTTGAAGGGGAAGCTGTCGCTCGCAGCCGAAGGCGGCCTGCGCGCAGAGGTCACCTTCCCGCCGTGAGGATCCTCCTCGCCGAGGACGAGACGATCATCCGCCTCGATCTCAAAGAAACCCTCGAGCGCGCGGGCTTCGAGGTCTGCGCGGAGGCGCGCGACGGGCAGGAGGCGGTCGAGCTCGCCCGGACGGAGAAACCCGATCTCGCGGTCCTCGATGTCAAGATGCCCAGGCTCGACGGCATCGAGGCGGCGAGGCGGATCCTTGCCGACCGGCCGATTCCGATCGTCATGGTCACCGCCTATGGCCAGGAGGAGCTCGTCGCCCGCGCGGTCGAGGCCGGGGTGTTCGGCTACCTCGTCAAGCCCTTCCGGGAGAGCGACCTCCTGCCCGCCATCCAGACGGCCACCGCGCGACATTCCGAGCTCGAGGCGCTGCGCGAGGAGGCCGAGTCCCTGGCCGAGGCGCTGGCGACGCGGAAGGTGGTCGAGCGGGCAAAAGGGTTGCTGATGGAACGTGAGGGCCTGTCGGAGCAGGAGGCGTTCTCGCGGCTCCAGCGGGCGAGCCAGGTCGCCGGCCGACCGATGAAGGTCGTCGCGGAGGCGCTCATCGCGACCTTCGGAGAGGAGAACGGAGGCTGACGTTCCCGGTTCGAGTGCTCGAGTTGCGCGACGAGGCGGCCGGTCTCGACGCGGTGGTCGTCATCGACCACGAGCTCTTCCCGGTGTCCGCCGGGGGGACGCGCATGCTTCCCGACGTGGACACGGCCGAAGTGGCGCGTCTCGCCCGCGCGATGACGTGGAAGTTCGCTGCCTGTCGAGTCCGCTACGCGGGAGCGAAGGCGGGCGTTCGCTTCTCGGGCGGAGACAGGGCCACCGTGGTCGCCGCCTACAAGCAGGCGCTCGAGCCCTACCAGGACGTTTTCCTCACCGGGCCGGACATGGGGACCGCCCCGGACGACTTCGTCGAGGACGGAGACGGAGAGCTTCCGCTCTGGGCCCAGAGTCACGAGGGGATGGGCATGGACGACCTCGCGACCGGGGCTGGGGTCAAGGGCGCGGCTGAGGCGGCACTCGCGCGCCTCGGCAGGAGACTCGAGGACGCGACGGTCGCCATCGAGGGGTTCGGCAAGGTCGGAGCCGGGACCGCCCGCGCGTGCGCCCGCGCCGGAGCGAAGGTCATCGCCGTCAGTACCGTGCACGGCGCCCTGATCGATCCGGACGGCCTCGACGTCGAGCGCCTCATCGAGCTTCGCGCCGAGCACGGCGATCGGCTCGTCGAGCACGGCGACTCGCCCTCTCGCCCCCGCGAGGAGCTCTTCGACCTCGGCTGCGACGTGCTCGTCCCGGGCGCGCGACCGGACTCGCTCACGGTCGAGCTCGCGCGGCGCGGACAGTGGGCCGTCGTGGCGCCCGGCGCCAACGTCCCATACGCGGCAGGCGCGCTCGATGTCCTCCATGGCCGCGGGATCCTCGCCATCCCGGATTTCGTCTCGAACTCCGGCGGCGTTCATCTCTACGAGAGCGTCGCCGACAGCTCCGACCCGGCCAAGGCGCTCACGACGATCGAGGGCCTCGTGTACGCGGCCGTCGAGCGCGTTCTCGTCCGGGCGGACGAGCAGCGGACGACGCCGATGGCCGCGGCCCTGGCAGAGAGCCGTTCGTACCTCGAGCACGAGACGGGGACGGAGCCCGCGGTTCTCGACGAGCTTTTCCGGGGATGACTGCGGTGGTGCGCAAGGCCGTTCTGCTTGTGAGTCTCGTGGCAGCGCTCTCGGCCGCGGGCCCTGCCCAATCCTCGGGACGCCGACCTGGAGCTCGCGGGTTGCTGCGGCGCAGGCCTATGCCGAGCGGCGGGCCGGCGTGATCGCCTTGGCCGTCGTCGATCCCCGGGGCCAGCTGCACGGCTACCGTCGCGCGGCCACCGCCCCTTCCGCGAGCCTGCTCAAGCCGATGCTGCTCGTCGCGTACCTGCGAAAGCAGTCGGTCCGACACCGCCGATTGACGGATCACGAGCGACGACTGCTCGGCCCGATGATTCGCAGCTCGGACAACGATGCCGCCTGGACGATGCTCGGGCTGGTCGGCCGCTCGGGTCTCACCCGCCTGGCAGCGGTCACCGGCATGCGTCGCTTCCGCCTCGTGCTACCGCACTGGGGCATCTCGACGATCACGCCGCGCGATCAGGCGTGCTTCTTCTACCGGATCGACTCCTATGTCCCGGCGCGTCATCGCCGGTACGCGATGAGCTTGCTCGCGAGAATCGTCCCGTGGCAGCGTTGGGGAGTCGCCCGAGGTCGCGCCTGCCGGCTGGGAGCTCTACTTCAAAAGCGGCTGGGGCACCGGAGCGGGCCTCGTCGACCACCAGGTCGCGCTGCTCACCCTGGGCGAGACGCGGATCTCTCTCGCCATCACGACGCGCTTCAATCCCGACCACGCGTACGGGAAGCGCACGCTCCGCGGAGTGGCCGCGCGGCTCTTTGCGGGCCTCTAGCCCTCCTAGGACGGGACTTCGTCGACGAGCGTTTCCCAGCGCTCGAGGAGGGCGTGGAGCTCCGCGCGCGCCTTCCGGTGCGCGGCGATCCGGTCGACGTCCCCCCAGTCCTGCGCGAGCTCGCCTTCCAGCTGTGCGATTAGCCGCTCCTGCTCCTCGATGCGGCCTTCGAGCTCCTGGAGTGGTGCGGGCCGCGCTTTCGCGGGCTTGGGCGGCTTCTGGGCCTTGGGCTTTGGAGCCGGTGGAGGGGCGTTGGGCTGGATGAGCTCGGAGCGGGCTTCCTGATAGTCGGCCCACCCGCCCTCGTAGGTGTTGATCGTCCCCTCCTCGATCGCGGCGGTTTGGTGCGCGACCGCGTCGAGGAGCGCCCGGTCGTGGGTCACGAGGAGGACCGTGCCCGGGAACGCTTCGAGAGCCTCCTCGAGTGCCTCGCGACTCGCGAGATCGAGATGGTTCGTCGGCTCGTCGAGCACGAGGAAGTTGGCGCCGGAGGCCACGAGCACCGCGAGCCCGAGCCGCCGCCGTTCGCCGCCCGAGAGCGAGCGAACCTCCTTCTCGTGCGCCTCCCAGCCGGAGAAGAGGAAACGCCCGAGCAGCGACTGCGCCTGGGGACGGTTGAGCTTCGTCATCCGCATGACGCAGTCGAGCGCCGAGCCGCGCTCGTCGAGCTCCGTTCCATGCTGCGAGAAGTAACCGAGCTCGACGCCGTGTCCGAGCTTGTAGCGGCCGGAGGCGATCGCCTCGAGCAGGGTGGTCTTGCCGCTGCCGTTGGGGCCGACGAGGCCCACGTGCTCGCCCCGCTCGAGGGCGAGCGTCACGTCCCGGAGCAGAACCCGACCTGGGACGCTGACCTCGGCGTGGTCGATCTCGAGGACGAGGCGGCCGCTGCGCGGCGGGTTGATGAAGTCGAAGCCGAGCTGGCGGCTGTGCCGCGTCAGGAGGGCATGCTCGGAGGTTGCCTGCGAGCGTTCCTTTGCCAGGCGGCCGATCTGCGTCAGCTTGGCCTGGGCCTGCTTCGCCTTCGCCTTCTTGTAGCGGAAGCGCGCCACGAATCTCTCGAGGCGCTCGATGTCCACGGAGATGCGGTCGGCGGTCTTCTGGGCGTGCGCGGCGCGCTGGGCCTTTTCCTGTCGCCAGACGTGCCACGCACCCGGGAAGTAGGTGGCGCGGCCCGACTCGAGCTCGAGAGTGGCGCTCGTCACCGCCTCCAGGAACCAGCGGTCGTGCGCCACGAGGACAACGGCTGCATCGAGCGAGGCGAGCTCGCGCTCGAGCCATTCGATGCTGGCGACGTCGAGGTGGTTCGTGGGCTCGTCCAGGAGTAAGAGGTCCGGCTCGGCCGCGAGCGCCCTGGCCAGAGAGGCTCTGGTCAGCTCGCCGCCGGAGAACGTCTCCAGCCGGCGCCCGAAGTCGTCGTCGACGAAGCCGAGCCCGCGCGCGACGGAGGCTGCTCGGTCGCGCCAGGCATATCCGCCCGCGTGCTCGAGGCGCGCCTGCGCCTGGGCATACGCGCCGAGGGTGGCCGAGTCATGGGCCCCCTGCGCCATCGCCTGCTCGAGGCGCGCGAGTTCGCGCTCGGCTTCCAGCAGCTCGGTCGCGCCCGAGAGGATGTAGTCGCCGAGCGCGAGGCCGGTGTCTCTGGGAGGCCGCTGGTCGTGCAGGACGACCCGAGTTCCCTTGCGGAAGGCGAGCTCGCCGGCGTCGGCTCGGGTCTCGCCCGTGAGGATCCGGAGCAGGGTCGTCTTCCCGGCGCCGTTTGGCCCGGCGAGAGCCACTCGGTCGCGCCGCTCCACCTTGAAGGAGACGTGCTCGAAGAGGAGCGATCCGCCGAACTCCTTGCGGAGATCCGAAGCGATGAGGACGGCCACGGGCCTACCGCTGCGCGGCGGTGGCCGAGACGAGCTTCCGGGCCGCGGCCACGATGTGCTCGGCGTCGATGCCTGCGGCCGCGATCAGCTCGTCTGGCTTGCCTGAACCGGGCATGTCGCTCACGGCTAGGCGAACCACGCGTGGGCGCTCTTCGGCCTCGGCGAACACGGAAAGGACGGCTTCGCCGATCCCGCCTTCGGGCCAGTGATCCTCGACGGTGACGATCCCACTGGTCGCCTCGGCGGCTGCGCGGAGCGTGTCGGCGTCGATCGGCTTCACTGAGTAGAGGTCGATCACGCGGGCCTCGACGCCCTCCTCGGCGAGCGTGTCGGCGGCCTTGAGCGCCTCGTGGAGCGTGATCCCTGCGCCGACGAGCGTCACGTCGTCGCCGTCGCGCACGACCTTGCTTCCGCCGATTGGGAACTCCTCGTCGGCGCCGTAGAGCACCGGCGTAGCGCCGCGAGTCGTCCGGAGGAAGACGATTCCCTCGCGCTCGGCCATCTCGGCCACGAGCTTTGCGGTGGAATTCCCGTCGCTCGGATACAGGACGGTGCTGTCGTGCACGGCCCGGAACGCGGCGAGATCCTCGAGCGCCATCTGGGAGGGCCCGTCTTCGCCGATCGACACGCCGGCGTGCGAGCCGCAAAGGCGGATGTTGGCCCGCGAGATCGCGGCCATGCGGACGAAGTCGTAGGCGCGGCTCCAGAACGCGGCGAAGGTGGAGGCGAACGGTTTCCAGCCGCGCACCTGGATGCCGACCGCGGCGGCGGCCATCTGCTGCTCGGCGATGTACATCTCGAAGTACCGCTCTGGATGGGCGGCTGCGAAGATGTCCGCGAACGTCGAGTTGGAGACCTCGCCGTCCAGCGCGACGACGAGCCCGTCGGCGCTACCGACCGCGGCCAGAGCCTCGCCGTAGGCCTTCCGCGTCGCGACCTCGTCCCCGAGCTCGTAGACCGGCAGCTCGAGCGGCCCTGTCTCGAACTGGTGAGGCTGCGCGTCGGCCTCGGGCTTCGCGACGTCCACCTTGATGTTGCGAACGCCGCCGAGCTCCTCGATCGCGTGGTCGGGGTCGTCGAGCGCTTTCCCGTGCCAGCCGGGCTTGTCCTCGACCTCGGGGACGCCCTTGCCCTTGATGGTCTTGGCGACGATCACGGTCGGCTGGCCGGTCGTTCCCGTCGCTTCCTCGTAGGCCTGGTCGATCGCGGCGAGGTCGTGCCCGTCGATCTCGATCGCGTGCCAGCCGAACGCCTTCGCCCGGTTGGCGTAGGAATCGAGATCCCAGCCGTGCATGGTCTCGCCCCGCTGCCCGAGGCGGTTGACGTCGATGATCGCCGTCAGGTTGTCGAGCCCGGCGAAGGCAGCATGCTCGAATGCCTCCCACATGGAGCCCTCCGCCATCTCGCTGTCGCCGCAGAGGCACCAGACGCGGTACGGGAGGCGGTCGAGCTTCCGGCCGGCCAGGGCGACGCCGACGGAGATCGGCAGCCCCTGTCCCAGCGAGCCCGTGGCGACGTCCACCCACGGCAGCACCGGGGTCGGATGGCCCTCGAGGCGGCTTCCGAAGCGGCGGAACGAGAGCAGCTCCTCCTCGGTGATCGCGCCCGCGGCTCGATACATGGAGTAGAGGAGCGGCGACGCGTGGCCCTTCGAGAAGATCAGGTGGTCGTTCGCGGGGTTCTGGGGCGCGTCGAAGTCGTAGTGCAGGTATTTCGCCATGAGGACGGCCATGAGGTCGGCCGCCGACATGGAGGACGTCGGGTGGCCGGACTTCGTGCCCGCGGCCGCCCGCACCGAATCGACGCGGAGCTGCTGCGCCAGCTCGTGCCAGAGCTCGTGCTCGGTCATGCGGTCATCCTAGCCCTTGGATCCTCGTTCCACGGGTACCCTAGGTTTGCAAGAACCAAGCGACGGAAGGAACGCGACATGGGAGCATCGCGACTACACCGCCTCGCAGAGCTGGGCCAGAGCGTCTGGATCGACTTCCTGTCCCGCGACATGCTCCGGACCGGGGAGCTCGCGCGGATGATGAAAGAGGACGCCGTCGTCGGCGTGACCTCGAATCCGACCATCTTCCAGAAGGCGATCTCGGCCGGCAACGCCTACGACGACCAGCTTCGCGCGGTGCTCGAAGAGGAGCAGGACCCGAAGGAGATCTTCATCCGCCTCGCGAGCAAGGACATCGAGGACGCGCTCGACCTCCTGCGCCCCGTGTGGGACGAGGGCGACGGCCGCGACGGCTACGTCTCGTTCGAGGTCGACCCGAGCCTCGCCTACGACACCGAGGGCACGATCGAGGAGGCCCAGCGCCTCCACGACCTGATCAATCGCCCGAATCTCTTCGTCAAGATCCCCGCGACCGAGCCCGGCCTGCCTGCGATCGAGGAGATGATTGCGCGCGGCCGCCCGATCAACGTCACGCTGATCTTCTCGCTCGACCGCTACTCCGAGGTGGCTGAGGCCTACATCCGAGGACTCGAGCGCCTGGTCGCAGGCGGTGGCGATCCGAGTCACGTCTCCTCGGTGGCCAGCTTCTTCGTCTCTCGCGTGGACACGGAGACCGACCGCAGGCTGGACGAGATCGGCGGCCACGACGAGCTCAAGGGAAAGCTCGCCATCGCGAATGCGAAGCTCGCCTACGAGCGTTACGAGGAGATCTTCGCCGGTGAGCGGTGGGAGGCTCTGGCCGCCAAGGGCGCGACCCCGCAGCGTTGCCTCTGGGCGTCGACGTCGACGAAGAACCCGGCCTACCGCGACGTCATGTACGTCGAGGAGCTCATTGGGCCGGACACGGTGAACACGATGCCGAAGGAGACCATCGAGGCCTTCCAGGACCACGGCGAGGTCGCCCCGACTCTCGAGCAGGGAATCGACGAGGCGAAGCGGGTGTTCGAGCAGATCAAGGAGGCCGGCGTCGACTACGACGACGTGACGGCGACGCTCGAGCGGGAAGGCGTCGAGAAGTTCGCCGAGTCGTTCACCGAGCTGCTCGAGGGCATCCGCTCCAAGTCGGGCGAGCTGGCTGCGGCGTAAGCTCCGCCGCGATGGCCTCGGTCGACACCGCGGAGCTGGTCGAGCGCATCTGGGCGCGCGATGCGACGTTGTGGACCGGCCAGGACGAAAACCGGTGGCTCGGGTGGCTCGACGAGCCGTTGCGACTGCGCGAGCGAGTCCTCGAGCTGGAGGGGTTCGCGGTCGACACCGCGGATTTCCGGCACGTCGTCCTGCTCGGGATGGGCGGGTCGAGCCTCGCGCCCGAGGTACTGCGCCGGACGTTTGCCGATCAGCGCCTGCACGTGCTCGACACGACCCATCCGGCAGCCGTCCGCCGCGTGGCCGACGACTTCGATTTGGAGCGCACGCTCTTCGTCGTCTCCTCGAAGTCCGGGACGACGCTCGAGACGCGCTGCCAGGTGGACTTTTTCTGGGAGCGCGTCGGCAACGGCGAGTCCTTCGTCGCGGTCACCGATCCAGGGTCAGAGCTCGAGCGCCTGGCCGCCGACCGCGGCTTTCGCGCGGTGTTCGCCGGCGAGCCCACCATCGGGGGCCGTTACTCGGCGCTCTCCGTCTTCGGGATGGTCCCGGCCGCCCTGATGGGCGTCGACCTCGGGCGTTTCCTCCTCCGGGTCGACGAGATGGTGGAGGCTTGCCGAGTCGGCGAGGGGAATCCCGGGCTCGAACTCGGAGAGCAGCTCGGCCAAGGCTGGCAAGAGGGACACGACAAGGTCTTGATCAACCCGAATCCGGGCGGCTTCGGGCTCTGGGCCGAGCAGCTCCTCGCCGAGTCGACCGGGAAGCAGGGCAAGGGACTCGTGCCCGTGCCCGGCCAGACCGGGGAGGGCCCCGATCGCCAGGACGCAGATGTGCGCGTCTCCGACCCGTACGAGCTCGGGCAGGAGTTCTACCGCTGGGAGTTCGCGACCGCGGTCGCAGGCTCGATTATCGGCATCAATCCGTTCGACCAGCCCAACGTCCAGGAGGCGAAGGACCGCACGAACGAGGTGCTCGCGGGCGGCGAGGTCGCCCTGGCGCCGGAGGGCTCCCTCGACGAGCTTCTCGACGGAGCCGAGCCGCCGGAGTACGTCTGCGTCCAGGCGTTCGTCGATCCCGAGCGCGAGGACGAGCTCCAGCCCCTCGTGGCCCGCGCGCGCGAAAGCGGTTGTGTGGTCACGCACGGTCTCGGGCCGCGCTATCTGCATTCAACCGGTCAGCTCCACAAGGGAGGGCCGCCGACCGGGCGCTTCGTTCAGGTCTTCGACGATCCTGGTGAGGAGCTCGCGATCCCGGGCCGTCCGTTCGGCTTCGCGCGTCTCATCCACGCGCAGGCCGCCGGGGACTTCGCCGCGCTGAAGGAGCGCGGGAGGCCTATCGTTCGGGTTCGACTGGAGGAGGTCGCATGAAGCTGGCAATGGTCGGGCTCGGCCGCATGGGCGGGAACATGACGAAGCGCCTGGAGCGCGACGGGCACGAGGTCGCGACATACGCGCGGAGCGGCGGCGGGACAGCCTCGTCGCTCGAGGAGCTCGTGCAGCAGCTCGAGCCTCGGCGCGCCGCGTGGCTGATGATCCCCGCCGGCGACCCCACCGAGCAGGCCGTGAACCAGCTCCTCGACCTGCTCGAGTCGGGCGACGTGATCGTCGACGGTGGCAACTCGAACTTCCGCGACTCCCAGCGCCGGGCGGGGCTGGCCAAGGAGCGCGGGATCGGCTACGTCGACGCGGGCGTCTCCGGGGGCGTCTGGGGCCTCGAGAACGGCTACTGCCTGATGGTCGGCGGGGACAGCGAGCACGTGGCGTACCTCGAGCCCGCGTTTCGCACCCTCGCTCCCGATGACGGCTACGCGCACGTTGGCCCGTCGGGAGCGGGCCACTTCGTGAAGATGGTCCACAACGGGATCGAGTACGGCCTCATGCAGGCCTACGCAGAAGGCTTCGACATCATGAGGGCGTCCGAGTTCGAGCTCGACCTCCGCGAGATCGCGGGCATCTGGCGGTACGGCTCGGTCGTCCGCAGCTGGCTTCTCGAGCTTCTCTACAACGCGTTCGAGCAGGAGGGGAACGACCTGGAGAAGATCGCGGGCTACGTCGAGGACTCGGGCGAGGGTCGCTGGACGGTCTTCGAGGCGATCAACGAGAGCGTCCCGGCACCGGTGATCGCCTCGTCGCTCTTCGCTCGATTCGCCTCGCGGCAGGACGAGTCGTTCGCGGCGAAGATCAACGCGGCCCTGCGCAAGCAGTTCGGCGGCCACGCCGTCAAGGCGGAGTGACGTTGGCGCAGGCGCCGGCCATCCCGCAGGACAACCCGCTTCTCGAGGGGCTACGCAAGCGCCGGGCCGCCGAGCCGTGCGCGCTCACGATCTTCGGCGCGTCGGGCGACCTCACGCAGCGCAAGCTGATTCCGGCGCTCTACGCCCTCGCTTTCCGCGGATTGCTTCCGTCGAGCTTCGGGATCGTCGGCGTGGCCCGCACGCCGATGGCCGACGACGAGTTCAGGGAGAAGATGAAGCAGGCGGTCATGGAGCACGGGCGCGACGAGTTCCGCGATGACGTCTGGGAGGAGCTCGCGGCCGGGATGCGCTACGTCGCAACGGACTTCGCCGACGACGGCGGCGAAGAGCGCGTCATCAAATGCCTGAACAAGCTCGACGAGGAGCGAGGGACGTCTTCGAACCGGGTCTACTACCTCGCCGTCCCGCCGTCGGCGATCGAAGCGATCGTCGTCGCGATGGGCAAGCACCGCTCCACGACCGGGTGGACCCGGCTCATCGTCGAGAAGCCGTTCGGCTACGACCTCGAGAGTGCGCGTCACCTGAACGCGGTCATCAAGGAGTATTTCCACGAGTCGGAGATCTTTCGTATCGACCACTATCTGGGCAAGGAGACCGTCCAGAACATGTTGGTCCTGCGGTTCGCGAACGGGATCTTCGAGCCGATCTGGAACCGTCAGTTCGTCGACCACGTGCAGATCACCGTTGCCGAGTCGCTCGGGATCGAAGGACGCGCCGACTACTACGAGAGGGCCGGCGCGTCTCGCGACATCTTCCAGAACCACCTCCTGCAACTCGTGGCCCTGACCGCCATGGAGCCGCCGATCGACTTCTCGGCGGACTCCGTGCGCAACGAGAAGGTGAAGGTGCTGAAGGCCATGCATACGCCCGGGCCCAAGCACGTCGTCCGCGGCGAGTATGGCCCGGGGTTCATCGAGGGAGAGGAAGTGCCCGGGTACCGGGAGGAGCCCGGCGTCGCTGCCGACTCGCTGACCGAGACCTACGTCGCGGCCAAGCTGTTCGTCGACAACTGGCGGTGGGCGGACACACCGTTCTACGTCCGCACGGGCAAGCGGCTGCCGCGGCGGGAGACCACCATCGCGATCCAGTTCAAGCGCGCGCCACATCCGCCCTTCGAAGTCGACTCCGAAGAGGGCCTGCGTCCCAACGTCCTCCTCGTCCATGTCCAGCCAGACGAGGGCGTGTCGCTCGCCATCGGCGCGAAGGTGCCCGGCCAGGGCATGACGATCCGCACGGTGCACATGGATTTCCTCTACGGGGGGACCTTCCGCACCGGGCTACCGGAGGCCTACGAGCGTCTCATCCTCGACTGTCTCCTCGGCGACGCGACGCTCTTCACGCGCGCGGACGAGGTCGAGGAGCAGTGGGCGATCGTCGACGCGATGGTTGCGCCCTGGAAGCGCGATCGTCCCAACTTCCCCAACTACGCCTCCGGAACGTGGGGGCCGGTCGCGGCCGACGAGCTGCTTCATCGCGACGGACGCTCCTGGAGGCGGCACTAGCGTGATCGAGAACGTGACGATCAGCGAGGTCGAGCGCGAGCTCGGGCAGCTGCGCGCCGCCGCCGCCGAGCCGGGCGACCTCCCCAAGCTGCGCACGAGCGTGATGACCCACATGGCGTGGGTGCCTGAAAACTGGGTCGAGGCCGCCACCGAGACGCTCGGCGGGCTGGCCGAGCGGCATCCCTCCCGGACGATCCTGCTCTTTCCACGTCCGAACGAGGAGCGCGACGCGCTCGATGCCGAGGTCGACCTGCGCTGCTTCCGCCGTGGAGGAGAAGAGCGTGAGGTGTGCTCGGAAGTCATCTCCGTCCGTCTCTGCGGCAAGCGCGCGACCGCGCCGGCGAGCGTCATCCAGCCCTTGCTCGTCCCGGACCTGCCCGTGTTCCTGCGCTGGCGCGGCGAGTGCCCGTGGGGGGCTGTGGAGCTCGAGGAGCTGGTCGACGTGACGGATCGGCTCATCGTCGACTCGTCCGAATGGCCCGACGTCGAATGGGGCTACGCGCGTCTGGCGGAGATCCTCGACCGGGTCGTCGTCTCCGACATCGCCTGGGCGCGAACCGAGCCCTGGCGGCGAGCGATTGCGGGGCTCTGGCCCGAAGTCGCGGATGGGACGGAGATTCGTGTGGCGGGCCCCTACCCCGAGGCTCGCCTGCTGGCGCGCTGGCTGGGCGCGAGGCTCGACCGGGAGATCGACCTCCGGCACGAGCCGGCCGGTGAGATCGAGCTCGCCGAGGTCGACGGCCGCGAGGCGGTGCCGGTTCGGTACGAGCGTCCTTCTGCGAGCGACCTCCTCTCCGACCAGCTCGAGATCTTCAGCCGCGACCGGATCTACGAGGAGACCATACGGACCTTCTCGTCGGTACCGACCTAGCCGAGCACGCCTCGGGCTGGATCGCCGAGCGGGCAGGGACACGCGAGTTCAGGATCGCCCTGACGGGCGGTTCCTCCGTCGGCAAGGTCTACGAGCGGTTGGCCGAGCGCGAGCTCGACTGGCCGAACTGGCACGTCTGGTGGAGCGACGAGCGCGACGTCCCTCCCCACGACGAGCTCTCGAACGAGAAGCTCGCGCGCGACAGCCTCCTGTCGAACGTGCCGGTGCCGGAGGAGCAGATCCATCCGCTGCGCTCGACGGACGTGGAGCTCCCGGGGCGCTTCGACCTCATCCTGCTGGGCATCGGACCCGACGGGCATACCGCGTCCCTGTTCCCGGGAAGGCCGGAGCTCGAGTCGACCGACCCGGTCGTGTACGTCCCCGAAGCCGGCTGGGAGCCCTATGTGCCGCGCTACACCTTCACGCTGCCGCTCTTGAACGCGGGGCCGGCTGTCGCTTTCATCGTGGGCGGCGAGAGCAAAGCCGAGATCCTCGCGCGCGTGCTGGCAGGCGACGAGTCCCTGCCGGCCGCGCGCGTCCGGGCTCCGGAGACCTACGTGTTGGCGGACAGGGCAGCCTCGAGCGCCATCCCGGCGCCGAGCACGTAGGCGTCTCGATCGCGCGGAGCCGCGAGCGACACCGACGCGGGTAGACCATCCTCCGCGGGCCCGCACGGGAGGGCGAGAGCCGGCCAGCCCACGGCGTTGAAGGGATAGGTGAGCCGGATCATGCGCTCGCGCAGGACGAGGTCGTCGGCGATCGGGGGAGCGACGCACTCGAGGGTGGGCGCGAGAATGAGGTCGACGCCCTCCGCCGCTGTCGTGAAGTCCTCGACATATGTGCGACGCGCCTCGACGGCGGCCTCGTACTCCTCGTCGGTCACCGCAAGGCAGCGTTCGATCTTGGTGCGCACGTTTTCACCGTACTCGTCGCGATGCTCCGCGAAGAGGTCGCGGTGCACGTCCGCGGCCTCGCGCATGAAGACGGCATACGTCTCCTCCTCGAGGAGGGGCAGCTCGATCTCCTTCCGGTTCGGGAAGACGGCGGCGGCGGCCTCGACACGCTCTTTCACCAGCGGGTCGACGCGCCCGAGCCATGCGACTCCGACCGCCACATCCTCCAGATCGACTCCGATGGGGGCGAAGCCGGGCACGAGCGCCTCCATCATGCGCGCGGCCTCCCCGACGTCGCGCGTCATCGGCCCGCCGGTGTCGTAGCTGGGAGCGAGCGGCCAGCAGCCCTCCATCGGCACGAGACCGTGCGTCGGCTTAAAGCCGACGATGCCGCAGCACGCCGCCGGGATGCGGATGGAGCCCGCGCTGTCGGTTCCGAGCGCGACCTCGCAGAGGCCGGCCGCGACCGCCGCGGCCGATCCGCCGCTCGAGCCTCCCGGGATCCTGCTGCCGTCGAGCGGGTTGATCACCGCGCCGAAGTGCGGGTTCTCGGAGGTGATGCCGTAGGCGAACTCGTGCAGGTTCGTCTTCCCGACAACCGAGTAACCGGCCGCTTCGAGCCGAAGGACGGCTTTGGCCGTTTGCTCCGGGACGTGGTCGCGGAAGATCGACGACCCGTATGTGGTCGTTAGCCCCGCGGTGTCGAAGAGGTCCTTGACGCCCAGGCTGACGCCGTCGGCCGGCTCCGCCGGGACCGCGAGGAACGCTCTGAATTGGTCGTTAGCTGGCGAGGTTGTAGATCTCGGCGATGAGGATCGACCCGGCGAAGAGGACGAGCGCCAGCGCGAAGAGGAGAAGCCCCAGGCGGACGTTCTTGCGTGCGGTCTCGGGATCCATCAGAGGAGCGGGTCGATCGCCATGGCGACGAAGAGCAGAGCCAGGTACGCGAGCGAGTAGCTGAAGAGCCGCCGGGCGCGCGCCGGCGTGTGCTCACGCCGGAGCCCCACGGCCAGCGCGAGAAACCCGAGCCCCAGTACGAGCGCTGAGCCGAGGTAGATCCAGCCGGCCGTGCTCCAGAAGACCGGCAGGAGCGAGACGACGACGAGGACGATCGTGTAGCGGACGATCGAGCGGGCCGTCTCGTCCTCTCCCTTCACGACGGGCAGCATCGGGATCCTGGCCGCCTCGTAGTCGCGCCGGATGAGAAGCGCGAGCGCCCAGAAGTGCGGCGGGGTCCAGAAGAACACGATCAGGAAGAGGAAGAGGGCCGGCAGGCTCAGGTTGCCGGTGGCCGCCGCCCAGCCGACGAGCGGGGGCACAGCTCCGGCGGCGCCTCCGATGACGATGTTCTGCGGCGTCGAGCGCTTGAGCCAGTGGGTGTAGACGACCACGTAGAAGAGGCCGCCGGCCAGCGCGAGCAGCGCCGCGAGGACGTTCACGAAGCTCGCGAGGATGACAAACGAAAGCGAAGAGAGCGCGACGCCGAACTCGAGCGCCCGCTCCGGCGCCACGCGACCTGCAGCCACCGGCCGCTTGTCGGTCCGGCGCATGTGGACGTCGATGTCCCGGTCGAGCACGTGGTTCAGCGCGCTCGCACCCCCGCAGGCGAGCGCCAGCCCCGCCATGGTCGCGACGAAGAGGCCCGCCGCCGGGACTCCGCCCGCGCCGACGAACATGCCGCCGGCCGCGGTGAGGAGGAGCAGGGTCATGATGCGTGGCTTCGTGAGCGTGAGGTAATCCCGCCAGGACGGACGCGGCACCTCGCTTCGGCCGCGGAAGGCCACGGCGGCCGACGTCGCGGCGGCGGTCAGAGCGAGCGCGCCCAGGAGGAGGTGCACAGGGTCGGGGGCGCCGGCGAGCGCGGCCAGGCCGGCGGTGGCAAAGAGCGCGAAAGCGGTTGCTGCGGACAGCCACAACGCCCGCTGCTCCCTGTGCGCGAACCAGGCCGCGACCATCACGCCACCGAGTAGGGCGAGCGTGACATGAGCGGCGAGGTCGTGCGCGAGCGCCCACTCTCCGGTCGTTACGACGAGTGCGGCACTGGCGGCGGCGCCGAGCGCAGTGAGGCGATACCAGGGCCCTGGCGTCACGAACGGGTCTCCCGTAGTCGCAGCCGGAGATCCCGCAGCGGGCGAGGGCTAGTCACGTACGGAAGCCGGTCGAAGTTGTGCGGCGGCGGCGGCGAGGTCGTGTACCACTCGAGCGTGTCCGCGACCCACGGATCGCCCCCCACCCGAGGGCCTGAGCGCCAGCTGCGAATCGCGTTCACGACGAAGATCAGGATCCCCACTCCCATGACGAAGGCGCCGATGGACGAGATGAGGTTGTACCACTCGAACAGACCGTGGCGCTCATACGTGTAGACGCGTCTCGGCATGCCCATCAGGCCCAGCATGTGCTGCGGCAGGAACGTCGCGTTGAACCCGACGAACATGAGCCAGAAGTGCCACTTCGCCAGGTGCTCGTTGTACATCCGCCCGGTGATCTTGGGGAACCAGTAGTAGAGGCCGGCAAAGACGCCGAAGACGGTCCCGCCGAACAGTACGTAGTGGAGGTGGCCCACGACGAAGTAGGTGTCGTGCGCCTGGTAGTCGAAGGGGAAGACCGCGAGCATCACTCCCGTGAGCCCGCCGAAGGTGAAGAGGGCGATGAAGGCGAGCGCGAAAAGGAGCGGGGCCCGGAAGACGAGCTGGCCGCGCCAGAGAGTGGCCAGCCAGTTGAAGATCTTGATCGCCGTCGGGACCGCAACCGAGAGGGAGGTGAGCATGAACCAGGCGTTCAGCCAGTCGGGCAAGCCGACGGCGAACATGTGGTGCGCCCAGACGAGCATGCTCGCGAAGGCGATACCGATCGTGGAGAAGGCGATCGCCTTGTAGCCGAAGATCGGCTTCCGCGAGAAGACCGGTATGACCTCGGAGATGATCCCCATCGCGGGCAGGATCATGATGTAGACCTCCGGGTGGCCGAAGAACCAGAACATGTGCTGCCAGAGGAGCGAGCCGCCGTTGTCGGGCGCGAAGAACTCGGTGCCCGTCTGGCGGTCGAGCAAGAGCAGGGTGACCGCCGCCGAGATCGTCGGCAGGGCGAGCAGGAGCAGCACGGAATAGGCCTCGAGCGCCCAGACGAAGAGCGGGATGCGCATCCAGGTCATCCCCGGTGCCCGCATGTTGTGGATCGTCACGATGAAGTTGATCGCCCCCGCGAGCGACGCGAGCGAGGTCAGATGCAGACCGAGGATCCAGAGGTCCTGGCCTGAACCGGGAATGTCGCGCGAGAGCGGCGTGTAGCCCGTCCAGCCGGTGCGCGCCGGTCCGCCTGCCGCGAAGAAGCTGCCCAGGATGACGAGGCCACCGAGGACGAAGAGCCAGTACGAGGCCGCATTCAGCCGCGGGAAGGCCATGTCCCGCGCGCCGAGCATGAGGGGGATGAGGTAGTTGCCGAACCCGGCGAGGATCGGAACGACGAACAGGAAGATCATCGCCGTGCCGTGGATCGTGAAGAGCGCGTTGTAGGCGTCCTTCGTGACCACGTGGTTGTCCGCCTGCGAGAGCTGGGCCCGCATGAGAAGCGCCATGACGCCGGCGGCGAGGAAGAAGCCGAACGCCGTGACGATGTAGAGGACGCCGATCCGCTTGTGGTCGACCGTCGTCACCCAGCTCATGACGCGGCCGTCCTTCCACGTCGGAGTGAGCGTCTCGGAACTAACCGCCACTCGCTGCTCCCGGCTGCGCGGCGGAGAGCTTCGGCGTCGCCTTGATGTAGGCGAGCAGGGCGTCGTACTGGTGGCCGTTCCAGCCGAGGCCAACTGCCGGCATGTAGCTCTCGAACTGCGGCGTGTCCTGGCCGGTGCTGAGGAGCCGGATCAGTCCCTGGCGATTCGTCAGGGTCCCGTTGCCCGCGATGGCCGGCCCGACATCGCCCTCACCGGCGAGACCGTGGCACTTGGCGCACACGGCTCCCCATTCCTGCTCGCCGAGCTGCTCATCCGAGATCGCCGCCTGCTGCTCGACCCAGGAGTCGTACTCGCTCTGCTCGACCACCGTCACGCGCGTGTACATCACTGTGTGCTGGATCCCGCAGAACTCGGCGCATTGGCCCTCCCACGTCCCGGTCTGGTTCGGCTTGAACGAGAGAGAGTTGACGCGACCGGCGATGGCGTCCTTCTTGCCCGTCAACGCGGGGACCCACCAGCTGTGGTTGACGTCGCGCGTGCTGATCTCGAGCCGGACTCGCCGGTCGACCGGAATGCGGAGCTCGTCGAGCGAGATTGCGCCGTTCGGATACTCGTACTGCCAGTAGAACTGGTGCGCTACGACCCTGATCACCAGCTCGTCGTCGCCCTTCGCCTCCACGGACGGGATGCGCGTGAGGGTGAAGATCGCGATCGCCAGGAGGATGGCCGCGGGAATGATCGTCCAGATGATCTCGAGCCTCGTGTTGCCATGGATCTGTGGCCCCTCGACGGTTTCGGGCGTTCCGCGGCGTCGTCGGAAACGGACGATGAAGAGGACGAGCGCGGCCTCGACCGCGACGAACACGACCGCGCAGACGACGACCACGATCCAGTAGAGCTGGCTGATCGCCTCGCCGCTGTCCGTCTTCGGATCGGGAGGCCCAAGCCCGCCCGGCGCGGCCATCGCTGCGCCCGCCCAAAGGAGCGAGACAAGGGCGAGCGAGGACAAGGCGAGCGTTCCCCTGCGCATCGGCGGTCGCCAGTCTAAATGTCCCCCGAACGGGGGACTCACGGTTCCCCCTTTTTGTGGTTCAGTGCGTAGAACGCCAATACCCCATTCGAGGGGTCGCCGGGAAACCGGGAAAGGGTTTTGCGCGCTAAAGGGGAGCGGCTCGGGGGAACCACTCGGTTCCCCCGACCCCGTTAAGGTGAGCCGTCGATGAGCGAGAGCTGGCGCGTACCGCTGCCGGGGGGAGTGCAGGAGCCCTTCGAGGTGTTCGTCAACGGAGTGCCGCAGCAGCGCGGAACCGACTACGACGTTCGCGGCCGCGAGCTCGTCTTCTCGAAGCAGCTCGCGAAAGAGGGCCGTCTCGGACCCTTCCGCTGGCTCTCGATCTTCCTCGGGATCGCGGGGACGTATCGCAAGAACGACAGCGTCGACGTGGTCTACGACGTGGGCGGCCGGAGAACAGTGGCCGCTGCCCTCCCGATCATCCCTCCGTCTTAGCCGGACGTCGCGGCTCCCGCCGGGCGAAGCCCGGCTCCGCCCGCGTCTGACGTCGCTGGCGGCAGGCGTCTGCGCCCTCAGGGCTTGGCCGTGCCTAGCACTGTCCGGCGCCTTCGGGCTTGAATCCTTTGCCAGCGCCGCCCCGGCTAAGAAGGGGCCCGAGGCGAAAGAACCCGCGCAGGCGACCCAGCCGGGGCGCAGGTCTCGCAGAGCTCGACACCGCGAAAGCGGGCGAGCAGCCTGTAGGCCTGGCAGCCGACACAGAACCCGGTCGCCGCGGAGAGAAGCGCCAGCCCGGCGACGAGCAGCCCGAGCGCCCAGCCGAACGTGTGGAGGCCGACGGCGTGGGCGACCGACGCGGTTCCGAGCACGACGACCCCGACGACGTTGGCGAAGCGCGGCGGCCGCGCGTCCTCGATCGGCCCTTCGCCGAACCGGGGCTGCAGCACTTCGAAGTAGAAGGCGCAGGGAGCGCACCACCGCCGGCCGAGCGTCACGCCCACGGCGAGCTGGGCCGCGAGGATCGCGAGCAGCGGCCACCAACCGGTCACGAACGCGACCAGGGCCAGGACGCCGATGATCGCCTGCGTGAACCGCGGCGCGCGGGCATCGACGACCGTCGTGTCCCGGTATGGGTCGACCGTGCGCTGCTTCACTTTGTAAAGTCTAGTAGTTGTTCAGCTCGCGAGGCAGGACGAGCTCGAAGCGGGCGCCGTGGGGCCGGACGTCCTCGTAGAGCAGGTCGCCGCCGTGGGCCTGTGCGAACGACTTCGCGATGGCGAGACCGAGGCCGGCGCCCTCCGTCCGCTCGCGGCGCGAGGAGCCGCTGCGCGTGAAGCGCTCGAACAGCTCCGGGACGAACTCGGCCGGAACGCCTCGTCCGTGGTCGCTGACGCTGAGGCGGAAATGTCGGTCCTTCTGCTCCGCGCTGACCTCGATGGGCGCCTCGCCGTAACGCGAAGCGTTCACGATCAGGTTCGAAACGATCCGATCGAAGGCGTTCGGGTCCACGAACGCCTCGAGGTCCTCCGGGACGCGCAACCTCACCTCGCCAGCGGCCTCCGGCGGGACGAGCTGGAGGAGCTCTTCGACCCGCGAGCGCACGTTCAGATGCTGGGGCTCGATCAGGATGCCGTTCGCCTCGAGGCGGGAGAGGTCGAGGAGCTGATCGACGAGCTGGCGCATTCTCTCCGTCTGCTCGTAGAGCGTCCGGCGCAGGTCGGTGACCTGATCCTGCGCGAGTTGTTCGCCGCGCAGATGGAGCGTCGAAGCGATCCCGTGGATGACGGCCGCAGGGGTCCGGAGCTCGTGCGAGGCGAGGGCGATGAAGTTCGTCTTCAGCTGGTCGGCCTCCTCGAGCGCGCGGCGCTCCTGCTCGACGAGCGACTTTCGCTCGTAGGCTAGGAGAGAAAACCCTCCCAGCGCCCGCAGGAGCTCGAACTCCTCCTGCGCGAAGAACGGCGCGTGCGCGCTCGTCCAGGCGATCACCGAGCCCTGCGAAAGCATGAGCTGCTCGCCGCCCGGCCGGCCCGCGACCTCGTTCGGGACGAGCCCGTGCGCCCCGAGCACCTTGCCGCGGGAGTCCAGCAGGGCGACCGCGTGGGCGCCGACGATGCTCGCCATCTGCGGAAGCACGATGCGCGTCACGTCGGCCGGGCCGGGCGCGAGCAGGAGCTCGTCGACGGAGCGGCGCAGGAGCTCTTCCTCCGGCTCGCGCCAGACCTTGCGGAGCGCCTTTGGCGGAGCGAAGCCGAAGAAGAAGAGGAACATGCTCGTGAGCGTCAGCACGGCCTCGAAGACCTCGAACTCGGCGGAGGGATTCGTCGGCGAGGCGCCGGCGAGGATGAGGACGACGCTCAACGCGATTGCGCCCACGGCGAGGAGACGCATCCGGTAACGGACGACGGTCGGCTGGCCGCGGCCCGAGCGCCAGAGGAGGAAGGCAACGAGGAGCGACAACGCCGTCCACTGGACGAGCAGGCCGATGACGAAGATGGTGAACCCCGTCGAGCGCGGCTCGCCCTCGTCGGGAATGGTCGGAAGGAGAAGCGTCCAGATGACGAGGCCGAGGGTTGCCGCTGCGGCTGCGACCTCGATCCAGCGGGGCTGCGGCATGAACGAGGCAGCGAAGCGGTAGAGGAAATAAGGGAAGAGGACGATGACCGCGACGATCGCCTTGGTGACCCAGAGCTGCGGATCGCCGATCGCGTCGACGATCGGCCCGGTGAGGGCGACGACGGCGAGGAGGCCGAAGGTCGCGAAGGCCCAGAAGGAGGCGCTCCCGCGCCGCAGGCGCCACGTCCGGAAGCAGACGAGGGCCAACACCACGAACGCCGCGATGTTGACGTACTGCAGGACGTTGGCCAGAGAATTCATGGCCGCCGACCAGCGGAGCTCTGGGCTGAAGCTCCCCCCATGTGTGAAATGTAGCGCCCGCTCTCCCCGGACGAACGTGGCGGCAGGCTCCGTCGCTATGCTCAGAGCAAGGCTTTGCAGCAGTTTGAGGACCTCAACTCCGGATTCGTCCAGGAGCTCTTCGCGAAGTATCTCGCCTCCCCGGAGGCGGTCGATCCTGCCTGGCGAGCGCTGTTCGAGCAGGCGCCGGAGGAGCTCGTGGAGTCGAGCCCGCTCGTCCAGCGGGTCAGGGAGCTCTACCCCGAAAACGGAAACGGCGCCTCCGCGACGGCGCCGCCCGAGCAAGAGGCGCCGCCGCTCCTGCTCGGAGCGGTCGCCGCGGCCATGGCTCTCGTCAAGGCGCACCGGATGCACGGGCACCTTGCCGCCCGGCTCGATCCGCTCGGCAGCGAGCCGGGCGGAGACCCTGCGCTCGAGCCCGAGCGACTCGAGCCGCGGCTGACGGAGGAGCTCATGCGCCAGATTCCGGCCAAGGTGCTCCGGGTGCATGTCCCGGGCGAGACCCTCGCCGACGCGCTTCCGCACCTGCGCGAGACGTACTGCGGGACGATGGCCTACGAGATCGAGCACATCTCGAACCACGAGGAGCGTGTCTGGCTGCGCACCGCGATCGAGTCCGGCCGCTACCGCAAGCCACTGTCTCCCGACGAGAAGCGCGCCTTGCTCCGCCGGCTCACCGAGGTGGAGGGGATGGAGCGCTACCTGCGCCGCGCGTTCCTCGGCCAGAAGCAGTTCTCGATCGAAGGCCTCGACGTGATGGTGCCGATGCTCGACCAGGCGATCGAGCTGGCCTCAGCAGACGGAGCGCGCGAGATCGTGATCGGAATGGCCCATCGCGGCCGCTTGAACGTCCTGGCTCACACCGTGGGTCGCCCCTACGATGTGATCCTGCGCGAGTTCGAGGGCGAGCGCGCTCTCGAAGCTGTAGGCGCCGACCCGGAGGGCGGGTCGGGCGACGTGAAGTACCACCTGGGCGCGCTCGGTGTCCGCAAGACCGAGAACGGCGACGTCCGCGTCACGCTCGCCTCCAACCCGAGCCACCTCGAGTACGTGGACCCTGTGGTCGAGGGCGAGACCCGCGCCTGCCAGACGAATCACGAGACGCGCGAATGGACGCACAACCCGCGCTCCGCGCTCGCGACGCTCATCCACGGCGACGCGGCCTTCCCGGGCCAGGGAGTGGTGGCCGAGACGCTCAACCTCCAGGCGCTGCCGGGCTACGCGACCGGCGGCACGTTCCACGTCATCGCGAACAACCAGATCGGATTCACGACGGATCCGAACGAAGGGCGCTCGACGCGCTACTCGAGCGACCTGGCGAAAGGCTTCGACAACCCGATCATCCATGTGAACGCCGACGACGCCGAGGCCGCCATCGCGGCGGTGCGCCTGGCGATGGCGTTCCGCGACCGCTTCCGCAAGGACGTCGTCGTCGACCTGGTCGGGTATCGCCGCTTCGGCCACAACGAGGGCGATGAGCCCGCGTACACCCAGCCGCTCATGTACAAGCGGATCGAGAACCACCCCACCGTCCGCGAGCAGTACGCCGCGGCTCTCGTCGCCGAGGGAATCGTCAGCCAGGAAGAGGCCGACGAGCTGGTCGAGAACGTCCAGACCGCGATCAAGGATGCCCACGAGCGCCTCAAGGAAGCGATCGCCGCCGGGACGAGCAAGGCCGAAGAGGAAAGGCGGCCCGGGCGAGGGAGCGACGCGCCGGTCGAGACCGCGGTTCCGGCGGAAAAGCTCCTGGATCTCAACGAGCAGCTCCTCGAGGTGCCGGAGGGCTTCACCATCCATCCCAAGCTCGAGAAGCAGCTCGCTCGCCGCCGGGAGACTGTCGGCGCGGAGGGCGGCATCGACTGGGCGCAGGCCGAGGGCCTCGCGTTCGGGAGCCTGCTCACCGAGGGTGTGCCGGTTCGCCTGACCGGCCAGGACACCGAGCGCGGCACGTTCTCCCACCGCCATCTCGTGCTCCACGACTACGAGACGGGCGAGACGCACACGCCGATCGAGCACCTGCCGAACGCCAGTGCGCCCTTCCAGGTCTACAACTCACCGCTCTCGGAGATGGCCGCGCTGGGCTTCGAGTACGGCTACTCGGTCGCCTGCCCGCGCGCCCTCGTGCTCTGGGAGGCTCAGTTCGGGGACTTCATCAACTCGGCCCAGGTGATCGTCGACCAGTTCATCGTCTCCGGGCTCTCGAAATGGCAGCAGAGCTCGCGACTCGTGCTGCTCCTGCCCCACGGGTACGAGGGGAACGGGCCCGAGCACTCGAGCGCCCGGCTCGAGCGCTTCATGCAGCTCGCCGCGCAGGAGAACATCCGCATCGTCAACTGCTCCACGGCGGGCCAGTACTTCCACGTTCTCCGCCGCCAGGCCGTTCACCCGAAGGCGCGTCCGCTCGTCCTTCTGACCCCGAAGGGCCTCCTTCGCCTGAAGGAGTCGACCTCGTCCCTCGAAGAGCTCGCGAAGGGCTCGTTCCGGCCGATGCTCGACGACCCTTCGCTCGACGAGGAAGCCCGGCGCCGCACGACACGGCTGATCGTCTGCTCCGGGAAGATCTACTACGACATCGTCGGCCACGAGGCGCGCAAGGAGGCCGAAGGGATCGCCGTCGCCCGTCTGGAGCAGCTCTACCCGTTTCCCGTCGCCGCCTACGACGAGCTGCTGTCTCGCTACCCGAACATCACCGAGCTCGTCTGGACGCAGGAGGAGCCGCAGAACATGGGCGCGTGGCGGGCCATCCGGCACCGTCTCGAGGAGGGGTTGCCGGCCGAGGTGGAGCTTCGGTACGTCGGAAGGCCCTGGCGCGCGAGCCCGAGCGAGGGCTACCCGACCGCTCATCTCGTCGAGCAGAACCGGATCGTCCGCGAGGCGCTCGGCGCCTACTAGTAGCCTCCTGAGCCCTGGGTCGGGCTAACCGACGGCGACCCGCGGGCGTCGAATCCACGCGTGAGCAGTCTCTTCCTTGCCGCGTGGTCCCTGGTGCTCAGACGGGCTGCGTCGGACATGCTCATCGTCGCTGCCGCGTTCGTGACGATTCTCCTCGCGGCGACGATCCTGGCGGCGGGCCCGATCTATGCGAACGCCGTTGCGGCAAGCGGTCTGGAGCGGACGCTGGCCGATGCTCCGGCCCGCGATTCAGGCCTGCAGGTCTCGGCCCGAATTCCGCTCGGGGGCCTGGACCGGACCAGCGCTCGGGTCGAGCGGACACTGAAGGACGCCTTCGGCGACGCCTCCGCTCCGGTCTACAGGAGCGCGGTCTCGGACTCGTACGAGCTCCCCGCCGCGCGCGGGCGCGAGCAGGGCTCACTCGTGGTCTTTGCGTTCTACGACGACCTCCCCGCCTACGCCGACCTCGTCGGCGGGCGCTGGCCGTCAGCGGGCACATCGACGGAGGCCGTTCTCTCCGTCGGCGCTGCCCGGTCGCTCGGCCTCGCGGTCGGGGATTCGATCGAGCTGACTTCGGTGATCGACGAGTCCCGACGGGTCCCGGTCACCGTCGGAGGGATCTACCGGCCTCGCAACACGCGCGATGCGTTCTGGTGGGGCAGCCCGCTCGAGACGCAGGGCAGCCAGCGAATCCGCTTCACGACGTTCGGACCATTCGTCGTCGATCGGGACACGTTCGCCCGCGTCGCGGGCGCCGAGGCTGAAGCACGCTGGCGCGCGGCCGCTCCCGGGGACTTCACGGTGGAGAGCCTTCCCGGATTGAGGGAGAGGCTGGATGCCCTGGGCCCGCGACTCGAGGCCGCGACCGGACGGGACCCGGCGCTCGACACAGGTCTCCGCCAGGTGCTCGAGAGGACCGACCGCCTGCTGACGGTCACCCGTTCCGGCGTCCTCATCCCTCTCGTCCAGCTGGCGATCCTGGCCGGCGCCGCCCTCCTCTTCCTGGCCAGCCTGCTCGCCGAGCGGAGGGGCCTCGAGTCCGCGATCCTGCGCTCGCGCGGCGCCGGCTCCGACCGGATCGCCGGCCTGGCGCTCATGGAAGGCGCGCTGCTGGCGCTTCCCGCGGCGCTTGCAGCTCCCTGGCTTGCAGCGCTCGCGCTGCGGGCCCTCAACCACGTGGGACCTCTGGCCCAGATCGGCCTGCAGCTCGATCCGCGCGTGACGGTGACCTCGTACGTGCTCGCCGGGATCGCTGCGATCCTCTGCGTCGGCGCCATCGCTCTCCCCGCGCTTCGGTCGAGCGCGGTGACCTCCACCGTCGCGGCCCGCGGGCGCCCGGCGACGCGTTCGTTTGTCCAGACCGCCCGGCTCGACCTCGTCCTTGCTGCCCTCGCTCTTCTCGCCTACTGGCAGCTACGGCGTTACGGCGGCCCTGTCGTCGAAGGCGTCCAGGGCCGGCTGGGCATCGACCCGCTTCTCGTGGCTGCCCCGGCGCTGGGACTGATCGCGGGAGCAGTGCTCGCCCTCCGCCTCGTCCCCGCCGTTGCGAGCCTGGTGGAGCGCCTCGCCGGCATCACCCGAGGCCCGGTAGGCGCGCTCGGGACCCGCGAGCTCGCCCGCAGGCCCCAGCGATATGCAAATGCGGCTCTGCTCCTCACGCTCGCTCTCGCGATCGGGCTCTTCGCGTCCGCCTACAGCGGCACCTGGCTCGCCTCCCAGCGGGACCAGGCCGACTACCAGGCGGCTGCCGACGTCCGGGTCGAGCCGAGCAAGCGTTCCGGAGCGATCCCTTCCATGCGCCTGGCCGCGTCCTACGAAGGTCTCACCGGGGTGCGCACGGCCCTTCCGGTCTACCGGGCGCCCTTCGAGCCGAGCGGCTCGGCGACAGCGACGAACCTGCTCGCGGTCGATGCGAGGCGGGCCGCCGCGGTCGCCCGGTTTCGCGGCGATCTCGCCGACCGGCCGCTGGCGTCGGTGCTCGCGCCACTGGCGAGGAACCGGCCGCGTCTTGCCGCGGTCCCGCTTCCAGGAGAGCCCCAACGCCTGCGCCTCGATGTGACGGTCTCCGTGGAACCGCTGCGCACCGACAGGCTTCTCTTCGGGACCGCGATCCGCCCGTCGGTGGCGCTGGTCGTCCGCGACGCGGACGGTGTGCTCTATCGCCTCCCGGCGACGGGATTCGGGATCACTGGAGCCCATCGCCGGGTCGACTACACGCTTGCCGACGCGGCGGGCAGCGAGCCCGCTCGCTATCCGCTCTCGCTCGTCGCCATCGAGACGCAGGCGCTTCCGTCCTTCCGCATCAACAGACACCTCTCGGTGCGGGTGAGCGAACTCGCGGTCGTGAGCCAGGACGGCTCGACGAAGCCGGTCTCGCCCCCCGGCGTCGAGTGGCGGGTGAGCGCGAGCCAGTCGGGCGAGGTCGACAAGCCTCCGCGCGTCGAGCGGGTCGAAGGCGATGCCTTCTTCGCGATCGATGTGGAGACCGGCACCGTGGCCGACTTCCAGACGACGAGGCCGGTTACCTTCACCGCGACTCCTGGGCGAAACGCGCCGGTGAAGCTCATTCCCGCCGTAGCCACTGAGTCGTTTACGGCTGCGACCGGCACGGCTTCCGGGGCACGGATCCCACTGGGACCGGACGGACCGGCGCTCGGCATCGCCGGCACCGTGCGTGGCTTCCCCACGCTTCCGGGAGCCCAGGGAGGCGTGGTGGTCGACTTCCCCACCTACGCCGCCGCGTTCTGGCTCGCGGACGGAACCGTTCTCGATCCGAGCGAGTGGTGGATCGACGTGTCCGGGCCCGCTGCGCCCGTCGCCGACCGCCTCTCGGCGCCTCCCTTCTCCAGTGAGCGGGTGCTCGATCGAGTTGCCCAGGCCCGCGCGATGAGCAACGACCCGGTCGCCCTGGGGATCAGCGGGGCCCTCTACTTCGGATTCGCGGCAGCTGCGGCCTTCGCCGTCATCGGCTTCGCAGTGAGTTCCGCGACGTCGGCGGTCGAACGGCGGACCGAGTTCGCAGTCTTGCGCTCTCTGGGTCTGTCGCACAGGCAACTTTCGGGCGCCCTCGCTCTCGAAGGGGGCCTGACAGCCGCGCTGGCCCTTGCAGCCGGCACGGTCCTCGGGCTCCTCCTTGCCTGGCTCGTGCTTCCCTTCGTCTCGCTGAGCGACGAGGGAACGCGGCCGTTTCCCGGCGTCATCGTCCACTTCCCTTGGACGACCGCCGCCTGGTTCGAAGGCGTGCTGGTCGCTGCACTCGCCTTGGTGGTGCTCCTCGAGATCCGGATGCTGGGCCGCGTCCGCCTGGCGCCGGCGCTGCGGGCGGGAGAGGATCGATGAGGCGGGCACGGCTCTGGTCTCCGTTTGCCCTGGCCGCCGGGCGCTTTCGTTCGGACCGGCCGCTCGCCGCCGCCATCTTCGGAGTCGTGTTGATCACGGCCTTCGTCTTCGCTGTGGTGCCCAACACGTTCGCCCGGAACGCCGACCAGGGTGTCGAGTATTCGGTCGCGCATGCGAGCCCGTTTTCGCGGAACGTCGAGGTGACTCGCGCGGGGCGCATCGCGGCGGACGAGGACGAGCCGCTCGGCCGTGTGGTCGAGACCGGCGCCCTGCTGCAGCAGAATTTCCCCGCATCGCTTCGCGGTCTCATCCGCGGCAGCCGCACGACGGTCCAGACAGTCCGCTACACGGTCGTGGACGCGCCCGGCGTCCCAGGACCGCCGGGTACCACGCGTCTCTTCACGCTGGAGTTCGTCGAGGGAGCCAGCGACCGCGCTCGCATCGTGGACGGCGCGCTCCCAGGCACAGGGCAGCCGTCCGTCGACCTGCCGTTCCGCGGCGAGCAGGACGATGCCCCCCTCGTCGAGATCGCCGTCCCGCGGGAGGCGGCCGCGCAGCTCTCCGTTCGCGTTGGGGACGTGCTGTATGTCGTGCCCGATTCGACGGATCCTCTGGCCGATGAGGTGCCGCTGAGCGAGCGCTCGATGTTCGTCGTCCGGGTGAGCGGCCTCTTCGAGCCGCGCGACCCAGGCGACAAGGCGTTCCTCGACGATGCCCGCCTCGGCCGCGCGCTCACCCGCGACACGGACACGCGCCGGTTCGTCTACGGGTTCGGCCTCGTTTCGCCGGACGCGTACGGAGAGATCGCCGCCGCGACGAGGCCGCTTCCCCTGCGGTACTCGTGGCGCTACGACGTCGACGCGACCGGGTTCGACGCGAGTGACTTCGACCGCCTCGAGGCCGATGTGCGCGCGCTCAATGCGCGCTTCGGCGAGACCACCTTCGGCCAGCGCCTTGGAACCGGCGTCCACACCGGGCTCACCGACGTGCTCGCCGGTTACCGACGCGATCGGGACGCCTCGGCCGCGGTGCTCGCCGTCGGGGCGAGCGGTCTGCTCGCTCTCGCCCTGGCGCTCCTCGCTCTGCTGGCAGGGCTCGCCGCTGACAGGCGCCGGGACTCGATCGATCTCCTGCGATCACGCGGCGGTGCGCTCTGGCAGGTGCTCGGCGCGGCCGCCGTAGAGGGACTCGCCATCGCGCTTCCGGCCGGCGCGCTCGGGTATGCGGCTGCGCTAATCGCTACAGGCGGGCGGGGGACGGCTCTCTCGGGGTGGCTCGTGCTTGGGATCGCTCTCGCGACCGGAGCCGTGTTGGCGGCAGCATCTGTTGGCCCCGCGAAGCGGTTTGGCGCCCGTGGACGGTCCGAAGTGGGGGCACCGGCGCTGTCGCCGCGCCGGCTGGCGCTCGAGGGACTGATCGTCGTGCTCTCCTTGCTCGGCGCCTATCTCCTCCGGCGGCGCGGCCTCTCCGAGGCGGGCGAGGGCTTTGACCCCTACCTCGCCGCCGTGCCGCCCCTGCTCGCGCTCGCGGTCGGCATCCTCGCTGTGCGCCTGTATCCGCTCGCGGTTCGCCTGGTCGCCGAAATCGCCGGCCGCCGCAGCGATCTCGTGCCCGCGCTCGCCTTCCGCCGCGTGGCCCGCCAGCCACAGGTCGCCGCGGGGCCGCTGCTGGTCCTGATCATCGGAGTCTCGGTGGCCGTTTTCTCGGCCGCCGTCGCCGCCACCCTCGCGGACGCGCAGTCGTCTGCGAGTCCCGGGTCGCTCTCGCCGCTCGCCACTGGGACGCTCGATGCATTCAAGGCCGGCGCTTTCCTGGCCGGCGCCTACACGTGCGCCGCACTGGTTCTTGCCCCGCTGCTGACGGCTCGAGCCCGGATCCGCGATCTCTCCTATCTGCGGGCGCTCGGGGTGTCGGAGCCGCAGGCGACCAGGATGGTCGCGGTGGAGCTGGGACCACTCGCCGCAGCGGCCTTCGTCATCGGGGGCCTGTTGGGGATCGCGGTGGTCTACGTTCTCCAGCCGGGCCTCGACCTCGGCCGGCTCGTCGCAGGCCCGAAGCCTGGCATCCGGATCGACCCGGTTGTCCCGCTGCTGCTCCTCGGCGGGCTCGTTGCGGTCTTCGTAGCGGCGGTGCGCCTGACGAGCGCGGTCATGCGGCGGACCAGCATCAGCCGCGCACTCAGAATGGGGGATCGATGAGCCAGATCGTCTGTGACAACCTCGTCAAGATCTACAAGGTCGCCGACCTCGAGGTCGTGGCGCTCCAGGGCCTCGACCTCACGGTCGACGTCGGGGAGTTCATCGCCGTGGTCGGCGCCTCGGGGAGTGGAAAGTCGACGCTCCAGAACATCCTTGGCGGCATGGACACGCCCACTGCGGGCAAGGCCGAGGTGGCCGGGTTCGATCTGACCACGCTCACGCCCAAGGAACGCACCCATTACCGCCGGCGCGTGGTCGGGTTCGTCTGGCAGCAGACGACGCGGAACCTGCTGACGTACCTCGACGCGGAGGCGAACGTCGAGCTGCCGCTCGTGCTCGAGGGCATGTCCGGGCGAGACCGCCGCGTGTACGCGAGCGAGCTCCTCGAGCTGGTCGGCGTGTCAGAGCTCGCGAAGAATCGGCCGGAGCAGCTCTCGGGCGGTGAGCAACAGCGGGTGGCCGTCGCGATTGCGCTCGCGAACCGGCCGAAGGTGCTCTTCGCCGACGAGCCCACCGGCGAGCTCGATACGCACACCGCTGCGGAGATTTTCGCCACGCTCAGAGCGGTGAACCAGGAGCTCGGCGTGACCGTCGTCGTCCTCACCCACGATCCGCTCGTATCCGAGCAGGTCGACCGCACGATCGCCATCCGCGACGGGCGGACGAGTACGGAAACGCTTCGTCGGAGCGAGATCGACGCCCTCGGGGAGCACCGAGTGATCGCCGAGGAATTCGCCGTGCTCGACCGGGTCGGCCGCCTGCAGCTACCCGTCGACTACGTCGACGCCCTGGAGCTCAAGCGCCGGGTCCGGCTGGAGCTCGAGCCGGACCACATCGGAGTCTGGCCCGACCGCCGGGAGGACGGCGACGAGGATGTCTGAGTCGATCGCGGTCAGCGAAAGCCTCACGCGGGAGTTCGAAGGCGGCCGCGGCGTCGTCCACGCGCTCCAGGGCGTCGACCTCCGGTTCGCGGCCGGTCGCCTGACCGTGGTGCACGGCCGGTCGGGGTCGGGGAAGACCACCTTGCTCAACCTCCTCGGAGGCCTCGACCGCCCAACGAGCGGCCGCGTCTGGGTAGATGGAGCCGAGATCTCCGCTCTCGGGGAAAACGATCTCGTCGGCCTGCGGCGGGAGAAGATCGGCTTCGTCTTCCAGTCCTTCGGCCTCGTTCCCATCCTCAGTGCCGCGGAAAACGTCGAGGTGCCTCTGCGGCTCCACAACACGGAGCCCGGCGAGCGGACCGAGCGAGTCGCCGAGCTCCTGAACCTCGTCGGCCTCGCCGGGCGGGCGAAGCACCGGCCCTACGAGCTCTCGGGCGGAGAACAGCAGCGCGTCGCGATCGTGCGTGCCCTCGCCAACCGGCCGAAGCTTCTGATTGCCGACGAGCCAACTGGGCAGCTCGACTCGGCCAACGCCAGGACGATCATGGAGGTCATCCGGAGCCTCGTTCGCAGCGAGGGCGTCTCGGCGATCGTCGCCACGCACGATCCGCTGCTGCTCGACGTCGCCGACACTGTGGTCGAGCTCCGGGACGGCCAGGTGGTGTCCCAGGGCTCAAACGGCGCTCCCTAGCGAAGCGCGGATACCCCTGACGGTCCTTTAGCCGTCCGCCAGGCGGCCGATGCTCCAGGTATGGCCGTTCGCGCACCGGCTCCGCGCGATCCCGCGATTCGCGAGATCGACGACCTCTGGATTCCGCTCTCCGACGGCGCCCGTCTGTCCGCCCACCTGTGGTTGCCCCCGCAGGCCGAGGTCGAGCCTGTTCCGGCGATCGTCGAGGTCTCGCCGTACCGGCACGAGGACAACACCCGGCGCCGCGACGCTGTACGCCATCCCTACTTCGCTGGTCGGGGCTATGCCTCCCTGCGCATCGACATACGCGGCAGCGGCTCCTCCGACGGCGTTCTCCTCGACGAGTATTCGGAGCGCGAGCAGCTCGACGTGTGCGAGGCGCTCGCCTGGGTCGGGTCGCAGCCGTGGAGCACCGGCTCCGTCGGGATGATCGGGCTCTCCTGGGGCGGCTTCGCGGCGCTCCAGGCGGCCGCTCGCCGCCCGCCCGAGCTAAAAGCTGTGGTCGTCGCGTGCACGAGCGCTGATCGCTACGGCGCCGACGTCAAGTACCGCGGCGGCGCGGTGCTCGGGTGCGAGCTCCTCCCGTGGTCTTCGACGATGCTCGCGATGAGCGTGCGCCCGCCCGACCCTGCGCTGCTGGGCGAGCAATGGCGCGAGCTCTGGCTCGAGCGCCTCGAGGATGCCGTTCCCTTCGCCGAGACCTGGCTGGCCCACCAGCGCCGGGACGACTACTGGCACGCGGGCTCCCCCTGCGAGGACTACGGCTCGATCGAGTGCCCCGTCTACGTCGTCGGCGGCTGGGCCGATCCCTACCGCCAGGCCGTGCTCGACCTGCTCGAGCAGCTCGACTGCCCGCGCAAAGGCTTGATCGGACCCTGGTCGCACCAGTATCCGGAGGAGGGCACGCCCGGCCCGGCGATCGACTTCCGCGCGGAGTGCGTGCGCTGGTGGGACCAGTGGCTGAAGGGCGAGGAGACAGGGATCCTGAACGAGCCCCAGCTGCGGGTCTGGATGCAGGAGGGCGTCCCGCCGAAGGACGACCACCGGCCCCAGCGCGGCCGGTGGGTCGAGGAGCGGTCGTGGCCGGCCGTGCGCATCTCCCCGCGGCGCTACTCCCTCGGGGACGGGACGCTCATGCGTGCAAGTGCGCCGGCGCAGGCCCTCACCGTCGAAGGCAGCCTCGTCGTGGGCTCCGCGGCGGGAACCTGGTGTCCGTGGGGCGTCAGCGAGCTCCCCGGCGATCAGGGGTGTGAGGACGACCTGTCTCTGTGTTTCACCTCGGAACCTCTGAAGGAGCGGGTGGAGATCCTCGGGTCACCCGCCGTGACGCTCGAGCTCAGCGCCGACCGGCCGCTGGCCCTTGTGGCGGTTCGCCTTTGCGACGTCTCGCCGACGGGAGCCTCCACTCTCGTCGCGCGCGGGCTCCTGAATCTCTCGCACCGCTCCGGGAGCGCGGAGCCGCAGCCGTTGGAACCGGGCAAGGTCGAGACCGTCCGTGTGCCGCTCGATGCGGCGGCCTACGCGTTCCGCCCCGGTCACCAGCTGCGTCTCGCCGTCAGTCCCACCTACTGGCCGTGGGCCTGGCCCTCGCCGGAAGGGGCCACGCTGACCGTTCACACGGGCGGCGCGAGCTGCCTCGAGCTCCCAGTACGCCCGCCCCGGAACGAGGACGGGCACACGGCTGTCTTCGCGAAAGCGCCCGACCCGAACGCGTCCAGCGGCACCTCCACGCGAACCGTCTCGCACGATGAGCGCTCCGGCCGGCGCACGATCACCCTCGACCGCATCCGCGGCCGCCGCCGGGCACGCGAAGACGGGCTCGAGGTGCAGGGGACTCAAAAAGACATCTTCACCATCGTCGACGGAGATCCGCTCTCTGCGACGGTCGAGTGCCGGCGTCGCATGGAGATGCACCGGGGCGGCTGGTCGGCATGCGTGGAGACGCAGAGCACCATGAGCGCGGACGCGGAGGTCTTCCGGCTCGTGAACCTCGTCGAGGCCTTCGAGAACGAGGAGCGCATCTACTCGCGCGAAAGCGCGTTCGAAGTACCGCGCGACCTGGTTTAGTCGCCGCCGAAAGTCCGTACGGCTTACGCCTCGAACTTTCGGCGGAATTCCGAGCTTAATCCTTAGCTCGAAACGCCGGTGGAGCTGGTTTAGGATCGGCGGATGTCGCAGGACGGTGGCGTGGCCATCAGCCTCGAAGGCGTGGCCAAGAGCTTCGGATCGGTGGCCGCGGTCGAGGAGACCACGCTCGACATCAGGGACGGTGAGTTCTTCTCGCTCCTCGGCCCGAGCGGCTGCGGGAAGACTACGACGCTACGGATGATCGCGGGTTTCGAGCTCCCCGACAGCGGGCGCGTGCTCCTGCGCGGCACCGACGTCACGACAGTCCCGCCCAACCAGCGCAACGTGAACACCGTCTTCCAGCACTACGCCCTCTTCCCCCACATGTCCGTGATCGACAACGTGATGTTCGGGCTCGAGCTGAAGAAGATCCCGCGCGGCGAGCGGCGGGACCGCGTCGCCGAGATGCTGCGCGTCGTCCAGCTCGAGGGAATGGAGAAGCGCAAGCCCGCGCAGCTCTCCGGCGGTCAGCAACAGCGGGTGGCGCTCGCCCGGGCGCTTGTCAACCGGCCGGCCGCGCTCCTCCTGGACGAGCCGCTCGGAGCCCTCGACGTCAAGCTGCGCAAACAGATGCAGCTCGAGCTCAAGCGGATCCAGACCGAGCTCGGGACGACGTTCGTCTATGTCACGCACGACCAGGAAGAGGCGCTGACGATGTCGGACCGGATCGGGGTGATGTGCAAGGGCATCGTCGAGCAGGTTGCCGATCCTCGCGAGATCTACGAGCATCCGAAGACGGCGTTCGTGGCGGACTTCATCGGCTCCCTGAACGCGCTCGACTTCCGAGTAGACGAGGTTGCGAACGGGCTGGCCGTCATGCGCCTCGGCGACAGTCAGCGACTGGTGGTGCCCGTCGGCGCGGGCACCCAGGCCGGAGCGAAGCTGCGCATGGCCGTGCGCCCCGAGCGCATTCGCATCGAGCCTCTGAACGGCGGCGCGCCCGACGAAGGCTCCCGTGTGGAGGGGACGATCACAGAGCTCGTCTACCTGGGCGGCCTGACCCACTTCCACGTGGACGCCGGCCCTGCGGGGCGAGTGATCAGCCACCGCATGGACGACGAGGTTGCGTCGTCGCTCCAGCCGGGCGGTCGTGTCGTGCTCACGTGGCCCGCCGAGCACGCATACGTGCTCGCGGGCGACTAGAGCCTTAGATTTTCAAGCGCCGCTCGGCTCGTGCCCGCCCGAGCTCGGCCGCGACCACGACGATCAGCGAGGCGACGACGACCATTGCGCCGATGGCGATGACCTGTGGCTGCAGGGCCGGCGTGCGCGAGCCCGTGTAGATGTAGACCGGCAGCGTGTCCTTGCCGGCGGGCACGAGGAACGAGGCGATGGCGAACTCGTCGAACGAGATCGTGAAGCCGATGATGGCCGACGAGATCAGGGCAGGAACGATCAGCGGAAGGGTGATCCGCCGAAACGCCGTCCACGCGCCGGCGCCCAGGTCGCGCGCTGCATCGACGATCGCCTGGTCGATCGTCCGAAGGCGGGGCAGGATGATGAGGATGCAGTAGGGCACCGAGACTGCGATATGCCCGAGCAGCACCGCCCAGAGGGCCTGCCGGAGGCCGAGCGACTGCAGCAGGATAAGGAGCCCGACAGCGAGGACGATGTAGGGGATCACCAGCGGCAGAAGGATGAGCGCGGTGATCACTCCGCGCAGCGCGAGCTTGTGGGCGGTCAACGCGACGGCCGTGATGAGCCCGATGAGCGTCGCTCCGACTGCCGCGAAAAGCCCGATGACCGCGCTCCTCTGCACCGCCGCGATGAGATCGCCGTTCGAGAAGACCGCGTGGAACCACTTCAGCGTGAAGCCGGCGTAGGGGAGCGTCTGGATCTGGCTGTCGTCGAACGCGAAGATGATCAGCACGACGAGCGGCGCGTAGAGGAAAAGCGCGAGGAGGAGGAAGTAGCCCCCCAGGAGCCGCGCCCCGAGTCGGCTGGCGGCCGCTGTCATGCAGGCGCCCTGCTCTCACGGAGGTCGGTGGAGATGAAGCGGCCGAACAGGAGCACCAGCACGAGGACGATGGCTATGAGCCACACCGCGAGCACGGCTCCGTAGTTCCAGTTGGGCGAGTCTGAGAAGAAGCCCTGGATGGTGTTTCCGAACATGTAGCTGTCGGGCCCGCCGACGAGCAGCGGCGCGATGAACTCACCCGTCGTCGGGATGAGGACGAACACGAAGGCCGCGATCACGCCGGGGAGGCTGAGGGGGAGCGTCACGCGGAAGAACGTCTTCAGCCGCCCGGCGCCCAGGTCCTGGGCCGCCTCGAGTAGCCGTGTGTCCAGGTTCTCGAGCACGACGTAGATGGGAAGCGCGACGAACGGCACCCACGTGTAGAAGAGGACGAGTCCCACCGAGAACCACGAGTAGATGAGCCATGTGATCCCGTCGCCGTGGTCGCGCAGCCCGAGCTGCCAGAGTGCCGAGTTGATCACACCGTTGTTCGCCAGGATCACCTTCCAGGCGATTACTCGGAGGAGGTAGCTCGTGAAGAACGGCGCGAGGATGAGCAGCAGAAGCGTGTAGCGGCGCCGACGGGCGACGAACGCGAGGTAGTACGCGATCGGATACGCCGCGATGACCGTCGCGACCGATACCCCCAGCGTGATGAGCATGGAGGTCTGGAAGCGCTCCCAGAACGGGTTCTTGCCGGGCGGGAGGAAGTCCTCCCAGTAGTGCAGCGAGAACTCCGTCGGGACCCCGAACAGGTTCGTCATCAGGTTGACGCTGTAGAGCCCGATCAGGACCAGCGGAACGATCAGGACGAGGACGAGGAAGACGATCGCCGGGAGGACGAGCCAGCCCCTCCCGGCACGGGCGTGCAGGCGCGCGACGAAGCCGTCTCCGCGAACTGCCGGCGCGGACGTGGCGCTCACCGTTCGACCTTCCTAAGGGCTACGCCGCGTGCACTTCCTCCCACGCGAGCGCGACCTCGTTCTCGTTCGGCATCCAACTCTGGAGGTTGACGTTGTCGCCGCTCAACGCCGCCGGGTCGCCGATGTTCAGCTTCGTCGCGAGCCCCTTGTCCTTGACGTCGCTCGGCTGCACCGTGGCGTCGGCGCTTCCGTAGTAGAAGAGATTGACCATGTCCACGCAGGCCGCGTGGTTGATGAACGACTCCACGTACTGGTGCGCGTGGCGGTAGTTCTTGGTCGTCGACCCGAGCATGAAGCCGCACGTCCAGCCCAGCTTGCCCTGGCTCGGCTCCATGAACTCGACGGCCAGGCCCTCGGCCTTCATGTTCACGTAGGCGTCCTGCCACGCGTACGAGATCCAGATGTCGCCCGCCTTGAAAGCCGGCTGCATGTCCGAGTACTCGCTCTTCCAGTAGAACTTGTTGAGCGGCTTCTGCTCGATCAACGCTTCCTTCGCCTGCTCGACCTGGTCCGACGTCATGTTGTCCATCTCGGGGAAGCCCAGCTTGAGAGCGGCGACCTCGAAGTTCGACTGCGCGCCGTCCCACATGGCGATTCGGCCCTTGTACTTCTCGTTCCAGAAGAGCTCCCAGCCGGTTGCGTCCTCGGGGGCGACCTTGTCGGTGCGATAGAGGATGCTGGCGTAGCCCCAGTCCCACGGGATGAAGTACTGCTGGCCGTCGATCTGGCCCTTCTTCGTGAGGACCGGATTGAGGTTCTTGAAGCTCGGGAGGAGGCTCGTGTCCCAGGGCTGCACGAGGCCGCCGTTGACGTAGTCCTGCAGGTTCTCGATGCACGGGTGCATGAGGTCGAACTGCACCTGGCGCGCCTTGTTCACGGCCTGGGTGTCGTTGACGATGTACGTGTACTTGAGTCCGTCGGGCCCGAAGTCGTCGGTGTAGCTCTTGCCCGCGAGCATCCCGTAGGTCTGGGCTTCGGTTCCGTTGGCCTCGTAGCCCTGCCACTCGAGGATGTTCATCGTCCCGGGCTCGGAACCGATCGCCGCGTGCGTCGTCGCCCCTCCGCCGGGGCTCGAGCTCGAGCCGGAATCCGAGCCACAGCCACCGAGCAGGACGCCGCCTCCGACTGCCGCAGCGCTCAATAGGAACTTCCGTCGATCCATCGACTGCATCAGAAAGACCTCCTCGCGCGAATGGGCGACACTAGCGCGCCGACGGCCTCGAATCTAGGGTCCTGCCGTGCGCGCGCTCGTCTTCGTCGCGGCTGTTGCGTTCTTCGCGGGGTGCGGAGAAACGACTTCGCAAGAGCTTCCGCTGCTGCCTTCCTCGGCTCTGCCGGGGCTCAGCTCGTCGACCGAATCCGTCTCGTCAGACGATCTAGCGGCGGACTTCGGAGCAGGCGCCGACCCGGTCTCGGGGCTGGTGGACGGAGGCGAGCGCGTGTTTCAGGGGGAGTCGCATGACCTCGACCGCGTCGTCTCACGAACTCTCGAGTTCGAGGACGCGGAGAGCGCCCAGGCCTACGTGAGCTACTTCCACTCCCACCTTGCAGATGCGTATGGGCCGGGCACGAGCGCCAGCCCGATCGAGAGCAAGGGACGGGAGGGGTACATCATCGACCCCGCCGCTTGCGCCTGCCACCGGGCGGAGCCGACGATGACCGCGCTCGTCGCCGTCGGGCCGCGCGTCACGTATCTGGAGATCAACGGCGGCGGGGCGAAGCGGGACAAGCTCGAGACGCTGCTCGCTCAGGCCCCCTAGGACCGATTGTTCGACGGGATCGAGGTACGGAGCTTCACCGGAAACTGTTAGATACGAGGGGTGAGCCACTTGGTCGTCGTGGCGCCGCTCAAGCCGGGGATGGCCGAGCGGGCGCGTGAGCTCCTCACCAAAGGACCACCGTTCGACCTCGAGAGCACCAAGTTCGTGCGCCACGCAGTCCATCTGACCGACCGGGAGGTCGTCTTCGTCTTCGAGGCGGAAGGGGACTCGGCCGCGCTCGAGCTGTCTGCCGATGACCCGGTCATCTGGGAGGCCGCCGCCGCATGGCAGGAGTGCTTCGCCGAGAGACCGCGTGTGGCACGCCCCGCCTTCGTCTGGGAGCGCGGTGGTGAACCGGGAGGCGTGTCCTTCGAGCCCACGCCCGGGCCCGGCGACAGCGACGGCGGCGATCTGTACGCGCCCTAGCGTCTCCTCCATAGGAGTCGACGCAGCGGTTACGCCTGGTCCACGAGGTGGACCACGAGAAGCCCGAGCATGACTGCGAGGAGGAGGACCGCAATGAGGGCCGCGGCATGGCCCCGTTGCTCCGCGAGTCCGTCGGAAAGCCCGGCAAGCCGATTCGACGACACACGTATCGTGAGCGTGAGCATTAGCGCGAGCGCGCCGGCGAGAGCCAGGAGGAGTATTTCCAAGTAGAGGAGCGTCGGTGAGGCGCCGCCCCGAATCACGAGTTGCGGCGTACGAAAGCCTCCCTGAATCCGTCGCCGAGCGTGGACGTGCCTCGTTTCCTTCGCTGCTCGCGTCGCCGGCCTCCCTCGGATACTTGTCTGTGCTTGGCGCCCGTGCTCGGAAGGAACGCTGCCTTGGCCCCCTCCGCCGCCTGAAGCGGTCGTAGTAGCTGAACCGTCTGCTGATCCTCTATGCGAGCCTCCTGAGGAGCCCACGGCGCCGCCGATGGCCGGCTGAGCCGGATTCGGGTCAGGCAGGGGATCCGGCGTGGGCGCCGGCTCCAATGTCTGGGTTGCGCCGCGCTCGATCGGGAATGCGACGGCCAGGATCAGCCCGGCGAGGAGGATCGAGGCCCAAACTGCGAGGCGGGTCCCCGTGGGCACACGCCGCCTAGCCACGCTTGACGGTCTCGCAGTGGCGGACGTGATCGCCCCGGTCAACGACGGCGACATCGTTGCCCGGTCCGCACTCGACGAAGTCGACCTGCCCGTCGCGCACAAGGACGAGATCCTTCCCGGGACCGGCTTGGAGCACATCGTTGCCGGTTCCGCCGATGACGCGGTCGTATCCGCGGCCGGCGAACACCCGGTCGCCACCACTTCGTGTGCGGATGAGATCCGCCCCGTTCGAGCCCGAAACCAAGTCGGGCCCGTGGGTTCCGATGAAGACACGTCCCACGGCAGGCGAGAGAGCAGAGGCAAGCCTTGCGCCTCCCGAGTTAACGGCCCGCACGATGAGCTTGACTCGCTGTTTGAAATCCGCTGGCCGTAGGAGATATGCGCCGAGCGTCGCCCCGCGGATGCTCCTGCATGTCAGCCCTGCGCGGTCACAACGTTTCCACCGGAAGGAGAACGTCAGCGGGCGTGAGCTTTGCCAGCGGCCGACCGTGGCGGCGATGACTCGGCCCTGCTGGGAACCCCCAGTCAGCCTGGGCTTCGAGAGGTTGACCGGCCGAGCAGCCAGCACGACCGCTGTTGGTGGGGAGGCTGCCTTTCGCGTGCCGGCTAGGTTCGCGGCCCTCACGACGACGCGTACAACCCGGTCGATGTCGCCGGCGCCGAGGGTCAGGGTATTCAAAGTCTCACCCGGGATCGCGCTGCAGGCCAAGCCTCCCGCCTCACAGCGCTGCCAAACGTACGAGAAGCGCAGTGGCCTGGTTCCCGTCCACGTTCCAACCGCGGCTGAGAGCGAATTGCCCTCACGTGCATCGCCCGACACGAGCGGCGATCCCTGATTTGCGGGTAGGCGCCCGATGATGAACGTGCGGCTCCGAAAGGCGCCGAAGCCCCAGCTGTACGCCGGCCAGACGTACCACCCGTAGCGTCCCGGGCTGAGGCGATACCAGCGTCCGTTGTAGCGCCATCTAGCGTGAAGCTGCAGGCGTGGGCTGAGCGGCCAGCGGCTGAGGACCTTGTGGTTGCCACGCCAGAGTTGGACGTTGTAGCTCCCCGCGCCGGGCGCCGGCTTCCAGCGAAGCAGTGGAGGTTTGGAGATGACGGCAGTCCGCCCGGGCGAGAGCAGGCGAAAGGCAGCCGTCGCGTCTGCGGCGGAGTAGCCCATTGCAAGCAGGGCGGCCACCGTGAGACCGAGTATGAGTGCGCGACCCCCGCGCATCGTCCCTCCGACCGTGGCTTGCGGGCATGATTCTAGTACTCGCCGGGCGTCTTCACCAGGCCTCGACGTCGTCTGCGTCACGCCGGGAACCGTGGAGTGCTCCGCACGCCGGCAGACGAAAAATCGGTGCGCTCACGCCTCGGACTTTCGCCGGGAACAGTTATCCCCGGCAGGAATCGAACCTGCGCACGCCAGCCGGCGAAAGTCCAGACGGTTACGCTGCCGACACCGTTCCGAGCCGCATCGGTTCCTGCGATCTGCCGAGGAGATCTCTTCGGGGAGAGAAGAAGCCTGACTGCTTACGCACGCTCGCCCGTGGCGGGTGAGTGTGGCTGCTTCGGCAGCAAGCGATGCCCATCGACGACCGCCGAGGACACGTCCACGAGCTTGCGGTTCGCCGATCGTGAGTGCTCACGCAGCATTTCGAAGGCAGTTGGCTCGTCGACCGAGTGACGCTCCATGAGAATGCCCTTTGCTCGCTCCGTGATCGCCCGACGTCCAAATGCGCCTTCGAGATCGTGGTACTCGGCAAAACGGCGCAGCACGATGTCGATCGAGCTCTGCCAGTCCAGGGCGTCGGCATCCGTGATGTAGGCGAAGACACCGCGCTTGGACGCCTCCTTGACGAAGTCGGGATCCGGCGCGTGGATGAGGGCGATGACCGGGCAGGTGGACTCGTGCACGATCTTCTCGACCAAGTGGAGAGCGTGCTCGGAGCTTTCGCCGAGACCCACCAGAGCTACGTCCGGCCGTTCCCGCGCCGTCACGGCTCCGACGTCCTCCACTTCGATCTCGCGCGCGATCACCTCGTGACCCAGAGCGGCGACGATCGGCGCCACGAGGGCCAAGCGATCCTTACGCTCGTTCGCGATCAGAACGCGCAGATGCTCGGTCTCGCGGTGGCTCATATGCAACCCCAGGGTCAAGTCTAACGCCCAGCCTCGGCGCGGTCGACACTCGTGCCTGACGGTGCTAGGGTGGAACTGCCCCTGCCCCAACCTTAGGCAGGCAATCTCTTCCGGCTCTGACACTTGGCCGGCGTGGCGCGTCGACCTGTGGTCGCTCGCGAAACGCAAGCGTTAGGAGCCGAGATGTCCGTACCTTCCTCGCCTAATCCATCCACTGCCGGTGCTCCGCCGTTGACGGCGAATCACGTAGCGATTGCGCCCGGCTCGACCGCGAAGATTCGCAATCCGATCGCGGTCGCGGTTCTCTCGATCGTGACCCTGGGGATCTATGTGCTCTTCTGGTGGTACTTCGTCAACCGTGAGATGGCCGACTACGGCCGGGCACGCGGCACGAGCGACCTCGGCGACAGCCCGACGAAGTCCGTACTCGCGCTCTTCCCAGGCGGACTGGTCGTGGTGCCGGCTATCTGGACGACGGTGACGACGTTTCAGCGGATCCAGGCAGCTCAGCGCCTGAACGGGCAGACACCTATCAACGGCTGGCTCGGGTTCGTGTTGGTGCTCGTCTTCTCGCCCGCGTTCTATGGCTATATGCAGAGTGGGCTCAACTCTGCGTGGAGGGCGACGGCCGAGGCGAGTTGAGACAAAGATCGTCGGAGCCCATTCCGGGGAGACCGGCATGATCGCTGCCCATGGCGCGTCGGCTCGTCCGACAAAGCGCAGTGATCCGCTCAAGGCGATGAGGGTCAAGTACCTCCCGAGTAGGGTCGTGGGCCGGCGGTCGCCCAACCTCGCCGCTGTCATCTACGGAACGATCCTCGCAACAGCCGGTGTTGCCAGCATGCACGAAAGCGGCTCGGTGACATCGGCGCGAGCTCTCGGCGTCCTCCTCGCGACTGGGGCGGTCATCTGGGCCGCGCGTGTGTATGCGTACCTTCTTGCCGAGCGGCTTCAAGGGCAGCGGCGCATGCACCCGGGGGATGTGCGGCGTGTAGGCGCTCGCGAATGGCCGATCTTCCAGGCAACCTTGCCGCTCTCGCTGCCATTGGCACTGGGTGCCCTCGGCGCATTGGGCAGAGATGCGGCTTTTAGCATCGCCACGCTCGTCGGCGTGGCGATGCTCATCGGGTGGGGCGTCGTTTTCTCGCACCGCGCGGGCCACGGCGCGGCAGGACTCGTTGGTGCGGCAGCGGTGAACTCCCTTGTCGGACTCCTGATCGTCGGCTGCGAGCTAGCGATCCCGTGACCGTGGAATTCACAACTCCCAGTTCCCGTCTTCTTGTCGCCCGCAGCACGCAGACAGGAGGTTGACGTGTCTCAGCTTGCCTCTCCGGTTTCCTCACAGCTCGGCGGCCTTACCTGGCAGAAGCTGATCCTTGGCGACTGGTCGCGGGTCGTCCGCGATCCGCTCGACGTCTGCCGCTTGCTGTTCTTGATCACCACGATCGTGTGGGCCGTCACCGGTCATCCCGTGACCCCACTCATTGGCGCCTGCGTCGTGCTCGGGCTTGCCCGTGCGGCGAGTCTTCCCCGCTTCTACGACGCCGGTCTGATCGTGGCGATGGTGTTGCTCGGGTGGGGCGAGGTCCTCGGCGTTTACGACTCGTGGAGGTACTACGACAACGTCGTGCATACGACGGTTCCGCTCTTGCTCACGGGATTGCTCTACGTCCTCCTCATGCGCCTGGATGTCCTCCCCGAGCTCCAAAATCTCACACAGCTGCACCAGCGGTTTGGTTTCTTCTTGACGGCGCTGTTTCTCGGGATGGCGATCGGAGCCGGATGGGAAATCGTCGAGTGGACGCTAGATTCGCTCACCGGCTCGAGTCTCGTGATCAGTACGACAGATACCGCGACCGACTTGATCTGGGACACGATCGGGGCAGCCGGAAGCGCGCTCATTCTCGTCTTGTGGAGCCTCGGAAACCACTCGCTAAAGCGTCGTTCCGGTGCGGAACTCGCGCATAAGCGGTTCGGAAGCTTTCTAACAGTCCAACGTCTCGCAGATCACGATGGTTGAAGCCGCGAATAACAGCCGTGCCCGCCAACCCTTTACGCATGCCCAATTGAACGGAGGAACCCAATGAGCCGCCTCTCCGCCCGTGCTGTTCTGCCCTCGTCGCTGCCCGCGCTCGAACCTGACCGGCCCCGCCTCGAGGACTCCGCACCCGTCCCCATACTCGAAGCCCGCAAAGGAGGCTACGCCGCCTGGCTCGAGACCTTGGTCCATCGGGCGTATCCGTTTGCCGCCTCCTACACCGTCGCCAATATCCTGTCGTTCCTGGTCGTAGGAATCGGGGTTGCCCTCGGTCTCCTCGCTACGAAGATCGTGCTCCCCATCGGCGGACTGGAAGAGGCTGACGGCCGGTTGCCTGCGTGGATGGAGTCACAGCGCACGTCGTCCCTGAATGACGCGACGTACTGGATGTCGCAGGTCGGGGCCGGCGTTCTCATCGCCGTCGTCGCGGCGACTGCGATCTTCTTCGCTTTCCGACGTCGATGGCGGATCGCTGGATTCGTCCTCACCGCAATCCTCGTTGAAGTATCGACCTACCGGCTGATCGCAGGCCTGGTAGCACGCGAGCGCCCAGACGTCGTGAAGCTCGACAACCTCAACAATGCCCACAGCTTCCCGTCGGGGCACGTCGCGGCTTCTGTCGCCGTCTACTGCGGGCTTGCGGTGTTGCTGACCTCTCGCTTCCACGAGACGTGGCTCCGCCTGGTCATCTGGACGGTCGCGATCTCGATTCCGGTCCTCGTCGCAGTTTCACGAATCTACCGCGGCGAGCACCATCCGGTGGACGTCATCGGAGGCGCGCTGCTCGGCGCCGGGGCCATTCTGGTCGCTGTGCTTGCGACACGAGTCGGGATCGTCGCCGACGAGCGGCGCCAGGCCCGGCTCGCACAGGGGGAGTCGGCATGAGCTCGGTCGCGGTGGTCGCCAACTCGAGCAAGAAGCTCGGAGGTGGTCTCCCCGAGTTGCGCCGGATCCTCGAGCGCGAAGGAATCTCCGACCCGATCTGGCACGAGGTGGCCAAGAGCAGAGAGGCGCCCGAGTGCGTTCGACTAGCGCTCGAGGCAGGCGCTGACCTGGTCTTCGTCTGGGGAGGGGACGGGATGGTCCAGAGGTGCGTCGGTGCCCTCGCCCACACCAAGGCAACGCTGGCCGTCCTCCCGGCCGGTACGGCAAACCTCTTCGCGGCGAACCTCGAAATCCCGCACGACCTTCAAGGAGCAGTCGTGAATGGGCTCCGGGGGCGTCAAAAGAAGTTCGACATCGGACGCATGAACGGAGAGGCGTTCGCCGTGTTCGCCGGAGCAGGCTTTGACGCGTCAATGGTCCACGATGCAAGCCGCAAGGTGAAGAGAAGGATCGGTCGCGCTGCTTACATCTGGTCGGGGGCCAAGAACCTCAGCGCGAAGGCGTTCGAGGCAAAAATCGACGTCGATGGCGAACGCTGGTTCGAAGGGAAAGCAAGCTGCATCCTCTTCGGCAACGTCCGCACCATTTCCGGCGGGCTCGAGTTGTTCGACGGCGCCCGACCTGACGACGGCATCCTCGACCTCGGCGTCGTGACCGCGGAGGGGCGCGTCGACTGGATGCGGACGCTCGTGCGCACTGCTCGCGGCCAGGCACGGCAGTCGCCATTCGTGCGTACCACCAAGGGCCGTTCGATCAAGATCAAGTTCAATCGCAAGGTGCTTTATGAACTCGACGGCGGAGCCCGAATAAAGAAGAAGACCCTCCACGTCGAGGTCGAACCAGACGCCGTCACGGTCTGCGTACCCAAGTCCGCCGCATAAGGGCGCAGAGGAGAAGAGGACCGTGGCAACCCGCCTCGTTCCGGTCGAGGACGCCCCTCCGCGCCGAGATCGATGCAATCCTCGACCCCCTTCTCGCAGACGCCCGGAGCTCGTGGGGACCTCGATACCGAGGGGGCATGGCATCAGCGAAGTCAGGGGCCTTGAGAGCCCGCTCGCTCTGCCCAGGAGAACCTCATGGCTAAGGCCGCGAAACGCACGACAAAGCGCTCAAGGCGCTGACGCGTTATCGATTTCGCGATGAGGCGAGTCGCCGCTCGAGGGCATTCAAGCGCTCTGCGATCTCATGGAGCTCGTCCAGCACGTCCAGCTCAGCTCCTTGGAGCGTGTCCGACAACTCCTCCTGCGACTCCTCGATCCGAGCTGCCAGGAATCGCCCTGCAACAGCACCTGTGAGCACCGCGACGAATCCAATACCAATGAGCATGAGCGCCATGCCAAGCGCACGACCGAGCGTGGTCTTGGGAAACTCGTCGCCGTAACCAACGGTCGTAACGGTGGAGACGGCCCACCACAGGCCGTCCCAGCTCGATGCGCTCTTTTCGACCGATGAGTACGCAGCGCCGGCGAACACCGTCGTCAGCACCGCGAGCAGCGCAGCCCACGAAACTCCTTCAACCGAGAACAGATGCCTTGCGACCCGCCCGAGCCGAAGGAGCGGAAGCAGGCGAAACAGGCGAAACAACCGCAGCGCCTGGAAACTCGCAGGAAGGAACGGCGGGGTCAGAATCACGATTGCGATCTCAAGCGGGTGCGTTCGGATCCAGCGCCACCGTTCGCGAACGATCGCGAGCATTACAGCAGCCTCGACCACGAAGGCTCCCCAGATCGTCCAGTTGAGGACATCCGCGACAGCACCCCAACGCCCGCCGGCACCGGATTCCTCGATCACCAGCACGGGTAGTACGAGCAGAGCCGCAACGAGCATCGGCACTTGGAAAGCTCGTTGGACCCTGAGCGCGCGTTCGTCCACGCGCGCTTCTTCGAACGTGCGCTGCTCCGGCTTACCTCCACTGCCCCCCGCGTTTCTAAGCGGGAAATCGGCGGGATCTGCGATGGAGGGAGGGGCTTCCGTTCGCGGAATGGGCGTGTTCACTTCCCGGACGCGGCTGATGCCGGCTTGCCCGCGGCCATCCGAACCAGCGCCCAGAGGTTGCGCCGGTTCAGCGGCACCGTGCCCCACGCGGGCGAGACTCCTCTCGAGTCGCGCGGCACACGGACTCGGAGCGCACCCGGCAGGGAAATGAAGCGCAGTGGTGGCGTGAGCAGAAGCGCCTCACCGTCCAGGCCGACGGCCACCGGCTCGCTCGCGCGTACCTCGAACTCGAGCGAAGACCATTGCCGCACGCTGCCGAGCCGCCGCTGCTGAGCGATCGTCCCGAGTGTGACCAGCTTCGCGACCGCCGCAGCGCCGGTGAGACGGGTGGCGAAGATCCCGAGCCGTCCGGTGTCAAGGTGGGTCCTCGTGCCCGCGCCGCGAAAGCGTCGGAGCTGGTACGGATTGTTGGAGACGATCACGAGTGACGCGCCCTCCCAGTCCTTCGTGTCGGGCACGTCGAACTCGAGATCGCAGCAATGGGCTTCTCGCTCCATCATGTCCGGCAGCATCTGCCTCCACGTCCCGAGCTTCGCGTCGCGATAGCTGTCGGACTGCACGACTCGCGCGTAGATGCCAAGCGAGGCGTTGTTGACGAAGATGCGTTCGTTGAGACGAGCGAGGTCGATGCGGCGCTCGACTCCGTCGGTGAACGCGTCGAGCGCGCCGACGACGTCGTCCCGGTCGAGACCGAGATCCAGCGCGAAGTGATTTCTGGTCCCGGCAGGAACGCAGACGTGCGCGACGTCCTCCTCCATGGCTACGGCCGCGACCAATGCCTGCGACCCGTCGCCTCCTGCCATTCCGATGACATCCGCTCCCCGTGTGACCGCCTGCTTGGCGAGTCTGGAAAGGTCGTCACCCGGACCGAGCAGCAGCGGCTCGATGCTCCGCTTCCTTGCCTCTTCCGTCAGGTTGAAGCGCGCCGCCTTCCCTCCGCCCGAGTGGGGGTTGATGATCAACACGCCCGTTCGAGCCGGCTGCGCCGGCCGTGCATGTCGATGGATCGTGTGGGCTGAATCTGGCTGATTGCGAGCGGCGTAGCGGGCGGCAAAGCCGAAGACGGCGAGCGCTGCGGCCAAAAGCAGCATCTGATACTTCTGGTCGTATCCGTACGTGATCAGCGCGACGAGTGCGAGGAGAGCGGGGGGCAGCACGAGCAGGCGAATAGGGCCTCGTCTGACTAGGAAGAACCACCCGGAATACACCACCAAGAAAATGGACCCGAACGAGAGGACGAGGCCGACAGGATCGTTCGCAACCATCGAGAGCGTTATCCACACGATGGCAGCGGCTGCGACCACCGCGGCAAGGGCTGCGAGCTGCGCCCTGCGATTCTTTCGCGGTGTGTGGCCCGACTGGTCGAGCTCGGCCCCTGACGAAGACATACAGGCTCCTACATAGCCGTCAACGCCGACCGGGTGCTGGAGCCGGTGAAAGCCCGCCTGGGTCTGGGGCGAAGCATGTTCAGTCTACCACCGCCCGGCTCTGAGTCACCGCCGGCTGGGAATTGCGGCAACGTCGCGGACCCGCGCCGGTTCCCCTCAACTGGGCCGGCGCGGTGCGTGGAGATCTTCCTTCGCGACACGAGCGGCCTCCTCCGTGGCCGCGCCGAAGCGAAGCATCCGGCCTCCGAACGCGATGCTGCACACCGCGAACCATGCCCAGCCGAGCAGAGCTCCTGCGACGACGTCGGAGAGCCAGTGCACGCCGAGCATGAGGCGGCTGCAAGCGACTCCTGCAGCGACAGCCGCTGCAACGCCAAAGATCAGAGCGCGCTGGGTCGGAGGCCGTCCGCGGCTCGCGACAAGCGCGACGGCGCCGAAGAAGGCGGCGGCCAGTGCCGAGTGACCGCTCGGGAACGAGGGTCCAAGAGTCTCAGCGGCCGGATTGAACGCCGGCCGGGCGCGGTCGAGCACGTCCTTCAACCCCTTGGTGAGGTAGACCTGGCCGACGATGACGACGAAGAAGAACGATGCGATCCAGTGGCTCGGGCGCCGCAGGTACTCCACGATCCCAACGACTACCGCGAGGACGATCACGACTTGGGTCGCGCCAAGCCACGTGACGAGCTCGAGTGCCTGGGTCGACCAGCCGGCTCGGTGATCGACGGCCCACTGTCCTACCCCCCGGTCGAGCTCGGCGAGCGCGGAGCTCGACCGGATCAGGTAGGCGAGAATGCCGACTACGAGCCCGGCGAGGAAGATGACGAGGAGAGCGAGTGAGAGCGCTAGGCCCGTTGCGGTCGCGGGGTCGAGTCGCTCGGGCAACAGTCGACGCGCGCCGCCGTGCGCGGCTAGCGAGTGTCCGATCTGACGCGCGGCCCTATCGCTCGGCCGGGAGACACCGGCGGTGTGGGGGTAGCGGGCGGCAAGCACGAATATCAGCGAGCCCAGCGCGAGAGCTACAACGAGGAGGAGGAGGAATGGCATCAGCGTTCTCTTCGAGGCGTGAACGCGGCAGGTCGGCGGGCCCAGCGATCCTATCGAGCTGCCCGAGGATCGCCGCTTCGCCCTTCAAGCCGCTCGAGTTCGGCATCTGACGCGGGTCTCTTGGACCCAAACAGCCGTCGCGCGCGTCCCGGGAGCCGCCTTGAGCGTGACCGCTAGAGCCGGCGTGACGCTTCAGGGCGGCCCGGATGGGCCGGGCAGGCGAACCTGCGACCTTGGGATCAAGACGAGCGACGGGGCGGTCGATGAACGGTCAGACATGCGGTTTGTGCTCTCACGCTCTTCTCATGTTGGCGCCGTACGGTCTCACGCACTGAAGTGTCGAACGTGATGACCAGGGCCACCGACTGCCGGACACTCCTACCCCGGCGTGATCGCCTCGCTCAGCCTGACGCCGTCCTGCTACGTGCGGCGGAGATCGTGGCGGAGCGGGGTCTTTGCCAGGGCCCGTGGAGGCCGGGTGGCTCGCTCTGCGCTGCGGGCGCCGTGGGTGAGGCGGCGGAGGAGCAGGGACTGAGTCGCGGTGAGATGCAAAGGCACCTCCTTCGTTTCGCCGGTTTGCTTGGAGGTTCGGACTTCCAGGACGTCCACACCTGGAACGATGCGCCCGGGCGCACCGCGCCCGAGGTGATCGAGGCGCTGCAAAGGGCGGCGTACGGGTTCTGACCGATCCCGCTGCGCCGCTCTAACCTTGATGGGACGATGACGGGGAGGGTTCACGCCGTGCTGGCGGCAGTCGTGGCGGCAGGGTCCGCCAGCGCCTGCGGAGGCCAGTCGAGCGAAGAGGCCTTTGCCGACCCGTCGTGGCAGAAAAGGTTCCAGATTTCGGAGTGCGCGCTGGAGTCCACTGGGCAGAACACGTATTTCGTCCTGGAGCCCGGCTATCGGCTCGTTCTTGCAGGTGGAGGCGGAAGGCTCGCGATCACGGTGCTGGATGAGACGAGGACGGTCGCGGGCGTCACGACTCGCGTGGTCGAGGAGCGAGAGTGGAAGAACGACGAGTTGTTCGAGGTCTCCCGAAACTTCTTCGCCATTTGCCCCACCACGGGGGACCTCTTCTACTTCGGTGAAGAGGTCGACGACATCGAGGACGGTGAGATCGTCGGCCACAGCGGCGCTTGGCTCGCGGGCGAGGACGGCGCGCGGGCCGGGCTGATCATGCCGGGCGATCCCAGACCGGGTATGCGCTACTACCAGGAGGTCGCCCCGGACGTGGCGCTGGATCGAGCCGAGATCGTGAGTCTCGACGAGACGGTCGAAACGCCGGCCGGCTCGTTCTCGAACGCGCTGAAGACCGAGGAAGGATCGGCGCTCGACCCGGGCGAGCATGAATTCAAGACCTACGCTCCCGGGATCGGGCTCGCTGTCGAGGAGGACTTGCGCCTCGCCGAGCACGGGTTCGTCGGCGCGTCGTGACGCACCCGCTCGCGTCGGGCGCTACTGCGTTTCCGCGGGCGACGTGTGGGCGTAGACGTCCTTGCTGATCTTGTAGGCGCGTTTCTCCTGCTCGAGCGCCTCGGCCCGAGCCTCCGCGAGCGCCGCGGGGCTGAGCCGGCCCAGCTCGACCAGCTTGAGGATCTCTTTCGAAGGATCCTTCCCCTTCCAGCCGACCCGAACGTTGCCCAAGCCGGGGGCGTAGTACTTGAGCTGAAAAGCGCCCGGATCCTCCTGGCTGAACTCCTCGATCACGAGCACGTCCTCGTAGCAGTCGACCGGGACGCACGTCCGCTTGCCCGAGCCGGTCGCCTGCGCCCGATCGGTCCAGTTCACCGCCGGCCCCCAACCCTGCGAGTAGCTCGGGCCTCCGGGCTCCGGCTTTGCCTTCATCACGATCCCCGGCCTCGCGTTCTGGAGGCCGGCGATCCAGGCCGGGGTCTCGACCACTCGACCTTTCTCGTACTCCTCCGGATACTGGCCGAAATGCCAGACCGCCCCGTCATTGTCCTGCGCGAACAGGGCCAGCTCGGCCTCCACCAGCTTCCCTCCGCTGAAGTCACGCTCCCAAACGACCACCGTGCGCACGCGCTCGACCACCTTGGTCAAGTCCGTGACGATGGAGACCAGACGGTGAGGCACCCGTCGGCCGCCCTCCACGGTTGATCCGTCGTAGACGAACTGGGTCCCGGGTTCCAACGGGAGCCACTCGTTGTCGATCGTGACCGAGCGGTCGAAGCTTCCGGGGTCGAAATCCTCCCAGCGCTCCTCGCTGGCCTCGGTCGAACCGGTGGCGTTCGTGCTCGTGGCCGGTGGAGAGAGGGGAAGGGTCGGGGGCTGCGCCTCCTGACCCTCACCGCTGCACGCCGTGAGCGCGACGGCGAGAAGCAGCACGAGCAGCAGGAGGGGCTTCATGGCGACGCAGGGCGTCCGGGCGCCGGCCGCGGCTTTCCGAAGCGCAGATACAGGGCGGGAAGAACCAGCAGGTTCAGCATCGTGGAGGTGACCAGGCCGCCCAGGATCACGACCGCCAGCGGATGCTCGATCTCGTGACCGGGGATCCTTCCCGCAGCGACCAGGGGCACGACCGCCAGTCCCGTCGCGAGCGTCGTCATCACGATCGGCGCAAGGCGTTCACGCGCGCCGCGCAGGACGAGCCGCGGGCCGAAGGACTCACCCTCGTGCTGCTCGAGATACTGGAAGTGGTTGATCATGAGGATCCCGTTCCGCGCGGCGATCCCGAGGATCGTGAAGAAGCCGACGAGCGAGCCGAGGGAGATGATCCCGTCGCCGATGAACGCCGCGAGCGCTCCGCCCACGAGCGCCGTCGGCAAGGTCAGGAACGAGAGCGTCGCGAGGCGCCAATCCCTGAAGCACGCCTGCAGCAGGAGGAAGATGCCTAGCGCGGCAAAAAACCCGACGAGCAAGAGCCGCTTCTGAGCTGCCTGTCGCTCCTTGTACTCCCCGAGGATCTCGGCGTGATAGCCGAGGGGGAAGTCGATTTGCTCGAGCGCTTCCTGCACGTCGTTCGCCACCGAGCCGAGATCGCGGCCCTGCACGTTGGCTCCTGCGTCGATCTTGCGGGCCAAGTTCTCGTGCTCGACGGTGTTCGGCGTCGGCTCGATGCGAACGTCGGCGACGTCGCCGAGGGCTACCTGTTCGCCGCCCGGGGTGTCGATCGGGAGCTGTCTAATGCTCGTGAGGCTGCTCCGCGTCTCCGGCGTGCTCCAGACATGCACGTCGTACGCCTTCCCGTCGCTGAAGACATCACCGACCTCCTCGCTCGCGACCAGCACGCCCGAGGCCCTGCGGACGTCGCCGGGCTTGAGCCCGTAGCGCTGAGCCGCGGCTAGGTTCACCCGCACGTTGATCTGCGGCACGTCGGTGTGGAGCTCCATGTGCGGATCGACGGTGCCTTCGATCTTGGACAACGCCTCCACCACTTCTTCCGCCTTGGCGCGTAACACCTCGAGATCCGGGCCGTAGACCCGAACGACGACCTCCTGGCTCGCACCGGTCAGCACCTCTCTGATCCTCTCCTTCAGATAGGTCTGGACATCCCGGTGGATCCCCGGGTACCCGGCGACCACCTCCTGGATCCCGGCAAGCGTCTTGTCGTAGTCGACGGAGGGGTCGACGCTGACCCAGTTCTCGCCGAAGTGGACTCCGACGACCTCGTCTGCGAGAAGCGCCTGCCCGATATGCGACCCGCAGTTGCGGACGCCGGGAATCGCGCGCAGCTCACGGCAGGCCTGAACGGAGATGCGGAACTCCTCCGGCCCCGACGTGCTCGGCTCCGTCACCCAGTGCATGAGAAAGTCCCGCTCCTTGAAGGACGGAAGGAGGGATTGGCCGAGGAAAGGCACCACCGCGATGCCCGCGACGAGCACGCCCCCGACGGCCGCGTAGGCTCGCCTCGGCCGCGGAAGGATCCGCGCGAGCAGCCATTCGTAGCCGTCCTCGAGCCACCGGGTGAGCGGAGACTCGCGGCGCTCGAGCTGGGTCTTCGAGAGGAGAATCAGGCTGAGCGCCGGAGTGACCGTGAGAGCGACGAGCAGTGACACCAGCACCGCCAGCGCGTAAGAGAAGACGAGAGGACGGAAGAAGGAGCCCGTCAAGCCGGTCAGGAAGAAGACCGGCACGATCGCGAGCACGACGATCAGCGTCGCGTAGACGATGGGGCCGCGCATCTCGAGCGATGCCCTGAGGACGACGACGGACGCCGGCGTGTCGCTTCCGGCCGTACGGTGCTGCCGCAACCGGCGAACGATGTTCTGCACGTCGATGATGGCGTCGTCGACGATCACGCCGAGTGCGATGATCAGGCCGGCGAGCACCATCACGTTGACGGTCTCGCCGCGCAGGTGGAGCACCAACCCGGCGGCCACGAGCGAGAGCGGCATCGCCACGAGGCTGATCAACGCGGCACGCCATTCGAAGAGAAACGCCCCGATGACGAGGATCACGAGCAGCGCACCGATGATCAACGTCCTCGTCAGGTTGTCGATCGACTCCTCGATGAACGTCGCCGGTCGAAAGATCGTCGTGTCGATCTGCATGCCGGGGAGGCCGGGTTGCAGCTCGTCGATCGCCTCTTCCACTCCGCGGGTGACATCGAGGGTGTTCGCCCAGGGGAACTTCTCGACGATCAGCATCAGACCGTGCCCGTCGTTGATGACCGCGTCTCCGGCGAGGGGCTGATGCTCCACGGCGAGCGTGGCGACGTCGTTCAGAACGATGTCCTTGCCACCTCGCTGGCCGATCGCGACCGTGGCCAGATCCTCCGGCGTGACGATGGGTGGGATGTGGCGGATCCCGAGCCGCTGGTTCGGCGTGTCGATGAATCCGCCGGTACCGATCAGCGCGCCCTTCGACCAGAAGAGAAGCGTGCCCACGTCGAGCGCGCTCGCAGTCGATTCCATCAACTGGTCCAGCGATACGCGGTTGGCTGCCAGCCGCTGCGGATCGACGTTCACGTGGAACTGGTGGAGTCGCTCGCCCCAGATGGGCACGTTGGCGACGCCGGGCACCCGCAAGAGTCGAGCCCTGATCTTCCAATAGGCCGTCAGGGACATGTCGATCAGAGAGAGCTGATCAGAGGTGATCCCGATCTTCATGACCCGGCTCGTCGCGGAGAGCGGCTGGATCATGAAGGGCGGCGCGGACCAGCTCGGAAGCCTCGGTGCCACTGTGGCGACCCGCTCTTGCACCAGCTGCCGCGCGCGCAGGAGATCGGTGCCCGGCTCGAAGATGAGCCTGATCGAGGAGAGCTGCGGGACCGACTTGGAGCGAATCTCGTCCAGCCCGGGCATGCCGGCGAGCGCCTGTTCGAGCGGGACGGTGACGAGGCCTTCGACTTCCTCCGCCGAGAGCCCGAGGCTCGGCGTCTGAATCTCCACCTGGGGCGGAGCGAACTCGGGAAAGACATCCACAGGGGAGTTGCGGAGCTCGCCGACGCCGAAGTACAAGAGCGCTGCCGCGGCGGCCAGGACGAGGAACCGAAACCTCAGGCTCGACCCGACGATCCAGCGCATCACGCGCGCGACCCTCCTCGCCTACTCGACCCCGAGCTCCGTGCCGTAGAGCTCGGCCGCTCCTACGGTGACGACCGCCGTGCCGGCCGGCGGACCCTCGCGGAGGAAGACGTCATCCCCTTCAATGCGCTCGACCGTAAGGGGGGCGCGGACGAACGTCAGCGGATCGCTGCTCGTGTACGCCCAGGCCCTGCCCTCGGTGTCGTACACGAGCGCCGAATAGGGCATGACCGTCATCGTGGTCTCGGCGCCCTCCTCGCTGCGGACGACCGTCGTCTGGACATCGATGCGCTCGGCCGCCTTGGTGGTCAGGGTGATCCGACTCAGGTCGGTGCCCTCGACGGGCTCGATCTTCGCCGGCTCCTCTCCGCCCGCAGCGCTCTCCTCCGACTCCCCTCGAGTGCACGCAGCGAGCGGAAGGACGATGAGAAGAAGGGCGACGATGATCCAGCGCTTGCTGTCGACGACGGTTTGGCTCACCGCGTTTCCTCCTTGAGGCTCAATTGGCGTGTGACCGGGTCGACCCGGGCAAGGCCGAATCGCAGGTAGAGCGCGGGCAGGACGAAGACGCTGATCAGCGTCGACGTCACCAGCGCGCCCAGTGCGACGACGGCAAGCGGGTGCACGAGCTCGTAGCCCGGGATCCGGCCGAGCACCGCGAACGGCAGGAGCGCCAGCGCCGTTGCCAGGGAGGTAAGGATGGTCGGCGCCAGGCGGTCCTCGGCGCCACGGAGGACGAGCTTGCGGCCGAAGGGGATGCTCTCGTCCCACTCGAGGTGCTGAAGGTGCTTCAGCAGCAAGATGCTGTCCCGCGTGAAGATGCCCAGGACTGCGACGAAGCCGATCAACGAGCCGAGCGAGACCGTCCTTTCGTCTGCAAGCGCGCCGAGCGCGCCGCCGGCCAGCGCGAGCGGCAGGGCCGCGAAGACCAGAATCGCGAGCCGCATGCTGCCGAGCGCCGCTTGGAGAAGCAGCAGTACCCCGATTGTGGCGAGGATCGCCACGGCGATCAATCGGGTCTGATCAGTCCGTCCCTGCGGCTGGGCAACCTCGGCGTGGTACTCGAGCGGAAAGTCGGCCGCTTGGAGGCGCCGCTCGACGTCGCTCACTACCGAGGAGCGGCTGCGGCCGCTGACGTCCGCCGTTACGTCGATGTAGCGCGAAACAGCCTCGTGCCTGATCACCGTCGGGTTGGGCCGAATCTGCACGTCGGCTACATCCCCGAGCGACACCTGGCTGCCGTTCGGCGTGTCGATCGAAAGGGCCCTGATGCTGGTCAGGCTGGCGCGGGTTTCCGGGGTCCCCCACACGACGACGTCGAACACCTTCTGCTCCTCGAACAGGCTGCCGACTTGCAGCCCCGACAAGACGGTCGCGGCGGCGCGACGAACCTCGCCCGGCTTGATGCCGTACCGCTGCGCCGCGGCGAGGTCGACCCCGACTTCCACGGTCGGCTCCTGGGTGGGAAGCGCGACCTGCGGGTTTGCAACGCCGTCGGTGTCGGCGAGGATGGCGCCGACCTTTCGCGCCTCGTTCCCGAGCACGCCGAGGTCTTCCCCGAAGACACGGACGACCAGATCGTGCTCGGTGCCCGCCAGCACCTCGTCCACTCGCTCGTTCGAGAACGTCCCAACGTCGCGCTCGAGACCCGGGTAGCCCTCGACCACGTCGCGAATCGAGGCAACGGTCGAGTCGTAGTCGGCCGCGGGATCGACGCTCGCCCAGATCTCGGCCGAATTGACATTGACCGCTTGGTCGGAGGTGACGGCGCGTCCAACGTGCGCGCCGACGTCGCTCACTCCTTCGATCGACCTGAGCTCGCGACTCATCCTCGACGTGATCCGGGCCATCTCCGGAAGTGACGTTCCAGGAGCTCCGCTGATGTGGACCAGGAGCGTGCTCTCCTTGAAGGAAGGCGTCATTGACGCTCGCAGGAAGGGCAGGGCGGCAAGGCCGGCAACGACGACCGCGCCGACGGCGAGATAGATCCGCGCGGGCCTGCGCAGCGCCGCGGTCAACACGCTCGCGTATCGCCGCCGGAGCCCCGAGACGACCGGCGACGTGCGACGCGGGGGCCGGCCGGCGAAGAGCAGCAGGCCAAGGGCGGGCGTGAGAGTCATTGCGACCACCATCGACGCAGCCGCAGCCAAGAGGTACGCGACGACGAGCGGCGAGAGAAACTCCCCGGCCACGCCTGAGAGCACGAACAACGGAAGAACCGCGACGGCGACGATCAAGGTTGCGTAGATCAGGGGCGCGCGTCGGTCGACCGATGCTTCGAGGAGGACTGAGGCCGTCGACTCGCCGCGTCCGTCGCCCCGGCGTTGGCGGAGCCGCTCCGTGAAGTTTTCGACGTCGCCGACGACGTCGTAGATGACCAGCCCGAGCGCGGCGACGAAGCCGGCCACGACGATCGCATTGATCGTTTCTCCGAGCTGGTACAGCACGAGCGCGGCTGCGAGCAGTGACAGCGGCATCGCGACTGCGGCGATCAGAACGGCGCGCCAGTCGAAGAGAAATGCTCCCACGACGAGGAGCACGAGGAGCGAGCTGACGAGAACCGCCAGCGAGAGGTTGTCGATCGATTCCTCGATGAAGGACGCGGGCCGGAAGATCTTCGTGTCGAACTCGATGCCTGCCAGCCCGGGCTGCATCACCTGGATTGCGTTCTCGAGGCCACGCGTTACCTCGAGCGTGTTCGCCTCCGGGAACTTCTCGACGACGAGGACGAGCCCTTGGCGAGCGCCCGTGACCGCATCCCCGATCAGAGGCTGATGATCCTCGACGACGCTCGCCACGTCGCCGAGGCGATACGCCGTCCCCTCGACCCGCACCTGGCTCAGGTCGTCCGCCGTGGCGATCGGCGAGACGTGCATCACGCCGAGCCGCTGGTTCGGGGTGTCGATGAAACCTCCGGTGCCGGGAACCGAGGCCTCGACGAAGCTGAGCGGAGACACCCACAGGGCGTTCGCGGAGGTCTCGATCACCTGCTGGAGCGACACCCCGTCGGCTTGCAACTCCCGAGGGTCGACACGCACCTGCAGCTGGCGGTCTCGGAACCCCCACACGGCCACGTTCGCGACGCCTGGTACCGCCAGCAGCCTGGGCGTAATCGTCCAGCGGGCCAGCACCGACAACTCGATTGGCGACACCGTCTGTGAACCAACGCCGACGATCATGACCCGGTTCGTCGACGAAAGCGGCTGCAGCATCTGCGGTGGCCTCGACACCCCCGGCAAAACGACCTGAGCCTCGGCAAGTCGCTCGTTCACGACCTGCCGTGCGCGAAAGAGATCGGTCCCGGGCTCGAACACGAGCTGGATCCTCGAGAGCCCAGGAAGGGACTGAGAGCGAATCTGCTCGACGAACGCCACCCCGTTGAGAAGGTCCTGCTCGAACGGTGTCGTGATCAGCTGCTCTACCTCTGCGGCGGACAGCCCAAGCGCCTCGGCCTGGATCTCGACGGTGGGCGGCGTGAACTCGGGAAGCACGTCGACCGGCGCGTCTCGGAGCTGCACGACGCCCACGACGATCACCAGTCCGGCCAGAGCGACGATCAGCCCACGAAACCGAATGCTGGAGCCAACGAGCCAGCGGATCACGTGACCACGCTCACCGTGAGCGTCTCCCGGACAGAGGGAGTCCGGGCTGCCGGCTGACCGCGCCTGCGCCCTTGGCGATTCCCGAAGCTGTCCCCTACGCGTCCCTGAAGGCAGGAGTCGCCTTCATCGGTCGCGCAGGCCCCACCAGCCTTGGCCACCGACTTCTCCCGGGTTGAAGTCCCGCTGCGGTCGATCCTATGGGGACCGTCGCCCCGAAATCAACCGCTCGGGACGAGCGACCGTGCGACCCGTACGGATTCGGGCGTCCGTCGGTCTCGCGGAGGAACCAGTGGATCCGCACGTGCTCGCCGATGTCGCGCACGTGCTCGTCCTCCATCTCCGAGGACGCGACCACCCGGACGTTATGGATGTAGTGATATGCGCCTCGGACAGGCCGGTGCTCCCAACCGCTCAAGCCGTAGCACGGTGTCGCACCGCCGTGAGTGCGCACAGCCGCGCTTCGGTGCGTGCAAATACCCACCCGTGAAGCACGACGATTTCGAGATCCGAGAAGTCCTCGGCGATGGTGCGTCGCAGCAGCTCGCGCACCTGTGTTTCGCTCCCAGCACTCACCGCCCCGAGCCCGCCCGGGATCCTCTCGACGAGGAGCGCCGCCAGGACGCGCGGCGAGGTTTCACGTGGGAATGCTTGCACGTAGGCACGCCCGATGACCGCTGCGCTCTCCTGGTGATTGAGTGCCCCGGCGAGCCGCTCGATCGCGGTGGCCGGCGGCCGAAACGCCGGCCAGAAACCGTACGACCGCCAGAGCCACGAAAGGCCCACTCCGGTGGCGGCGAACAGGAACGTGCGGCGCCTCATTGTCCGTTGCATGCTCAGGTCAGCACCTTGAGCTTGAGGTGATCGGCAAGCCGCAGTGCGAGCGCCACGAGCATCAGGGTCGGCGTCGCGCCGCCGGCAGTGGGAAAGAGAGAGCTTCCCGCGACGAAGAGGTTGGTCATTCCGTGCACGCGGCAGTCGCGGTCGACGACGCCCTGCTTGGGATCGTTGCTCATCCGGGTCGTCCCCATCAGGTGCTCGCCACCACCCATGTCGTCGGGCCATCCGGATTCGCCCTCGTCCTGGTCGTAGACGATCCTCAGGCGCCCGATGCCCGCCCGTGCGATCTCGGCTCCGAACAGCTCCAGCGTCTGGCGCACGTTTCGCTTGTCGATTTCGCTCAGGCGCCAGTCCAGCGCCACGCGCCGCATGCCGAGCTCGTCGCGTTCTCCGACCAGAAGAACGCGGCTGTCCGGGTTCGGCGCCGGCTCGATCCGGGTCGTGATGCCGATGCTGTTGACCCGACCGCGGATGTAGATGTACGTGTCGTCGGGCGAGGTCAGAACCTCCCGGATCACATCGAGGTAAGGCACCGGGATCGGCGTGCCCGGCATCGCAAGCCTCTGCCAGCTCTCGAGATCCTTCCCCAACGTGATGACGTGACGAGCGAAGTCGCCCGCATCCTCCGGAGGCTCGCCGTAGTCGAGCTCCACACGAAGCTGTAGGTCGAGCAGTCCCTCGGCCAGCTGGAAGCTTTTGGACGAGGCCAGATAGCCTCGAATCATGGCGTCGCCGATGCGATGGCTGTCGTAGAACGCGAGATTCGGGGCCGGGCCGAACGGCGCGATCGTGGCGGCGAGGAAGCGCGGGTGCTCGAGGAAGAACCTGCCGACGAGATCGTGTTGGTTCCCCAACCCGCCCGGACGCCGATCGTTTGAGACGAGAAGCAATCGCACGTTCTCGATCGCACCTGCACCGAGCACGAAGACCTTGGCGGCGACCTGGAAGGCGTTGCCCTCGAGCGTCAGTACAGGAACGGTCGTCGCGTTCTGTGCGCTCTCGTTGGTCTGGACGCCCATGGCGTTGGCGTGGAGGTAGACCGTGACGTTGGACGCGCGTCGAAGCTCGTCCTCGTAGTTCCTTCCGAAGCTCCGAAGCCGCTCGTCGACCACCTGCGTCACCCTGGTCTCGATTCGATCGGGATCGAGCTGCAGCGGCACCGGGGTGTGGTCGGGGCTCCAGTCGTCGAGCGCCCAGTCGCCGGAATGGAGGCGGACCATGGGCACGGCTCGGGCATAGAACGGGTCGACGTCGGCCTTCCTGATCGGCCAGCCCGTGAACGGAATACCCTCGCGTGCCTCGAAGTCGGCCTCGTCGAACGGTCTGCAAACTCCGCCCCAATGGTTGGATGTTCCGCCGAAGAAGCGCAGGCGCGGGCCGCTCAGGTCCGGATAGGGCAGCCCAATCGAGCCGCCCTCGTACAGCTCCTGCGTCTCCTGGTCGTACTCCAGTCCGCCGCTCTCGAGCACGGTGACCCGGAACGGTGAGCCGATGAACTCGCGCGCGAGCGTGATGCCCGCGGGACCCGCACCGATGATGCAGATGTCCGTCTCGAGACGGGTGTCCCTCGGCACAGAGCGGGCGTCGGCGAACATCTTCCCGTCAGCCCGCGACCACTCGTCTCTTGGACACGACACTGCCGGCAAGTTGGTCGTGGAGCCCTTGCCCGGTGACGCTGCCCACCGTGGTGAGAAAGAGGATGGCCCACCATAGGGCCGCTCCGCCCCAGAGGAACCAGCCCAGGAGAGGCACGCCGGTCGTGAAGGTCGACACGGTCGCGACGGGTGGGAAGAGGAGGAGCCAGCGTGCGGTCGCACGCCCGACCGGGAGCGTCTTGTCGCTCCCGGCGCGTCGCACGCGGATCCGAAGAGCGAGCTGACCGAGCGAGGCGCCTACCAGAGTCCACGGAGCAACGAAGTAGGCCGCGCTGAGCCCGGTCGCCACGACCGCGTCCAAAAAGAGCCTGGCTCGATCCACCGAGACGGTCGCGGGCAGCGTGGCGGCATCTGGTCGAATCTCGACCGTTGGCCCGATCGCAGCGTCGATCACGCTGACCACCACGAAGACGAGCGCGGTGACGGCGAGGAGGTCGATCAGCCAGGCGAGGAACCGCCGGAACGTGCCCGCGACGGACTCGCCCACCCCAGGCGCCGACGCGGACGATCGAGCCTGGTCGTAACCAACCTCCATCGGAGCCCCTCGCTCAATTCGGAGACGGGGAATCCTCGGCTCCCCGCGGGAAGCTGTCAAGCGCGCACGACGCCCGGAGGGTTTCATTAGGAGGACTCAGCGGCGGTACGGTTCGCGCCATGGCCGACGCGACGCGAACACCTCAGCCGAAGATCGTTCCTGCGAACGAGGCGAGCTGGGACGACATCCAGGCCGTCTTCGGCACGCGCGGCGATCCATCCAGATGCTGGTGCCAGAGGTTCAAGATGAAGTCCGGCGAGGGTAGACGTCTGGAAACGGGAGGTGACGAGATGCCCCCGCCAGGAGTCGAACCTGGGCGCCCGGTTTAGGAAACCGGCGCTCTATCCGCTGAGCTACGGGGGCCCGTTCCGCGTTTCATTGAACCCTAGACCCAGGCCGGACGAAGGGCTCGGTTCAAGAACCCTGCTCTATCCACTGAGCTTCGCGCCGGCGCGGGCTGACGAGGCTCAGCCTTCTCGGAGCGAGCGGCGGAGGTGATTCGTCACGCCTGCCGCGAGCGCCAGGAAGCCGAGCGAGAGCAGCACTAGTGCCACCACCCACAACAGGGTCGCTTGGCCATCTCCCGGCGAGGGCAAAGGCGGCAGTCCGGCTCGCCCCAGCTCTCCGTTCGGAGGCCGCTCAGAACTCGCTCGTGCGGCGGACACGTCCCCCGCTCGCTCCGGACGTGGCGTCACGCTTGCCTCGACCCCCGCAGGGCTCGAGGAGAGCGCGGGACCTGCTGAAGGGCTGGCAAGGGCCGTTTGCACGAGGATCAGACGTCGAATCTGACGTCGTTCGGCCGCAGTCACGCCATGAGCGCGCAAATGCGCAAGTTCCGCCTTCAGAGCTCGCAAGACGCGGGCGCGAAGCCCGGGCGAGTCGGCGAGCAGGGCACGGAGTCGGCGCAGGTTCGCCTGAATGTGGCGACCGAGCTCGATGCGTTCCAGCAGGAGCTCGGCTCTCCTAGGCAGCCGATCGAAGCGACTCCGGTACCCGCGCCCCGGGCGAGCATTCCGCGTCTCCGAACCCCTGGCGCTTGTGCGGCCGCTCGCGCTGTCCCCACTCGTACCGCTTGCTCCGAAGGGGGTCTCCGCGGAACCGATGAGGGCTCCTATCGCCGACGCTGGGGCGCCCGAGACCGAGCCGCCGCCTGAGCCTGTGACTCCACCCGCGGTCGAGGTGACTGTCCCGATCGCACCGTCGACGACGCCGCCGGGGTCAGGGACGATCGCCGGCGATATCGGGACGACGCCGCCGGGCAAGCTTTGCGAGTGCGCCGTGAGAGGCATCGCCAACGCAGCCCCTACGAGCAGGAGCACGCCAACGCGTCGAACCGCCATCTCCTCACCCCCTCCTGAAGGCACTTACAGCCGCAACCTTCGTGACTTCTCGATGCCCGGTGGGTGGCTAGTTCAAACGTTTTCCACAGGCGCAGAGCACGGTTTCGAGTCGCCGAAGCCGAAACCTGTCGGGCTGGAGAGCAGGGTCAGTCGATGACGAAGCCGACGAGGATGCTCTTCACGTTGCCGGTGAGCACGCCGATCCGGTAGTCCGTGATCCGGTGGCCGGGCTGGAACTTGCCCGTCCAGCAATGGCGAAAGTCGTTGCCCTCGGTGCGGCAGTGGGCGCCGGGATATGCGGCCCGGAGCGCCGCCTCCGTCGAGCCGACGTGAATGCGCTTGGCCGTGTGCTGGCCCGGCCGGGTCGTGTAGACGGCGGTCGCGCCCGCGTTCCCCTGGAAGGTGACCTTCAGGCGGTCGTACTTGAAGATCGTGTAGGGCCCGAAGTCGTTCGTCCCGTGCCGGACGTGGAGCGGCTCGCCCTTGAGGTCGCGCACCTCGGGGCGCGTCATGTTGAGCTCGATTCCGGCGATGGACTGCTGTGGGACGATGAGCGCGGAGGCGGCCCCGACCCAGATCAGCGCCGCAAGGCTCGCAGCCGAAACGGTCAGGTAGCGGACGGCGCGCACGTCTCCGTTCTACAACGATCGGCGTCAGAAGACAAGCGCTGAGAGGATATTCCGGATGAGAGTTCTCGTCGTGGATCCGGCGTATTCGCTCGAGGAAGTGCGCGGCATCGTGGGCGACGGCGTGCAGGTGGCCGACGCCGTTGCCCCCTGGGAAGGGGAGGACGTCGTGGGGCTGCTCACCGGCCCCGACTTCCCGGTCGGCGAGGAGGAGCTCTCGCGGTTGCCCGGCCTGAAGATCGTGGCGACGTGCTCCGTCGGCTATGACCACCTCGACCTGGAGGCCGCCGCGGCCCGCGGTGTCTGGGTGTGCAACGTGCCCGACTACTGCGTGGAGGAGATGGCGGACAGCTCGCTCGCGATGCTGCTCTCTCTCCTCCGCGGCGTCGTCACGCTCGATCGAAGCGTCCGCGCCGGCGGCTGGGATCACACCGTCGGGGGGCCGTTGCCGACCTTCCGCGGGACCAGACTGGCCGTCATCGGGTTCGGCCGCATCGGACGGGAGGTCGCGAAGCGCGCCCTGGCGCTCGGCTTCGAGGTCTGGGCAGTGGATCCCCAGGTGTCGGACGGTGACGTCCGCGCTGCCGGCGTGCGGCCCGCGACGCTCGACGAGGCGCTCGCAAGCTGCACTGCTTTCACGCTGCACGCGCTCCTGACTCCCGAGACGCGCGGCCTGATCGGCGTGGATGAGCTGGCACGCATGCCACGGGGCTCATTCCTCGTGGACACCGCGCGGGCGGCGCTCGTCGACTTCGAGGCTGTGCTCGCGGCTCTCGAGTCGTGGCAGCTTGCGGGGGCGGCCTTCGACGTACTTCCCGTGGAGCCGCCCACTTCCGAAGCGCCGGCGCCTCAGCATCTGCGCCTGATCGTCAATCCGCACGCGGCCTGGTACAGCCCCGCGACCGAGCACGAGGCCTACCGGCGGCCTGTCGTCGCCGTCCGCGAGGCGCTAGAAGGCCGCAAGCCGGCGGACGCGGTGTGAACTCTCCGCTCACCACGGACGCCAATGCGGGCAAGGTCGCGCTCGTAACCGGCGGCGGCACCGGGATCGGCCGGGCCGTGACCCGCGAGCTCGCGCGCACGGGGGCGCAAGTCGTCATTTGTGGCCGCCGGGACGAGCCCCTCGCCGCAGTGCAGCAAGAGCTCGGAGACGCCTGCCTCGCCGTCCAGACCGACGTCCGCGAGCCTGAGCAGGTCGAGCGACTGGTCGATCAGGCCCTCGAGCGGTTCGGGCGGGTCGACGTGCTCGTGAACAACGCCGGCGGGCAGTTCCTCGCGCCCGCCGAGGAGATCTCCCTCAAGGGCTGGCGGGCGGTGCACCGGCTGGCGGTCGACGCGGTCTGGGATCTGACCCGCACGGTGGCCACGCGCTCGATGATCCCCAACCGCGAGGGCGTCGTCGTCTTCATCGGCTTCTCCCCGCGCCGGGGGATGGCGGACTTCGCTCACGCGGCCGCGGCGCGCGCGGCCGTCGAGAACCTGGCCGGGAGCCTGGCGCTCGAATGGGGCAAGCACGGGATTCGAACCGTTCACGTCGCGCTCGGCAACATCGCGACGGAGGCACTCGACGGCTACGGCGCCGATCGCGTCGCGGAGTGGGCGAAGGAGGTGCCTCTCGGCCGCCTCGGGAAACCGGAGGAGGCCGCCGCGCTCATTGCCTTTCTCGTGTCGTCGGGCGGCGCTTACGTGAGCGGGACGACCGTCGTCATGGACGGCGGTCTCGACGTGTGAACTTCTCGACGGCGTCCTTCGCCTCCGGGGTCTGCGCGAGAGCCGCGTAGGCCAGCCGCTCGATCAGCATTCCCGCCTCGCGGGAGGCCTCGAGCATGACGTCCGCGGCCTGCTTCGCCGTCTGGACGGCGAGGGGCGGCAGCTTGGCCAGCTCGCGGCCGATCTCAAGCGAGCGCTCGAGCGCTCGTCCGGCGGGCACGACCTCGGTCGCGAGCCCTAGCCGGCGAGCCTCCTCGGCGTCGAACCGGCGGCCGAGCAGCATGAGCTCCTTGGCCCTGGCCGGGCCGAGCATGCGCACCAGCCGGTGCGTCCCGCCCGAGCTCGGAAGGATGCCGAGCGCGACTTCGGGCAGCCCGAAGGTGGCGCTCTCGTCGGCGATCCGGAAGTCCACGGCAAGAGCAAGCTCGAGCCCGCCGCCCAGGCACCACCCGTGGATCGCCGCGATCGTCGGGACCCGCAGCGCCGCGATGTGCTCGTAGACGTCACCGGTCTCGGCGTAGTACCGGGCGATGGCTGCGGGATCGCTGTCCCGGAACTCGTTGATGTCGGCTCCCGCCGAGAAGGCCTTGCCGGCGCCGACGAAGACGATGCAGCGGCTGTTTCGCACTGCCTCGTCGAGGAGGGCGTCGAGGAGCTCGGCTTCGAGGGCGGAGGACAAAGCGTTGAGCTTTTCCTCTCGCTGGAGCGTGAGGACGGCCACTCCGCCCTCGTGCCTCCTGCCGATCAGTCCGCCGCCAGGCATCTGCAAGGCTGTGAGTATCGCCGTTCTCGAAGTCCTTCAGTTCTCGGACGAGCACGTCGCGGGCGCCGGACGGCTCCTCGCTGCGCGCCATGCCCGCCAGCGCCAAGCGGAGCCGCTCCTGGCGCCGGCGTTCGAGGACGCCACGCGTGCGGCGGACGAAGTCGCCGGCATCTGGGGGCTACCCGACGCCTCCGGATCGGCTGCCTTGCGCGACGAGGAGCTCGTCGGCTACCTCATCGGCGCCCCGCGGGAGGTGGACGTCTGGGGTGAGAACGTCTGGGTGCCGGAGGCCGGCCACGCGGTCGAGGAGGCCGAGGATGCGCGCGATCTCTACGCGCTCGCCGCGGCGCGTTGGTACGAGGAGGGGAGGCGCCGTCACTACGTGCTCGCGCCGGCGTCAGACTCGAGGCTCGTCGAAGCCTGGTTTCGGCTCGGCTTCGGGCAGCAGCAGGCGCACGGCGTTCAGGAGGTCGCCGGAGGCTCGGTCGATCTCCCGGAGGGCTTCGAGATTCGGGAGCCTCGCGAGGCGGACGTGGAGGCACTGCTCGCTGTCGATCTCGCCCTACCCACGCATCAACGCCGCTCGCCTGTCTTCTCCGAGCAGCCGCTCCCGACCGAGGATGCGATCCGCGAGGAGTGGCACTCGACGCTCGCCGGGAACGAGGAGAAGATCCTGATCGGATTCAAGAACGGGCAGCCGGTCGCCTGTTGGTCGGTCGTGGCCGCCGAGCTTTCCTATCACTACAAGGGGCTGATGAGACCCGAGCAGGCGTCCTATTTGGCCTTCGCTTCGACCGTGCCCGAGGCGCGTGGCTCCGGGATCGGCGTCGCGCTCACACAAGCCTCGCTGGCCGCTGCCGCCCGAGACGGCTACGCCGCGATGGTGACGGACTGGCGTGTGACGAACCTGCTTGCCTCGCGCTTCTGGCCGAAGCGTGGCTTTCGCACGGCGTTCCTGCGGCTCGCTCGCTCGATCCCCTAGGCCGGCTAAGGAACGAGGTGGCTGCGCTCGCCGATGGTGTCGTGCGCCCAGTCGGAGACGATCGGCATCAGCTCTGTCTCGCGCCCGCCCGCGTTCGGCGCAAGGACGATGTGCACCTGATGCACTGTCGCCTCGACCTCGGCGTCGACCTCGTAGCGGCGTTCGCTGATGATCTCGACGGAGTCGAGCTCCTCGAGCAGCCTCTGCGCCAGCCGGTAGATCTCGGCCTCGGTCGCCTCGCGGCCCGAGAAGACTCCGAAGTTGACGACGATCTCGGGACGGCCCTCACGCTCGCCCGGGAAAACCAGTGTGGGATAGGTCATATCCCGCTCATACCCTCACGGGGCTCCCATCGGAACATCCGACCTGCGACAACGAGCCCGAACAGGCCCCACGCGACGACCGCCGCCAGGGCGCCCGGCGAGGAAGTGAGGGTCTCGCCCTCGATGAAGGTCGAGCGGATGAGGCGAAGCAGGTAGGTGAGCGGCAGCAGCTCCGAGATCACCTCCAGGAACCTCGGCATGTCGCGCGGGGAGAAGAAGGCGCCGGAGATGAAGGCCAAGGGCAGGTAGATCGCGTTCACGACTGCTGAGGAGCCTTCTGCGGTCTTCACGATGGTCGTCACGGCCAGGCCGAGCGCGGCGAACGCGGCCGCTCCAATCGCGATCACAACAACGAGGGAGGCGGGTGAGGCGGGCCATGCGGCGTCGAGCAGGAAGCGGCCGATGAGCACCTGGGCCACGGCCTGGAGCCCGATCACGATCACCATCGAGGAGATCACGGCGGCGAGATAGGTGGTCGGGCTGAGCGGGGTTCCCCGGACCCGCTTCAGGAGCCCGGCCTCGCGGCGGACGACGAGCGTGATCGCGAGGGAGGCGAACGCGGTGGCGGCGACCCCGTAGCCGATCAGGCCCGCAAGCAGGTACGTCGCGCCGCTGACGCCCTCGATCTCATCGTCCCCGTAGACCGATCCGAGGAGCACAAGGAGGATGATCGGGAACAGGAAGCTGAAGAAAGCGGCCTCTCGGTTCCGCCAGAAGAGCAGCTGCTGCGCGCGTAGCTCGTGCAGGAAGAGCCGCATCAGACTTCGGCCTTCTCGTGGGTGAGCTCGAGGTACACGTCTTCGAGCGTCTTTCGGTGCACCTCGAGGCCTTCGAGCTCGACGCCGGCTGCGAGCGCCTCCGAAGTGAGCTCATGGAGGACACGCGTCGGCTCGGTGGTCGCGACGACCTCCTCCCGGCCGTTCCGGCGGAACCGGATCTCGACAAGCTCGTGACTCGGAGAGGAGCTCCTCCGGAGAGCCCGTCGCAACGATCCGGCCGTCGCCAAGAATGGCGATGCGATCCGAGAGGCGCTGGGCCTCCTCCATGTAGTGCGTCGTCAGGAGGATGCTCTTGCCGAGCGCGCGCAGGTCCCGGATCGTCTCCCACGCGTGGCGCCGCGCGGCGGGGTCGAAACCGGTGGTCGGCTCGTCGAGGAAGATCAGCTCCGGGTCGCCGACGAGCGCCAGCGCGAGGTCGAGGCGCCGCAGCTGTCCTCCCGAGAGCGTTCGCACGCGGGCGTCGGCCTTGTCGGTGAGACCGACGAGCTCGATCACCTCGACGGGTCGGCGCGGGCGCGGGTAGTAGCCCGCAAACAGATCCAGCGTCTCCCGCACGCTCAGGAGCGGATAGACCGCGGAGGACTGCAGCACGATCCCGATCCGCGCTCGAAAATCGGAGCCCGCTCCGCCCGGATCCTGGCCCAGGACGCGGACGTCGCCGGCATCCCGCCCGCGGTAGCCCTCCAGGATCTCGACGGTGGTCGTCTTGCCGGCGCCGTTTGGGCCGAGGAGCCCGAACACCTCCCCTGCCTCCACGGCGAAGGAGATTCCGTGCAGCACCTCGTGGCGCCCGTAGGACTTCACGAGGCCGTTGACGGAGATGACGCTCACGACGGCCGAGAATAGCCCTGCCGTCGCTGCCCCGGCGCCGGGGCTGCCATGATCAGGCCATGCCCGTTCGCGTCCTGACGGTGATCGCTCTCGTGGCGGCCATCGTGCTCGCCGGACAGGCGCAGGCCGCCGACCCGGTCTTCCACGGCTCGGTCTCAATCCTCACCAAAGCGCAGAAGGAGGAGATGCGAGGGAAGTCCTGGCACAAGGGCTGCCCCGTCCTCCTCCGCGACCTCCGCCTGGTGACGGTCGATTTCTGGGGCTTCCGCGGCGCGCTCCGGCAGGGGAAGATCGTCATCCACGAACGGCAGGCCTGGAAGATCAAGCGGGTCTTCGGGAAGCTCTTCTACGCCGAGTTCCGCATCCGGCGCATAGTGCCCATCGACAGGTACGACGGGAGCGACGACCGCTCGATGGACGCCAACAACACCTCGGGCTTCAACTGCCGCTTCGTGGCGGGCACGACGCGCTGGTCTCAGCATGCGTACGGAAAGGCGATCGACATCAATCCCATCCGGAACCCGTACGTGTCCGGGAGCCACGTCTCCCCGACGGCCGGGGCCCCGTACAGGGACCGCTCGAAACACGCGATCGGGATGGTCCACGGCGGCGACAAGGTCGTCCGGGCGTTCGCCGCGGTGAAGTGGAAGTGGGGCGGCTCCTGGAGCGGCCCCAAGGACTACATGCACTTCTCGCGCACGGGCACCTGAGGGGTTCTGGCAGCGCTTGAAACCGACGCTGCGTGCATGACACCATCAGGGCCCTGAGTAGTCGTCTCCTCCTCGGTCTTGCGGCTAGCTTCTGTGCGCTCTGGGCCGCCTCGGCGTGCGGGGGGTCCACCGAGACCGTCACGAACGTCGTGACGGTGACGAACGTGTCGACGGTGACTGCGGCGGCTCCTCCCCCGGCCGCGCACGACTACGCCCGCTTCCAGATGCCCTCGCACAACGTCGGCTGCGGCATCGACTCAGGTGTCCTGCGCTGCGACATCCTCAGTGGCCTCAAGCCCGAGCCGACCGAGCCGTGCGAGCTCGACTGGACGGGCGTCGTGCTCGACGCGACGAGCTCGGCTCAGCCGGAGTGCGCAGGGGACACGGTGTTCGACCAGTCGGCGCCCGTGCTCGCCTACGGCGAGACGTCGTCGCGCGACGGAATCACCTGCGTCTCCCGACAGTCGGGACTCGAGTGCAAGAACGCCGCGGGCCACGGCTTCACGCTCGCCCGCGAGTCGTGGAGCGTTTCCTAGACGATTAGCTCGCCTAGGCGCTCGGCGAGCCAGTCCTCGCGCTCGGCGCGCGCCTGGTCGTTGAGCTCATGGCCGCCCTCGTACCACTTGGCTTGCTTCGGCATGCTGGCCGCGGCCTGCACCTCCTTGCCCATCTCCGGGCTCGGCCGTGTGTCCTCGCTGCCGAACTGGAGGAAGAGCGCGTTCGGGGCGACGTGCGGGAGGTAGTTGACCGCGTCGATCGGCTTCATCGCCTCCTCGTAGCCCGAGGCGGCGTCGACCCCCCGCTCCCCGGCGAGCGCAGTCATGTCGGCGCTCAGCCGCGGAATCGCCGACATGAGGACGAATGAGCCCACCCGGCGCTCGACTCCCGCGAAGTTCGCCCCGAGCGAACCACCCCAGCTGAACCCGACGTAGCCGAGCCGGCTCGGGTCGATCTCGTCCTTCGAGACGAGGAAGTCGACCGCCCGGCGCATCTCGACGACCTCTTGGACGATCCCGTCTTTGTCGGCCGGCGTGAACTCGACGACGTCCTCGATCGGCGGCCGCGCGTACGGCGGGTCGGGGAGGAGCGACGCGATCCCGCGCTTGGCGAGCTCGACGGCCTCGCTGAAGAAGGTGAAGCGGGCTCCGGGCGCTCCGGGCATGAACAGCACGGCCGGGAAGGGGCCGTCTCTCTCCGGCACGACGTAGAAAGCCGTGATACGGCCGTTCGGGCCGGCGTAGGAAAGGTCGTGCACAGTCGCGCCGTCCTTCTCCTCCGACTTGACCTCCTGCTCCTCGAACGGGGCCGACGAGTCGTAGTCGTATAGATCGAGGAGCTCGGCGGGGAGAGTCGGCGCCGGCGACTGCGCGGGCTCGCGCGCCGCCTCGTCGCTCCCGCCGCAGCCTGCGAGCAGGAGCACGCATGCCAGCAGAAGCGCCCGCCTCATCCCCCAGTAAGACGCCCGGGCGCGCCGTCTTGTTGGAGCGAATTGGTTTACTTGCGCCGTGGCCCGAGCGCTCGTCATCGTCGACATCCAGAAGGACTACTTCCCGGACGGCGCCCATCCGCTCGAGGGCCCCGAGGAGGCGGCCGGCGCAGCCAAGCGACTCCTGGAGTCCTTTCGCGTCGCGGGCGAGCCGGTCGTCCACGTCCGTCACCTCTGGGACGAGGAGGACGCGACCTTCATGCGCCCCGGGACGGACGGCGTCGAGATCCATCCTGACGTCGCGCCGCTCGACGGCGAGCGCGTGATCACCAAGGCCTACCCGAATAGCTTCCGCGAGACCGAGCTCGAGGACGAGCTCCGCTCGCGCGGAGTCGACGAGCTCGTCGTGTGCGGGATGATGACCAGCATGTGCGTGGACGCGACCGTCCGCGCCGCGGTCGACCTGGGGTTCGACACGACGGTCGCCCACGATGCCTGCGCGACGTGCGATCTCGAGTTCGACGGGCGCTCGGTCCCCGCGGCCGCCGTCCACTCGGCCTTCCTCGCAGCGCTCGGCGACGGGTACGCGACTGTCGTGGCGGCCGACGACATCGCCAACTGAGCGCAGTACCGGACATTCAGACCTCCAGGCTCGACCTCGTCTCCATGACGCCCGCGTTCATGGAGGCGATCCTCAGGGGTCGGCCCGACGAAGCGGCGGCGCTCCTCGGCATCACGCTTCCGGCCGATGCGGTGGATACGGCCGTCGAGCGCTTCATGAGCCACAGGATCGAGCAACTGCGCCGGGACCCGAGCGTCCAGCGCTGGCTGGCTCGGGCGATGGTCCTGCGGGACGGAGCCCGGACGATGGTAGGAAACATCGGTTTCCACGGCGAGCCGGGGGTCAACGCCGCCGGCGCTCCCGCAGCACTCGAGATCGGGTACGGGGTGCGGCCCGAGCACCGGCGGCAGGGCTACGCGACGGAGGCTGTCGGCGCACTTCTCGACTGGGCCCGGGGGCAGGGAATTTCCCACTTCGTCGCGTCGGTGGCCCCGGATAACGATCCCTCCCTCGCGATCGTCCGTAAGCTGGGCTTCGTGCGCACGGGCGAGCACATCGACCCCGAGGACGGCCTCGAGCACGTCTTCGAGCTTCGCAGCTGAACCGTGGCCACCTTCCGCTACGTCGTCGCCGACGTCTTCACCGACACCCCGCTCGCGGGCAACGGCCTCGCAGTCTTCACCGACGCCCGCGGGCTTCCCGAGGAGCGTCTCCAGCCGCTCGCGCGTGAGCTGAACCTCTCGGAGACCGTGTTCGTGTATCCCGCGGAACAGGGCGGCCACGCGAAGCTCCGGATCTTCACGCCGGCCACGGAGGTGCGGTTCGCAGGCCATCCCACGCTCGGCAGCGCCTTCATCCTGGCCGGCCCGCTGCAGCTCGAGGAGATCAGGCTGGAGACGGGGGTCGGCGAGATCCCCGTGCGGCTCGAACGCGAAGGCGCGCGGATCGTCTTCGGGTGGATGAGGCAAGTCGTCCCCACGATCACCGAGTACGAGCCGGTCGAGGCGCTGCTGGCAGCACTGGGCGTCGAGAGCTCCGAGCTGCCTGTCGAGCTCTATGACAACGGCCTCCCGAACGTCTACGTCACGCTGCGAAGCGAGGACGAGGTCGCCGCGCTGCAGCCAGACCTCCGCGCCCTGGCCGAGCTTCCGAGCGCGCTTGGCGTCAACTGCTTCGCAGGCAGCGGGACGAGCTGGAAGACCCGGATGTTCGCGCCCGCAGGCGGCGTGCCCGAGGACCCCGCTACTGGCTCGGCGGCCGGCCCATTGGGCTGCCACGTCGTACGGCATGGCCTGGTCGAGTCCGGCACCGAGATTCGGATCTCGCAGGGCGTCGAGATCATGCGGCCGAGCACGCTGTACGCGCGCGTCGAGGGAACGCCCGACGTGATCGAGAAGGTCGAGGTGGGCGGCTCGGCCGTCATCGTCGCGCGCGGCGAGTTCAGGCTCGACTGAGCAGAGCCTGGACGACCTCCGAGGCGAGGCGGGCGGCAGTCGTCGGCACATGCCGGGCACGCCGGTAGGAGATGTAGGCCGCCATGAACTCATCTCCCGCGCCGGTCGGATCTGCCGCCTCCACCGGCCGGGTGGGGACGAGCTCCGCGAGGCCGTCTGCGTAGACGATGCAGCCCTGCGACCCGAGGGTGACGACGATCTCGTGGACGCCAAGCGAGGCGAGCGAGCGGTCGTCGAGCCCCACGCCGAGCGCGTCGGCTTCGCGCTCGGAGAGCTTCAGGACGTCGACGTGGCGGAGTACCTCCGGGTCGTAGTCCGCGTCGAAGCGCACCGGGCCCGTCTTTGCCGGCCGCACGAGGCCCTGCCCGTCGAGGCTGAGCCTGCGCCCGCGCGCGAGCACGGCCAGCGTCTCCGCTGGAAAGTCAGCGCGCGTCAGGGCGCCCGCATGCACCCAGTCGGCCCGGCTGAGCGGGCCGCCGACGAGCTGCTCGGCCTCCTCGGGCGTCCAGGGGTCACCGAGCTCCTCGAGGTCGAGCCGGCGGCTTCCGTCGCTCTCGTTTTCGATCCGGAAGGCGATCGTCCGTGCTGCCGGCCGAGTGACGACGGGAATTCCGAGCGCATGGAGGCCTCGGGCGGCGTCCTCGGGGGCGAGCTTCGTGACGAGGACGGAGGGATGCGGAAGCACGCGCAGCGCCTTGGCCGCGTAGAACGGCGCGCCGCCCAGCCGCGGCAAGCCGCCGTCAACGCGATCCAGCGAGACGAGCCCGACGACGCCCAAGAGGCGCACGGGCGTACCGTAAGGCTCCGTAAAGCACGAAAGCGAGGACGAACGACGGCAGCGAGGCGCCTCCGGTGAACTCGGCGGCGCCTGGGACGCGCCCGACGAGGTCGGTCCACCAGCCCGGTCCCGTCGGCTGGATCCACTGGTACGCGGCGAAGCCGGCCAGCCAGGCGACGAGACCGCTCCAGCGCAGCGCAACCGGCTCGGCCGCGCCGAGGAGGTAGTCCGCGGCGAGGACGCCGAAGAGCGGGAGGAAGAAGGAGCCGAGCAGGAAGAGGAAGCTCTCGTAGCGCCCGAGGTCGATCGCGAGCGCGCCCCCGGTCGCGAGAGCCGTGACGGAGCCGATCAGCAGCCGTTGGGGTGCGGCCGGGAAGAGGTTCTGCAGGGAGACGGCCGCCGAGTACACGTTGGCAAAGGGCTCGTCGGTCTCGTCGACGGTGAGGGCGAGCAGAGCGAGAGCGCTCGCCACGCCGCCGCCCGCCACGGCGACGAGGAGCGCGGTCGTGTCGTCCAATCCACGCGAGAGGAAGAGGAGCGCCCCGAGCGCGTACAGCCAGACGAGCGGGACGAGGTAGCCCACCGACGTGCCGATGAACGCGCCGCGGCCGGAGCGGGCGAAGCGCGTGTAGTCGGCTGCGAGCGGGAGCCAGGAGGCGGCCATCGCGATGGTCAGGTCGACTCCCTGCCAAAACGTCAGCCCGCCCGTCCCGCCGGCCGCCCAGAGCCTGTCGGCGTGGGCTCCGTCGAGCGCCCACCAGGTCAGGTAGCCGGTCGAGGCCACAACCGCCCACACCGCGTAGCGCCGGACGTAGCGCCGGACGAACGAGATCGGGCCTGCGAGAGCGAGCGCCAGCGTCACCGCGCCGAAGACGAGCACCCACACCCAGCGCTCCCGAAAACCGAAGACGCGGTCGGCCAGCGCGTTGGCCGCCGCCGCGATCACGATCAGCTCGAAGGTCGCCCAGCCGAGGTTCTGGAGCACGTTGAGGCCCGTGGGAAGGTAGGAGCCGCGGTGTCCGAGCGGATCGCGGAGCAGGACCATCCCGGGAACCCGCCGCTCGGCGCCGATCAGGCCGGCCAGGCCGAGCAAGGCGCAGCCCAGGACCGCGCCGACCGCGGTTGCGAGCAGGGCCCGCTGAAGACCGAGTGCGGCGAGGAAGGTCCCCGCGACGATCACGAGCAGGCTGATCCCGAGACTTCCCCAGAGCAGGCCGACGTCGAGGGTGCTCAGCGTCCGCAGCCGCTCCGGCACGGGCGTGATGCCCCAGCTTCGCTCCTCGTTGTCCATGCGCCCTCCCTTCGCTGGCATGACCCAGATCAGGTTCGGCGGGTCGGGGCTCCCTAGCCCCCTCTCAGCCGCTTCGAGCGGCTCCCCGGGTTACGCCGGAACTGTAGCGAGCACGGCTTCGATCCCGGCCGCGGCGCGGCTCAGACCGTCCTCGTCGAACAGGTAGGGCGCGGCGTTGGCGATCTCGTGAGCGGGGCCGTCGAGGGAACTCGAGCCGGCCGCCCCGTTCAGCGCGTAGCGGATCGGGATCTCGTGCGTGACGAGCAAGACCGACTTGTGCGGGCTCTCGAGGAGGCGCCGGAACCCCTGCGCGTAGCGGGCGGCCGCGTCGTTCAGGCTCTCCCCGCCCGGGAACGCCTCGCTGCGCGGGTGTCCGTGTTTCCACTCCCGGTAGTCCTCGATGCGCGAGCCTTCGAGGTCGCCGACGTCGATATCGTCGAACAGCGGCTCGACCTCGAAGCGAACGTCGCGTCCCTCGAGCGCGAGCCTCGCTGTCTGCTCGGTGCGGGGAAAGCGGCTGTGCAGGCAGACGTCCACGTGCCATTCCTGCACCTGCTGGCCGAGCTGAGCGGCTTCGAGGCGGCCGCGCTCCGTCAGGTCGACCGCCTGCGTGGGGTCGCCGTTGATCCGTCGCTCGAGGTTGAGCACCGACTCGCCGTGACGGGCCATGACGAAGACCCTCATATGACGAACTGCTCCTCCCGCGTCTCTCCGCGGGCGAAGCGGTCGGCCGAGAAGGCGGACAGGTTCAACGTCGGGATGATGCCCACGATGCGCTCGGCCAGGTACTCGCCGACCGCAGGGCACTGCTGGAAGCCGTGGCCGGAGAAGCCCGTCGCATAGAGGAAGCGGGTCGGCTCCGTCGCTTCGCCCACGAGGGCGTTGTGGTCCGGGCTCATCTCGTAATAGCCCCACCAGGAGGACTGGATGGGCAGCTCGGTGAGGAGCGGGAGGCGCCGGTTTGCGTGCGTCGCGACTCCTTCGATGGTCGGCTCGCGGCCGCCGAACACGAGCCCCTTGCCCTCGCGGTGGAAGTAGAAGCCACTCGAGAAGTCGATCGTGAGCGGCAGCTTCTCCGGGAGCGGGCCGGCCTCGGGTGTGTAGTGAACCCAGCGCGGCTCGCCGACCACGGGCAGGTCGACGCCCACGAGCGCGGCGACCTCGCGCGACCAGACTCCCGCCGTGCAGACGACGGTGTCGGTCTTGATGCGGCCTTCGGAGGTCTCCACGCCGAGGATCTTGTTTCCCAGGACGAGGATGCGCTTCACCTCGACTCCCTGCTTGATCCGGACACCCTTCTCGCTCGCCGCGGCCGCGTATCCGCGAACGACTGCTTCAGGCGTGGCGTGCCCGTCGCGCGGGCAATACGTGGCGCCGCGCAAGCCTTCCGTCTCCAGCTGCGGAACGAGCTCGAGCACCTCCTCGAGCGTCAGCTCCGTCGAGAGGACCCCGAGCGAGCCCTGCAACAGCACCGCTTCGTGGAAGCGCCTGACGTCTTCGTCAGAGTCGAGCAGGAAGAGGTAGCCGACCTCATGGAAGTCGATGTCGACGCCGAAGCGCTCCTCGAAGTTGCGAAACTCCACGAGCGAGAGGAGCGCGATGCGGACGTTGAGCTCGTCCGCGAACTGCGCGCGGATGCCGCCTGCCGCCTTGCTCGTCGACCCGCTCCCCAGCGTCTCGCGCTCGCAGAGGACGACGTCGGTGACGCCGAGCTCCGCCAGGTGATGGGCCGTGCTCGTGCCCATGGCGCCGCCGCCGATGACGACGACCGAGGCCGATTCGCCGTTCATCGGGACTTTTTCGGGGTAGCGGATTGGGTCGGCATCCGAATCTGGGAGGATTCTGGCCCATGAGCGGGATGGCCCAGGAACTCTTCGACCTGACGAGCGAGCAGCGTGAGATCCGGGACGTGTGCCGCGAGTTCGCTGCGCGCGAGATTCGGCCCATCTCGCAGGCGGTCGACGAGGCCGACACGCAAATGCCGTGGGAGGTCTGGTACAAGGCCGCCGAGCTGGGCCTGACGTCGTTCATGCTCCCCTCGGAGTACGGCGGCGGTGGGCTGACCGACTGCCTCACCGCCTGCATCGTCCAGGAGGAGCTCTGCTACGGCTGCTCCGGGATCGGCAACCTGATCACGTCGGGAGGGTTCTTCGCCGAGCCCATCCTCGTGCTCGGCTCCGACGAGCAGAAGCGACGCTGGATCGAGCCAATCGCCGGCGACCGGCCGCCGCTCGGAGCGCTCGCGACGACCGAGCCCGGCTCTGGCTCGGACGCTGCCTCCATCCAGACAACCGCGGACCGGAAGGGCGACAGCTACCTCCTGCGTGGCCAGAAGACGTGGATCTCGAACGGCGGCGTCGCCGAGGCGTACGTCGTCTTCGCCACCGTCGCGCCGGGGACCGGCTCGCGCGGCGTAACCGCTTTCGTCGTCGAGCGGGGTGACAAGGGAGTCGAGTTCGGGCCTCCGATGAAGAAGATGGGCCAGCGGGCGATCGTCAACGCCGAGATGTTCCTCGAGAACGCCGAGCTCCCTGCCGATCGTCGGCTCGGCGAGGAGGGCCAAGGCTTCTCAGGGCTCATGCAGACCTTCGACCGCTCGCGCATCACGCTCGGCGCCGCGGCGACCGGCCTCGCCCGCGCGGCGCTCGAGTACTCGGTCGAGTACGCGAAGACGCGCGAGCAGTTCGGCAAACCGATCGGCGAGCATCAGGCCGTCGCCTTCCGGCTGGCGGACATGGCCACCCGCGTCGAGGCGGCGAGGCTGCTCGTCTGGCAGGCGGCCAGGCGGGTCGACGCCGGCGAGAACGTGACCAAGGAGGCCGCGATGGCCAAGCTCTTCGCCTCCGAGACGGCCATGTGGTGCACCTGGGCCGCCGTGCAGACGCTCGGCGGCTGGGGCTACTCGCGCGAGTACCCGGCGGAGAAGTGGATGCGCGACGCGAAGCTCGAGGAGATCGAGGAAGGCACCTCGGACATCCAGCGTCTGATCATCTCGCGGCGGCTGCTCCGGTGACCAGCCCGGTGACGTTGCCGGGCTCTTGGTGTTCGAAAGGCGAGCTACGCCAGGACGCAAGGAGCTCGCGTATTGAAGCCAAATACGCGGGCGACCGAGGACGCCGCGTGGCGACGCTTTGCGGGCGCCAAGGGTGCGAGCCATGTTGCCGGGCTGGTCACCCATCTTGACGCGAGATCTCCGCCCTCTCTTCGACCCCCGTTCGGTCGCCGTCGTCGGCGCTTCTAACACGCCCGGGAAGTGGGGCTACTGGCTCGGCACGGGCGCACTCCTCGGAGAGGACCGCCGCTCCGTCTACCTCGTCAACCGCAACGGCGGCGAGATCCTGGGGCGTGACGCGTATCGCTCACTGGCCGAGCTGCCCGAATCCCCGGAGCTCGTCGTCATCACCGTGCCGGCCAGCGTCTTCGACGAGGCGGTCGAGGACGCGGTCGACGCAGGTGCCAAGGCCCTTGTCGTCATCAGCGCGGGTCTCGGCGAGGGCGGTCCGGAAGGTCGCGCGAGGGAGGAGGCCGCCGTGGAGCGGGTTCGCGAGGCGGGCGCTCTCCTCGTCGGGCCCAACTGCCTGGGGATCTTCGACGCCGAGACGAATCTCCACCTGAGCTCGAACTCCGTCCCGAGCGGCTCGATCGGGTTTATCTCGCAGAGCGGCAACCTCGCGCTCGAGGTCGGGATGCTGGCGGGCGACGCCGGGCTTGGATACTCCCGCTTCGTCTCGCTGGGCAATCAGGCCGACCTCGAGGTGGCCGAGCTCATCGACTCATTCGCGGAGCACGAGCCGACCCGGCTCATCGCGATCTACTGCGAGGACTTCCGGGACGGGCGCGCGTTCGCCCGCGCGGCCCAGCGGGCCGTCGACGCGGGCAAGCCGGTCCTGCTGCTCGCAGGTGGAGGGACCGCGGCCAGCGCGCGGGCGGCCCGTAGTCACACGGGCGCGATGGTGAGCGACCTCGTCGCAGTGGACGCGGCATGCGCGGCCGCGGGAATCCAGCGCGTGGCGACGCCCAAGGAGCTCGTCGACGTGGCTGCCGCCCGGCTGGGCGCGCCTCCCGCGCACGGTCGCCGGGTCGGAGTCGTCGCCGACGGAGGGGGCTCGACCGTCATCGCCGCCGATCTCGCTGCCGCGCACGGCCTCGATCTCCCCGAGGTGAGCGACACCACGGCTGCCGCCATCGGCGAGCTGCTCCCTCCCACCGCGGCCACGAGGAACCCCGTCGACCTGGCGGGCGGTGGCGAGTACGACGTCTTCAACTTCGCCCGCGTCGTCGAGCTGTTGCTCCGGGCCGACGAGCTCGACATCGTTTTCCTGACCGGCTACTTCGGCGGCTACAGCACGTACTCGGACGAGCACGCCGCCCGCGAGGTCGAGGCGGCCACGGCGATGGCGCAGTACGCCAATGACTTGGGCAAACCGCTCGTCGTCCAGACGATGTACTGGCGCTCTGCAGCCGCGGATGCCCTGCGAGAAGCGCAGATGCCCGTCTACCGCGACCTCGAGGGCTCCCTCACGGCGATCGCCGCCCTCGTTCGCGCAGGCTCCGCCCGCCTCGGCGCCGTTCCGGAGCTGCCGCCAGCGGCCGCTCCTGTTGAGGGAACGGGCTACTGGGCCGCCCGCGAGCTGCTCGAGACTGCCGGCATCGAGTTCGCGCAGGCTCGCCGGGCGGGGACTCCTGACGAAGTCCTCGCGGCCTCCGAGGAGCTCGGTTATCCGGTCGTCCTCAAGGCGCTCGCGCGGGAGCACAAGTCGGACGCCGGCGGGGTCGCGCTCGGGTTGCTCGACGCAGCGGCCCTCGAAGAGAAGTTGTCAGAAATGGCAACATTGGAAGCTTCAGAGTACTCCGTCGAGCGGACGGCTCCGCTGGCGGATGGAATCGAGCTGATCGCCGGAGCTCGCCGCGACCCACGGTTCGGGCCGGTTACGCTCGTCGGGATGGGCGGGCTCTACACGGAGGTTCTTTCGGATGTCGCGGCAGCTCTCGCGCCCGTGGACGAAGCGGAGGCCGAGCGGCTGATCCGGTCGCTTCGCGCGGCGCCACTCCTAGAAGGAGCCCGCGGGCGTCCTGCCCTCGACGTCGCGGCGGCGGCCCGCGCTCTTTCGATCGTCTCGCGCGTGGCTGCCGAGCATCCCGAGATCGACGAGGTGGAGATCAATCCGCTCCTCGTCCTGCCGGACGGCGCCCTCGGCCTGGACGCGAGGATCGTGCTCGGAGGAGCCACCCATGCTTCCTGACGGAACGTTCGACGGCAAAGTCGCGATCGTCACCGGCGGCGGCAGCGGTCTCGGCCGCGCGATGGCGGTCGAACTCGCGCGGCTCGGTGCCGCGATCGTCGTGGCCGGCAGGCGGCAGGACGCGCTCGACGAGACCGTTGGGCTGATTGCGACCGGCGGCGGCCAGGCGCTCGCCCAGCCGACCGACGTGCGTGAGCCCGAGGCCGTCGACGCGCTCGTCGCAGCGGCTGTCGACCGCTACGGCCGCGTCGACGTCCTCGTGAACAACGCCGCGGGGAACTTCGTCGTCAAGGCCGAGGACCTGTCGCCGAACGGCTGGCGAGCGGTCGTCGGAATCGTCCTCGACGGCTCGTTCCTGTGCTCCCACGCCGCCGGGCGCCGGATGATCGAGCAGGGCGAGGGCGGCGCGATCCTGAGCGTGATCGCGAGCTACGCGTGGACGGGCGGGCCGGGCACCGTTCACTCCGCGGCCGCGAAGGCGGGCGTCCAGGCTCTGACGAAGACACTCGCCGTTGAATGGGCCGAGCGTGGGATCCGCGCCAACTGCATCTGCCCCGGGCCAACCGACACGGAGGGCGCCGGGCAGGCCCTCTGGCCCACGGAGGAGGATCGCGCACGCGTCGCCGCGACCGTTCCGCTGGGGCGCCTCGCCAGCCCGGAAGAGGTCGCCGTGTGGGCCGCAGCGCTCTGCTCGCCATACGCCGGCTACATCACCGGCGAGACGCTCACGATCGACGGCGGGCACTGGCTCGAGCAGGAGTCCTACCTGCCCGCGCTCGGCAAGCAGCCGCGCGGATAACGGCCGTGACGTACAGCTTCAGGCCGATGGCGCAGACCGACGCCGAGGCCGTTGCGAGTTGGCGCTACCCCGAGCCCTTCTCGTTCTACGACTGGATCTCGGACGAGGAGGATCTCGCAGAGCTCCTCCACGCGGATCTACGCGGCGACGCCTACTTCGCCGTCGACGACGACCAGGGCGAGCTGGTCGGCTACTTCTCGTTCAAGCCCGACGGGCGAACACTCGTTGTCGGGCTGGGCCTGCGGCCGGATCTCACGGGCCGGGGGCTCGGCGGCACCTTCCTGGCCGCGGGCCTCGACTACGCCCGGGAGCAATTCGCGCCGGACGGCTTCTCGCTCGCAGTGGCGACCTTCAACGAGCGAGCCATCAAGGTCTACGAACGCGCCGGCTTCGAGCGGGCGCGGGTCTACATGCACGAGACGAACGGCGGCGAATGGGAGTTCGTCGAGATGCGCCTCAGCGCGCGGGGTTAGTGCCCGGTCAGCGCCTCGAAGACGAGGCGCTGGAAATGCTGGATGAGGTGCTCGCTCGTGAGCAGGAGGCGTCCTTGCGGCACCATCCCGGTGTCGAGGCCGCGCTGGACGGACTCGACGAGCGAGGCGTCCTCGTTCCCGACCTGGTTCGCGAAGTCCATCATCTGCCGCGCGGTCTCGTCCGGAACCTCTTCGTAGTAGAAGTACTCGGTCACCCCGATCGACCGTCCGGGCCCGTTCGGGCGCGTCGTGTCGACCGAGAGGTTTCCCGGGCCAGCCTCGATGTTGATCGTCGTGTTCGGCCACATGAGGTGGTACTGGGCCTGCTCGACCTCTCCGCGCGCGTCGTACGGCGCCTTGCCGTTTCCCTCGAGCGCCGCCGGCCGCGGGGTCCCGAACTGGCTGGAGACGAGCCCGTCCGAGCTCAGGAGATACGCGTCCACGTCGACGTCGATCACCTTGCTGAAGCCGGGGTGCGCGACCGGGCAGTGGTAGCACTCGAGGTAGTTCTCGACCGCGATCTTCCAGTCGGCGGCGATCTCCCACTCACGCCGCTCGCGGAAGCGCAGGCGGTCGACGTCGACACCGGCCGCCTCGACGTGGCCGGGCAGCGGGCCCAGCGCGTCGACGAGGGCGGGAGCATCGAGATCGGGATTGACGAAGAGCAGCGGGCCCCACGAGTCGATCTGCACGGGCAGAAGCGAGAACGCTTCGGCGTCGAAGCCGGGCTCGCGCTCCGAGCGCGGGGCCTTGCGCAGTGCTCCGTCGAGCTCATAGGTCCACGCGTGGTACGGGCACTGGAGCGTTCCCCGGTGGCCCGAGCCGCTCGCCACAACGTGGCCGCGATGGCGGCAGACGTTGACGAAGGCATTGATCTGGCCCGACTTGTCGCGCGTGATGACGACCGGGATCGTTCCGGCCGTGGTCGTGAACCAGTCGCCCGGCTTCGCCACCTGCTCGACCCGCCCCGCGTACTGCCAGGTGCGCTTGAAGATCGCCTCCTGCTCGTGCCGGAGGATCTCCGGGTCGGAGTACCAGGAAGCCGGCAGGGTCATCCCGGCCGCGAGCGAGTCCCTGATCTGCTGGGCGTTGTCGATCACGACCCCACCCCGCCTGCGTAGGGCGCGATGCCGCGCTTGAAGAGGCCTCCGGCGATGATCACGCGCTGGATCTCGCTCGTTCCTTCCCAGATGCGGTCGACGCGGAGCTCGCGGAAGTGCCGCTCGACAGGATTCTCCTGCATGTAGCCGCGGCCGCCGAGGATCTGGACCGCCCTATCGGCGACCCTCCCCGCCATCTCCGATGCGTACAGCTTCGCCATCGCCGCCTTTCCATGGACGATCTTGGCGTCCGGGTTCACGTCGAACTCGTGGGCGGCGTGATAGGTGAGAAGTCGCGCCGCTGCGAGCTCGGTGAGCGAGTCCGCCAATGGGAATTGTACTCCTTGATATTGGGAAATACTGGTTCCGAAGGCTTCCCGAGCGGCCGCAAACCCCCTTGACAGGTCGAGCAAACGCTCGGCTGCGCCGCAGCAACGGGCCGCGATCATGAGCCGCTCGACCGTGAACCATTTCTTGGCGCCCTCATCGCCCCCGCTCGGAATCCGGTTCGCATCGGGCACCCGGCAGTTCTCCAGCTTGTACTCCGGATGGGCGTACAGATAGGGGTCGTGCATGAACCTCGGCGTGCGCTCGAGTGTCAGCCCGGAGGTGCCCGTGTCGACGAAGAACAGGGTCTGCTCGTCGCCCGCACGCACGAGCACGACCAGGTAGTCGGCCTTGTCGCCGCCCGTCACGAACCATTTCTCCCCGTTGAGGATCCAGTCGTCCCCGTCCCGCTCGGCCGTGGCCGCGATGGCACCGACGTCGGAGCCGGCACCGGGCTCGGTGATGGCCCACGCCTCCATCCTCTCGTGGCGGAAGGTCGGAACGACGTAGCGCTCGAGCTGCTCCGGGCTCGCGAGCTCGAGGAGCTCCCGCGGTGCGCGCTCGCAGACGATGAAGCCGAGCCCGTTGGTGGCCTTGCCGCCCTCCTCCTCGATCACGACCTGGGCGAGCATCGGCAGGTCGGGCCCGTCGTACTCGGCCGGGAGGTTGTAGTTGGAGAAGCCCTCGGAGCGCGCCTTGTCCTTGAGCTCGTGGATCTCGTGGTCGTCGATCTCACCGGTCTCCGCGATTCGCTCCTCGGCGGGGTAGAGGTGCTCCTCGACGAAGCGCGCAGCGCGTGCTTTCAGCTCGTGGACGTCGGCGGACAGCTCGGGGACGACCACGCTAGCCCTGCTCCAGGGCGACCCGCTCGGACTCGGTCAGCGGCCGCGGCTTGCCGCCTTGCTGGTCGAGCGCCACGAGCACGGCCTCTGCCTCGGCGGCCAGCTCGCCTCCCGTCGTGCGCAGCTCCTCGCGCGTGGTCACGCTCGAGCTGCCCAGGTGGGCGAGCGAGCAGCTCGCCACCACGATGTCGTCTTCCTGCGTCAGCTCCCGGCGGAAGTCGATCGCGACTCGGGCGAGGACGTACCCCCAGGCCGACCCCTCCTTGCCGAGCGACCGCTCGAGCCACTCGTCGCGGGCCTCTTCGAGATACGTCAGATAGACCGCGTTGTTCACGTGGTTGTAGGCGTCCAGGTCGCGCCAGCGGATCTCGATGCGCTTCTCATGCACCTTCAGGCGTCCTTGGCGGGCTCTCCGATGTCGGCCGGCAGCACGCGGAGCGCTTCCGCCGGCAAGTGAACCTGGACTGGGGTGCCCTGCTCATACTGAATTGGCTTGCCCGTGTTCTGGAAGAGCGTTTGGAGGGCCTCGCCGGTGGCCGCCCGCACGATCACCTGGATCCCCGATCCCACGTAGACGACTCGCTCCACCATGCCCGGGAATCGGTTCGGCCCAGGGAGGGATCCGTGCGGCTCAAGCTCGATCCGCTCGGGCCTGATGACGATCTTCGCCGGCCCGGTGACGTCGCCGCCGGCTCGCGCTTCGAGTTCGTAGCTCTGGACGTCGACGAGGCAGGCGCCATCGCGGGCGCCCTTGGCGTGCGCGTCCATGAGGTTCGAGACTCCGAGGAAGTCGGCGACGAAGACGGTCGTCGGATCTTCGTAGACGTCTTGTGGTGCGCCGATCTGCTCGATATGGCCCCCATTCATCACCGCGAGCCGATCGGACATCGTCAGCGCCTCCTCCTGGTCGTGCGTGACGTAGAGGAATGTGATCCCAACCTCCTGCTGGAGAGCCTTGAGCTCGATCTGCAGCGCCTTGCGTAGCTTCGCGTCGAGAGCTCCGAGCGGCTCGTCGAGAAGGAGGACGGCCGGGTTGAGGATCAGCGCCCGCGCGAGCGCGACACGCTGCTGCTGCCCGCCCGACAGTTGCGAGGACTTTCGCTTCTCGAACCCTCCCAGCTGAACGAGCTCGAGGGCTCGGCCGACACGGGTCTTGATCTCGTCCCTCGGGCGCTTAGCCCGGCGCAGGCCGAACGCGACGTTGTCGAAGACGTTCAGATGCGGGAAGAGCGCGTAGTTCTGGAAGACGGTGTTCACGTTCCGGTGGTGGGGCGGCGTGTAGGCCACGTCGGAGCCGTCGAGGAGGATCTGGCCGGAGGTCGGCCGCTCGAACCCGGCGATCATGCGCAGCGTCGTCGTCTTGCCGCAGCCCGAGGGGCCGAGCAGGGAGAAGAACTCGCCGCCCGGCACCTGGAGGTCGATGCCGTCGACCGCAATCACCTCGGCGAATTCCTTCCGCAGATCCACCAGGTCGATTTCGCCGCGAGCCATGGTCGTAGCCTAGAGCCCCAACGCTGCGAGATCGTCCGACTTCTTTCCGCGCTCTCCCCGCGTGAGGAAGCGCCACGCCAGGAAGCCGAGCGTGACGATGAGGAGCGTCGAGACCAGCATGATCGAGGCGATCGCGTTCACGGAGGGCAGGGGCGCCGCCCTGGTCGCGCTGTAGATCCTGATGGGGACGGTGTCCGTGTCTCCACCCTTCGACAGCCACTGGCTGATGACGAAGTCGTCCGCCGAGATGGCGAACACGACGGCGGCGGAGGCGACGATCGCCGGGGTGAGCAGCGGCAGGAGGACGCGGGTCAGCGCCACGAAGGGAGACGCGCCCAGATCGGCGGCCGCCTCCTCGTACTGCCGCCCGATGGAGAAGAGCCGGCCACGGACGATGACGACGACGAAGGAGATGGAGAAGGTCACGTGCCCGAGGATCTGGGCCAGCGTGCCGGTGTGGATGAAGGTGAAGAGCTGCGTGAAGACGAGGAGCAGCGACACGCCCATCACGATCTCGGGCGTGACGAGGGGGAAGAGCATGATGAAGTTCGACGCTCCCGAGCCGCGCCCGTGCCAGCGGGCGAGTCCGAGCGCGAGCAGCACTCCCAGCGGGACGGCGATGAGCACGTCGGCGCCCGCAAGCTTGAACGTCTGCACCAGGGCATGTCGGAGCGTCGGGTCGTGCCAGACGGAGTCGACAGGATCGCCCCAGTACCACCGCGTCGAGAACGAATCCCAGATCGTGCGCGAGCGCGTTTCGTTGAAGGAGAACTGGACGGCGATGAGCACCGGCACGATCGACCAGAGGATGTACGCCCAGGTGACGAGGACGAGGAAGCGCGGCTTGCCCCAGGGGTTCCGGAGCCAGCCGCGGAGCCGAGTCACTGTGCTGAACTGCGGGGCCGTTCGGCGCTCGGCGACGGCGGTCACAGGGCTCCCACCGCTCCTACGCTCCGCTGCGCCCGGTGGATGCTCCACAAGTAGTACGCCATCAGGAGGGTGAGGAAGCCTGCCAGCACGACCGTGAGCGCCGCGCCGATCGTCGGCTGGGGCCCGCCGTGGAAGTAGAGGTCAATCTGATTCCCGATCATGGAGGTCTTGGGTGACTGGGAGACGATGTTCGGGGTGTAGTAGTCGCCGAACATCGGCAGCGTGATCAGCACGGCGCCGCCGAGGATGCCCGTCTTCGACAGCGGGAGGGTCACGGTTCTGAACGCCTGCCACGGGCTCGCGCCCAGATCGCGCGCCGCCTCGAGATGGCTGCGGTCGATGCGGTCGAGGGACGCGAAGAGCGGCAGGATGAGATACGGGATATAGCCGTAGACGAGGGCGAGGATGACCGTCGACGAGCTCCCGGCGAGCCATTCGCGCGGCTGGCTGAGCACATGGGTGAACGTCAGGAAGCGGTTCACGTAGCCGTCGGTCTGCAACAGGTTCACCCAGGCGAGCATCCGCATCATGTAGCTGATCCAGAGCGGCAGGATGATCAGGATGAGGATCAGGCCCTTCAGGCGGCCCGCGTGCCGCGCGGCGTAGTAGGCCACGGGATAGCCGATGACCAGGCAGAGGGCGAGCGAGAGGGCCACATAGACGATCGTGCGAATGCCGACGTCGAACCAGATCCCTCCCGGCGCGAGCCGGTGGAGGACCTCGTTCATCCAGCCGACGTTCCAGTTGAGCGGATTCCAGATTGGAACCGGCTGGAAGAGGATCGGGTCGACCGTTCCGAACGCGACGCCGAGCACCGCGTAGAACGGCACCACGAAGAGAAGGATCAGCCAGAAAACGCCCGGGAAGGAGAGGCTGGGCCAGAGCCAGCGACGGTACACGGCTGGGTTTTAGCCGCTGCCTCCGGCGAGGAAGTCGGAGTACCCGTCCTCCCAGAGCTGCTGGCCTTTGGCGGTCAGGGTCATTTCTTGCAGCGAGTCTGTCCCGAAATCGTCCTTGGTGAGGACGCTGTTGGCGAGGTTCTCGGGCACGACGCCGTCCTTCACGAGCGACTCGGGGTCGATCTCGTTGAGGGGCGGCTGGTAGCCGTTGAAGTTGACGAAGTTGGAATACGCGACGCCGTTGTCGAGCAGGTAGTTGAGGAAGAGGTGGGAGAGGACGGGCTTCTTCGTCGTCGCGCAGATGGAGAAGCAGTCGTTCTGGACCGGGACCTTGCCCCTGTCGGCCTTCCAGTACGCGAGCGCCGTCGCGGGAGTTCCCTTCGGAAGGTAGTAGATGTAGCCGGCGATCATGTCGCCCGCCCAGGCCTGGTTCAGCCAGCTCGAGCCTTCGGGCACTGCCTGGTACTGGACGTCGCCGACCTTGATGTTGCAGACGTCGTAGAGCTCCTTCAGGTCGGCGACGGCCTGGTTGATCAGCGCCGGATCCTCGGTGTTGATGTCCATGTGGCCCTTGCGCAGGAGCGCCATGGCGATCGTCTCGCGCGGCTCGCTGAGCAGTGCGGTCTTGCCCTTGTACGCCTCCGCCTGCCAGAAGATGTCCCACGGCTGCTGCATGGAGGCGATGTCCTCGGTGACGTGATCCGTTCGCCACGCGATGCCGGTCGCGTAGAGCGTGTACGGCACGGTGTAGTGCGAGCCCCCGTCGTAGAACGGGTCGACGAGCTCGGGCCAGATGTTCTTCTTCAGGTTCGGGATGTAGTCCAGGTTGAGCGGCTTGATCAACTTCCCGGCCACGGCGAGGTCGAGGTTGTCGGGCGTCATCTCCATGACGTCCGGCTGCACGGCCCCGGAGGCTAGGCGCTTGATGCCCGACGAGATGTTGTCGAACGCCGTGTACTGAGGCTCGACGTCGTACTTGGCGCAGAACTCCTTGAGAAGCTTCTTGTAGAGGTAGTCCGGATAGTTGAAGACGGTGAAGGTGCCGCCCGTCTCGGGCTCGAGACCGGACTCGATCGGGTCCTCCCAAAGTGGGAGCGTCACTCGCTTGTCCGGGCGAGCGAGCGGCAGGCCTCCCGGGCCGACCGGCTCGCCGCTCGTACCCGTGGCCTCGGCCACGCTGGTGGTGTTGCCGCAGGCGGCGAGGAGCCCGCCTGCACCTGAAAGGACGGTTGCCGCGGCTGCGCTACGAACAAGGAAGTCTCGCCGAGTTGAACCGTCGGGCCGCTCTTTCGGATGCAACGTCATCGCCGAGCCTCCTTTTCGAAGGGTGGAGAGTGTAACGCCGACGGCCGCATCTTCAACTCAGTGCTCGCTTGCAACCGCCTGCTCGATCACCGGTTCCCCGTCCGAGGCGGCCAGGATGCGGAGGCAGTCGGTTGGCAGGTGCACGAGCACGGGCATCCCTTCACGAAGGTCGATGTCCCGGTCGACGGTCAGGAGCACTTGCAACGCCTCGCCGTGCTGGAGCTCGACGATCGCCTGCCTCGTCGAGCCGAGGTAGACGAGTCTCGTGACGATTCCGGGCAGCCTGTTCTCGGTCTCCGGCCCGAGCTCTTCCAGGCGCACGCGCTCGGGCCTGATGGTGAGCTTGACCGGCCCCGTCTCGTCGAGCAGGCCGCGTCCCGCCCGCACCGTACGGTCGCCGAGGCTCACGATGCCGCGTCCGTGCGCGTCTCCCTCCATCAGGTTGGAGGCGCCGAGGAAGTCCGCGACGAAGGCGTTGGCGGGCTCCTCGTAGAGGTCCTCCGGGCGTCCGATCTGCTGGGGAGCGCCGTCGGCCATAACGAGGATGCGGTCCGACATCGTCAGGGCCTCCTCCTGGTCGTGCGTCACGTAGACGAACGTGATGCCCACGTGCTCCTGAATCGCCTTCAGCTCAATCTGGAGCGCCCGCCGGAGCTTCGCGTCCAAGGCGCCGAGCGGCTCGTCGAGCAGGAGCACGCGTGGGTTCAGCACGAGCGCGCGTGCGAGCGCCACGCGCTGCTGTTGTCCACCGGAAAGCTGGTTCGGCTTGCGCCGTTCGAAGCCGTCGAGGCGAACCAGGGAGAGCGCTTCGCCGACCCGGCTTCTTTTCTCCTGCTTCTTCATGTCCGTGAAGTCGAGGCCGAAGGAGACGTTGTCCTGGATGGAGAGGTGCGGGAAGAGCGCGTAGTGCTGGAATACGGTGTTGACCGGCCGTCGGTTCGGCGGACGTTTCGTGACGTCGGTCCCTCCGAGCAGGATCCTCCCGGTCGTGGGCTCCTCGAAGCCCGCGATGAGGCGGAGCGTCGTCGTCTTGCCGCAGCCCGAGGGGCCGAGCAGGGAGAAGAACTCACCGTCGTGGATCTCCAGGGTGAGCTCCTGGAGGGCCTGGACGTCGCCGAAACGCTTGCTCAGCCCCTGGAGGACGACCTCGCTCATCCGACGGCCTCGGCGGCTTGCAGCTCGTCCCGCGCGTGTGCGAGCTCCGCGGCGAGGCGTTCCATCAGCGGCAGGGGCCCGATGGTGATCCTGAGGTAGCCGGGCATGCCGAAGTCCTGGCCGGGTCGCACGAGCAAGCCTCGACGCAGGAGGGCCTTCGCGACGCCGAGGTCGTCCCCTTGCACGTCCACGAGGAGGAAGTTGGCCTCCGACGGGACGGGGTCGAGACCCTGGTCGCGGAGGAGCCGGGCCAGCGTCTCGCGCGCGGCTTCGTTCTCCAGGCGCCGCGCGTCGACGAGGTCCGGGTGCCTAAGGCTGGCACAGCCCGCCGCGAGCGCGGCGCGGTTGACGTTGAAGGGCTCCTGGACGACGTCGAGGAAGGGCGCAAGGGATTCGTCCACCACGGCGTAGCCGAGCCTAAGCCCTGCCAGCCCGAAGATCTTCGAGAACGTGCGCAGGACGATGACCGGGCGGCCCGCTTCGACGTCCTCTTCGCGCCGGAGCCGCAGCTCGGGACGAGCGTACTCGACATAGGCCTCGTCGACGACGACAGCGCAGCGCTCCGGCAGGTTTTCCAGGAGCGTCTGCCACTCGGCGGAGGTGAGAAGCGAGCCCGTGGGGTTGTTCGGGTCGCAGAGCCAGACGAGCCGGGCGCCCGTTCGGTGACCCGCGTCCACGAGAGCCTCGACGTCGTGTCTGTGGTCTCGTCCCGGGACGCGCTCGACCCTGGCGCCCGCCGCCTCGGAGACCTGCGCATAGAGGCCGTAGGTGGGGCTCGGCACGACGACTGTCTGGCCGGGATCGAGGAAGGCGTGGGCGACGGTGGCGATGAGCGCCTGGATGCCGTGGCCGGGGACGATCCGCTCCGGCTTCGTGCCGAGCCAGGAGGCGACCGCCTCCCGAAAGTCCGTGTAGGCGTGCTCGGGATACATCCACGCACGCTCGAGCTCTCGGGCGACGGCGTCCTCGACTCCGGGGAAGGAGCCGAGCAGGCCTTCGTTCCAGTTCAGCTTCGCGATCTCCTCGAGGCCGTAGCGCTCTTTCAGCTCGTCGATGCTCGGGCCCGGTCTGTAGGGCTCGACGCCGATCAGGGACGGCCGGACGAGCTCGTTCCAGGGAGTCATTGGGTGGGGTCCCACATGCGGAGGAGCACAGGGAGGTGGATCAGCGCTGGGCCCTCGCGGCCGAACGCGCGCTCGAGCGCACCGCCGAGCTCCTCTGGAGTCGTCCGCTCGGCGGGAACGCCGAAGGCCTCGGCCAGGGCGACGTAGTCGGGCTCGACCAGGTCGACGGCAGTCGTCTCCCCGAAGGACGCGCGCTGGTACTCACGGAGGATTCCGTACCCCCCGTCGTCGACTACGAGAACGACTGTGTCGAGACTGTATTGCTGCGCGGTGGCAAGCTCCTGGATGCCGTAGAGGAACCCGCCGTCGCCGACGACCCCGAGCGTTCGCGTGCCGGCGCCGACCGCCGCGCCGAGCGCGGCCGGCCACGCGTAGCCGAGCGTTCCCGAGCCGAGCGGGTAGAGAAACGTGCGCGGCTCTGTGACGGGGAAATGGGCGGCCGCCCAGTACGCGAGGATGGTCATGTCCCAGGCGGTCACCGTCTCGGGCGGGACGGCTGCGCGGATCGTCTCCAGAAGCCCGCCTTCGAGCTCGCGGTCCTGCTCGGCGAGCCCCTGCGCGACCCGCTCACGTACGCGAGCGGCGCGTTCGGCGCCGTCGGTATCCCGATCTCGGATCCGCTTCAGCAGCTCCTCGAGCACCAAGCGGGCGTCGCCCGTGAGGCCGAACGCCGGGAAGGTGGCGCCGAAGCGCTCTCCGGCGGCGTCGATCTGCACGATCTTCCCCGAGAGCTCGAGGGTGTATTGAGCCGTCGTCTCGGCGCCGAGCTCCGTGCCCACGGCCAGCACGACGTCGGCCTCCGCCATGAGCTCCTTGAAGGCCTCCTCGTCGCACGCGGAGCCGGCGGAGAGCGGGTCGTCCGCGGGGTAGGCGCCCTTGCCCATGTAGGTCGTCGCCACGGGCGCTCCGAGCCGCCGCGCCAGCTCGGCAAGCTCGTTCGAGGCGCCCGAGCGGAGGACGCCGCCGCCCGCCCACACGACCGGGCGCTCGGCGTCGTTCAGCAACTGGGCCGCGGCGGCGATTTGCTCGGAGCCGGCGGGAGACGTCATCGAGAAGAGGAACCCGTCTTGCCTCGGAGGCGCGGCGATGTCCGTCTCGTCGCTCAGCACGTCCACGGGGATCTCGAGAAACACAGGTCCAGAGGGTGGGGTCTGCGCGCGCTTCCACGCTTCTGTGAGGAGCTCGGGCACCTCAGTCGCAGACTCCGCGCGGGCCGCCCATTTGACGACCGGGGCGAAGGACGCGATCTGGTCGGGAAGCTCGTGCAGATAGCCGCGCCCGCGCCCGACGAGATCGCGCGGGATCTGACTGGCGATCGCCACCAGGGGGACATGCGAGCTGGCGGCCTCCATCAGCGACCCGAGGGAGATGAGCGCGCCCGGCCCCGTGGAGAGGAGGAGCGCCGCGGGTTTGCCGGTTGCACGGGCGTAGCCGTCCGCCGCAAAGCCCGCGTTCAGCTCCGTGCGGAAGCCGATCGTGCGGATCGGGCTTGTTCGCAGACCGTCCCAGATTGCCAGGGCATGAACCCCCGGGACGCCGAACGCAGCCTCGATTTCGAGGGCCTCGAGGGTCTCGGCGACGAGCCGGCCGCCGGTTCGCGCTTTGACCGCTTGCGCCACAAGCGCGATCCTATCCCGGCCGATGCCGCGCGATCCCCGCCATGACATCCTCTTCGAGCCGGTCCGGATCGGCCCGAAGACCCTCAGGAACCGGTTCTACGCCGTTCCGCATTGCACTGGCTTCGGGAGCGAGAAGCCCGCGTCGCAGGCGAGGTTCCGCGCCACGAAGGCCGAAGGCGGCTGGGCGGCAGTGTGCACGGAGGAGGCCCTCGTCAGCGTCAATTCGGACTTCTGGCCGGTGTTCTCGACGCGCATCTGGGACGACGGCGACCTCCAGAACCTCGCGGTCATGTGCGACGAGGCCCATGCCCACGACTCGCTCGCCGGGATCGAGCTCGCGCACGGCGGGGCGCATGCCCGCGCGCGCGACGCCCGCGTCCCGGCGGTGGCGCCCTCCCAGCTCGCGAGCGACTACGACCCGTTCGTGACCCCCAAGGCGATGCAGAAGGACGACATCGCCCGCGTGCGCGAAGACTGGGTCGCCGCCGCGCGCCGCTCGCGCGACGCGGGGTTCGACATCGTCTACGTCTACGGCGGGCACGCCTATCTGCCGCTGCAGTTTCTCTCGCCGTACTACAACCATCGGACCGACGAGTACGGCGGGTCGCTCGAGAACCGCGCGCGCTTCTGGCTCGAGACGCTCGAGGTGGTTCGAGAGGCGATCGGAGACGAATGCGCGATCGCCGTGCGCTTCTGTGTCGAGGCGTTGAGCCCGACCGGCGTGGAGCTGGAGGAGGGCCTCGGCTTCATCTCGCTCGCCGATCACCTGGTCGACCTCTGGGACGTCAACGTCGGCTCCATCACAGAGTGGTCGAAGGACTCCGGCACCTCCCGCTTCTTCCGGGAGGGCTACCAGCTCGAGTGGACCGGTCGTGTCCGCGAGGTGACGGCGAAGCCGATCGTGGGCGTCGGCCGTCTGACCAATCCCGATCGCATGGCCGAGATCGTCTCCAGCGGGGCCTGGGACCTGATCGGCGCGGCTCGGCCATCCATTGCCGACCCATTCCTCCCGAAGAAGATCGAGGAAGGCCGCTACGACGAGATCCGCGAGTGCATCGGCTGCAACATCTGCGCGGCGGGCGCGGAGTACGGCAACCAGATCCGCTGCACCCAGAACGCGACCGCCGGAGAGGAGTACCGGCGGGGCTGGCACCCCGAGCGCTTCGAGCCGGCTGCGAACTCCGACCGCGACGTGCTGATCGTCGGGGCGGGGCCGGCGGGCATGGAGTGCGCGATCGTCCTCGGGAAGAGGGGCATGCGCCGCGTGCACCTCGTCGACGCGGAGCCCGAGATCGGCGGGATCATGCGCTGGGTCCCGAAGTTCCCGGGTCTCGGCGAGTGGGGCCGCGTGCTCAACTGGCGGGCCGTCCAGCTCCAGAAGCTCAGCAACGTCGAGGTCATCACCGGAACGCGGCTGGATGCGGACGCCGTGCGGGAGTACGGCGCCGAGATCGTCGTCGTCGCGACCGGTGCTCGCTGGGCCGGAGACGGGATCAACTTCAGCACCCACGAGCCGATTCCCGGCGCCGACCGGTCGCTGCCTCACGTCCTCACGCCCGAGCAGGTCATGCTCGAGGGAAAGACGCCGCCCGGACAGCGCGTCGTCGTGTTCGACGCGGACGGGTACTTCGTCGCTCCCGGGCTCGCGGAGAAGCTCATCGCCGACGGCTACGAGGTCGAGCTCGTCACGTGCCACGATCTCATCTCCCCGCTCTCGGACGAGACGCTGGAGGGAGCGCTCCTTCGCCAGCACCTGCACGACACGGGCATCCGCATGCGCACCGGCACGTTCCTCACGGGGATCCAGCCGGGCCTCCTGACGGCGCGAGACCACCTGGGCGAGCCGCTCGAGCTCGAGGCCGACGCCGTCGTCCTCGTGACGCAGCGGCTCTCCGACGAACGCCTCTTTCTCGAGCTCTCGGGTGACGAGGACCGGCTTCGCGCGGAAGGGATCGAGGCTCTTTACCGCATTGGGGACTGCGTGGCGCCGCGGCTGATCGCGGAGGCTGTTTTCGAGGGTCACCGTCTGGCCCGCGAGATCGACGCGGAGGAGCCCTCGGTGCCGCTGCCCTTCACGCGCGAGCGTCTTGTTCTCGAGCGAGTCGCGACGTGACCGACCGCATCCGGACGGACTTCCCGCGAAAGGTGCGGGAGATCGAGCACACGTGGATTCCGCTCTCCGACGGTACCCGTCTCGCGGCGAGGATCTGGCTGCCGGAGGATGCCGAGGAGGATCCCGTTCCGGCGATCCTCGAATACCTGCCCTATCGCAAGACCGACGGCACCGCCGTCCGCGACGCAAAGCGCCAGCCCTATATGGCCGGGTTCGGCTACGCCGCCGTGCGAGTCGACATGCGGGGCACCGGCGAGTCGGACGGCATCCTCGAAGACGAGTACACCGAACAGGAGCAGCAGGATGCTCTCGAGGTGATCGCGTGGCTGGCCGAGCAGCCGTGGTGCTCGGGCGCCGTCGGGGTTTGGGGGATCTCCTGGGGCGGGTTCAACGCGCTGCAGATCGCCGCCCACCGACCGCCTGCGCTGAGGGCGATCATGGTGCTCTGCGCCTCGGACGACCGCTACGCGGACGATGTCCACTACCGCGGCGGCTGCGTGCTCGCGCTCGACATGCTCCACTGGGCCTCTTCGATGCTGACCTGGATGGCGCGCCCGCCCGACCCGAGACTGATGGGCAACGGCTGGCGCGAGCAGTGGCTCGAGCGCCTCGAGGCCGGGACCCCGTGGATCCTGCCCTGGCTCGCGCACCAGCGGCGTGACGAGTACTGGCAGCAGGGGTCGGTCAGCGACGATTACTCCGCGATCGAGTGCCCCGTGTACGTGGTCGGAGGCTTCGTCGACGGGTACACGAACTCCGTCCCGCGTCTGCTGGAAGGCCTCTCCGTCCCGCGCAAGGGGCTCATCGGGCCCTGGGCGCACGCGTTCCCCGACGATGCGCTCCCCGGGCCGAGCATCGGCTTCCTGCAGGAGTCCGTGCGGTGGTTCGACCACTGGCTGAAAGGGATCGACACGGGCGTGTTAGACGAGCCCATGCTGCGGGTCTGGATGCAGGATTCAGGGCCGCCCAGACCGAGCTACGACGTCCGGCCGGGCCGCTGGATCGCGGAGTCCGCGTGGCCGTCGCCGCGGATCGACGAGCAGAGCTGGGAGCTGCCGCTCGCGACCTCTCGCAGCGTCCGCGCGGTGCAGTCCACGGGTACGCAGTCCGGAGTCTGGTGCGCGGAGGGGCAGTCCGGCGAGCTCCCGGCGGACCAGCGGCCCGACGACGCGCTCTCGCTCACCTTCGACTTCGAGCCGCTCGCAGAGTCCCTGGAGATCCTCGGGCTGCCGGCGGTGACCCTCGACCTGGAAGCCGACAAGCCGCAGGCGCTCGTGGCCGTCCGCCTCTGCGAGGTCTTCCCGGACGGGACCTCTGCGCTCGTAACGCGCGGCGTTCTCAACCTCGCGCACCGCCAGAGCCACGAGCATCCGAGCGCCCTCGAGCCCGCCGCCCGCTACACCGTTCGCGTCCCGCTCGACGTCGTCGCGCACTCGTTCGCGGCCGGAAACCGTCTTCGCGTCGCCGTCTCACCGGCTTACTGGCCCTGGCTCTGGCCGTCGCCCGAGGAGGTGACGCTCACAGTCCACGGTGGGAGCCTCGAGCTCCCGGTCCGTCCTCCTCGCGCCGAAGACGACCGCCTGCCGGCGTTCGGCGAGCCCGAGCACTCGGCTCCGCTCGAGATCGAGGAAAAGGAGCCCGGGCCCGTGGCGCACACGCTGCGGCGCGACCTCGCGACGGGTCGCGTCGAGAAGGTCTTCGACTGGGATCTGGGCGGGTCGCTGCGGCTTGTCGATGCCGATCTCGAGACGTCGGACGCGAGCCACTGCGTCTACTCGATCGTCGACGGCGATCCGCTGTCGGCGAACGTCGAGTTCCGGGCCTCATCCGGCATGGGGCGAGGGGACTGGAGCATGCTGTCCGAGGTGACTAGCTCGATGACGAGCGACCGCGACGACTTTCACGTCCACACGCGCCTCGACGTGAGCGAGAACGGGGAGCAGATCTTCTCGCGGGATTGGTCGTTCACGATCCCGCGCGACCACGTGTGAGAAGCTAGGCCCCTTGATCGACTGCGACATCCACCCGCAGATCGTCGATCCCGAGCCGTTGCTCGCGCACGTGGTGGAGGCCCAGCGGGAGTGGTTTCGCACTCAGCCCTACTTCGGGCTCCCCGGTTACTCGTGGAGCCATCCCTCCTCGTGGTATCGGCAGGACCTCGCCGCCGACGGCCGACCGCCAGGGGGGAGCGTGGAGGCCGTCCAGCGGGAGCTCCTCGACCCGAGCGGCACGTCAGCCGGGGTGCTGAACGCGGACGACGCGGTCCTGGTCTCACTCATGCCGAGCCCGTACCGTGCTGCGGCCCTCGCGCGCGCCCACAACGACTGGATTCGCGAAGACTGGCTGGAGCGTGACGAGCGCCTGCGCGGAGCGATCATCTGCCCGGCACAGGATCCGGAGGAAGCTGCCAAGGAGATTCGCCGGGTCGGTGAGGACCCACGTTTCGTCCAGGTGCTTCTGTGCGGAGGGGCGGAGCGGCCGTACGGCGAGCCACGGTACCTCCCGATCTTCGAGGCGGCGGTCGAGCTCGGGCTCCCCGTTGCGATCCACTCGGGCGGAGAAGGGATGGGCATCGCCGCGCCGCCGGGCGGGGCGGGCCCGGTCACCTTCTACATCGAGTGGCACACGCTCGGCTCTGCCTGCAGCACGATGGCGCACCTCGTCTCCCTGCTCGTCCACGGGACCTTCGAGCGGCTGCCGGGCCTCAAAGTGCTTCTCATCGAAGGCGGGATCGCCTGGTTGCCGGGGATCCTCTGGCGGCTCGACACGAACTGGCGTGCGCTGCGGTCGGACACGCCCTGGCTCGAGCGCAAGCCGAGCGAGGTCGCCCGCGAGCAGGTGCGCTTCTCGACGCAGCCGCTCGAGCACACGGACGGCCGAGACGATCTCCTCTGGGAGATGCTCGAGGCCGCGGGCGCGCCCGACGTGCTCTGCTTCGCCTCCGACTATCCCCACTGGGACTTCGACGACCCCGCGTTCATGCTCAAGCGGCTACCGGAAGCCTGGCGCGAGCGGGTCCTGCACGACAACGCGGCCGAGCTCTACGGAGAGCGGCTCAAGCTTCCTGCCGCGGCGTGACGTGGCACGACGTCGGGTCGGTCACCGACCTCGAGCGAGAGGGGCGCGTCATCGCGCGAGTGGAAGGCCGCGAGGTGGGAGTCGTCCGCGCCGGCGGGGAGCTCCGCGGCGTCCGCAACCGCTGCCCGCACCACGGCGGCCCGCTCTGTCTCGGGACGGTCGAGGAGCGTCTCGTGGGGGAGCCCGGCGGCTATGAGCTCTCCGGCCTCAGCGTCCTGCGCTGCCCCTGGCACGGCTGGGAGTTCGACCCTGCAACCGGTGCGTGCCTCGACGATTCGACGTTGCGGGTGGCCGTGTATCCCGCGAAGGCCGACGACGGCCGCGTGCTCGTTGACTTATGAGGTAGTCCCAGGTACCTTGTAGTACATGGTAGCTCAGCAGGACGCGCTGCTCGCCCAGATGCGCCGGGGCACGCTGCAGTACTGCGTGCTCTCGCTGCTCGCCGATGAGGAGCGCTACGGGTTCGATCTCGTCCGCGGACTGGCCGAGATGGACGGCATGGTGACGAGTGAGGGAACGATCTATCCGCTGTTGAGCCGCCTGCGTCGCGACGGGCTCGTCGAGTCCACCTGGCAGGAATCCCCTTCCGGCCCTCCCCGCCGGTACTACCACCTGACCAGCGCGGGCCGGGCCGCGCTCGAGGCGTTCAGGCTCGAATGGCGCCGGTTCCGGAACGCTGTTGACCACTTCGTCGAGAGGACGGGATGACCATGGCCTCGAAAGCCGACCAGCTTGTAGCCGACTATCTCAAGCGCCTGGAGAGGGCGCTTCGCGACCTCCCGAAGTCCCGCCGGAAGGAGCTCCTCGACGAGATTTCCGGCCATATTGCAGAGGCCCGCGCCGACCTCGAGACGGAGAACGAAGCGGCGATTCGCACGCTGCTCGACCGCCTCGGGGAGCCCGAGGACATCGCCGCCGAAGAGGCCCAGCGCCGCGGTGTCCCCTCGAAGGGCAGCGCCTGGGACATCGTTGCCCTCGTCCTGCTCCTGATCGGCGGCGTCGTCGTGCCGGTCGTGGGCTGGATCGTCGGTGTCGTCCTCCTCTGGATCTCGAACACCTGGACCACGACCGAGAAGGCGATCGGAACCCTCGTCGTGCCTGGAGGGCTCGCACTGCCCCTGTTTCTCGCCACGATCGGAACCTACGCGGAGACCTGCAGCGGACAGCCTGGCGGCCCCCTCACCTGCTCGGGAGGCCCGTCTCTCGCGGCTCAGATCTTCGGGACGATCCTCGTGATCGCGCTCTTCGTCGCCCCGTTCGCAACGACGGCCTTTCTCGCCCGACGGCGATCGCGCCACCTGGCGTTGGCTCAAAGCGCGTCGTAGACGGTCTCGCCCTCGACGAGGGTGAGGACCACGCTCGCATCGCCGGCCGGGCCGGCGTCGGGCGCGAAGAGGTCGCGGTCGAGCACGACGAGGTCGGCGAGCTTCCCGGGCTCGACCGAGCCCGTCTCGTCCTCGAGAAAGTTCACGTAGGCCGAGCCGCTCGTGAAGGCCGCCACAGCCGTCTCGAGGTCGAGGGCCTCGTCCGGGAGCATCGGCTCGGTATTGCGGTTGGGATGCTCGACCCGCGTCACGGCGACCTCGATCTGCGCGAGCGGGTCCGCCGTGGAGACCGTCCAGTCGCTTCCGAAGGCCAGGCGGGCGCCTGCCCGCTCGAGGCTTCCGAAGGGATAGTGGTAGCTCGCCCGCGCCTCGCCGATGAACGGGACGGTCAGCTCGAGGACGTACCGGCTGGCGGCCGCCCAGTAGGGCTGGGCGTTGGCGACGACCCCCAGCTCGGCGAAGCGCGGCTGATCGTCGGGGTGGACGAGCTGGATGTGGGCGAGGTGGTGGCGGGCGTCGCGCCGCCCGTTCGCGCGCTGCGCGGCCGCGACGGCGTCCAGAGCCTCACGCACCGCGCGGTCGCCGATCGTGTGCATGTGCACCTGGAAGCCGTGGCCGTCCAGCAGCGTGACGATGCTCGCGAGCTCCTCGGGCTCGTGCATGGCCATGCCACGGTTGTCGCTCCCGACGTAGGGCTCGAGCAGGGCACCGGTGAAGTTCTCGAGCACGCCATCGACGAAGATCTTCGCGCCGCGAACGCGGAGGCGGTCGCCGACGGTCCCCTGCTCGCGCAGTGCCAGTAGCTCCTCGATCTGCTCCTCCCCGCGCGTGCGGTCCCACAGGAGATTTCCCTGGGCCCGCACGGTCAGTGCGCCCCTTTCGGCGACGGCCCGGTAAGCCGGGAGGGTCTCCGCGGTGACGACGGCGTCCTGCCAGGCCGTGATCCCGAGCGCGTGCAGCTCAGCCTGGGCGCTGACCAGCGCCTGCTCCCACTCCGCCTGTGTGGTCGGCGGGGTGATTTCCTCGACCATGCGCATCGCGCCCTCGTGGAGAGCGCCACTCGGCTCGCCGCCGTCGGCGCGCTGGATCCGGCCGTCCGACGGGTCCGGCGTCGAGCGGTGGATGCCGGCGAGCTCGAGCGCGCGGCTGTTCACCCATGCGGTGTGCCCGTCGCGGTTCTCCAGGTAGACGGGCCGGTCCGCCACGACAGCGTCGAGGCGCTCCTTGTCGGGATTCCCGCCCGGGAAGAAGTCCATCGACCAGCCGTCGCCGGTGATCCAGGCCCTTTCGGGGTGCTCTGCCGCGTAGCGGCCGATCACCCCGAGGCACTCGGCGGCCGATTGCGTCTCGTGGAGGTTGCAGACGATCGCGAGCAGGCCGCCGTCGAGGGGATGGAGGTGGGCGTCCTGGAAGCCGGGCAGGACGGTCCGGCCCTCGAGGTCGACGACCCGGGTCGTCGAGCCCGCCAGGTGCGCCAGCTCGGCCGCGGGGCCCAACGCTGCGATGCGGCCGTCCTTCACCGCCACCGCTTCGTGGACCGAGCGGGCGTCGTCCACCGTGTAGACGGCGCCGCCTGTGAGGAGGAGATCGGCCGGGTTAGGGTCCATCGTCATGGCGATCTTCTCATCCTCGGAAGCGCGGAGGGCCGTCGAAAACGCGCTGCCGGACACGATCGGGTTCTTGCAGGAGCTCGTGCGGGTTCCGAGCCTGCTCGGCAACGAGGAGCCCGCGCAGGCGCTCGTGGAGGAGCGTTTGCACGGGCTCGGGTTCGAGGTGCGATCGGTGGAACCGGACGCCGAGGAGCTCGCGCGGCACCCCGGCTCGGGGATCCCGCTGATCGGCTACGAAGGCCGGCGCTGCCTCGTCGGAACCCTCGGCGGAGGCGGCGGGCGGTCGCTCCTCTTCAACGGCCACGTGGACGTCGTCAGCGAGGAGCCCGCTGACCGCTGGACGAAGCCGCCGTACGGCGCCGAAATCGAGAACGGCCGGCTCTGCGGCCGCGGAGCGTGCGACATGAAGGGCGGTGTCGCGGCGATGCTGCTTGCGGTCGAGGCGGCGCTCAGCGCCGGAGACCTGCCCGGCCAGCTCGTGTACCAGAGCGTCATCGAGGAGGAGTGCGGTGGGAACGGCGCGCTCGCCGCGTGTCTCGCGGGCCCGCTCGCCGACGGGGTGGTCATCGCCGAGCCCACGAACAGCACGATCGACCTCGTCTCGCCGGGAGTGATCTGGGCGCGGATTACCACCGAAGGCAGCTCCCGCCACGCTTCGCATGCGGACGAGGGCTCGAACCCCATCGAGAGCGCGTTCGTCGTGGTGTCGTCTCTCCATGAGCTCGAGGCGAAGCTCAATGCGTCTCCCGAGCCGGAGTTCGAAGGGGTCGAGCGGCCGTATCTCCTCAACGTCGGCGCGCTCCACTCGGGCGACTGGCCCTCGATGACGCCGGGCCGGGCCGACCTGGACGTGCGGCTGGGCTTTCCGATCCGGATGGATCCGGCCGAGGCGCAAGCCGGGCTCGCCGCCGCGGTGGCCGAAGCCGACGGAAACGCATCGGTCGAGTTCCGCGGCTTCCGCGCGGTGGGCTACTCCTTCGACCCAGACTCGAGCCTCGTTCGACTTCTCGGCGAGTGCCATACCGAGGTACGGGGAGGCGAGCTGAAAGCAGAGCCCGCGCGCGCCACGACCGACCTGCGCTTCTTCGAGGGTGATGCCGTCTGTTACGGGCCGACCGGCGCGGGGCTGCACGGCGTCGACGAGTGGGTCGACCTCGAGTCGATTGCCGAGGTCGCGACCGTGCTGGCGCTGCTCATCCGCCGGTGGGGCGCCTGACGGCCCTAATCAGACGCGGATGCACGCGGCGCGATGCCCTGCCGATGTGGCTGCCGCAGGCCGTCGGAGCTCGGGATCGATCTCCTTGCATTCCGGGATCGCGATGGGGCAGCGCGGGTTGAAGCGGCAGCCGGACGGGATCTGAACCGGGTTCGGCGTCTCTCCGCGGAGGATCTGGGGCGTCGTCCGCTCGCGAGGATCCCGCTTCGGCACAACCGAGAGGAGCGCGCGGGTGTAGGGGTGCTGGGGGTTGTGGATGACATCGTGCGCTGGGCCCTCCTCGACGATCCGCCCGAGGTACATGACCGCGATCCGGTCGGCGAAGTGCGCGGCTGTGGACAGGTCGTGCGTGATCATGAGAATGGCGAGCCCGCTCCTTCGCAGGTCCGAGAGGATGGCCAACACGCCCGCCCGCACCGAGACGTCGAGCATGGAGACGGGCTCGTCTGCGACGAGGACGTCTGGGTGGAGGACGAGGCTTGCCGCGATCGCCACGCGTTGGCGCTGGCCGCCGGAAAGCTCGTGCGGGTAGCGATCGACGAAGAGGTCGGGCGGGTCTAGCCCGGCCTGCTCCAATGCGCGGAGAACCTCAGTATGCCGCTCCGCCGCTGAACCGAGGTGGTGGATGATGAGAGGCTCTTCGACCGTGGCATGAACCCGGAAGCGAGGGTCGAGCGACTCGTACGGATCCTGGTAGATGATCTGGAGCCGGCGGCGGAGCTCACGCAGCCTGCGCGGCGGCAGACGAGTAATGTCCTCTCCGCGGAAGCGGATGAGACCCTCGTCAGGCTCCTGCAGGCGGAGGACCGTTTGCGCTGTTGTCGTCTTCCCACACCCCGACTCGCCGACGAGGGCGAGCATTTCACCGCCGCGGAGCACGAAGGAGACCCCCTCGACGGCATGGACGCGGAGCTTGGGACGACGCTGGAGCGTGCCGAGGATTCCGCGCGCGATCGGGTAGCGGACGACGAGGTCTTCGACCTCGAGCACGGCCCTGCCGTTCGTGGCCGCCGCGTCCATCAGGACGCTGCCACCATGGCGTGGTCGTTGAGATGGCAGGCCGCGATGTGACCGGGCTCGACCTCGAGCAGCCGAGGAATCACGGTCGGGCACGGCGAGAATGCGCGGTCGCAGCGCGGGGCGAAGGGACAACCGATCAGCTCGCGATCGAGACGGGGCGGGGCGCCTGGGATGGAGGCGACGGCGTCGACCCCGTAGAGGTCAGGGGTCGCGGCAAACAGCAGGCGCGTGTACGGGTGCCGCGGTTCGTGGTAGAGACGGTCGACGGAACCGAGCTCCGCGACGACGCCCGCGTACATGACCGCTGCGCGGTCGCAGACCTGCGCGACGATCGGAAGGTCGTGCGTGACCAGGATGAGCGCGAGCCCGAAATCGCTCGCGAGCGCCGTGAGAAGCTCAAGGATCTGAGCCTGCACCATGACGTCGAGCGCGGTTGTCGGCTCGTCGGCGAGAAGGACCTTCGGCTTGCAGGCCAGCGCCATCGCGATCGCCGCGCGTTGCCGCATGCCGCCGGAGAACTCGTGCGGATACCGGGAGACGCGGTCGCCTGGAATGCCGACGACCTCGAGCAACTCGCGCGCGCGAGCGCGCGCTTCCTTCCCTTCGGCGACGCCGTGCAGCTCCATCGGCTCGACGATCTGGTCCCCAATGGTCTGCACGGGATTGAAGGCGTTCATCGCGCCTTGGAAGATCATGGCGATCTCCTTCCAGCGGTGCGGAGCGGCGCTCTCTTCGCCGCGCACGAGGAGGTTGTCGCCGTCTAGCAGGACCTGACCCGCGACGCTCGCATTGGGCGGCAGCAAGCCCATCAGTGCGAGCATGGCCGTCGTCTTGCCGCAGCCCGACTCGCCGACGAGGCCGAACCGCTCTCCCGCATCCACGGAGAAGTCGATGCCGCGAACGGCGTGCAGCTCCCGCCCGCCTGGGAGCCCGAACCAGACATGGAGCTCGGAAACGGTCAGCACGCTCACGGCTCGCGCCTCGGCACTGCTCGCAGGCCGAATCGCCTGACGGAGAGGTGGCCCACGCTGAGGCGCGGGTTCAGCGAGTCCTCCGTGGCCTGGCCGACCATCGTGCACGCGAGGACGACGCACGCGACGCAGACTCCAGGCGGCACGATCGCCCACCAGGCGTCGTTGAGGAGGGCATCGTCGGTGAACGCGTTCTCTATGAGGCGGCCCCAGGAAATGAGACTCGGGTCACCGAGACCCAGGAAGGTGATGAAGGTCTCGGCGAAGATCGCATACGCGACGAGGAGGACCGTGTTCGCGATGAGGAGCGGGGCCACCTGCGGAAGGATGTGCTTCGAGACCAGCCGGGTATTCCCAGCCCCCAGCGCCCGTGAGCGCTTGACGTACACGCGCTCGCGGACGCTCGTGACCTGCGAGCGAATCAAGCGGGCCGTGGTCGTCCAGTAGATGACGCCGATGATGACGATGATGTTCGTGAGGCTGCGGCCGAAGAGCGCCGCCGCGACGATCATGAGTGGCACGTCGGGGATGACGAGCACGTAGTCCGTGAAGCGCATCAGGATCGTGTCGAGCTTCCCGCCGAAGAATCCTGCGAGCAGCCCGATCGTCCCGCCGATGAGCGCCGAGACGACCGCAGCGGCAAAGCCGACCATGAGCGAGACACGGGTGCCCGCGATCAGCAGCTCGACCATGCCGGCGCCGCCTCCGTCGGTTCCGAGGGGATGGGCACGGCTCGGCGCCTCGAAGACGGCGCCCACTTGCGCCTTCGGATCGGGAGCGAGTACCGGGGACAACAGCGCGATGAGGACGAAGAAGGCCAGCACCGCCAGGCCGACGATCGTCTGAGGTTGCCGCAGGACTTTCGTACGGGCGAATCCAGGACGGACGTCGAGCGGAGCTTCGGGAGCTTCCGCGGCCTCGATCGCGCTCGTCACGCTCTCACCCTTGGGTCGAGCCTGAAATAGAGAAGGTCTGCGATCAAGTTGAAGAAGATCACCGAGATGGCGAGCAGCAGGAACGCCCCCTGGAGGAGCGGGAAGTCGCGTTGGTCGATCGCCTCGACGATGGCCAGGCCTATCCCCGGGTAGGAGAAGACATACTCGACGGTGATGAAGCCCCCGATGATGAAGCCCAGCGAAAGCGCTCCGAGCGTCACAACGGGGAGCAGAGCGTTGCGAAACCCATGCTTCCAGACGGTTGCCCACGAGGAGAGCCCTTTCGCCCTCGCCGTCAAGACATAGTCCTCTCCGAGCGTCTCGAGCATTGCCGACCGCACGATTAGCGCGTATTCGCCGTAAAGAACGAGCCCGATCGTGAGCGAAGGCAGGATCATGTGCCTGAGCCGGTCGACGATCAGGTCGACCGTCGACGCGTCGCCAAGGATGCCGAGCGTCGGGTCCTTGATCCCCGACGTTGGCAGGCCGACAGCGCCCGCAACGAAGAGGACGATCATGAGGCCCAGCCATTGGGGGGGCATCGAGTAGAAGGCGAGCCCCGTCCAGAGCCCCGCTTTGTCCACGACGGTTCCGCGCCGCCATGCGGCTATCACACCCATGATCGTTCCGAAGAAGATCGCGAAGAGATAGCCGAGGGCCACCATCGGTATCGTGTTCTTGATCGAGGGCCACAGCTCGTCCCACACCGATTGCTGCGACCTCACCGAGCTACCGAGATCCCCGTGGGCAAGGTCCTGGAGGTACAGCTTGTACTGCTCCCACTTGGACTTGTCGAGGCCCAGCTCCTTGCGGAGAGCGTTCTTGAACTGGATGGTGCAGTGCTGGCAGCGGAGGGCCTGCACGGCGTCTCCGGGGATCGCCCGGAAGAGGACGAAGTTGAGGGTCACCGCCAGGAGAACCGTCACCAGCGCGAAGGCGATGCGCTTCGCGATGTAGTCGAGGCCCGTCATGCGGTGACCCTAAGACCGTCCCGAGCTAGCCCACCTTGTGCGCCTGTGTGTAGAACTTCTTCGAGTATGCGTCGAGGGCGGGCGAGAATCCGTCCCATCCCTTTGTGTGCGCCTCGATGTCCTCCAGGTTGACGAGCTGGGTGTACAGGAAGTTGTCCCAGATCAATTGCTGCATCTCGTAGACGATCTGTTTACGCTCCTCCGGATCGACCGTCGTGCCCTGCTGCTCGTAGAGCTTGTCGTACGCGGGGTCGTCCCAGCCCGTGTCGCTCCATGAACACCACTGACCCTTGGTCACGACCGAGAGCATGAAGTCCGGGTCGATGTAGCCGATCCAGTCCCACATGGCGATGTCGAACGAGTCGTAGCCGGTCGACTTCGCCGCGTCGCAGTTGTCTCCGGTCTCGAGTGCGTACGCTGCCGTTGAGTCTCCGCCGGCCTTTATCGTCGCGTCGACGCCCGCCTGGGCGAAGCCCTCCTTGACGATCTCGAACTCGCGCTGGCCGTTGAAGTTGAGTGAGTTCGGCACGATGATCTCGTAAGCCATCTTGTGAGCCGGCTGGGCATGTTCGCCCGTCGTCGCGGGGGCGACGCGGATGCCGTCGGATCCTTTCGTGTAGCCGAGATCGTCGAGCATCCCGTTCCCGGCTTCGCAGTCGTATTCGAGCGGCCCGAGGTCAGGGTTCTCGAGCGGAGAGGCGTGGCCGACCAGGCTCTCGACCGTTTCGGCGTACCCGCTGAAGACGACCTCGATGATCTTGTCGCGGTCCACGCACATCGAGAGGGCCTTCTTCACCTGCGGGTCGAGCAACTCGCGGTTCTTCGACTTGCGCGGATTCGAGTTCCACGTGATGTTTGTCGTCTCGAAGCCCGGAACGGTCTCGACGACGAGATTCGAATCCCTCTTGACGGCCCCGACCGCGCTGAAGGGCACCTGGTCGACCCAATCGAGCTGGCCTCCCTGCAGGTCCGAGATCATCGCGTCAGCGTTCGTGTAATAGGTCAGCGCAACGGCCTCGGCGTTCGACTTGGGGCCCCAAAAGTTCGGGTCGGCCGTCAAGACGGTCGTGCCCTTCTTCTCGTACGACTTGAGCCGGTAGGCGCCCCCCGAGACGAGCGGCAAATGATTCTGGGGCTGGTACGTCTTCAGCCCTTTTCCGTTTCCCGCGGCGAGGGGCTCCCAGACGTGGCGCGGGAGGATGAACATCTGCTCGAGCTGCGCGAGGACGTTGCCGACCGGCGCGTTGTAGTGGATCACGAGCGTGTTCGGATCCGGCGCCTCGGCGTTCTTCACGTGCGCGAGGGCTACGGCAAGGACGGCCGTCGGACCGGCCGCGAACTTGACGGTCGTGTTGATCGACCAGACAGCGTCGTCCGCGGTGATCGGCTTGCCGTCCGACCACATGGCGCCCGAAACCAGGTGGAACGTCCAGTCCTTGCCGTCCGCTGAGGTCTCCCACGACTCGGCCCAGTCGCCTTCGATCTCGTACTTCCCGTTCGTGTAGGCGTACTGAACGAGCTGGGGATAGAGCGCGATGAACGCATTGAGCGACTGGCTCTCGATCCAGTTGAACGGGTTGAGCGAGTCGATGTAGTTGATCGTGCCCACACGAAGGATCCCGCCTTTGACGACGTTGCCGGTCCCCGTGCCTTGCCCGCCGGTTTGCTCGCTGCCGCCGCAGCCCGTGGCTGCGAAAATCGCCGCAAGCGCGACGACGAGCCAGATGCCCGCTCTCCTCATCGTCCCTCTCCCTCCGTCGTGATTCCTGGATGCTCGAGCACGAGCGTTCGGGCGTCTGCATCCAAGGTCGCCGTCACGCCGAGTGGAAGTGCCGCCAGGTGCTTTCCGTGGCCCAAGGGCAGCTTGTATAACACGGGAACGCCGAGCGGCTCCAGGTGTTGCTCCAGAACGTCCTCAATGGATTTCGTTCTTGGCCACTCGGGCCTAGTCTCGCTCCAGTCGCACTTCTCCATGTCTCCTACTACGACTCCGCGGACGTTTGCGAGTTTGCCCGCATGCGCGAGCTGGGTGAGCATCCCGTCGACGTACCACGGGGGCGCGTCGTAGTCCTCGAAGAAGAAGATGCAGCCGTCGAGCTCGATCTCCCACGGCGTGCCCATGGTCTGCAGGAGGAGCCAGAGGCAGCCCCCCGCAAGCGGCGCGGTCACCTTGCCGCCGTTGATCGGCCTGACGTACGGGTCGTCGGGATCGCGCGGAACCTCGCCGGCGCCTTCGCCGTGTAGCACCCGGAGGAGGCGGTCGCGGGAGAAGTCGGTCGATTCCTTGTCGCCCATGCCCACGAGGCCGTAGCCGTAGATCGTCGCGAGGCCGGCGTGCTGGCGGATGGCGACGTGCAAGGCCGTGATGTCGGAGTAGCCGACGAAGGGCTTCGGGTTCGCCGCGATCGTGTCGAAGTCGAGGTGGGGGATCGTCTGCGCCGAGCCGTAGCCGCCCCGCAGAGCCTGTACGACGTCGACCTCGGGATCGCGGAACATCGTCATCAGGTCGGCGGCACGGTCGCGCTCGTCCCCGGCGACGTAGTCGTCGCGCGCGTACACGTGCTCGCCGAGCTTGACCTTGTAGCCGCGCTCCTCCCACCACTCGACTCCCCGGAACACCTCCGAGCGGTTCTCGTACGCGCTCGCGGCCGCGGCGACGCCGATCGTGCCCCCGTCGGGAAGCGGCCTGCCGAAGATCCGGGCCTCGGTCACCACGGTAGCCCCACCTCCTCGTAGTCGGTCTCGCAGGGAGTTGCCGGCGGCGACCCACATCCGCTGCGACTCGAGCTCGCAGACCATGGAGAAGACGATCGACGACTCCTCGGGCGCGCCCGGGCTCGCGTGCTTGCAGATCGCCTGCGGGGACGACTCGTGGTCGCGGAGGATCGCCATGGCGTCCTCGGCCGTCTCCGGCCGGCGTTCGGCGAGAAGCTGGGCGAGACGGTCGAGACGCGCGACGCTCCCCTCGCCCGGCTCGTCGCCGATTCGCGCCAGCTCGGAGTCGACGTAGTGGTTCGTGTGCGGGCCCGGCCCGTCGAGGACGCCGAGCCCAGTCGCGCTCGTCTCGATCGTCAGTGCGTCCCCGCCGCGAAAGGCGAGGAGATGGGCGTACCCGCCCGCGCGCCCCGGCAGGCCGGCCCGCTCCAGAGCGTCCCTGCGGTCGGCCGCCTCGAGGGCGTGCCGGGAGACCAGCACCCGGGGCACGCCGACGCGCTCGTCACGCGCCGTGAGCGAGTGGATCCCCTGCGCCGCGCCGTACGCGTTCATCCCCACCGCCGGAAGGAACACGGCCACGGTCGGCGAGACGACGGCGACGCCATCCGCGGGCTTCTCGACGACGACCGCGACGCTGCCCAGGTCGCCGGCGAACCACTGCTCGTTGTGCGCCAGGAGGGTGTAGCCGGGCCCGACCGCCGTGAAGGACGAGCAGCGCTCCGCCGGGACGGCGCCTTCCTCCAGCTCCTCGCACGCGTTCACGGCGAAGAGCTCCTCCTCGGGCACCTCGGCTGCCTTCGCCATCGCGGCGATCGTCGCGACGTGCTCGGGCAAAGATCGTTCTGCCGCGTCCCGGAACGGCTTGACGGCTGCGGCGACATCGCGGATGCCGAGCTCGGCGAAGTACTCGCGATAGAAGGCGAGCGAGTTGCCGATGAGGTCGCCTAGCTCGGCGCCGATCGTGCGCCCGCGGGCGGTGGCGTCCCCTTCGGCGACCACGACGCGCACTAGAGCCTGCCCGCCTCGATGATGCGCTGGAGGAACTGCTGCGTCCGCGGGTTCTTCGGCGAGGAAAAGATCTCATCCGGCGGCCCTTCCTCGAGCAGCACCCCGTCGTCGAGAAAGCAGACCCGGTTGGCGATGTCACGCGCGAAGCTCATCTCGTGGGTCGCGATCAACATGGTCATCCCGGACTCGGCCAGCTCGCGAATGACGTCGAGGACCTCGGCGACGAGCTCGGGGTCGAGCGCGCTCGTGACCTCGTCGAGGAGCATGAGCTTCGGGTGCATCGCAAGGGCGCGCACGATCGCGGCGCGCTGCTGCTGGCCGCCGGAGAGGCGATCCGGGTACTCGTCCTTCTTCTCGAGGAGCCCGAATCGCTCGAGGAGGCCGGCCGCTTCGGCCTCCGCCTGGTCGGCCGGCATGCCCAGGACCTTACGCGGCGCGAGCGTGACGTTGCTCAGCACGGTCATGTGGGGGAAGAGGTTGAACGACTGGAACACGATCCCGATCCCCCGGCGCACACGATTGGCGTCTGTTCCCGGCGCCGTGATCTCTTCGCCGAGGAACTCGATTCGACCCGCGTCGATCGGCTCGAGCAGGTTCACGCACCGGAGGAGCGTCGATTTGCCCGACCCGGAGGCCCCGATCAAGCAGACGGTTTCGCTCGGCGCGAGCGTGAGGCTGATGCCCTTCAGGACCTCGACGTCGAAGGACTTATGCAGGCCCTCGACCTGCAGCACGAGCGCCGTGCTCAGCGCATGCCTCCGAGCGCGAGCTGCCGGCGCCGGTCGCGGACGACGAGCCAGTCCGTGAACCGAGCGAGCGGGATCGTGAGCAGGATGAAGAGAAGCGCCGCGACGAGGTACGGCGTGTAGTTGAAGTCCTCCGCCACGTCGATCTGCGCCTGGCGAAACGCCTCCACGGGGCCGAGCAGCGCGACGAGGGCAGTGTCCTTTTGCAGCCCGATGAAGTCGTTCAGGAGCGGAGGGATCACGCGGCGCACGGCCTGCGGGATGATCACGAAGCGCAGGGTCTTCAGATGCGAGAGCCCGAGCGAGTGGGCCGCCGCACTCTGGCTCGGGTGTACCGACTCGATGCCGGCGCGATAGACCTCGGAGACGTAGGCCGAGTAGACGAGCACGAGGGCCGTCGTCCCCCAGAAGAGCTCGCCGGTCGGGACTCCGGAGAGCTGCAGCGCCGGAACTCCGAAGCCGAGCAGGTAGATGACGAGGATGGTGGGCACGCCGCGAAAGAGGTCTGCGTACACGACCGCGAGCGCCCGGAGCGGGAAGAAAACCGGCCCGGGGAGTCCGCGCATGACCGCGATCACGAGCGCGAAAGCGAGGATGAAGATCTCGGCGACCAGGAAGATTTTGACGTTCAGAAGGAACGCCTTGGGGATCGTGTGCAGCGACTCGCGGAAGAACTCGCGGTTGAAGAACTGCTGCTTGACCTCGGGCCAGCCCGGGGACTTGGAGACGAGGAGGACGATTACGACCGCGAACACGATCGTGCTCGCGAGCGCGATGAGCGTGCTTCGCGACGACCCGGAGGCGCCGTGCGGTCTCAAGCGGTGCTACTTGAGGATCGGCGGCGCCGAGCCCTCGATCCACTTCTGCGCGAACTGATCGAGCGTCCCGTCGGAGCGGAGCTTCGCGATCACCTGATTCACGCACTCGCGGAGAGGATCGCCCTTCTGAAAGACGAGGCCGAAATACTCCTGGCCCGCGGACGGCAGGCGACCGACGGCGACCGTATTCGGCGCCTGGACGGCTGTCACATAGAGCGACGTCGGGTAGTCGACGACGATGCCGTCGATGTTGCCGTTCTTGAGCGCGCGGATCGCGTCGTCGTTCGAGTTGTAGACGTTCGGCTGCTGGCTCGGCTGGATCGTGTCCAGGATCGCGTCGTAGCTCGTCGTCCCGATTTGCGCGCCGAGCTTCGCGTCCTTCAGGTCGGCGAGCGAGGTCGCATGTGCGTACTTGGACGACTTGTCCACCACGACGGCCTGCTCGACGTCGTAGTAGGAGTCGCTGAAGTCGACAGCCTGGGCGCGCTTCTCCGAGAAGGACACCTGGTTGACGTCGAAGTCGAAGTCAGTGGCGCCCGGCTTGAAGATGTTGTTGAACGGGACGACTACCCACTTGACCTCGTCGTCGGTGAAGCCGAGGCCCTCGGCCACTGCATATGCGACCGCTGCCTCATAGCCCATCTTCGTGGGCTCCTTGGTCGGGTTCCAGGGGCCACCTTCCGCATCCTGGAACCACGGTGGGAAGGCGGGATTGTCAGTTCCGATCGTAAGCTGGCCCGGCGTCTTGAGCGTCAGCTGGTCCTTCGCGCACGGATCTGCGGCAGTCGTCTCCGTTCCCCCGCCCGCGGCGGTCGTCGTCCGCGGACTGCTCGTCGGACCCGCACGCTGCCGCGGCGAGCGCCAGGATCGCGACGAGGAAAGCGAAGACGAGCTGCTTGCGCATTTGTGCTCCTTCGGCCGGGGCAGCCGAATCTACCATCCAAGCCGCTTAACGTCGGGCTTAACCCGGCGCAACCCGCCCTTAAGCGCTTCGGGGCTATAACCGTTGGCGTGGAGGTAGGCATTACGGGCATCGGCGCGCTGCTGCTCGCGGGCGTGCTCGGTGGAGGCATCGCGCTGGGCATCGACCACGCGATCGGCGAGGAAGGCGGCACGACCGTTATCCGCGAGGTTTCGGGCGGGACGGCCGAGTCCGCTGCCTTCCAGAACTCGAGCGACAGAACCATCTCCGACATCTACACCGGCGCTAAGCGGGGCGTCGTACAGGTGCTCGCGACCGGGACGAGCACGGACAATCCCTTCTTCGGATCGCAGCCGACCCGCGTTCTCGGCTCCGGCTTCGTCATCGACAAGTCGGGCCACGTCGTCACGAACTACCACGTGATCGAGGGCGCCTCGAAGGTTGAGGTCAGCTTCTCCGGGAACGACGAGATGCCCGCCGCTGTCGTCGGCCGGGATCCGTCCACGGACATCGCCGTCCTGCGCATCAAGGGCGCGCAGGGGCGGGCGCTCACACCGCTCGCCCTCGGCGACTCCGATGCGATCAGGGTCGGCGACGAGGTGGTCGCGATCGGGAACCCCTTCGGCCTCGAGCGAACGGTCACGGCCGGAATCGTGAGCGCGCTCCAGCGCGAGATCACGGCGCCGAACGGCTTCGCCATCGACGAGGTCATCCAGACCGACGCGGCCATCAACCATGGCAACTCCGGGGGCCCCCTCCTGAACGCCGACGGGGCGGTGATCGGGGTGAACTCCCAGATCGAGAGCGAGTCGGGCGGCAACGTCGGGATCGGCTTCGCAGTCCCGATCAACCTCGTGAAGGACGTCGTCTCGCAGCTGCTCGAGCACGGCAAGGTCGAGCACGCCTACATCGGGGTCGACATGGCCACGATCACGGACGAGCTCGCCGCGAACGTGCGTCTGCCGGTCGATCACGGCGTGCTGGTCGAGCGCGTTCAGCGGAGCAGCCCGGCAGCCGCTGCCGGCCTCCTGGGAGGCACGACGCAGGTCGTGGTCGACGGCGAGAGCTTCCTCGTCGGGGGCGACGTCATCACGAAGGCGGACGGCCAGCCGATCGAATCCGCCTTGCAGCTTCGGCGCGTAGTCACTTCGAAGCAACCGGGCGACGAGCTCGCCCTCGAGGTGCACCGCCAGGACGGGATCCAAGAAGTAAAGGTCAAGCTTGGGCGCCAACCGAACACCCCAGTCGGATGAGAGGCGTCCATGGCCCCTTCCCCCAGGGGCCCGCTTCCGACGGCCACATAGCCAGCTCGGCTGATCGGAAGTAACGGTCGGAGGCCCGCCCGCCTGCCCGGGCCTCCGACCACTTCTTTCCCAGCGACTCTGAGCGGCCGGGCCAAGCCCGGCTCCCCGGCTCTGACGCCGCTGGCCCTAGAGTCCGGCCGTGATCCCGCATGCGTTCGGGCAGAGCGAGCCTTGGTCGGTGGGCATCGAGGAGGAGCTCTTCGTCCTCGACGCTGAGACGCTCGAGCCCGCGCCCTTCCCACGCAGCGAGCTCGACGGTGTGCGATTGAAGCAGGAGCTCTTCGCCGCGGTCGTCGAGCTCAACACCGGGGTCTGCTCCTCCGTCGCCGAGGCGGTCGCGGAGCTCGCGGAGCTGCGTGCCGAGGCCAAGGAGCGCGCCGCGGGCGCGGGCCTCGTCCTCGCGGGCTCGGGGACCTGGCCGACTGCAGTCCCCGAGGAGCAGCTCATCACCGAGGACGAGGGCTACAAGCGCTTCGTCGACTACGCGGGCCCGTCGGCCCGGCGCCAGTTCTGCTCGGGACTGCACGTCCACGTGGGCATGGCGAGCCCGGAGGCCTGCATGGCGTCGCTCGAGGCCGTTCTCCCGTGGCTGCCCGTCGTGCTCGCGGTCTCGGCGAACTCGCCTTACGTTGCAGGGCGCGAGACCGGGCTCGCCTCGTCGCGCGCGGAGATCCTGGCGCTGCTTCCCAGGAGCGGGGCGCCCCCGGTCTTCGACTCCTATGAGGAGTGGGAGGCGTTCGCCGAGCGCCTGCTGGCGCTGGGGCTGGCGGACCAGTACACGCGCATCTGGTGGGACGTCCGGCCGCATCCCCGCTTCGGAACGCTCGAGGTACGGATGCCAGATCAGCCGACGCGGCTCAAGGCGACCGCCGCGCTCGCCGGGCTGATCCACCCGCTCGTGGCCGGCGCCGAACCGGGCCCGCACGCGGATCGCGGCGCCTACGCGGAGAATCGCTGGGCCGCGCTGCGTTTCGGCCGCGCCGCGAGGCTGATCCATCCGGCCGGCAACCGGCTCGCCTTGATCCCGGAGCTCGTCGACGAGCTCGCGGCCCGCCTCGGGGAGGACGTCGCCGGCCCCGTTCGCGACCTCGACCAGGCCGGCGACCAGCTGGAGCGAGGTCGGGCGGAGGGACTCCGCTCCCTCTGCGAGCGGCTGGTGGCGCTCACGTAGGATCGAGGCGTGACCTCCGAGACCCTGCAGGTGACCGGCGTGCGCTGCGAGCGCTGCGTCATGCGCCTCGGGAACGCGCTCCAGAAGCTCGAGGGCATCGAGTCGGCCAACGCGAATCTGATGGGCCAGGTGACCCTCGCGTGGGACGAGGAGCGCCTTCCCCGCGAGGAGATCGTGGCCGCGCTCGAGCGGGCCGGCTTCCGCCCTGCGCCTTAGCCGGAATACCTAGAAGGGGCCGTCCGTTGTCTTGTTAGGGTCCGGGCCGTGAGCGAAGGCACCACGCCCGAGACCGATGCCCGGCGTATCGCCGAGGAAGAACGCGAGCGTGCTCGCTTCGAGGAGGAGGTTCTCGAGTTGTCGGATCAGGTCTATCGGGTCGCGCGCCGGCTTGTCTCGTCGCGCGAAGAGGCCGAAGACCTCGTCCAGGACACCTACGCTCGAGCCTTTCGCAGCTGGCGCTCGTACACCCCCGGCACGAACCTGCGTGCCTGGATCTTTCGCATCCTCACGAACCTGAACATCGACCGCGGGCGCCGGGAGCAGCGCGCACCCGCCACGCAGCCGATCGAGGAAGGCGACTACTTCCTCTACAACCGCCTGGAGGCGGAGACCGGTGCCGACGACGAGGCGCGGATCGTCGAGCGGCTCTCGCAGGACGGCATCGTCGAGGCGCTCTCGGCCGTCCCGCACGACTTCCGCGACGTCATCGTCCTCGTCGACATCGGCGATTTCACCTACCAGGACGCGGCGCAGATCCTCGACATTCCGATCGGAACCGTCATGTCGCGACTTCATCGTGGCAGGCGTATCCTCAAGCAGCAGCTGGCGGAAGCGGCCGTCGCGGAGGAGGCGTGATGTTCGACCCGTGCGCGAAGTGCGAGGAAGTGCTCCAACCTTTCCTCGACCGAGAGCTTTCGGACGCGGAGGTGGCGGAGGCGGAGAGTCACCTCGACGAGTGCACCTACTGCCGTAAGCGCTACCGGTTCGAGGAGAAGCTGCGGATGTACGTTAGACAGGCTTGGGCGGAGGAGATGCCGCCTGACCTGAAGGCGAAGCTGGCCGCGCTTCGCACGCCGCTCTATTAGTAGCTAGACCGACTTCCCGACGATCACGACGAGGCGAAGCGGGTCGTCGCCTCCCGGGAGGGCCGCCGTGCCGATCCCGAGCTCGCCGGCGAGGCGCTCCGCGATCCCCTCTCCGCCGGGCGGGTAGTAGACGAGCGTCTGGTCGTAGTTCTTCTGTTTCGCGTTCCCGACGGTGCCCATCTTGTACGCGAGGCCGGCGATCTTGTTTGCCATCCCCGCCGCAGCGTTCCCTTTCGAGGTCCCGTTGAAGACATCGACTTGAATCTGCCAGCGCGCCGGGAGCAGCACCGCGGGCGCAGCCGGCCGGGGGTGCGAGCCGGCCGCCACGGCAGATGGCGTGTTCGGGAAGACCTGGGGCCAGGCGATGAACCAGGCAAGCATGGTGCACGTCAGAAGGAAGGCGAGCGCCGCGAGCATCCGGCGCGGCGACCAGGGGTCGAGCCTCGAGGGCTCGGGAAGCCCTGCCAGCCTGCGCGCCTCACGCTCCGTGATCCGCAGGGAGGCCGCGTAGACGAGAGCCGCCCTCACGGCATCCGCGTTCGACCCGAAGCGGTAGAGACAGTTGTCCTCGAGGGACTTGATCTGGTCGACCTCCATATTCGCCCGCGCGGCGGCCTGCTCGAGCGTCAGGCGCCTGCTCAGTCGTGCGGCTCCGAATGGCGAGTTCCCCATGGCGGTCAGTCTTCGGTGATCGGCGGTTCCAACCTTCCTAAGTCATCGGCAGAGTCGACATCTCCTGGAGTCCCAAGGTCCTCACAGGGCACGAGCGTCGCCGGGAGTGCCTTCATGCCCTCGTCCGGAACAGCTTCCCAGGCCGCCCGGCCGATGACGACTGGGTGCCCTCGGTTGCCGTCGTAGCTGGCTGCGACGACCGTTCCAGCCCCCGCTCGCCACGCCGTGAGCACGCGGCGAACGGCGTCCGGAGACAGGTTGGGGCCGTCCGCCAGGCAGACGACGGCGGCTTCTACCCCGGGGCCGAGAGCCGATAGTCCGCAGCGGAGCGACGCTCCGATGCCGCGCTCCCACTCCGGGCATTCGACCACCCAGCCCAAGCCCGCTTCCACTGGGTGTGCGCCGCCGACGACGACGATGTCGTCGACCGGGCTCTCCGCGAGCCTCCCGAGCACGTAGGGAAGCAGGAGCTGCTGCTTGGGGCCGCCGAAGCGCTCGGCAGCGCCGGCGGCGAGCACGACGGCCGCGATCACCCGTCGATGGTGACCGCGAGGATGTCGGCGAGGTGGACGAGGCGGAAGGTGAGGCGCCTGACCTCGCTTCGCTCGGCGTCGGTCTCCGTCTCGGGCACGGTCCGCCAGAGCTCCCGCGCGCAGGAGATGAGGTCGGCGATCCGCTCCCGCTCCTCCGCGTAGCCGTCACGCTCGCGGCAAGCGTTCAGCGCGAGGCCCAGCACTCCGATCGTGTCCATCTGCTGCGTCCAGAGGAGGGGCGTCGCCATCGTCAGGTAGTGGTGGATGCGCGCGAACGTGAGCGGCTGCGCAAGGGTGCCTCGACCGTTTGGCGGCGTCAGCTCGGGCGCCGGCTCGCCGTTGGCGATCCGAGCGGCGGAGCGGCCCAACATGTCGAGGAGCTGGTCGTCGTCGAGACCCGCGAGCCGGGCGGTACGGACGGAGATGAGCAGTGAGCCGGGCTGCTGGCCGTAGGGGTAGTCCGAGGCGTAGAGGACCTGCTCGGGCGAGACGCGGTGGAACATGTCGAGCAGGTCGATCGGGCTCCAGACCGACGTGTCGAAGTAGACCCCGGGCCGCCCGCCGAACGCCTCCGACAGGCCCGCGAGATCCGCGATTCCCGCATGGGCGATGATCAGCTGGGCCTCGGGATACGCGTCCACGAGTCGGGTGAGGTGGTCAGCGATCGGCGGCAGGCCCCGTCCTCCGTGGATGAGGATCGGAACGCCCCGCTCGGCCGCGAGGGCGAACACGGGAGCGAGCCGCTCGTCGTTCAGGAGGAAGCCCTGCGCCCGCGGGTGGAGCTTGATCCCGCGAGCGCCGCGGTCGAGGGAGCGCGTGGCCTCCTCGATCGGGCCCTCCGCGAGGTCGAGACGGACGAAGGGGATGAGGACCCCCTCCGAGCGCTCGGCAGCCTCAAGCGTCCGGTCGTTGGGGGCGCGGAACGCCGGCTCCCGGTCGGGCTCGTCCATGCAGAACGCAAAGGCGCGCCGGACACCGTTGCGCGCGAGGAAGGCCATGAGCTCCTCGTAGGGAGCGACGAAGCCGTCGATGTCCCGGCCGACGTGGACGTGCGCATCGAAGAGTTCGGCGCCGGCCGGAATGGCCTGCCGTACTTCCTCCTCGAATAGGCCGACCAGCCGCCGCGCGCGCTCGACCGTTTCTTCCACGGCCTCTGAATCTATCCCAGCTACTACGATGGTCGTCGTGGCCGACGTACTGATCTACGGGGACACCATTCGCTCCCCGGAGCTCCGGCACGAGGTGCCCGTGCCGGTCCCGGATCCTTTTCTCTACGTCGAGAGGAACGGTTCTCGCTACGCCTTCGTCAGTCCGCTCGAGCTACCGCGGATGCAGCTGGATGGTCTCGAGGCCGTTCCCTTCGAGGACCTGGGCATGGACGAGCTCATCGCGCAGGGGCTCTCGTCGGACGAGCTCGACCGGGAGCTCGTTCTGCGTGCGTGTCGGCGCGTGGGCATCGACGATGCCGTGGCGCCGCGCACGTTCCCACTCGATCTTGCCGACCACTTGCGCGCCAACGGCGTTCACGTGCGTTCGCACGGCGAGACGTTCGATCAGCGACGGCGCGTGAAGACCGAGGCCGAGCTGGAGGGCATACGGCGCGCTCAGCGGTCGGCCGAGCAAGCAATGGACGCCATCCGTGCGCGCCTGCGTGGCGGCACCGCCACCTGCGAGGAGCTCCGCGCCGAGGCCATGCGCGCCTTCACCGAGGCGGGAATGATCGTCCCCGACATCGTCATCGTCTCCCACGGTGCTCAAACGGCCGTGGGTCACGAACCGGGCTTCGGGGAGGTTCAGCCCGGCGAGCCGGTGGTGGTCGACCTCTATCCGCAGGATCCGGAATCGGGCTGCTTCACTGACATGACGCGAACCTTTTGCGTGGGCGAGCCGCCGGAGGAGCTCGCCCGGTTCCACGCGCTTGTCCGCGAGGCGCTCGACCTCGCGTACGACGTGCTGAAGCCGGGCGTGAAGGGCCAGGACGCGCACCGCGCCGTTTGCGACTTCTTCCAGGGGCACGGCTTCCCCACGCAGCTGACGAAGCCGCCGGGCGAGGTGCTCGACGAAGGGTTCGACCATTCGCTTGGCCACGGCGTAGGCCTCGAAGTCCACGAGGAGCCGGGTCTCGGCCGCCTCGGCCGCACCGAGCTCGTCGTCGGCGACGTCGTCGCCGTCGAGCCGGGCCTCTACCGCCCGGGCTTCGGTGGCTGCCGGCTCGAGGACACGGTGCTCGTCACCAAATCCGGCGTGGAGCTTCTCGGCAGCGGCTACTCGTACGACCTGGCCCCCTAGCCGTCTTGTCTGAAGATTGGACGGAGAGGCTCCGCTCACTCCTCGAGGCGCCCTCGCCCGCCGTCCTGACCACGTATCGGGAGGATGGGAGTGCTCTCGTCTCGCCCGTGTGGTTTCGCTTCGCGGACGGCGCCTTCGAGGTCGTCGTCGCGGAGGGGGATGTGAAGCTCGCGCACCTCGCTCGTGACCCGCGCTCTGCGCTCGTCGTCTTCGAGGCCGTGCCGCCGTTCCGCGGCATCGAGGTCCGCGGCGAGCCGGAGGTCGTCGAGAAGGACGTGACCGAGGAGCGCGCGTCGATTGCCGGCCGCTATCTGGGCGCCGAGGCGGGCCTCCGCTTCGCAGCCGAGCGGCAGGCGAAACCGGGCGTCCTCCTCCGGCTGGGACCGGAGAGCCCGCGCGTGTGGGACCTCTCCGCGATCCTCCCTGCTAGGCCGACAGAGCCAGGAGCTTCTGAAAGCGGTCCGGGTCGTCGAACGGCCCGATGAGCGCGAAGTTGAGGCGGTCCTCGCGGATGATGTCCTGCGCGACGCGCTGGAGGTCCTCGCGGGTCACCTTGTCGAGCTCGGCAAGGACCTCGTCCGGCTCCCGCAGGGTGCCTTCGAGCACCTCGTTCCGCAGGCCGAACATGATCATCCCCTTTGGATCCTCGAGCGAGAGGACGAGGCGGCCCTTGGCGAAGTTGCGCGCCTTCTCGAGCTCGTCCGGCTCGACCGGCTCGGCCGCGATGCGCGCGAACTCGGCGACGACCGTCTGCACGGCATCGTCGATGCGGTTGATGTCGACGCCGCCCTGCGCGAACAGGGTGCCGGTATCGGTGTAGCCCTGCTGGTGGCCGTAGATGTAGTACGCCAGGCCGCGCCGCTCCCGCACCTCGGTGAAGAGCCGTGACGACATGCCTCCGCCCAGCACGGTCGCAAGGAGCGAGAGTGCGTAGCGGTCGGGATGGACGAGCGGATAGCTGTGCACTCCGACCCGGATGTGCGCCTGGTCGGATTGCTTCGTGTGCAGCTTGACCTGGGGTGCTTCCTGGTGCCATTCGACCGGAGAAGGGCCGCCACTGTTTCCGTTCGGAACGTCGCCGAGCAGTTCTTCGAGACGCGGGATGAGATCGTCGCCGAGGTCCCCGGCGATGCCCGCGACCATCCTCGGGGCCCGGTACCAACGCTCGAGGTAGTCGATGAACGTGTCGCGCTTCGCCGCGCGAACGGTCTCCTTGCGGCCGATGATGTCCCACCCGAGCGGCGTGTCGGCATAGAGAAGCTCGTCGTAGACGCCGTCGACGAAATCGCGTGGCGTGTCGTAGTACATGTTCATCTCCTCGACGATCACGCCCTTCTCGCGCTCGATCTCCTCGGAGTCGAACTTCGAATTGCGGAGCATGTCGATGAGGACGTCGAGCGCCACATCGCGGTGCTCGGCCGCGCACTTGACGTAGTAGCCGGTGTACTCCTTGCCGGTGAAGGCGTTGAACTCGCCGCCGATCGAGTCGATCTCGCCCGCGATGTCGCGCGCCGTGGGCCGCTTCTTCGTTCCCTTGAAGAACATGTGCTCGGCGAAGTGGGCGATCCCGTTCGTGGCCTTGGTCTCGTAACGGGAGCCCGCAGCGAGCATGACGAAGCAGGCGACCGACTTCGCCTGCGGCATCGGCGCGGTCACGACTCGCAGGCCGTTGTCGAGCGTGGTCTTCTCGAAGGCGTTCGGCATCAGGCTGCGGCGAAGTCCCTTGCCTCGAAAGCTTCGATGCGCTCGCGCCAGAGCTCAGGGACAGGCATCGTCGAATCGCCGCGGTAGTCGAAGGTGACGAGCGTCGTCGCGGCGGCGGCGACCAGCCGGCCTTCGTGCCCGTGGATCTCATGCTCCATGTCGAAGCTCTTCGTCCCGATGCGTGAGACGCGGGCTCCCACCTCGAGGGTCTCGCCGAGCGAGGAGCGAGAGCGGAAATCGACGTTGACGTTGGCCACGATCACGAGGAGATCATCGAGGGACTCGATACCCAGGACCTCGCGCATGTACCCAAGGCGCGCATTCTCGATGTAGGTCAAGTAGACGGCGTTGTTGACGTGGCCGAAGAAGTCGAGGTCACGAAACGTGACCTCCTGCGGGCAGACGAACCTGAACCCCTCCATCGCCAGGATGTTACCTTCGCGCTACCAGGTGCCCGGCGAGCTCACACTCAAGGCGATCCACGACCAGCCCGAGTGGCTGCGTGCCGTGCCGGAGCGCGTCGGCGACCGCCGCCTCCCCGAGGGTCGCGTCGTCTTCACCGGCTGTGGCACCTCTTACCACGCAGCTCAGACGGGCGGCGAGTCGCTGCAGGCGCTCGAGGCGGTGCTCTCGCCACCGGAGGCCGACCTACTCGTCTGCGTCAGCCACGAAGGCGGGACGCGCGTCACGCTCGAGGCCGCGGAGGCCTTCGACGGCCCGGTCTGGCTCGTCACCGGGAAAGCCGAGAGCCCGCTGGCAGAGGTCGCCGACGAGGTGATCGTCGCGACGCCGGAGGTGGAGGAGAGCTACTGCCACACGGCCAGCTACACGTGCGCGGTGGCGGCACTCGAGGCGCTCCGCGGCGAGGACATCCGCTGGCTGCGGCTCGCGGTCGAGCAGGCGCTCCAGGATGGGCTCGAGGCCGCCGACTTCGACCGGGTGGCCGTCGTCGGCGCCGGCCGCGACTGGCCGACCGCCCAGGAGGCGGTGCTGAAGCTGAGGGAGGGCGCGTACATGCCCGCACAGGCCCGCCACACCGAGCAGATCCTCCACGGCGATCTGGCGGCCATCGACGAGAACGTCCGCGTGTATGTCCTCGAGGGCGAGGGCCGGGCGGCGGAGCGCGCGGCTGATGTTGTGCGCGCTCTCGGCGAGATCGGCTCGCCGACCACGCTCGTCCCCACGACGCACCCGGTCGTCGACATCGTCCGCTTCCAGCTCCTGACCCTCGACCTGGCCGAGCGCAAGGGCGTCAACGCGGACAAGATTCGCTGGGACGACCCTCGCTGGGACGCAGCTCGAAAGTCCTACAGCTAGCGAACGAGCAGCCCGCCGTTCGCGGAGGCCCCCTTGAGAAACCGGAGCCAGTCGGCCCACAAGCGCCCGTCGACGGAAATCGGGTCTTGCGCGGCCGCTTCGAGTGCGGCATCCACCTCGGTGATCGTTACGTGGATCCCAGGCTCGAGGCGCGGAAAGCCGAGTCCCTGGAGGTCCATCTCCCGCTCGATCGCCCCGCGGTCGATCGGGTCGAGGAAGACATGGCCCGTCATCCCGTCGTTCCGCGCCCAGTACGAGCCGGACGCCGGTCACGCCAGGTCGTTCAGGGCTTCCAGGACTCGATCGACCTCGTCGTCGCTGTTGTAGTGGACGAAGCCGATTCGGAGCGTGCCGTCGGGCAGTCCGAGCCGCTCCATAATCTCGACGGCGTAGAAGTTGCCGGGCCAGGTCGCGATGCCTCGCTCCCCCAGGGCCGCGGCCAGCTCGTTCGGCGAGCGCTCCGGGTGCGTGATCGAGAACGTGGGCACCCGGCCTTCCATCGTCGGGACCCCGTGCAGCCCGTACGGCTCGGGGAGCCCGTCGAGGAACCGTTGGCCCAACTCCCGCTCGTGCGCCCGGATGGCGTCCCAGCCGACGGACTCGATGTAGGCGATGGCGGCGGTCGTCCCTGCGAGCGCCTCGTGGGACAGCGTCCCGGTCTCGAAGCGGTGGCCGGCCGGCTCGTCGTCGGCCGGGCGGACCTTGTAGGGCCGCCAGCGCTCGATCACGTCCTGGCGCCCGAAGAAAAGCCCGAGATGCGGCCCGAAGAACTTGTACGGGGAGCAGACGAGGACGTCCGCGCCGGCCGCGGCGACGTCGATCGGCCCGTGCGGCGCGTAGTGCACCGCGTCCACCCAGGCAAGCGCTCCCGCTTCGCGCGCGAGCTCGGCGATGCGCTGCACCGGCGTGATCGTCCCGAGCGCGTTCGAGGCCCAGGGATAAGCGACGACCCGCGTCCGCTCGGATAGGTGCGCTGCGAGGTCGTCGAGGTCGAGCGTCCCGGTCTCCGGGTCGAAGTCGGCGTGGCGGACGACGAGGTCGAGATCCTGCGCGAGCTCGAGCCAGGGCGCGACGTTGCCGTCGTGATCGAGGCGCGTGACGACGATCTCATCGCCCGCGCGCAGGTCGCGGCCCAAGGAGCGCGTCAGCGCGAAGTTGAGCGTCGTCATGTTCTGGCCGAAGCCGATCTCGGCGGGCGAGGCGCCGAGGAAGCGCGCGGCAGCCTCGTGGGCTGTGGCGACGACGGCGTCGGCGCGGCGGCTCGTCTCGAAGGGCCCGCCGAGGTTGGCATTCGCGTCTCGCAGGCAGTCCGCTATCGCGTCGATCACGGACTGCGGAACCTGCGGTCCCCCGGGGCCGTCCATGAAAACGAGCCCGCTTGCCAGGGACGGGAACTGCGCCCGGACTGCAGTGACATCGAACGCCAGGGCGCTCACGCGACCTCCGATCCGTTGACGAACCATGCGTAGTGGGGCGGCGCCGTCAGCGAGGCGCCGATGAAGCAGTCGCGTTCCGCCAGGGCAAGAAGCTCCGCGACCCCGTCCTCGTCGGGCACGGGGTCCAGCTCGACGTCCAGGCGAACGTCGAGCTCGACGAAGGCGTAGCGGCCGTCCTCATCCCGCTTCGTGACGACTCCTTCGGCCTCGGCCGTCCCGGAGACCGTGATGTTCCTGCGTGTCGCGTGAAACTCGAGGCTGGTGAGCGAGCAGCGCCCGAGCGCGGCCAGCAAGAGGTGCTCGGCGCCGTCCAGTCGGGCTCGGCGTGCGCGGGCTCGCCGAGCCGCGAGGTGACGGAGTAGTCGAGCCGCTTCGCGCTCTCACTCCGGCCAGCGGGTGATCACGACCTTCTTCTCGGTGTAGAACTCGATCGCGTCGCGGCCATGCGCATGCAGGTCGCCGAAGAACGAGTCCTTCCAGCCCGTGAAGGGGAAGAAGGACATCGGCGCGGCGACGCCGATGTTCACGCCGATCATCCCCGCCTCCGCGTCGTGGCGGAACTTCCGCATCGCGCCGCCCGAGCTCGTGAAGATCGAGGCCGCGTTCCCCTTGGGAGACGCGTTCATGATCTCGAGCGCGTGGTCGAGGTCGCGCGCGCGGACGAGCGTGAGGACCGGGCCGAAGATCTCCTCCTGGGCGATCTCGGAGCCGGGCTCGGCTTCGATGATCGTGGGGCCGAGGAAGTGGCCGTCGTCCGTCCCCTTCCCGCGCCCGTCGAGGACGAGCTCGCCGCCCTCCGCGAGCCCCTTGTCAATCCACTCGAGGATGCGCTCGCGCGCCGGGCCAGAGATGACGGGACCGACCTCCACGTCCGGGTCCGAGCCCTCGCCGACGACCATTGCATCGCCCTTCTCGGCCAGGCGGCGCTTGAGGGGCTCATAGGCATCGCCGACAGCCACGCAGACCGAGTTCGCCAGGCAGCGCTGCCCCGCTGCGTGGAAGGCCGAGGAGAGGACGCCGTCGACGGCCGACTCGAGCTCGGCGTCGGGCATGACGACGACGTGGTTCTTCGCGCCCCCGAGAGCCTGCACGCGCTTGCCGTGCTTGGCCGACGTCTCGTAGATGTGGCGCGCGACCGGCGTTGAGCCGACGAAGGACACGCCGTCGATGCCGGGATGCTCCAGGATCGCGTTGACGGCGTCGTGCCCGCCGTTCACGAGGTTCACCACGCCGGGCGGCAGGCCGATCTTGTCGAGCAGCTCGAAGACCAGCTCGCTCGTGAGCGGGTCCTGCTCGGACGGCTTCAGGATCATCGGGTTTCCGCAGGCGATCGAGAACGGCAGGAACCACATGGGCACCATGAACGGGAAGTTGAACGGCGTGATCGCGGCGAAGACCCCGATCGGCTGCCGGATCATGTCCGAGTCGATCCCGCGGGAGACGTCCTCGAGGTTGGCGCCCTGCATCAGGGAGGGGATGCCGGTGGCCACCTCGACGCACTCGATTCCGCGGCGGATCTCGCCCGCTGCGTCCTTCGCCGCCTTGCCGTTGTCCTGCGTGACCATGCGGGCGAGATCGTCCTTCCGTTCCTCCAACAGGTACTTGAATTCGAAGCAGGCGCGGGCGCGCTCGAGCGGCGGCGTCGCGCGCCAGCCGGGGAACGCCTCGCGGGCTGCACGCACTGCGCGGTCGACGTCGGGCGCGCCGGAGAGCGGCAAGTCTGCGAGCCTCTCGCCCGTGGCCGGGTTGGTGACCGGAAGCCGCTCGGTTGCCTCGGCGTCAGTCCACGCGCTCCCGACGTAGTTCTTCATCGTTCTCGTCGCCGTCTCGACGGCCATCCCTGCCTCCCTGTTCGCTCGGGCGTAGCGTACCGCCGTGTCGTCCGCAGTTCCCGACGTTCTCGCTCCCGGCCTGCGGATCGTCTTCTGCGGGATCAACCCTGGCTTTCGGTCGGCCGCGGCCGGCGCCCACTTTGCCAACCCGAGGAACGACTTCTGGCGACTGCTCGCGGACGCGGGCCTCACGCCGCGCAAGCTGGAGCCGGACGACCAGTGGGATCTCCTCGAGCTGGGGTACGGGCTGACGAACGCCGCCTCTCGGACCACGCGCGGCAGCTCCGACCTGCGCCGTGGGGACTTCGCGGGAGCGGCGGAGCGGCTCGAGCAGATCGCCCGGGAGCTTCGGCCGAAGACAATTGCCTTCGTCGGGAAGGCGGCGTACGAGGGGACGTTTCGGGAGCGGCCCAATCTCGGCCTGCAGGAGCGGAAGCTGGGCGAGACCGCCCTCTTCGTCCTGCCCTCGACCTCGCCCGCCAACGCGGCGGTCCCGTACGAGAAACGGCTCCGCTGGTTCCGTGATCTCGCGGCGCGCGAATAGAAATCTGCTGCCGAAAGTCCTACATTGCACTGGCCGTCGAAGAGGGAGGAGGGTCGTGAAGGGATTGCTCGGACGAATCTGCGCTGTCACGGCCCCGGCGGCGGCGACCGCCCTCCTCTGGTCGGGCGCCGCCCTTGCGGACCCACCTGTGCCCTGCGCGACGGTCATGCCGAAGGCGGACGTGACCGCGGGCATGACCGGCACCGGGTGGACGGTCGCCCACGGCACCGTCCCCGAGACGTTCGACGTCGAGGTCCTCGGAGTCGCGCCGAACCTTTTTTCGCCAGGGCATGACGTCATCATCGCCAAGGTCACCGGCCCGCTCATCGACGCGGCGGGCGGCGGGATCTGGGCCGGAATGTCAGGCTCCCCGGTCTACGTAGGTGGCGACCTCATCGGGGCCGTGGCGCTCAGCTTCTCCCAGGGCCCGTCCGAGATCGCGGGTCTGACACCGGCGGAGGACATGCTGACCGTCGGGGGCTACCCCGCCGCGGCGCGCGTCCCCGCTCGCGTGCAGCTTTCGCGGACGATGCGCACCCGCATCGCGCGCAGCACCGGCAGTCCCCTCGCATCCGTGGGCGGCACGCTCGTCCGCTTGAAGCTTCCGGTCAGCGTCTCCGGACTGGGCCTCGCACGATTCGAGAAGGTCGACCGACTCCTCGCGCGGCGACACGTGGCGGCGGTCACCTACCCCGGCTCGTCGGCGAGCATCGGCGCGACTGCCGTGGGAGTGGATTCGCTCGTCCCCGGAGGGAACTTCTCGGCAGCGCTCTCGTACGGCGACGTCACCCTCGCCGCCATCGGGACGACGACCTACGTGTGCGACGGCACCGCCCTTGCATTCGGCCATCCGTTCCTGCAGACCGGCCGCTCCACGCTCGGGGCCGGCGACGCCGACGCCATCGCAGTGGTCACCGATCCCACGTTCTCGCCGTTCAAGCTGGCGAACGCCGGCGGGCCGCTCGGGAGGCTCGACCAGGACCGGTCCGCCGCGGTCAGAGCCGTGGATGACGCCGTCGACATCATCCCCGCCCACACGTCGCTCACGAATCTGGACACGGGCCTCAGCAGGGACGGCCAGACCGATGTGGTCGTCAAGAGCGAGTTTCCGACCATCTCGACGATCCACCTCCTCGCCAACATGGACAGCGTCTTCGACGAGCTGGACGCCGGATCGAGCGCGCTCGACTGGACGATCACCGGAGAGCGGGAGGACGGCACCCCCTGGCAGCTCGAGCGCGCGAACATGTACATCTCCGACTTCGACATCTCAGGAGACTCGGTCTTCGACTTCCTCGGCGATCTCGAGACGCTCTCGTTCAACCCGTTGGAGAAGGTGACGTTCACCGGCGTCGACGTGACGGGGACGATCGAGGACACCGTCAAGACGTACGACCTGACCGCCCTTCTCGTCTGCCGGCAGGGGATCTGCATCGATACGGATACGACCTTCGCCAAGCGGGGCCAGACCGTCCGGGTCAAGGCGGTTCTCACGCCCTCGGACGGCTCCGCGGTCAAGAAGATCCCGTTCACGTTCACGGTCCCGCGGCATGCGCGTGCCGGCGGGCTGATCGAGATCGGGCCTGCCTCCACGCCGCGGTTCTGCTTCGCGCCGCAGCGCTGTCGAAACGCCATCAGCTCCTTCGACGGCCTCTTGCGCTTCCTCCGCAAGCAGCCGTCCAACAACACCTTGCGGGGTACTTTCCGGTCCGGCGACTTCGGCCGCCTGAGCGCGCAGGACGACGAGCTTCTCGACCGGGTGGTCTTCGGGAGGAAGTCCGTGACCGTCTTCTATCCGGGCCGCTGCTGCCCGCCGGAGCCGGCCATCGTCGACGAAGAGCCCTTCTTTCCAGACTTCTAGGCGACCCGAACTAGCCCCGCCAGCGATTCGTGATGGGCACGCGGCGGTCGCGGCCGAAGGCCTTCGGCCTGAGCTTCACGCCCGGCGGGGCCTGGCGACGCTTGTACTCGGCCCGGTCGATCATCCCGACGGCGCGGTCGACCACGTCCTTGTCGAACCCGTCGCTCGTCAGCTCCTCCCGGGAGGAGTCGAGCTCCACATAGGCCTGGAGCACGCGGTCGAGCTCCGCGTAGGGCGGCAGCGTGTCCTCGTCCCGCTGGTTCGCTCGCAACTCGGCGCTCGGCGGCCGCTCGATCACGCTCAGCGGGATGAGCTCGCGCCGTGCCCGCTCGTTCATGTGCTTGGCGAGCCGGAAGACGTCTGTCTTGTAGACGTCCTTGAGGAGCGCGAAGCCCCCGGCCATGTCGCCGTAGAGCGTCGCGTATCCGACGGAGAGCTCGCTCTTGTTGCCGGTCGCCAGCGCGAGCCAGCCGAACTTGTTCGAGAGCGCCATGACGAGCAGCCCGCGGACCCGCGCCTGCACGTTTTCCTCCGCGACGCCCGGCTCCGAGTCCCCGAAGACCGGCGCGAGCGCGGCGTTGACCGCCTCCACGATCGGCTCGATGGGAATCTCGAGGTAGCGGGCGCCGAGGTTCTCGGCCATCTTCTTCGCGTCCGCCTGCGTGCCCTCCGAGGAGAACTGCGACGGCATGGCGACGCAGACGACGTGATCTGGGCCGAGCGCCTCGGCGGCGAGAGCGGCCACGAGCGCGGAGTCGACCCCGCCGGAGAGGCCGAGTACGACCTCTTGGAAGCCGTTCTTCTCGACGTAGTCGCGCAGGCCGAGCTCTAGTGCCAGCCGCATCTGCTCCAGCTCGTCGAGAAGGGGAGCCATGGTGGGCCGGACGTGGTCACGGACGCTCGCGCGTGGGGATCTCGATCACGGGCGGATTCGGAAGCTCGCGGCGGGCGCGGGCAAGAGCCCGCCGCCGCGCGTCGCGCAGTCTGCGGGCGACCGCGGTGGTCGAGTCGACGTCGACGACGAGAAGCGCCTCCTCGAACGCCGGGGCGCGGGCGACGATCGTTCCCTCCTCGTCGAGGACGAGGCTGTGCCCGTCGAAGATGAGCTCGTCCTGTGCGCCGACCGCGTTCACGAACGCGATCCAGCAGGAGTTGTCGCGAGCGCGGGTGGCCAGCATCTCCTCGCGCTCGGCGCCCTTGCCCAGATGGAAGGGCGAGGCCGAGATGTTCGCGACCACGTGGGCGCCCGCGAGCGCGAGATCCGTTGCGGGCGGCCCCGGCTGCCAGATGTCCTCGCAGACCGTCGGCCCGACCAGGGTCTCGCCGCAGCGCAGGAGGACGAGCTCGTTGCCCGGCTGGAAGTAGCGGTCTTCGTCGAAGACGCCGTAGTTGGGGAGGAACTGCTTGCGGTACATGGCCCGCACCTCGCCGTCCACGCAGACGGCGCAGGCGTTGAAGAGGTCGCGGTCGAGATGTGGCGCGCCGACGAGCGCGGCGATGCCCTTCGTCTTGGCGGCCACTGCGTCGAGCGTCTTCGCAGCCGCCTTGAGGAAGCCGGGGCGGAGGAGCAGGTCCTCGGGCGGATAGCCCGTCGTCGCAAGCTCCGGGAAGAGCACGAGCTCGGCGCCGGCATCTCTCGCCTCCTCGAGGCGCGCGGTAATCCGCTCGAGGTTGCCGTCGAGGTCGCCCACGACGGTGTTCATCTGCGCGAGGGCGAGTCGCATACCTCTATCTTAGTAGTTTTCGCCTGGAAGGCGAATACTACGACGCGACGAGCAGCCGCTCGATCTCGTCGAGCGCCTCGGGGTTCTCGACGGAGGACAGATCGCCGGGATCCTGGCCCAGCGCGGCTGCGCGCACCGCCCGCCGCACGATCTTCGCGCTTCTCGTCTTGGGCAGCGCCGGAACGAAGACCACCCGCTCCGGCTTGAACGCCTTGCCGAGCTGCTGGGCGGCCCGGTCCGCGACCTGCGACCCGAGCTCGTCGCCGCCGTCGTGGCCCGGCTTGAGCACGCAGAACACCCAGGCGACCTCACCCTTCACCTCGTGCGGCACGCCGACGGCCGCCGCTTCGGACACCGCCGGGTGGGCGACGACCGCCGACTCGATCTCGGCAGGCCCGATCCGCTTGCCGGCGATGTTCAGCGTGTCGTCGGAGCGGCCGTGGAGGTACCAGTAACCGTCCTCGTCCACGGAGGCCCAGTCACCGTGCACCCAGATGCCGGGAATGCGGGTCCAGTACGTCTCGAGGTAGCGCTCGGGGTCGCGCCAGAAGCCGCGGGTGGTCCCCGGGAAGGGCTTGCGGCAGACGAGCTCGCCCACCTCGCCCGTCTCGACGAGCGAGCGGCCCTCGGCATCGACGACGTCCATCGCCATCCCCAGCGCCGGTCCTCCGAGCGAGCACTCCTTGATGGGGATCGCGGGCGTGGGCGAGAGGAAGCAAGCGCCGATCTCCGTCCCGCCTGAGCAGTTGATGATGGGACAGCGGCCGCCACCGACCTTGTCGAAGAGCCACATGTAGGGGTCTGGGTTCCACGGCTCGCCGGTGGTGACGATGATTCGCAAGGAGGAGAGGTCGGTCTCGGGGTCACCGTGCGGGAGCAAGGCCCGGATGAGGGTCGGCGAGCAGCCGAGGACAGTGACGCGCTCGCGCTCGATGAGCTGCCAGAGGCGGTCGGCGGGCTGATCGGGCGCGCCCTCCGAGAAGACAAGCCGGCTGCCCATCGCGCCGCCTCCGACGACCGTCCACGGGCCCATGATCCAGCCCATGTCGGTGGCGAAGAGGATGACGTCGTCCTCTCGCGCGTCGGCCTGGTAGGCGACCTCCCGCGCGATCGAGACGAGGAAGCCGCCCTGGACGTGGAGGACGCCCTTCGGCTTGCCGGTCGTGCCCGATGTGTAGGTGAGGAGGTAGGGATGCTCGGAGTCGACCTCGAGCGGCGGCAGTTCGCCGGGGCCGAGCTCGATCCCGTCCCAGGAGCCGTCCTCGCGAGACCACGTGACGACGTGCTCGACCGACGCGCAGTCCGCCACGGCTTCGGTCACAGTCGAGCGCATGTCGAGCCATTTGCCCCGGCGCAGCGAGCGGTCGGCCGTAATGACGACCTTCGCCTCTGAATCCTGCAGGCGCTGCGCGACCGCCGGCGCCGCGAACCCGGAGAAGATCGGCACCTGGACGGCCCCGATGTGGGCGCAGGCGTTCGACGCGACTGCGACCTCGGGGCACATCGGCATGTAGATCGCGACCCGATCCCCCGGCTCGACGCCCAACGACACGAGCCCTTCCGCGAGGCGCGTAACCGCGTGCGAGAGCTCCGCGAAGGTCCACTCGCGCCGCTCGCCGTCTTCGCCGGCGAAGACGGCGCCGATCGCATCAGGCCGCCGTTCAGCCCAGCGATGGACGCAATTCCAGGCGATGTTGAGCTTCCCGCCGACGAACCACGTCGCCCACTCCGGGCCCCTGGAGACGTCGAGCACCTGCTCCCACGGCGTGGAGAACTCGAGGCCCATGTCCTCGATGGCAGCGGGCCAGAACCACTCCAGATCTTCCTGCGAGCGGCGTTGCAGCTCCCAGTAGTCGTCGAAGCCATGCCTGCGCATCAGCCGGACGACGTTCGCGCGCGCGAGCGTCTCCTCGGAGGGGGTCCAGACGAACTCGGGCACCGGCTTCAAGTCTATGGCTGTGATAACTTAGCTTTCACTAACTTTTGAGCGAGGTGATGGCATGAAGGCGAGGCTCTTCGCCGAGGAAAACCGGAAGTGGTGGACGCTGGGAGCGGTCGCATTCGGCCTCTTCATGATCATGCTGGACAACACGATCGTGAACGTGGCGCTGCCGTCGATCCAGAGCGACCTCGACATCGGCATCTCCGAGCTCGAATGGGTCTTCAACGGATACGCGCTCACGTTCGGCGTGCTCATGCTCACCGGAGGCAAGCTCGCCGACATGCTCGGCCGTCGCCGGATCTTCATCGTCGGCCTCCTCATCTTCACCGTCGCCTCGCTCTTTTGCGGGCTCGCCACGAGCGCCGGATGGCTCATCGGCGCCCGCGTCCTTCAGGGCGTGGGCTCTGCGTTGATGAACCCGGCGACCCTCTCGATCATCACCGCGACCTTCCCCCCGCGTCAGCGCGGCATGGCGATCGGGATCTGGGCCGGCGTAGCCGCCATGGCGCTCGCCATTGGCCCGCTCGCCGGCGGCCTGATCACCCAGCACCTCGGCTGGAACTGGATCTTCTTCATCAACGTCCCGGTCGGCATCCTCGCGATTATCGTCACGCGCCTCGTCGTCGACGAGTCCCGCGACACGTCGGCCGACCAGCGGCTCGACCTGCCAGGGCTGCTCTCCTCTGGAATCGGGCTCTTCGCCTTGACCTACGGCCTCATCGAGGCCAATAACTACGGCTGGACGTCGCCGCGCATCCTCTTGCTCTTCGCCGTAGCCCTCGTCGGAATCGTCCTTTTCGTCCTGCTCGAGCTGCGCCAGCGCTCGCCGATGCTCGACCTCTCCCTCTTCAAGAACGGGACGTTCGCCGGCGCGAACTCGGTGATGCTGCTGATCGGCCTCGCGATGTTCGGGGTCTTCTTCTACAACTCGCTCTTCATCCAGAACATCCTCGGCTACTCGGCCGTGGAGACGGGCGCGACCTTCCTGCCGATGACCGTGCTGATCATCCTTGTCGCCCCGCTCGCCGGGAAGTACTCCGACCGCGTCGGCTCGCGCTGGCTGATGGGCGGGGGGATGGTCCTGCTTGCCGCCTCCCTCTTCATCTTCTCGCGCCTAGACGCGAGCTCCGACTTCTGGGACCTGCTCCCCGGCCTCATCGTCGGCGGCTTCGGCATGGGGCTCGTCATGACCCCGACCACCTCCGCGGCCATGGGCTCGGTCCCGGTGGACAAAGCCGGAGTCGGCTCGGCCGTTCTCAACAGCATGCGCCAGGTGGGCGGGGCGCTCGGCATCGCCGTCATCGGCGCGATCATCGCCCAGTCCGTTCACTCGGCACCTGGCACGCGTCAGTCGGCAGCGGAGTTCGTCACCGGCTACCAGAACGCGCTGACCGTGGCTGCGCTGATCGCGCTCGCCGGCGCCGTGCTCTCGGTCGCGACCGTTCGTAAGTACAGCCACGCGGAGCCGGTCCTCGAGGGCGCATGACCACGATCCGCCTGCCCGCGGAGGAGCGCCGCGCGGCGCTCCTCGAAATCGCCTGCCGGCTCTTCTCCGAGGGCAGCTACCGGGGGACGACCACGGCGGACATCGCCCGCGAGGCCGGCGTCACCGAACCGGTCCTCTACCGGCATTTCGCGTCGAAGCGCGATCTCTACCTGGCGTGTCTCGAGACAACGTGGGCGGGAGCGCGCGAGATGTGGGAGGAGGCTCTCGCCGCTGAGCCCGATCCGGGCCTCTGGGTCGCCACGATGGGCCGAACCTTCATCGAGTCGGAGGCGGAGCGGCCGCTCATCTCGCATCTCTGGGTGCAGGCGATCGCCGAGGGGAGCGAGGACCGCGTCATCGGCGAGTACATGACGAAGCACATGCGCGAGGTGCACGCGTATGCCGCCGACGTCATCACCCGCGCTCAGGAAGCAGGGGGAATCCCGCTCGACCGCGACCCGGATGCCGAAGCCTGGATCTTCATCGCCCTCGGGCTTCTCACGATGGCCGACCGCGTGCTGGACGGCGTCATGCAGGAGTCCTGGCCGAGCATCCGAGAGTCGCGCGTGCGCTGGATGACCGGACGCACTTTGGACTGAAAACGGTATGTGCTTCACCGCCGTGTGAAGCGCTGCACTTTCGGGGGATGACGCGGAGGCCCGAAGTCCCGATGCTTCGAGGGTGATTCTTGATTCCAGACAGGCGACGACCCGGAGACTTCGGCTCTGCGGCCCAGCCGATGCCTCCGGGTTTGGTGTCGCCGGGAATATGGCGCGCCTCCCGCACCCCTCTGCCTGGCGTCCGGCAGGAATGCGAGTCAGGTCGGACTATAGCCACCTGTCTCGAGAAGTCAAGTAGCCTTGTGAAGTAATTTTTTGCCCGTATAGTTCACCTTAGAAACCATGCGCGATCAGCTCATCTCCGCCCCCCGCACCGCCCAGTCCGGAAGGTCGACCCTCGGTGACCGCGTCCGCCAGCTGCGCATCGCGAAGGGGCTGACCCAGACCGATCTCGCCGGCGAGCGCTTCTCCAAGGAGTACGTGAGCCAGATCGAGCGCGGGAAGACGCGCCCGACGGGCGAGACGATCGAATGGCTGGCCTCCCGCCTCGGAGTCGATCAGAGCTTCCTCGAGACCGGTGTTTCCTCGAGCGAGCGCGAGCGGGTCGAAAGCGTGATCGCGCGAGCCGAGGCCGCGCTCGAGTCGAACTCCTACCAGGACGCCATCGACGAGCTCTCGGAGCTCGGGGGCGCGCTCGATTCAGTCGCTGTTCCGGCGCTCCGTCTCCGCGCGCTGCTCGCGGATTCCTGGGGCCGGATGAACGTCGGTGAGGTCCGCGAGGCAATCGCGCGGCTCGACACCGCACGGCAGCTCGCCGAGGCGCCGACCTTCAGCGACCTCGACCGCGCCGAAGTCCTCTACCGCCTCGGCGTCTGCAGGTACAAGCTCTCCTCGGCGGCCACGGCCGTCGCGCTGCTCAGCGAGTCGCTCGACCTCGCCGAGCGCTCGGGGTTGCCGGCCGACCGGCTGCGCTCCAACATCCTCGGCTGGCGCTCTCGCTGCTATCGGCGCCAGCGCGACTGGGAGGCTGCACGCGAGGACGTGGAGCGGGCGCTCGAGCTCGCCGAAGGCCTGAACGACCGCCGGACGATCGCCCACCACTATTTCCAGGCCTCGCTGATCGCAGAGCGCACCGGGCACTGGGTGCTCGCCCGCTCGTACGCCGAGCGCGCGAAGACGCAGTACGAGGAGCTCGCCGACCAGGCCAACGTCGGCAAGCTGCTCAACAACCTCGGCGGCCTGAACTTCCAGCTCGGCAAGCCGCAAGAGGCGATTCGCCATCTCAAGGACGCCTACCGCGTCCTCCTCGACGTCGGCAGCGAAGCCGACGCCGGCTACGTCGTCTCTTCGCTGGCCCAGGTTCACCTTCGTACCGGGGAGCCGAAGCTGGCGGAAGAGCAGGCCCGCCACGCGCTCGAGCTGCTCGGCGACCGCGTCGACGTCCTCGACGAGATCGGGAACGCTCAGCTCGTGCTCGGCCGCTCCCTGCTCGACCAGGACCGCCTCGACGAGGCAGATGAGCTTTTCAAGGCTGCGGAGGCGAGCTTCGAACAGCTCTCCTCGGTCAGCCACCGCGCTGCGGCGTGGGTCGCACAGGGCGACCTGGCCGTTCGGCACGGCGACGACAGACATGCGGCGCACCTCTACCGGCGCGCGGCAGAAGCCCTACAGGACTTCCGGTTCTAGGAAAGGAGGTGACGCACGTGAACGCACGTCTCTTTCAGCTTCTCGTTGTCATGGCGCTCGTGGCTGCTTTCGTAGCCAAGGCCAAGTGGCAGGTCGGCTTCTTCGACGGTCACTAGGAGGAGAAGGACGTCGGGTTCTCGCGTCGAAAGTTCGAGGCGCGCAACCGAAACTCTCCGACGATGGAACCACGTCCTTCTCTTCGCCCTCTCGCCCCGCTGATCGGGATGCTGGCCGCCCTGTGGCTTGTTACGGCCGGCATGATCGCGGCGCAACTGCTGGCAGGCTGATCTTTCCCGGCCGCTAGTCGCGCGGGCCTTCGGCACCGACGTCGAGTTGCAGCTCGGCCTTCATGCATTCGCGAAGGCTGACGATTCCCACGGTACGACCGTCTTCGACCACAGGCAGGTGCCGGAAGCCTCGCTCGAGCATGGTCCTGATCGCCTCGTCCACGGACATGGACTCCGAGGCGGTGACCGGATCCCCCGTCATCCATTCCCGGACTCGCGCCTCGCTCGTGTGCACGCGGCCGGCGACGGCGCCGAGCAGATCGCGTTCCGTGAGGATCCCGATCAGGCGTCCGCCGTCGAGCACCACGGAGGAGCCGACCCCCTCGGCGGCCATTCGCTCGGCTGCCTCTCCGAGCGTGTCCTCCGGCGCGACGGCAACCACCGCGCCTGTCATCAGCTCACCCAGACGCGTCATTGGCCGAGCATAGCCCCGAGCCGCCCCGGCCGCCAGACGTCGGTTGTCTGAATCCGACTCCGAGCTTCGTCAGTACAGTTGGCGGAGATGCGGATCGCCCTCTTGGCCGCGGTCGTCATGTTGCTCTCCGCCTGCGCCGGCAGCGAGAGCGCCGGAGACACGCAAGGGTCGCCCGCCACCCAGACAGGCGCTCGGCTTCCCGTCTGGGTGAAGCAGGAGCTCGGCGCCAAAGCCGGGCCCGACGTGGCCGCGACGATGGGCTCGGAGGACTTCGCGGTCGGGGACAACCGCGTCGTTTTTCTTGTCGTGCGAGAAAACGGAGCGCTCGTCGCGAGCCCGACGGCCACCGTTCGCTACGCGGAAGAAGACGGTCATCCGAGGACTGCGAAGGCCGTGTTGCAATCGCTCGGAGCGCAGGAGCACGGTGAGTCCGCGGAGCCCGAATCCCCAAACCACATCGACGTGACCCAGGTGTACGTCGCCCACGTGGAGGCCTCGACCGCCGGGCGCTACTGGTTCGTCGCGAACCCAGAGGGCGAGAAGATCCAGGCCGTCGGGACGCTCGACGTCAAGGACCACACCACCACTCCGGCGGTGGGAGGGAAGGCGCCCGCCTCGGACAACCCCACCCTGGCGGACGCGCCGGCGAAGGACATCACCACGGCCAACCCGCCGGACAAGGAGCTCCTCCACCACTCGATCGCCGACTCCCTTCAGGCACACGCGCCCTTCGTCGTCGTCTTCGCGACGCCCGAGTTCTGCGTCAGCCGCGTGTGCGGGCCGGCGGTCGAGGTCGTCCAGAAGATCGCGCAGAGGTTCTCTGCGGACGGCATTCGCTTCATCCATGTGGAGATCTACACGGACAACGACCCGAAGAAGGGCTTCAACCGCTGGGTGCGGGAGTGGAAGCTGCCCACGGAGCCATGGGTGTTTGTCGTCGACTCCTCCGGCACGATTCGCGCGAAGTTCGAAGGCGCTATCTCTGTGGACGAGCTCGAGCACGCGGTCCGCGAGGAGCTCGTCCCGTAAGCCGCCTGGAGACGGTCGACTACCACACCGCGGGCGAGCCGTTCCGGATCGTCACGGACGGGGTGCCGCCGCTCGAAGGGCGGACGATCCTCGAGAAGCGGCGCTTCGCAGCGGAGCACCTCGACGAGGTGCGCAGGCTGCTCGTCCACGAGCCGCGCGGCCACGCGGACATGTACGGCTGCTTCGTCACGGAGCCGGAGGACGACGGCGCCGACCTCGGGGTCGTCTTCTTTCACAACGCGGGCTATTCGACTGCCTGCGGCCACGGGACGATCGCGGTCGTCACCTGGGCGCTCGAGTCGGGACTGCTCGAGCTCGGCGCCGGCGAGCGCCGCGTAGTGGTCGATGTCCCATCGGGACGGCTCGAGGCGGTCGCGCGCGTGGACGATGGACGGGTCGCCGCCGTCCGCTTCCGCAACGTGTCCTCGTTCGTCGTCGCGCGCGGGCTCGAAGTGGGCGGGCTGACCGCCGACGTCGCCTTCGGAGGAGCCTTCTACGCCTCGGTCGAGGCTCCCGTACCCGTCGAGCCGTCCAGCTTGCCGCACCTCATCGAGCTCGGCCGCGAGATCAAGCGGGAGCTCGAGGAGCAGCGGGAATTTGTCCATCCCGTCGAGCCGGAGCTGCGCGACATCTACGGAGTCATCTTCTGGCAGCGGGAGGACGACGGGTCGCCGCTGGTCCAGCGGAACGTCACCGTGTTCGCCGACGGCGAGGTCGACCGCTCGCCGTGCGGGAGCGGTACTTCGGCTCGGCTCGCGCTCCTGGACGAATCCGGCGAGCTGCCGAGAGGAGGCGAGCTCCGGCACCTGAGCATCATCGGGACGGAATTCCGCGCTTGGGTGACCGGCGCGGCGGAGGTCGCGGGGATCCCCGCGATGGTCACGGAGGTGGAGGGCAGCGCTCATCGAACCGGCCGCCACGAGTTCGTGCTCGATCCGCGAGACCCGCTGCCCGACGGGTTCTTCCTCCGCTAGGAGGGTTTGGCGGAACGTCGCTCGTCGCCGGGACGGGACGATCGTTCCCAGGCAAGGACGCAGGGAGCCCTCGTATCGACGTTAGATACGGGGGCGACCGAGGACGAAGCCTGGGGGCGAGCGGCGCGCCTCCGGCGGCACAGCCGATGTTTCGTCAAGCCCTCCTAGTCGCGCAACAACGGTCGTGTCAGGCAGGTCGGGCCGCCGTCGCCCTTCCTCGAGATCTCGTCGCCCGTGTAGACCCATACCTCGACGCCGGCCGCCTCCATGCGCCGGCGAGTCTCGTCGTTGCCCTCGAGCGCGAGCGCGACCCGCGGCGCGAGGGCAAGGACGTTGGGGCCCATCGTCTCGAACTCCTCCTCGGGGACCTCGACGAGCTCGACGCTCCGTTCGGCGAGGAGCTCCATGAGCCGGACGGGCATCAGCGGCGGGTAGGCAACCGCCAGGTCCGCATCGAGCGGTGAGAGCAGCGACATCAAGTGCATGACCTCGGTCGCGCCGTGCATGTGCGGCAGGTCGAAGGCGACCACGTCCACTCCGGGGACGGCGCGAGCGAGCTGAGCGATCCCCTCGTCGTTCGTGCGGTACCCGCGGCCGACGAGCAGCGTGCTTTCGTCGAGCCAGAGCGTGTCTCCACCCTCCGCGGTCGCCGGAGCCTCCAGCCGAGCCGCGATCGGGACGCCGGCCTCGAGGAAGTCGGCAGCCATCACGTCCACCTCGCCCCGGCGCCCGTCCTTGCCCGGCCGGAGCATGACCGCCCCGTCGTCTCCGACGATCGCGGGGTCGTAGGCATAGATGGCGTCAGGGTCGAGCGCGTGCGGTGTCGCCGCGACGACGACCTCCGCGCCCGCAGCCTCCAGCAAGGCTCGAAACGCCTCGTGCTCCGCCTCCAGGCCCGCGGGATCGGGCTCGCCGCGCCAGCCATAGGTCTTCCAGGCCGCCCACGATTCAGGCGCCGGGGGCCGCACGAGCACGCGGCGAAGCCGGCCGGTCATGCTCTGACACCCAAACTTGCGCTCGGTAACCTCCATCGCGTGGAGACTACTCCGCGGCTGACGATGCTCGACGCCGGCGGCGGCTGCGCCGCCAAGTACTCTGCGGGCCGTCTCGAGGAGCTCCTGGCCGGCTTCGCGCCCGCTGCGAGCGAGAACCTGATGGTTGGGCTCTCTCCGGCCGACGACGCGGCCGTCTACCGGCTCGACGACGAGCGTGCGCTCGTCTTCACGACGGACTTTTTCCCACCGATGGTGGACGACCCCGCCATCTTCGGCGCCATCGCCGCCGCGAACGCGCTCAACGACGTATTCGCCATGGGAGCAAGGCCGCTCCTCGCGTTGTCGATCGCTGCTTTCCCCGAGGAGTTGGCGCTCGAGACCGTAAGGGCCATCCTCGACGCTGCCGCGGCGAAGGTCGCCGAGTCGGGAGCCGTGCTCGCCGGTGGGCACACGATTCGAGACGACGATCCCAAATACGGCCTCGCGGTCATCGGAACGGTGCACCCGGACGGCGTCTGGAGGAAGAGCGAGGCGCGCCCCGGTGACGCGCTCTTCCTGACGAAGCCGCTCGGGACGGGGCTCGTGCTCACGGCGGCGCACAAGCGGGCCGCGCGCGATGAGGAGGTCGCGGTCGCTGTCACCTCGATGACGGAGCTGAATGCGCAGGCGGCCGAGACGCTTCGTCCCTTCGAGCCGAGCGCGGTCACCGACGTGACGGGCTTCGGCCTCTTCGGCCACGCGCACGAGATGGCCGAGGGGAGTGGGGTGAAGATCGTCCTCGAGGGAAACAGCCTCCCCGCGCTCCCCGGCGCGATCGGCGCCGCGCGGCGTGGCCTCAAGACCGGCGGCGACCAGCGCAACCGCGACTACGTTGCAGGCGTTCTCACGCTCGACGGGCTGGCTGAGGACCTGGCCACGCTGGCCTTCGACCCGCAGACGTCCGGCGGCCTCCTGGTCGCGCTTCCCGCCGAGAGGAGCGCCGTCCTGACTGCTGCGTTCGACGCCGAAGGGCTGTTCCTGGCCATGATCGGCCGCGTGGAGGAAGGCGGCGGCGTCGAGGTCGAATCGTGATGGAGGCCGGCGCGAGCCGGCTTTCCCGGCTCAGGGTCCGCGCGGCCTCTCCCGAGACCTTCTTCCTCCTCAGCACGCTGGCGCTCGCGGCGCTCTTCCTCATCGTCGTGTCGGGCGCCACCGTGCGCCTCACCGGGTCGGGCCTCGGCTGCGAGAACTGGCCGCGCTGCGGGAGCACATTCCTGCCGCCGAAGGACTACCACGCCCTCATCGAGTTCGGGAACCGCGGCGTCGGCTTCCTCGTCGGCCTGGTGACCCTCGCTGCCGCGATCGGGGCGACTCGCGTCGAGCGGCTGCCCCGCTGGCTCCTGTTCGCCGCGTGGGCGCTGCCGGTGACTGTCCTCCTCCAGGGGATCCTCGGCGGCATCACCGTCCTCGTCGAGCTGCACCCGCTCATCGTCATGGGCCACTTCCTCCTCTCGCTCGTCGCGCTCGCCGTCGCGGTCGTCGTCGTCCTCGGCGCATACGACTTTCTCCACGGGGCAGAGACCCATCCGCCGCCCGCGGCCAACTGGTTGGCCGTTGTGCTCGTCCCGTGCACGCTGGCACTCCTCGTCACCGGAACCCTCGTCACGGCCGCCGGCCCGCATTCCGGGGGGGAGCGGATCCGCCGCTACGGGCTCCTTCCGGACGCACTGCACCTCCACGTGGGCGCCGTTGCCATCTTCGCCATCGTCTACTTGGGGCTCGTCCTCTCGCTCCATCACGCAAGACCGGGAGTGCCGAGGGAGCGCGAGCTGGCCGGGCTCGTCTTCGGCGCGCTGCTCCTGCAGATGGTGATCGGCGACATCCAGTGGCGCACGCACCTTCCCTGGGGGCTCGTGCTCGTCCACGTCGCCCTCGGCACGGCCGTCTGGGCAGGGGTGGTCGCCATTGCGGCGAGGCTCCTCCTCAGATCGAAACCTCGTCTGCCTTAAACTCCGGGCATCGGCAGTCACCTCCGCATGGAGCGCCGCCCCTCTTTGCGCCGTCCTGTTCTCGTCGCCGCCTTCAGGGGGTGGAACGACGGCGCCCAAGGCGCCTCGCTGGCGACGAGCTTCCTCGCGCAGTCCTGGGAGGCCAGGCGGTTCGCGGACATCGACCCGGAGGAGTTCTTCGACTTCCAGGCGACCCGCCCGCACGTGGCGCTTGAGGAGGGCTTGACGCGCCGGATCGACTGGCCGGACACGGTCTTCTACCACGGCGAGATTCCTGGGATCGACCGTGATGCCGTGCTCACGCTCGGCATCGAGCCGAACCTCCGCTGGCGGACGTTCTCCGATGAGGTCGTCGACCTCGCACGCGAGCTCGGCGTCGAGCTCGTGGTCACGCTCGGTGCCCTCCTCGCGGACGTTCCCCACACCCGTCCCGCGCCCGTGACGGGCTCGGCGAGCGATCCCAAGCTCGTGGACGAGCTCGGCCTCGCGTCGTCCCGGTACGAGGGGCCGACCGGCATCGTCGGTGTCGTCCACGACGCCTGCCGGCGGGCCGAGGTGCCGTCGGCCAGTCTGTGGGCGGCCGTGCCGCACTATGCCTCCCTGGCGGCGAGCCCCAAGGCCGCGCTGGCGCTCTGCTCGCGCCTCGCCGACCTGTTGGGCACCGAGTTCGACCTCGACGACCTCGAGCGGGCTTCGTCCGCCTATGAGGCACAGGTGAGCGAGGCGGTCGCTGCGGACGAGGAGACGGAGGCGTACGTCCGCCAGCTCGAAGAGCGCCGGGACGCGCTCGGCGACGACCTCGACGTCCCTTCCGGGGAGACGCTCGCCGCCGAGTTGACCCGCTTCCTGCGCGAGCACGAAGCTCGCCGGGAGGAAGAGAGCACGGAGGAAGAGGGCTAGCTAGCCGAACGTGAAGGCGTAGGCCTCGGTGCCAGGCGTGAAGGAGAGGTCGAGTCTGTGGTCGGCCGCCTCACCGGGAAGGTCGACCAGCGTGTAGAGGCGATCCTCCGTCACCTGGACCGTCCTGACCGGACGCCCATCGACGGCGACGTCGACGCGGCCCTTGCCGCCGAGGACGAGGAAGACTCTCCGCGCGTGGAACGCAAGCCGCAGGCGCGCCCCGCCCCCGGCGACGATGCGCTCTTTCCCGACCGTCCAGCGTCCGCCGTAGGCCAGTGAGTTCTGCGGCACGGCCTTCGGGATCGTGTAGTCGGACTCCTTGCCGGGGACGATCCGGGAGCCGACGAAACGGTCTAGCCGTTCGGACCCGAGGTAGGTCTCCGGCGTGAGGAGCTCCGTGGGGGTCTGGTCGTCGATCGAGCCGGAAACCGGCGGTGGCAATGCCTTCTCGGCGAGGAGCGTCCGGATGACGGTCTCGCTCTGCTCGTACTCGCCCTCGCCGAAATGCGCATAGCGCACGTGGCCCTGCCGGTCGACGAAGTACTTCGCGGGCCAGTACTGGTTCCCCCACGCCTGCCAGGTGTCGTAATCGTTGTCGAGGGCGACGGGGTACGTGACGTCCAGAGAGCGCACCGCTCGCTCGACGTTCGACGGGACGTGCTCGAAGGCGAACTCGGGCGTGTGGACGCCCACTACGACGAGGCCGGCCTTGCGATACGTGTCCGCCCAGCGCTCGACATATGGGAGCGTGCGCAGGCAGTTGATGCACGAGTACGTCCAGAAGTCGATCAGGACGACCCTGCCGCGCAGCGAGGCGAGGGTCAGCGGCTTGGAGTTCAGCCAGCCGGCGATACCGGTGAAGTCGGGCGCCTCGCCGAAGTCATGCAGCTGGTTCTCCGGAAGTACGTGGCGGTCCCCGGCGAGCAGGCGCTCGAGCTCCTGGCGGGAAGCGTCGGCCCGCTCGATCCTCTGGAGCGACTTCGTGTAGCCCGGGACGTAGGTCGCGAGCCTGAGGTCGAGCCCGAGGATCATCAGCACCCCGACGGCCACGATCACGCCGCCGAGCGCCTGGCGCACCTGCGGAGCGTGTGCCCGCAGCAGGCGCAGGTTCATGCCCGTCTGTCCCGCGAGCGCGAAGACCAGGAGGACGACTCCGGCGCCGAGCGCATACGACAGAGTTATGAGGACGGACTCGAGCGACACCCGGCTCGTGGCGGCGAGCGCCGCAACCGCGGCGATCACCGGGCCGGCGCAGGGGGTGAAAAGAAGCCCGAGGCTGGCGCCGAGGAGAAAACCGCCTCCGGCGTCGCTCGGAGCGCGGCGTCCCAGCGCCTGGAACGGCCGCTCGACGACGCGGGCGAGAGGAGGAAGGAGGAGGGAGAGGCCGACCAGCAGGACGATCCCGATCGCGATGTTGCGCAGGAGGTCTTCCGGTAGTCCGAGCGCGGACAGGAGCGCGGTCGCCGCGAGCGTGAAGACCGTGAAACTGGCGACGAGCCCCGCGACGATCGCGTATGGCCGCCGCCGTCCGCCGGATGCCCCGCCCGCGAAGACGATCGGGAGGACGGGAAGGACGCACGGCGAGATGGCGGTCACGACCCCCGCGACGAACGCCACGCCGACGAGGAGGAGCACAGGACGACGTTAGCCGGAGCCGGCTGCTTCGGGCTCCGGCTGCGAGGCCTTCGGCTTCCTCGGCCGCCGCTGGGACTGCCTCTTCGCCTGTCCCTGAGGCTCGTCCTGCTTCTGCTGCTCCTGACCCTGCTGCTGATCGCGCTGCTTGCGCTTTCGCCGCCGTCGGCGTGACTTGCCCGAGTGCTGCTTGGGTGCGGGCAGGTTGTCCGCGAGCGCGTTCGCCACTTCATGGATGGAGCCGAGCCGCTCGCGCATCCCGTCGATCAGGCGCTGGGCCGTCGGGGTGTAGGCCTCAGCCGAGGCGAGGAGCGCGACGGCGACGTGGAGAGGTTGCTCGAGCGCGACGTTCACGAGCCGCGCCGCGTTCTCCTCGTGCCTGTGACCGCGCGAATTCGTGAGCGCGCCGAGCAGTCGCTTGGCCTCTGGAAGCTCTGAGCTCGCCCGCCGGTCCTGCAGCTTGCGCGTGGCGCGCGCGAGCCGCCAGGTCCACCGGGCGAGAACGTCGTCGGGCGCGTCGACCTTCCCCTCGCCGATCGCCCGCAGCAGGATCCGAACACCCTGCACGCGGTCTTTCTCCCAGGTCGGCGCCGAGGTCACCATCGTGACGAGGTCGTCGAAGTCGGCGCGGTCGACAGTGACCGCCACCCGGTCGCCGAGGGCCGACAGGCGCAGGCGGCGGTTCGGGTTCTCGGCGGCGCAGCTCATGAGGAACGCCTCGCGGCATTCCTTCGAGGCCCGCACGAGCTTCTCGGCGAAGTGCTGGCGCTCCTCGTAGCGCAGCTGTCGCCCCGCGATGCGGGCCCAAAGGAGCTGCTCGTCATCCGCGAGCTTGCCGGGATCGACGCGCTCCCACTCTCGCGTGATCACCGTGACGCGCCGGCGGATGTCCGGCGTCACGGGGACGAGCCACGGCGCCGGAGAGAGCTTGCGGCGGGCGCGGCGCTGGACGCGTCTACGCGGCGCCGGCGTGACGCGGGCTCCGGGTCGGTAGAAATCGGCGTCCAGGAGGCTGTGGAGGGTGACCGTCCGCTCGTTGTGCGTCGCTGCGTCAGGGACGAAGTCGACGACGACGCCGGCTTCCTTGCGCGGGTGGATGCGCATGATGCGCCCGATCCGCTGCTGGTAGACCCGGCGGCTCGCGGTGGGAGCGAGGTGCATGCAGACGGTCGCGCGCGGTGAGTTCCAACCCTCTGCGAGGAGCATGGCGTTGATGAGGACGTTGATCTCGCCGCGCTCGTAGGCCGCGAGGGTCTCGGCGAGCTTGACCGGGGGTGTTCGGCCGCTGACCGCCTCCGCTTTCAGCCCCGCGGCGCGGAACTCCCGCGCGAGGTTGTAGGCGTGGTCGACGCCGGCCGCGTAGACGATGCCCGGCGTCTGATCGAAACGATCTCGGTAGAGGCTTGCGGCCGCCTGGTTGATGACGCCGTGGTCCAGGACCTTGGCGAGGATCTCCTGGTCGTAGTCGCCTCCAACGATCGGCACGGAGGCGACAGCGGCAGCCGGCGGGACACGCAGGCAGCGAAGCGGCGCGATGAGCCCCCGCCGTGCGGCGTCGGCGAGCGGGAGATCGTCGACCGAGGCGGGGAAGACATCGGAAACCTGTTTCGCGATCAGTTGCTCCGTCGCGGTCATGCCGATGTAGATCGGCTCCGGGAAGCTGCGGATGGCGTGGCTCGTCTTCTCGCCGAGGGCCGTGTGCGCCTCGTCGCAGATCACGAGCTGGTAGGCGCTGCGCGAGATCGAGCCGACGTGACGGGCGAACCACGCGTAGGTCTGGATGGTGATCGGGTTGCCGCGAAGCGGCTCCTGGCCCTTCTCGATCGCTGGGCGGAAGCGATCCCCGTAGCCCTCGGTCGTCAGGTCCCTCGTGAACTGCTGAACGAGGAGGCGTCTGTGCGTGAGGATGAGGATTCCCATCGTGCTCGCGGCTTCGACGAATCCCGCGGCGGCGATCGTCTTTCCCGACGCGGTGGGGTGGCGGAACCGGAAGCGGCGGACGGCGCCGGGGTCTTTTGCCGGCGAGAGCGCGTCCTCCGCGTCCTCGCCTTCCGCCTCCTCGAGCTCCTCCTCGTCGTCTTCCTCCTCCGCGGCAGCCGCATGCCCGTTGCCGTTGCCGTTCTCCGGCTCGTCCTCGTGCCGGGCGATGAGCTCGGCGAGCATCCCCGCCAGCGCGTCGATCTGGTGGCGGCGGAGCTCGGTGCCGGAGGCGAGACGGGGCGGATGATCGGCCAGCACCCGCTCGAGGCCCAGCATGAGCGCGTAGCGGATCTTCCACTCCGGCGAGGGAGTCCGGCGGCCGGCCTCCATCTCGGCCAGCGCATCGTCGAGCGCACGGCGACGCGCCCGGCCCTCGGCGAGGGCTTCTGCCGGGTTCTCGTCGGAGTGGAGGAACGGCTCGCCTGCCCAGGCTTCCGCCCGGCGGGCGGCGGCGGCCAAGCCGTCCACCTCTACCGCAGCAACGGTCGAGTGGTCTATCGCTTCTTGCATGGGAGCAGCGCGCGTGCGCTGCCGTGTAACGAGGATGCCTGCGCGCGATGTCGCGCGGGCCTGGATCAACTATATCGCAGGGGGATGCCGACGGCGCTAGTGCGCGAGGCTTTCGGCCACGGCCCGCTGCTGCCCTACCGCTTTCTTCATGTACTCGTAGGCCTCCTCCTTGCGGCCATCGGCCTCGGCGAGGTCCGCGAGCTTTGAGTACACCTCGACGAGGTACCGATTCGGGTTGCGCGGCTCCAGCAGCTCTGCGGCCAGCTCATAGACCTCGCGGGCCCGGGAAGTCTCGCCGAGCTCCTCGTAGACGCTGCCGAGAACCGTGTAGCTTCGCGCTGCGTCCTCTGGCGCTGCATCGGAGATCAGCCCAGAGATCTGCATCGCGAGTGCGCCGGCCTCTTCGCCGCGCCCGAGTTTTGCGAGTGCTCGGGCTTCCTCGAGCCGGTACTGGGCGCGCTCGAGCTTGTTGCCGCTCTGTTCGATCAGCGGCCAACCTTCCTCGAGGAGCTCGAGCGCATGCTCGGCGTTGCCGCGGCTGAGCTCGATGTAGGCAAGGAGCTGGTGCGCCCGTGCGGTGCGGTAGGTGTCCTCCGTGAGGAGCAGTAGCTCGAGCGCTCGCCGTGCATAGCGAGCCGCCGTCTCCGGGTCGTTCTTCTCCTCGTGGAGGCGCGACTGGGACCAGTAGAGCTGGGCCCGAACCGATGGGCTCTGCGAGGCCTTGCCGGTGGCAAGCGCGTGCCCGAGCAGCTCGTCCGCCCGGCCGAGGTTGCCGGCGTCGATGAGCGCGTGCGCGAGCAGGACGGAGAACTGAAGCGCCAGGAAGCTGTCGTTTCGCACCTCTGCCTGTTCGAGGCAACGCTCGAACACTGCGATCGCAGATTCCAGCTCGCCGACCATCGCGTAGGCGCGGCCCATGCTGTCGGCCAGGTCCGGGTGATGGGACTCGTCGGTGCCGTGGAGCGCGAGCGCCTCCTCGAATCGCTGCAAAGCGAGGCGGGGATTGCCATTGCGGAACGCGACCTGCCCGAGACCTGTGAGAGCGTCCGCTCGCGTCCCGTCGTCCATCGCGTTTCCGCTGGCCTCGGTGTAGAGCTGCTCGGCTTGCGCGAGATCGCCCAGGCGAAGAGCGACCTCGGCCTCGAGCAGCAGCGCGCCGCGATCGCCGATCGGCTCCGTGCCGGTGGCGAGAAAGTCCTCGGTCACTCCGAGCCGTCGTCCGAGCTCACGCAGGAGCTGAAGCGAGGGGATGCGGTCTCCGGACTCGATCCTCGAGATGTAGGCCGGCGAGCAACCTGGAAACGCCAGCTGACGTTGGCTGAGGCCGGCGCGGACGCGAGCAGTGCGAAGGCGCTCGCCTACCGCGTGGGGACTGTCGACGTGAGTTGACTTTTGTCGTGGCATCCGAAACCTGTTATAAACTCAATCTGTCAATCCTGGGCCCAGGGACTGTCATCGTTTGTGAAAGGACGGTCCCATGAGACTCAAGCTGGCACTGCTTGGTGCTGCGCTCGGGACTGCTGCGGCTTTCGTGGCCGGCGGCCCTTGGTGGTAGTAGCAGGCGCGTTTCTTCATTGAACTGGGGTGGCGGGCAAAAGCTGTCCGTCACTCTTTTCTCTGTATACGTCCATTTGCCTTTTGGCGTGAACCCCTCTTTGGGTGGGATCCCGCGGCGCCCGGCATTCTCGCTGCTTTCATACCTTGGGCGCAAGACCGAGCTCAAAGCAGGCGAAAAAGAGGAAGGGAGCCCACCTGCGGCGGCGGACTCCCTGGAGCGTCAACGGCAATGACAATTGTCGTCGAAACGGTGTTGACAGCTACCCCCGAACGGGTGATTTGCGGCGCGCCTCCGGCGGCAAGCCGATGTTTCGTCAAAGTGTCCTAGGCTCCACGGATGGACTGGGACGCACACGCGGAGCGCGAGGAGGAGCGCTACAGCGACGGTCTGGGCCGCCTCCCGGACGCGCCCGACGCCCGCCAGAAGCAGCTCGTCCGCATCGCGATGGCGGCCGGCGGGGCCGGCCTCGCACGTCTCATGCAGGGGCGGGGTGCCGAGGCCGCGGGCTGGTTCTCCCGTTCCGCAAAGCGGTATCGGGAGAGCTACGCGGATGCGCCGCCTGAAAGCTGGGGCCGCCTCATCGGTGCGCTGAAGGCACGGATTCTCGCGGGCGACTGGTCGGGTGCGGCGGAAGACGCAGCGTGGGCGCTCGACCAGCGGCCCGGCGAATCGGAGTCGCCAATCGGGAAGTACGCGGCCGTTCTGGCTCTGCTCGTGCTCGCGGAGGATGAGGAAGCCGCGAGTACGGCGCAGGAGCTGGCCGGCACGGAGTTTCCCGAGCCCGTCGCGGCCGCGCTCCAGGGCATCGCCGGCCACGATCGCGATGCCTACGGTGAGGCCGTCAAGCAGGTGCTCGAGTCGTTCGAGGCGCGCGAGGCGTACCTGGAGGACATCCCGGTCGCGGACACGGTCGTCGTCCTGGAGGCCCTGGCCGCCCGCCGCGTGCTCGGGGCGGGACTACGCTCTCCTCTCCTACCGAAGGTCTAGTAGGACCTAGCGCTCTACAGCGGTTCGACGTCGACGGAGACGATCGTGTCCGGCTTGAGGAAGCGGCCGTTCACGAAGGGCCAGTCGTCCGCCTCGGTGGCGCCGAGCTGCTTCGTCAGCGCCTTCGCGTACCCCTTGGCCTCGCCGATGTCTTCGCAGTCGGCGACGGTGAGGCTTTCGCCGGACGTCAGCCGAATCGAGACGCGAAAGCCGGCGCCTGCGGAGGCCGCCGGAGGGGGAGTGTCGTCCTCGAAAGTCTCTGGGACCTTGCCGTTCGTGTGCGGGTCGTTCTCGGCCGCGACGGGCTCGGTCGCGAGCGGCGCCGGCTCCGGCTGCTGCTCGACCGTGGGAGTGGGCGTCTCGAGCACGGGCTCGGGCTGCGGCTCGACCGCCGGAGGCTCATACGCGGCGACCACCGGCTCGGCGGGCGCCTCGAAGACGGGCTCGGGCTCGACCGCGGGTACCGGCTCGAAGACGGGCTCGGGCTCGTATGCCGGCTCAGGCTCGGACGCGACCATGGGCTCGGGCTCGTATGCCGGCTGAGGCTCGGACGCGACCATGGGCTCGGGCTCGGGGGTCGCCACGGGCTCCGGAGCGAAGACAGGCTCCGGCGCGGAGACGGGCTCCGGCTCGGGGAGCGGCGGCGCAGCCGCCATGACGGGCTCAGGCTCCGGCTCCGGCTCCGGCTCGGGCGGAGCGGCCTCGAGAACCGGCTCCGGCTCTAGCTCCGGCTCCGGCTCCGGCGCGAAGCCCTCATCCTCGGGCTCGGAGAGCGGTACGCGGGTGTCGACGACAGGAGCCTCGTCGAGTGCTTCGGGTGCCTCGGCAGCCAGCTCGGCGCCGTTGGTGTCGCCGTCGTAGGTGCCGCTGAAGATCTCGGTGATGACGTCATTGAGCTCGCTGCGCGCGACGACGACGAAGCGCGCTTCCTGGCCCAGCGCCTCGCGGATGTTCCTGTTGAGGACGTCGTTGGTGGGATCCGCGACCGCGACCACGGGCAAGCCTTCCTCGAACCCGATCGGCAGCGCGGTGAAGAGGCGCGCCTGGTCCTCGGCGAGAAGCCGCGCCGCGTCAGGCTCGACCGCCCGCTCGCGGAGGCTCACGTAGGGGAGGCCTTTCTGGCCCGCGAGGAGCCGCGTCAAATCCTCTTCCTTGATCAGGTTCCGCTCGACCAGGATCTCGCCGAGGCGGCGGCCCGTCTTGACACCCTCCTCGAGGGCGTTCTCGATCGTCTCCGCGGGCAGGAGGCCAGCGCGGAAGATCAGGGTTCCAAGGGGTGCGTCCGGACGCTCTCTCAATGGGGTGCTCATTGCCGCAGATTTCTTGTTGCCGCTAATGCTCGGGCGCGTCTTTTTGCGCCTATCTCCGACTATCGGTGAGGCCGGAGGACGACGTATCACCCTTCCGAGGGGTTGCTTACCGCGATTCAGCCGACCAGGAGCCCGGTCACGTACATGACCGCAATCCCGGCAAGGAAGCCCCCGACGACATGGCCCGAGAGAAGGCCGCCCGGCGCGCGGCGGGCGACGTAGCGACCGACCTCCATGACCACCTCGAGCGCCGCGCCGGCAGCTGCGGCGAAGAAGAGAACCCCCAGGACGTCGATCGTGACGAACCCTCCGATCCAGGCTCCCACGATCGCCGGAGCTCCGGCGACGAGAGCCAGCAGGGCAAGCTGCCCGAAACGCGCCTGCTTGCTTTCGGCGGCCGGAGCAGCGATCCCGAGGCCCTCGGTGACGTTGTGGATCATGAATCCGACGACGAAGAACGTTCCCAGCGTGAGCTCGCCGAATGCGAACGACGAACCGATGGCAAGCCCTTCGCCGAGGTTGTGCACGCCGATACCGATGGCGACCAGCGTCGCGAGAGCCATGCCGCCCAGAGGCGCCGCGCCGGCCGTCTGCCTGCCCAGTCGCCGCGCGAGAAACGTCAGGGCGAGATAGCTCGCGGCGAGCCCGAGCAGGACGAGCCCGGGCCCACCGAGCGGGCCGGGCAGGGCGGCCTGGCGTTCGAGGGCCTCGGCCACCGCTTCCAGCGCGAGAAACGTGAGCAGCCCTCCGGTGAGTGCCATGAAAGCGGCGAGCCACTCGGGAGCCGCTTTGCGAAGCGAAGGCAGCCATAGGAGCCCCAGGGCGACCGGAACGACACCGACGAGGAAGCCGATTACCGCGTACCCGACGAAGCTGCGGCCGGTAGCGCTCGGCGTCTCGACGGCCGCCGCGATCTCCTTCGTCGTCTCGATGCCCGTCGAGCTCGTGACCCCGACTGAGATGGGATCGTTCTCGACCCAGTCGAAGGGGATGACGATCGTGGTCGAACGCAGCCGCCCAAGCTCGCGCGGACCGTCGACGGAGAAGGGCACGATCGCGTCGTCGACCGTGACGGACGCAAGGGTGAGGTCGTCCCGCTGGGGATTCGTGACGCGCACCCGGATCTCGCCCGGCTTGAACTCGACGCGCCGTACGTCGAACTCATCGCGCGGCGGCGGCTGGCGGCCGAGGAGATCGACGATGGAGCTTCCGGTCGCGGCAAAGATGGAGACCGTGCCGACGAGGAGGAGGATCGGAACGAGCGCCCACAGGCGCCAGTACGCTCCCCCTCGCCGCTTCGACGCCGCCGAGCTCGACTCCATCAATCCACCACGTTGAAGAAGCCCATCCAGCCGAGCTCGGCGAACTCGGACTGATGGCCGTGGAACATGAACGTCCCCGTGTTCGAGAAGTCGATCTCGAGGATGCAGCGCTCGCCCTGGCAGAGCATCACGGTGTCCGTGTACTCGAAGTGGTCGGTCGACCCGGTGCGGTAGAGCTTGAAGAAGTCTCCGTGGAGGTGGAACGAGTTGATCAGATCGAACTCGGTCAGGTTCGCGAGGTAGATCCGAACGGTCTGGGAGCGGCTGACCGTGATCGGATACTTCGCGTAGTAGAAGGTCAGTCCGTTGACGGTGTAGAAGTTGTTCTCGCCGTCGCCGTCGGTGTCGAAGCCGTTCATGACCATGACCAGCTCCTGGGCCGGTGCGCGCGGCTTCGGCGGGTCGATGATGAAGGCGCCGTAGAGGCCCTTGTGGATGTGCTTCTTGAGCGGCGTCGCGTGGCAGTGGTACAGGTGCATCCCGTGGGGCCGGGCGGGGAACTCGTATGTGAAGGTCTCGCCTGTCTGGACGATTTCGAAAACCCCGTCCATGCCCGCGGGGTGGATGCCGTGGAAGTGGATCGTGTGCGGATGTGAGCCGGCGTTGACGAAGTTCACGCGGAGCAGGTCGTCCTCGGTCGCGCGAATGACTGGTCCGGGCACAGTGCCGTTGTAGGTCCACGCCTCGAAGAAAACGCCCTTCGCCACCTCGATCTGCTTGTCGGAGGCGGTGAGCGTGTACTCGCGCACGCGGCCCGGGCGGTGCGGCAAGGCAGGAGGCGGAAGCAGCAGCGGCTCGAGGTCGTTGGGCCCTCCTGGGGCCGGCACGTCCGCCCCGATCATGGCCGCGTGGCCAGCGGCAGGGTGGTCGTGCCCCAGGTGGATTGCCTCGCGATTGCTGGCGAGGAGCGGCGCTGCAGTCAGCTTGCAGAGCGGACCGGCGGCCAGAACGGGGGCGCTGCCTGCGAGGAGCGCTCGCCGGGAGACTTTCTTAGACACATCTAAATTCTAGTTTCGACCGCTCAGTGACACAAGTTAAGCCAGCTTCTCGATCGTCTTGGCGGTGAGACGGTCGAGCGCCTGGACGGAGAGCTCCAGGTGCTCGGGCTTCGTGTCCTCGAGCTTCGTGTGCGAGAGCCCGCGCAGGCTCTGGACGAAGAGCATCACGGTCGGGATCCCCGCGCGGGAGACCTCGGCGGCGTCGTGTAACGGGCCGCTCGGCAGGCGGTGCGACTGCCCGGCCACTTCGGTGACCGCCTGGTCGGCGAGCTCGATCAGCTCGGGGTCGAAGTGGATCGGCTCGATCGCCCAGACCCGCTCCCACTCCACCTCGACGTCCTCCTCCTGGGCGAAACGCCTCGAAGCCGCCTCCGCGTTGCTCAGCATCTCCGCGAGCCTCGTCGCGTCGAGGTGGCGCTGGTCGAGCAGCACCGTGCACGTCTCGACGACCGACGTGACGATGCCGGGCTTCGTTACGCAGCTCCCTATCGTGCAGACCGCCCCGTCACCGGTGCGCTTGGCGATCTCGCGGATCTCGAGCGCGAGCTTGGCGGCGGCGGCGAGGGCATCCCGGCGCTTGTCCATCGGCGTGGAGCCCGCGTGGGCGGCCTGGCCGCGGAACGTGATCTGGTGGCGCTCCACGCCGAATGTGCCGAGGACGACGCCGAGCGACAGGTCGAGCGACTCGAGGACCGGGCCCTGCTCGATGTGCAGCTCAAGATAGGCGGCCGCGTTCTCGAGGCGCGTGCGGGCCTCTACAGCCCGGTCGAGCTCGACACCGTGGCGCGCGAGCACGTCGGGGAGCGCGCCGCCGTCGGCGTCGCGCCGCGATCGCAGCTCGTCCTGGTCGCGCATCGAGCCCGCGGCGGCGCTCGAGCCGAAGAGGCTCCGGCCGAAGCGGGCACCCTCCTCGTCCGCCCAGTTGACGAGGCGCACGGTCACCGGCGGACGCCCATCCTCCGCGATGCGGCGCAGCACCTCGACCCCCGCGACGACGTTCAGGGCCCCGTCGAGCCAGCCTCCGTTCGGGACCGAGTCGATATGCCCGCCGATGAGGAGGGCCCGCTCCGTGTCCCCGGGCAGCGTGAACCACTGATTCCCGGCCTCGTCTACCTCTTCCTCGGCGCCGATTGCGGCGAGTTTCGCCGACAGCCACCCCTTCGCCTGCACCCAGGTGTCGGTCCACGCGACCCGCTGCGCTCCGTTCTCGTCCCCCGTGAGCTCCCGGAGCTCACACAGCTCTGCAACGGTGCGGCCTGGATCGAGCGCCACGGGCGGGCAGGTTATAGAGTCAATCCATGGGGAGAGGCTCCAGGCCCATCCGGCGGTGGAAGAACGACCGCCAGCGCAAGAAGAAGGAGCGCGCGAAGCGCGCCGCCGCCGCGCCGTCCAAGCGGTCATGAGCGTCGTCACAGCGGTCCACCTGTACGTGACCGATCTCGACCGGTCCGTCGATTTCTACTCGCGCCTGCTCGGCTACGGGCCCGCTGCGGCCTATGACGAGGGCGAGAACGCGCACAGCGCCTTCTTCGTGCTCGAGCAGCAGACATTTCTCGTTCTGACCTGGGATCCGGACCGCGGTCGTGAGGTCGGGGGCGCCGTGCGCCTCGAGCTCGCAGCCGAGGATCTCGAGCAAGAGGTCGACCGGCTGGAGACGCACGGCATCGGCAGCGGGAAGATCACCCGCACGCGCTTCGGCACCGAGGTGTACGACCTGACCGATCCGGACGGCCATCTCGTCCGAGTCGGGCCGGCGTGGACGGTTCACGCCATCGAAGGCGCTGTCTAGCTCCTCAGGCTTCCTGCTCATCAATCCCCGCTCGGGAGACCGCCGCCCCTGGCGACCGAGCTCCTTCGCGAGGCGGAACGAAGGGTTGGTCGAGTTGGCCGCCCGCCGCCTGACGGTCGATCTCCCGCACCAGCGGATCCACGCGGCGATCGACGGCGAGCCGGTCGTGCTCGAAGCGCCGCTCAAATTCGAGATCCGCCCCCGGGCGCTACGAGTCCTCGTGCCGTCGAGGCCTGGCTAGTTGCCGTTGCGCAGGAAGAGCTGGTCGCCGGCCTCGACGCCCCGGCGGCTCGCCTCTCCGGCCGGGATCTCGACGACGCCCTTCGCGCCCTTGCACGCGGCGACCTTCCAGGGCGCGACCTCGGGCGAGACTTTGAGGACCCGCAGGTCCTTGTCCACCCAGACCGCGTCGATCGGGAAGCGCATGAAGAACATGTGGATCGAGGAGGCGGGTCGAAGGAGGAGCCCTTCGCCCGCAGGAAGTTCACGACGTCCGAGGAGCCCCTTCAGGCGTGTGAGCGGTGTCTCCGCCAGAAGACACCGCTCACACAGTGGGCTGCCGTCCTGACGCTCCAGGCGCAGCGCCTTGGCCATTGCTAGTAGCCGACGTGGATGTGGTCGTAGTGGTCGGCCAGCGGGAAGGACGGACCGCCGAGGCCGAGCAGTGAGATGACCTGCTTCGGCCGGAGCTCGACCGGCAGGAGCAGGATGTTGCGCACTGCTTTCTCGGTCAGCCCACCCGCCTGCTGGTTTCCGAGGATCGACGTGCCGCCCAGTGCCGCGATGTCGACCGCGAGCCCGTACTTGTGCGCCGAGACGACGCCCGGGCGGGCGTAGAGCCGGTGCCCGGTGTTCAGGCTCGAGACGGTCACGGAGCCGTGAGCCTCGGCCATGTACAGCACGAGCACGAGGACACGCACGTTGATCCGATGGTGGGCGACGTCATCGCGTCCACCGGGGTAGATGTTCACCCGGCGGTCGCTCAGCACGCGCTGCTCGAGTGCGGGAGTCTCCGCCTGGAGGCCGCGCACGAGGCCGCGGAGGCCGACGGCGCGGTTGTAGTTGGCGAGCGCCGTGGCACGGTCGGCGAAAGCCGAACGACCGCTCAGCGCGAGGACTGCACGCCACTCGAACGCGTTCGCGTGCAGTGAATGGAGGCGCGAGGCGACCGAGCGGAGCTGGCGCGTCGTTGCCGGCGCGGAGCCCCGGTGACCGGTCGCGCGCACCACGCCCAGGACGAGTGCCCAATCGACGTGGTTGGTCTGAGACGTCTGCCACAGCTCACGCGCGAAGGCGGGGGTGAGCCGCGCGGCAGGCGGAGTGGGGTCGGGGAGGGTCCGATGGAGCCAGACGACGCCGTAGCCCGCCTCGTTGTCGAACTCGAGGTCCTTGGCCGCGTCGTCCTCGGAGGTCAGGCCGGCCGTGTTGTCGGTCTGCGGTGCTTCTCCATCGCCTGCATGAGATTCCGAACCGGGACCTGCGTCCGGCTCGTCGGTCTGATCCACGCCACCTGAACCGCCACCGGAACCGTCTCCATCCAGGATCGGGTTCGACGAGGGCTCGTCCTGGCCGCCCGAGCCGCCGTTGTCGGCAGGCTGGCCGCCCTGGTCGCCGCCCGAGGCGCCGCCGGACTGGTCGTCGGCCGGCTGGTCGCCGCCCGATTGATCGTCGGCGGGCGCGCCGGCATCGTCGCCGGCGTCCCCGGACTGGTCGTCTCCGCTCGGCGCCGGCTCGGGAGCTGGGTCGGTCGCTTCGTCAGAGGTGCCTTCGTCTGCGGGTGCGTCGGCTTCGGTCGACTGCTCCTCGGCGGGAGCGGCGTCGCACGACTCCGCGGGAGTCGACCCGTCAGCCGGTGCTTCCGCGGCACACGAGCTCGACCCCTCGAGCGCCCCGACGACCAGATCGCCCGCGCCGGCCGAGAAGGACGCGCCGGCGAAGAAGAGCGTCGTGAACGCGAGGGTGGTGGCGAGGCGGCGCTTGCTGAAGCCGCTCGTCTTCGCGCGCTCGCGCGTGGGCTTCGGGCCTTCGGTCGCCGTTGTGGCGATCTCGGGCTCGGCCCCGGGCCGCGCGCCGTTGTCGCCGAGGGCCCAGAGAAGCCAACCGGCGAGAGTGAAGAGAACGAGGCGGAACGCGATCCGCCGCGAGGAATTCCTATGTGGCATTGCCTTTGCTCCCGTATTCGGGCGCCGAGGCCGCCACTTCGGCGCGGATCACATTGCAAACCATCCGTTTGCCGCGACGGACAGCACGCACAGAAGCGGTGATCCGAAGCCCGGTCATCCCCCAGGTGGGGCAATGAAGCGCGAATCCCTACGGAGGGGGATTCCCGGGTCCCAGGGATTGGACGATGCTCGAAGCAGTTTGTCGGAGTCGTTGCGCGGCGGAGCGGTCACGCCAAGGCAATTGGAGGTTTCAACTCGTGACCATAGTCGCTTGCCATATTCGCTCGGCTCTCGGCACGGAGAGAAGTCTCACTTTCGACTCTGAAATTTCACTAGATATGCGCGCTCCAAGGCGTGCCCGGGATGACGAAGGGAGGTGAATCCGCAGATGAAGTACTACGGTTATCTCACTGAGCTGATCGCCTCGATCCGTCGGAACGAAGAGGGTCAGACCATGGCTGAGTACGGCGTGATCCTCGCCGTCATCACGGTCGCCATCATCGCCGCGCTCGTGGCTCTCTCGACCGGCATTTTCGACAACCTCATGTCGGTCGTGGACGTCCTCAGCTAGACGACGCGCAACGCAGTTTGGCGGGGGGCGGGCTCTTCTCAAGCGACGAAGAGCCCGCCCCTCACCAACAGAAAGCCTCAACAAACGAGCACGAAAACCCGAAGAGACAGACGAGAAGGAAAATGGCTCTCACAAAGTTTCGAAAGAAAAACGAGCAAGGGCAGACCATGGCGGAGTTCACGCTGGTCCTCCCGGTGCTCGCGATCCTGCTCTTCGGGGTCATCCAGTTCGGGATCGTCTTCAACAACTACCTCGCCGTCACGGACGCAGTCCGGGCCGGCGCGCGCCAGGCGGCGGTAGCCCGCTACCTCCCGCCGGGCGAGCGCGACGCGAAGGTCAAGGCGAAGGTCTACTCGTCGGCGGACAACCTCGACGCCAGCAAGCTCAAGGTGACCGTCAGTGCTCCGGGCGCTTGGGAGCCCGGCACCGACGTGACCGTCACGGCGACCTATCCGTACTCGATCAACCTGCTCGGGAAGGTCGTCAAGGACGGCCTGCTCTCGAGCAAGACGACGGAGCGTGTGGAATGACCAGGCACAGGCACAGCTGCGGCCAGGCATACGTCCTCACCATCCTCTTCCTCGTGGTGCTGCTGGGGATGGCCGCTGCCGTGCTCGACGTCGGCTCCTGGTACCGGGCGCAGCGCGCCCTCCAGGCCACGGTCGACGCAGCCGCCCTCGCGGGCGCGCAGAAGCTGCCCGAGAGCTCGGGCGACGCCACTGCGCTGGCGAACGACTACGCCGCCAAGAACGGAGGCGGCTCGATCACCGTGAAGTTCTCGAGCCAGGTCGTCCAGAACGACACGATCACGGTCGACGGCACCAAGCCCGCGCCAGGCTTCTTCGCGAAGGTCTTCGGCGTGAAGAGCGTCACCGTTCATGCGCATGCAACCGCGCGAACCGGCGGGATCACGCAGGCGAAGTACGTCGTCCCGATCGTCGTGGACGAGAAGCATCCCAAGCTGCAGTGCAACCCGAACCCGTGCTCCGGCCCGACCGAGCTCAACTACCAGCATCTGAAGGCCAACGGCTCGCCGAACGGGTCGGGCAACTTCGGGTTCATCAACCTCACCGGCGAGGGTGGAGTGGGGACGAGCGACCTCGAGAAGTGGATGACGAACGGGTTCGACAAGTACCTCGGCCTCGGCGACTACGACGCGCGGACGGGAAACCCGTTCAGCTCGTCCCACGTCGGCGACGTGCTCGACGCGCGAATCGGCGACATCCTGCTCTTCCCGGTCTACCGCAAGCTCACGGGTAGCGGAACGGGTGCCAAGTACCAAATCGTCGGGTGGGCCGCGTTCCGGCTCACCGGAATCGACGTGCACGGCAGCAACGAGAAGCTCTTTGGCGAGTTCGTTGACGTGACCTGGGACGGAATTCAGGCCGGCAGCGTGGGCGAAACGCCTCCGGACTTCGGAGTGAAAAACGTCTCCCTGATCGATTAACCGCAAGTAAACGAGCCGAGAAAGACGTGGTGCAATGACTTACCGCCTTCGTAATATCGCGATTGCCGTCGCGCTGGCCGTTCTCGCGGCCATGATCGTCAGCTTCTACGTGAAGCAGCAGAAGCAGGACCTCCAAAGGGGCCAGACGCTGACGGCCGTCTTCGTGGCCAAGGAGGACATTCCCGCAGGGACCCCCGGCTCCGAGATCGCGAGCAAGGTCGAGAGGGTCGAGGTCGCCAAGGACGCAGCAGCGCCTGGCGCGATCGTCGCTCCCTCTGATCTCGAGGGCAAGGTCTCCACGGAGCAGATCTACGCGAACGAGCAGGTCAGCCTGCTGCGTTTCTCGAATCCCACCGAGCAGGGCGTCCGGGCCAAGCTGTCCGGGACCCTGCGCGCCGTCCAGCTTCCCGGCGACGAGCATCAGCTGCTCGCCGGAACCCTCAAGGACGGCGATCGAGTCGACCTCGTCGCCAACCTGAAGTACAAGCTCGTGAACTTCGGGCGCTCTGGCGGCGGGGCGCAGGACAACGTCGCGACGCGCACGGTCCTCCGGGACGTGCTCGTCCTCCAGGCGACCGCCGCTTCCGACGGCGCCCAGAGGCTGAGCTCGGACTCGAAGGACAAGTTCGTCGTGCTGGCCCTCACGGACGCCCAGTCCCAGAAGCTCTTCTTCGTGATGAAGAACGGCGACTGGACCCTGGAGCTCAGGCCCGTCAAGGATCCGGCCGATAGTCCGGAGAGCATCGAAACGGTTGCCACGGTTCTGGGCGACGGACTGTCGCAGGCCCAGATCAACGCACTCCTCTTCCAACTCAACAGGGCCCAGTAATGAGCACACAGATCGAGACACCAGTCACCACGCGCGAGAAGGTGCGCGTCTTCGTCACGGGCAACTGTGACGGGCTCGCCGAGCTTCGCGATGCCCTCGAGCGGCACGGGGAGGTTGAGGTCGTCGGCTGGAGTGAAGGCGTCCTCGACTCGTCCTCAACGCTCACGGGCGGTCACCTCCAGGTCGTCCTCCATGGCACCCGTAGCTCGACGTTGCCGCAGGACGAGCTGGCCTCGATTCGCGAGCACACGCCGGCGCCTGTGATCCTCCTCGCGTCCGGCGAGTCTTCGGTGCTGCTCGAGGAGGCGCTCGACGCAGACGTGTCGGACGTCCTTCTCCTGCCGCAGATGACCGAGAACGTCGTCTTCGCCATTCGCAAGGCGAGCCACTCCGGCCGCAAGGCTGCGGGTGGGCACGGCCGCCGCGGCCGCGTCGTCACCGTGTTCTCCCCCAAGGGCGGCACGGGGAAGACGGTCACCGCGACGAACCTCGCGTCGGCGTTTGCGAAGTACGAGGGCAAGAAGGCCCTCCTGCTCGATCTCGACCTCCAGTTCGGGGACGCAGCGATCATGCTCGGCCTCGAGCCGGAGAAGACCATCTACGACCTGGTCGTCGCCCCGGGCGAGCTCGACTCGGAGAAGCTCGCGGGCTACACGACCCGCCACACGTCCGGCCTCGACATCCTCCCGGCGCCGCTGCGACCGGAGGACGCCGAGCTCGTCACCGAGGCGAAGCTGGCGAGGCTCCTGGAAGTCGGCCGCGAGTCCTACGACGTCATCGTCGTGGACACGTCGCCGTTCTTCCACGGCCCGATGCTCGCCACGCTCGACCGCACGGACGAGCTCCTGCTCGTCTGCGGCCTGGACGTGCCGACCCTGAAAAACGTGCGCCTGAGCCTGCAAACGCTCGAGCTGCTCGCCTTCCCGCAGAACCGGATTCGCGTTGTCCTGAATCGCGCGAACTCGAAGGTCGGGATGAAGCCGGGCGAAGTCGAAGGCGCCCTTGACGTGAAGGTTCGCTTCGAGCTCCCGAGCGACGGCAAGGTCCCCCTCGCCGTCAACCGCGGGACGCCGCTGGTCCTCGCCGACGACAAGGCCGAGTTCTCCCGCTCCGTGCGGCAGATGGCCAAGGCCCTCCTTCCGGAGGAAGCGGTGAAGGCCGGACAGAAGCGAAAACTCTTCAGTAGGGCGTAGGTCATGGGACTCCACGATCGCCTCAAGGGCGGGACGACCAACGGCGACGGCCTGGCTGCCGACGAGACGCTCGCGCAGCGCGCGGACGCCGCGTCGGCTCAGCAGCAGTCCGAGCGCGTCGCGGTCGACCCCTACGCGGAGCTGAAGACCCGCGTCCACCACGCCTGCATCGCCAAGCTCGGCCCCGAGCTCTTCGCGGCCGAGACCACCGGCGACCTCTCGGAGCGCGTGCTCCGCGCGGTCACCGAGCAGCTCGCGCTCGACCGGACTCCGCTGACGCGCGACGAACGGCGCCAGCTCGTCCGGGAGATCACGGACGACATCCTCGGCTACGGCCCTCTCGAGCCGCTCCTCCGGGACGACTCGGTAACGGAGGTCATGGTCAACGGAGCCGATCGGATCTACATCGAGCGTGCCGGCAAGATCGAGAAGGCCGGCGTCACGTTCGTCGACGACGCTCACCTGTTGCGCATCATCGACAAGATCGTCTCCTCGGTCGGCCGCCGGGTGGACGAGGCCTCTCCGATGGTCGACGCTCGCCTGCCCGACGGCAGCCGCGTCAATGCGATCATCCCGCCGCTCTCACTGCGTGGGCCGACGCTGACCATCCGGAAGTTCTCGCGCGACCCGTACACGATGGACGACCTGATCAACTTCGGCTCGGTGACGCCGAAGGCGGCGCACTTCCTCGCCGCCTGCGTCCAGGGCAAGCTCAACGTGCTGATCTCGGGCGGTACCGGTACCGGTAAGACGACGACCCTGAACGCCCTGTCGGCCTACGTCCCCGGGGACGAGCGCATCGTCACCATCGAGGACGCCGCCGAGCTCCAGCTCCAGCAGGAGCACGTCATCACGCTGGAAGCCCGGCCGGCCAACATCGAGGGCCAGGGCGAGGTCCGCATTCGCGAGCTCGTCCGCAACGCCCTGCGTATGCGCCCCGACCGGATCATCGTCGGTGAGGTCCGCGGCGCGGAGACCCTGGACATGCTCCAGGCGATGAACACGGGCCACGAAGGCTCGCTGACGACGATTCACGCCAACTCTCCGCGTGACGCCCTCGCCAGGCTCGAGACCCTCGTGCTCACGGCGGGCGTCGATCTGCCGCTTCGCGCGATTCGCGAGCAGGTTGCGAGCGCATTCGACGTGCTCGTCCAGATCACGCGTCTCGTCGACGGTTCGCGTCGCCTCAGCCACGTGACCGAAGTGCTGCGTATGGAGTCGGACGTCATCACGCTGCAGGACATCTTCCTCGCCCGGCCTCCGGACGAGGAGACCGCCGCGGCGCAGGTCACCCGCCTGCTCTCGCCGCTCTCCTGTACCGGCCTGAAGCCGCACTTCCTCGAGAAGATGGCCGCAAACGGAGTCACCCTTCCGGCGACGTTCTTCCAGCAGGAGGACCCGAGCTTCCGGCCAAGCTTCACCGCTGCGAGCTACGGCGGGTTCCAGTGAGACGCGTTGTCCTCGCAGCTCTCGTCGCCGCGCTTGTCCTTCCCGCCGCCGCGGTAGGCGCCGGGGAGGTCAAGCACGCAAGCGCAGCGCGGTTTCCGCACGTCGAGCTGACCGTCGTCGCTCCCTCGACGTCGCAGACTCCTCCGACGCTGCTCGAGAACGGGCGGCCCGTCGCCGGTCTGCAAGCCACCAACCTTGGCGCCAAGAAGAGCGTCGTTCTCGCGGTCGACCGGTCACAGTCGATGGCCGGCGAGCCGCTAGCGGCCGCGTCCGCCGCGGCGCGGGCGTTCGTAGCCGCGAAGCCGCCCTCGGATCGGATCGCCGTCACGACCTTTGCGACCGAGACCGTCGCGCTGACCGGGTTCTCGACGTCGACCATCGATGCCGACACGGCGCTCCGGTCGATTTCGATCGACCCCGTCGTGGGGACGAAGCTGTACGACGACGTCGTCCTCTCCAGCAACCTGCTCGCTGCGGAAACGAACGGTGCTCGCATCCTGATCCTCGTGACCGACGGGAACGAGACCCGCAGCGATGCCACGCTCGACAAGGCGATCCTGGCCGCCAAGGAAGCCGGCGTGAGCGTCTACGTCGTCGGAATCGAGAGCACGCGGTTCAATCCTCAGCCGCTACAGCGCTTGGCCGACGCCACTCACGGCCAGTACTACGCTGCGGCGTCACCCGCCGTCCTCACCAAGGTTTACAACTCGCTGGCCGAGGATCTGCGTCGGACCTGGCACCTCGACTACGTCACCGCTGCCCGGCCCGGCGATCGCCTCGACCTGACGATCGGGCTCCCTGGCAGTGACGAGCTCACCGCGCACCTGACCGCGCCCGGTGACGCCCCTCCAGTCGCCGCAGGGCCGTCTCCGCTCCTGCCGGACTTCTTCTACACCAGCGACTGGGGCCTCCCCGTGCTCGCCGGAGTGGTCGGTCTGCTCGCCCTGATCGCGGCCGCGTTCATCCTGGCTGCGCCGAAGGGGACATGGCTTCGCGGCCGGCTCGACCCCCACGTCGCGTCCACACGGCAGAAGGCGCTCAAGCAGCAGCGGGAAGGCAAGCGCTTCTCGATGTTCACGGGCCTGTTCAGGGCCACCGAGAGCGTCTTCGGGAACCTCAAGCAGTGGCGGCGGATCGACATGCTCCTCCAGCGCGCGGACTTCCCGCTGAAAACGCCGGAGTTCGCCTACATCATGTTCGGCTCCGGGCTCCTCTTCGCGTTCCTGAGCACGGCGCTCGTGCACACGGCGGTGGCGATGGTCATCGGGTTCGGCCTCGGTGCCTTCATCCCGTATGCGTTCCTCTCCTTCAAGGCGCGCAAGCGGCTGAAGCAATTCGACGAGCAGCTCCCCGACATGCTGGTCACGATGGCCGCTTCGCTGAAGGCCGGCCACAGCTTCCGGCAGGGCATCCAGAGCGTGGTCGACGAGGGCGTCGACCCCGCTGCCAAGGAGTTCAAGCGCGTCCTCAACGAGACGCGGCTCGGCCGGCCGATGGACGACGCGCTGGCAGACATGGCTGCGCGCATCGGCTCGAAGAACTTCGAGTTCGTGATGAGCGCGGTCACGATCCAGCGGCAGGTCGGAGGCTCGCTGGCCGGGCTCTTCGACATGGTCGCTGACACGGTCCGCCAGCGTCAGCAGTTCCACCGCAAGATCCGCGGGCTGACGGCGATGGGGCGCATGTCCGCCTACACCCTGGTCGGCCTGCCGTTCGTCGTCGGGCTCGCCATCTACGTGATCAACCGCGACTACATGAAGCCGCTTCTGACCACGTCCACAGGGCACAAGCTCATTCTCCTGATGGTCGTGATGATGGGAATCGGCTCCCTCTTGCTCAAGAAGATCGTCTCTTTCAAAGGCTAGGAGCCCATGTTCTTCCTACTCGTCTTCGGTCTCGCGTCACTCGGTCTCGCCGCCTTCCTGATCGGCGAGGTGGCAACCCTTCCCGCCCGCCAGCGCGAGGGAAACCTCCGGCGGGCTTCGAACTACGGCGCCCGCAGGCGCGCCAACTCCGGCCAGAGCCAGGAAGGCTTCCGCGAGCGCGCGGTCGAGCCGATGAAGATGGGCCTGGCGCACGCAGTCCTGAAGCTCAGCCCGCGCATGAGCGTCGACAAGGTCAGCCGCCGCCTGATGGGCGCCGGCGTCGGCCGAACCCTCACGCCGACGACGTTCCTCGCCAGCAAGGCGCTCTTCGCCGTCGGCGGCTTCGTCGGGGGAACCTTCCTGGGCGGCATTGCCGGCCAGGGCTCGCTCGGGATCATGCTCGCGATCCTGTTCGGCCTCATCGGGTTCGTCCTGCCTGACATCTTCGTCTCCTTCAAGGCGCGCGGCCGGCGTGAGGAGATCCGTTCAGAGCTCCCCGACGCGCTCGACCTGCTGGCGGTCAGCGTCGAGGCGGGGCTCGGGTTCGACGCCGCGATCTCGAAGCTGACCGAGCACATGGAGGGCCCACTGGTCGAGGAGTTCGCGCTCTCGCTGGGCGAGATGCGCATCGGCGAGACGCGCCAGCACGCGCTCGAGAAGATGGTGCAGCGTGTGCAGGCGCCCGAGCTGGCCTCGTTCGTCCGCGCGATCATCCAGGCCGACCAGCTCGGTATCTCTCTGGGCCGGATCCTGCGCGTGCAGGCGACCGATACTCGCAACAAGCGTCAAGCGGCAGCCGAGGAAAAGGCCATGAAGGCGCCGATCAAGATGCTCTTCCCGACGGCGCTCTTCATCTTCCCGTCCATGTTCCTGATCATCCTCGGGCCGGCGTTCCTCAACTTCAAGGGCATCTTCTTCTAGGCCGAAGGCGAAGCGGCGATGGCAGAAGAACAAAAGCGCACCGACACGGAGACCGGCTTCGGCACCGGCCTGCGGGCGAAGCTCGTCCAGCGGGACGAGGCCGACGAGTCGGGCGCGGCTCCGACCGTCGCTACCGCGGAGACTGCACCCGACCTGGGCGGCCAGGCCAACGGCGACGTGTACGGCGACGTCGAGGCGCTTCGCGCCGAGCTTGCCGGAGCGCTCGCTCGCGAGCGGGACCTCCGCACCGAGCTGGCCGTCGCGTCGCAGCCCGTCGCTGCCGTTGCCGACTTCAGCCCGCTCGAAGCCGACCTGAAGAATCGATCCGCGGAGCTCGACGCGCGGGCGGCCCGCCTGGCCGCGTCCGAGACCGAGCTCGCGGAGCGTGAGCGGCGGATCTCCGAGCAGGTCGCGATGGTGCGGACCGAAAAGGAGCGCCTGTCCGAGATCGAAAACCAGGTCGTCGCCCAGGACGCGCTGAGCTCCGAGCGGGAGGCTCAGGTCGAGGCGAAGATTCGCCAGCTGAAGGACGCGGAGCGGGAGCACGAGCGGCTGGAGCAGCAGCTCCAGAAGCAGTCGTCTTCGTTCGGCGCCCAGGAAACCAAGCTTGCAAAGCGCGAAGCAGCCGTGGAGGCCCGCGAGGCCGAGGTCAGCGCCCGCCAGGACGCGCGAGAGCGCGCGCTGGCCGCCCGCGAGGCCGCGGTCAAGGAGCAGGAGAAGGGCTACTCGGGCGCCGAGGCCAAGATTGCCCACCGGGAGCGCGAGCTCGCCAAGCAGCTGGCCGCTCTCACTGCGAAGCAGGAATCGCTCGAGGAGCGCGAATCCGAAATCCTCAAGAAGCATGAGCGGCTGCGCAGCGACGCGACGCGCCTCGAAGCAGAGCTCTCCGGGCAGGGGAAGGCGGCGCAGGACGCGGTTGCCCGCCTGAAGGAAATGGAGACCCGCGAGCTCGAGCTGGCGGCCCGCGAGGCCGAGGTCGGCCGACGCGAGGCCCATCTCGGACGCGTCGAGCAGGAAACCGTCAAGGGTCGCGATCTCGCGGAGTACGAGGAGCGCCTGAAGGAGCGCGAGCACGAGCTGGCCGAGCAAGAGGCCGAGCTGACGAACAGCGACCAGCTCATGGACTCGCAGAAGAGCCGTCTCGAGCGCAAGGAGAAGCGCCTCGCCGAGATGGAGGAGACGATCCGGGACCGGCTACGCGAGCTGGACGACCGCGAGGAGCAGGTCGAGCACCGCGAAGCGGGGGTCGAGGCCGATCACGACATCCGCGAGGACAAGCTCGAGCGCCGCGAGAAGGAGCTCGCCGAGCTCGAGGTGAGGCTCGCCAGCAAGGAGAGCGAGCTCGCTGCCTACGTCAAGCAGATCCAGACCCAGCTGAACGACCGCGAGTCGACCTGGTGGAACAAGGTCACAGGCGACAACGGCGGCGACGAAGAAGCGGCCTGAACGCCTGGCTCGCGGCGGCTCCCGCCGGGCGAAGCCCGGCTCCGCCCGCCGCCTGACACCGCTGGCTTCAGGATCTTTCGCCCTCGGGGCTAGGCCGTGCTGGCTGCACTGTCCGGCGCCCCTCGGGCTGGCCTCCCTCGCCAGCGGCGCCCCAGACGCCCAGGCGAAGGCCTAGGCCGCGGCGCCTTCCGTCGCAACCTCACGCCACCGCTCGAACGCGTCCCAGCACGCCAAGGTGTCGCCTGAGACTTGAGCTCCGAGCTCGGAGGGCCTGTTTGCCCAGTGGAGCTCGGCCACCTTCGTCTCGTCGGGGACCGGCTCGGTTCCCGAGCGCAGCCGGGCGTGGTAGACGACGAGCGCCGACCCCGAGTCGTCGTTGAGGCACACGGCGATCGGCTGGAGCCCTTCCAGATCGTTCGCGCCGAGCGCGATCTCCTCCTGGGCGTCCGCGAGGATCGCCTCGCGGGGCTCCTCTTTCGGGGTCAGGCCGCCGGATGCCGAGGCGGTCCAGAGGAGCGGGTCGCGCCCGATGGACGGCCCCCTCAGCTGGAAGAGAACTGGCCCCTCGGGCCGCTCGACGAAGAGCTGCACGCCCAGCGCGAAGCCGAGCCTGAAGGCGAGCGTCGGCTCCTCGAAGACGACCATCGCCTCGGCGTAGCGGCCCGAGCGGCGCAGAATCGCCCCGTCGGGGGAGACGCCGTGGCAGAAGGCGATCGGGCCGTCGAAGCGGCCGGGCGTGCGCGAAAGCAGGCGCTCCGCGTCGCGAAGTGCCTGGCCGAGAGCCACATCGGACGGGAGTGAAAACGGGAACGGCCGGAACCGGGGTTCGCCGTCGAGCAGGACGATCGCGCGCATGGACGCCACGCCTAGTGTGACTGGACCGTCGGAATGAGGGGAAAGAGGCGCCCATGGCGAGACTGAGACGAGCAGACTGCTCGGGGCCGGGCATCGAGCGCCGGCGGCGCGGACGCGGCTTCGAGTACCTCGAGGACGGCGAGCGGGTCGAGGACCCCGAGGTGCTCGAGCGAATCCGCGAGCTCGTCATCCCGCCCGCGTGGGAAAAGGTCTGGATCTGCCCGTATCCGATGGGCCACATCCAGGCTGTCGGCACCGACGTCGCCGGGAGACGGCAGTACATCTACCACCCCCTCTGGCGTAAGCGGCGCGACCAGGAGAAGTTCGACGAGATGATGAGCTTCGCGCGCGCCCTCCCGCGAGTTCGCAAGGTCACCGCCCGAGAGCTGGCCAAGAAGAAGATCACGCGGGAGCGGGTCCTCGCCGGAGCCGTTCGTCTGCTCGACCGCGGCTTCTTCCGGATCGGCACAGAGGACTATGCCGAGCAGAACCAGACCTACGGGCTCGCGACGATGGAGAAGCGCCACGTGACGCTCGAGGAGGACGGCGTGTTGCGCTTCGACTACGTCGCCAAGGGAGGCAAGCGGCGCGTCCAGTCGATCGTCGATCCCGAGGTCTACGAGCTCGTTGCGGCTCTCAAGCGCCGTCGGAGCGGCCCGGAGCTCCTCGCCTACAAGAACGGCCGAGGCTGGGTCGACGTCCGCTCCGACGACATCAACGACTACATCAAGGAGGTCACGGGCCAGGGTTTCTCGGCGAAGGACTTCCGGACGTGGAACGCGACGGTGATCGCCGCCGTCGCCCTTGCGGTCTCCGGCCGGGCCGCCGAGACGAAAACGGCCCGCAAGCGGACGATCACCAGGGCGATCAAGGAGGTCGCTCACTACCTCGGCAACACGCCCGCGGTCTGCCGCGCTTCCTACATCGATCCCCGCGTCTTCGACCGGTACCAGGACGGCTACACGATCGGCGGCGCGCTCGACAAGCTCGGCGAAGACATCGATCTGGGCCAGCCCTCGTTCCAGGGCGCCGTCGAGGAAGCCGTGCTGGACTTGCTCGAAGACGAGCGGACGCCGGCGATCGAAAAGGTCGCGTGACTGTTCACACAGCCCAGGCCGAGGGCAACGTCGCCCGCGTGGGCAGAAACCAGTACGCCGGGCGCTCGTAGCAAGACACTTTCGGGGTCGAGCGCGGAGGGTGTAGCGTCCGCCTCGATGCCCAAGCAAACCGTCGACGAGATGTGGGAGCAGATGCTGACGGGGAGCTATCCGCGCCTGCACCGGATGCGGAAGATGTGGGGCGCCCTCCCGTCGCCGCCCCGCTGCAAGCTCTGCAACGCGCCCTTCCAAGGCCCCGGCGGTCGTTTGATGCGTGTGATCGGCTACGGCCCGTCGCCGCTCAACCGCAGGCTCTGCAAGTGGTGTACGCGCGCAGTGCACAAGCATCCGGGCGGCGCCGAGGTCGATATCTCCATCATCTTCGCGGACGTCCGCGGCTCGACCGGTCTCGCAGAGCACATGGAGCCGGAGGAGTTCTCTCGGCTGATGTCCCGTTTCTACGGCGCGGCGGCCGACATGATCGACGAGCACGACGGCATCGTCGACAAGTTCGTCGGTGACTCCGCCGTCGCGCTCTTCCTCCCGGGCTTCGCGGGGGAGGACCATGCCGCGGATGCGATCGAGGCCGCTCGCGACCTCGTCGAGAAGACCGCTTGGCGACAGCTCGGAGCCCTGGATCCCGATCGGCGTGGGCGTGCACACGGGGCGCTCGTTCGTCGGGGCGGTGGGCGAAGGGGACGCCCGCGACTTCACCGCGCTCGGGGACACGGTGAACACGGCCGCCCGGCTCTCGGCGCTCGCCGGTCCAGGGGAGATCCTGATCAGCTGCGAAGCCGGGGAGGTGGCCGGTATCGAGACCGATGGACTCGAGCGGAGGACTTTGGATTTGCGAGGCCGCGAACAGACCGTCGACGTCTGGGTCTCGACGGCCCGGCCTCTTCAGGCCGCGCCTGACTTCTAGTTGTTCTTCTCCCTCAGCAGCTGGCAGCTCGCTCTGATCATCCTCGGAGTAGTGGGGTTTGCGACCCTCGCAGGGCACACCGGCGGACGGTATCTACGAGAGCATTCCCACACCCTGAGGGAGCCCTACGGGATCTTGCAGGGCGCTCTGCTCGGGGTCGTCGGCCTGATTCTCGCCTTCGGCCTTTCGCTCGCGGTCGGGCGCTACGAGGATCGGCGCGCCGCCACGGTTTCCGAGGCGAACGCGATCGGGACGACGTATCTCCGCGCCCAGCTCATCGCAGAGCCGGCGCGGACCGAGTCGCTCGACGTGCTACGTCGCTACACGGATCTCGCTCTCAAGGTCTCAAACGAGGTTCCGAACAGCCCGGAGATGCAGCGCACGACCGCGGAGCAGGATCTCCTCCAGCGGCAGCTGTGGGCTCTCGCGGGGCAAGCGATCGCGAGGGCTCCCACGGACAGCGCGCCCCGTCTTTACGTCGACAGTCTCAACTCGACGATCGACCAGCAGAGCGTCAAGCTCGCGGCCCTCGACAACCGGGTGCCGGGTGCCGTGCTCGGGCTCGAGGTGGTCGGCGCGGCGATCGCGGTCGGACTGCTCGCCCTACACATCTCGATTCTCGGCCGGGGGCTCGTGCCGGTGCTCGCCGCCGCTGGCCTCGTGACGCTTCTGCTGCTCGTCACTTTCGACCTCGACCGGCCGACCCGCGGTCTCATCGAGGTGCCGTCGACACCGCTCGAGGCAGTTCGCGCGTCCATGATTCCGCCGGCCGCCGCCAGCGGGCCCTAGCGCACCCGATTCGGCTCCGCTTAGTCAACGCGCTGCATCCTGGACAACGGCCTTCATGTCGCTTTTCGCGCCCGGCTCGGGGCAACGCGTGGAGGCTCGTCCGGCTGCTTGGGGTAGACGGGCGGCCATGGAGCGTCCTTGAGGCCCGCGGCCCGGTCACGCTTGTGAAGCTCCAGCAAGGGCTCGAGCGACTGGGGATCCTCGTTCATGCCCTCCCACGGGTCGCCGTGCTCCGCGAGCCGCGCCGGCACGCTCGCAATCGTCAGCTCGTCCGGGTGGATGGTGTCGATCTCGTCCCACGACACCGGAGCGGAAACCTGCGCGCCCGGACGGGCGCGCACCGACCATGCGCCGAATACGGTCTTGTGCGGCGCGTTCTGGTTGTAGTCGACGAAGATGCGGCTGCCGCGCTCCTCCTTCCACCACGCCGACGTGATCAGCTCGGGACGGCGGCGCTCGAGCTCACGGGCCGCAGCGACCGCTGCCGCCCGCACCTGATACGAATCCCAGCGCGGTTCGAGCCGGACGTAGACGTGCAGGCCGCGGTTCCCCGTCGTCTTCGGATAGCCGACGATCCCGAGCTCGCCCAACAGGCCGCGCACCTCCGTCGCGGCCGCGCGGACTTCTTCGAACCCGACGCCCGGCTGCGGATCGAGGTCGAGACGGAGCTCGTCCGCGACCTCCGGACGGTCGTGGAGGTGAGGCCACACATGGAAGCCCAGGCACGCGAGATTCACGGCCCAGGCGACATGGGCCATGTCGTCGAGCACGAGCGCCTCAGAAGTGGTTCCGTTGGGGGTCGTGACGACCGCCGTCTGCAGCCAGTCCGGAGCCCCCTTCGGGACGCGTTTCTGGAAGAAGGAGTCGCCGTCCGCTCCATGGGGGAAGCGCTGCATGAGCGTCGGCCGCCCACCTGAGGCGCCGAGAAACGGCTCCTCGACCGCGAGGTAGTACCGGACGAGATCGAGCTTCGTCTCGCCGCGCTCCGGGAAGAAGACCTTGCCGGGGCTCGTGATCGTGATGGGCCGCTGCGCGATCTCGAGGATCTGCTCGTCCGCCACTGGACGGAACGGTAGTCCGTTTCAGGGTCCGGCCGAGAGCGACCAGATGAGCAGGTCGAGGATCCGCACTTCCGTGAGTCGATACCCGTGAGCCGCGAGCTCCCGCCGAAGGCTCCGGAGCCCGGCGCGGTTCCGGTCGAGGTCCCGCTTGTAGCTTCGGACTAGTGCGATCGCATGCTGTCCGAACGGCTGCTTCGCGCGGGTCGCCGGATCCTCCCGCGCCAGGTAGCCCTGGACGACGCTGTCGAGCATCGGGATGAGCGCCGGCCGCTTGCGGTGCAGCGTCTTTGTCACCTTCGAGAGCCCGACTCCGCGGATGTCCGCGAACGCGTCGAACAGCTGCTCGAGCGGAGCCCATGGGATGGAACGCGCTGCGCTCGCCAGAGAGGCGGCGGGAGGGATCTTGCGCAGGACCCTCTCGATCTCGCTTCGGCGCTCGAGGATCGTGTGGATCTCGACGGCCGAGATACGCGCACCGGCTCGGTTCGCCAACCGGAGATCCCGCTCGTCGAGCGACGCCGACCCTGACGGGCTCGGCGCCTCAAGGCCCGAATATGCGGTGAGGAACTCGAGCGCCGGCTCGAGCGGGCTCTCGATCTCGACGCCGCCGCGGAGAACGATCACGGCCACGCCAGGTGGTTCAGGACGCGGGGGCCGGAGCGCGCCCTGCGCGCGTTTGCGCGCGCGCCTCCCGCCACCAGATGAGCTCGTACGCGTGCAGCGCGATCCAGACGCTCGCGACGAGCGCCAGCGCGACGAGCGCCGGCACGACCAGGGCCACGGGTACGAGGGCCGCGCAGGCGATTGCGGCCACGAACCGGCCGCCGCCGACGCGGTGCGAGATACGTGCCCGGACTGCGACGTAGGCGAACAGGTAGAGGGCCGGCCCGCCACAGAGGCAAACCGCCGGCACTTCAGCGAGCTCGTCTCCGACATGAGCGAGCGTTGCCTTCAGAGCAAACGCGAACAACACGATCCCGACGATCATCGGTAGATGCAGGTACGTGTAGGCGTCGCGCGCGAACGCGATGCGCGGGGTGCCGCTTCGGTCCGCGAGCAGCTGCTGCGCCCTGATGGTGAAGAAGTCGAAGTACGCCAACCAGAACGAAGCCGCCACGACGAACCCGAGCACCGCGGCAACGATCACGCCCGCCCCGAGGTCGGTGCCTCTCGCCCCGATGCCGATCGCGACGAGCGACTCGCCGATCGCGATGATCACGATCAAGCCGTGGCGCTCGACGAAGTGCGCAGGCTGGACTCGCCAGCCCGTGAGGCGGACGAACAGTGGTCCGAAGAACCCGATGCCCAGCGCGACCGCCCAGAGCAGGGTTTTGACCCAGCCGTCCGCGAAGCCCGCGGCGAGGATGAGCGCAGCACCGGCGACTGCTGACGGAGCGGTCCGCAGGATTGCCTGGAACAGATCCGGATCGCCGCGGGCGGAGAGCGCGTAGAGCGTGAGTTGCATGACGGCGACGACGAAGAACGCGGCGCCGAACACGACGCCGTGCCTGTCGAAAGCCTCCGGCACGGCGAGCGCGGCGACGAACATCGCCCCAGTCGCGACCAGCATCGTGCCCCAGACCGCGCCCTCGGAAGGATCGAAGGCGTTGGTCAGCCAGGCGTAGGCCGCCCATGCCCACCAGAGCGCGCCGAGGAGGAGCAGAGCATGTCCGAGGCCGCTCCAGGTCGAGTTGTCGGACAGCACCGTCGTGACCTGCGTGAAGCCGAAGACGAAGACGAGGTCGAAGAAGAGCTCGAGCGGGCTGACCCGCTGCTCAGGCTCGAGACGATGGTCGACCACGGCCAGACGCTAACCCGAATGGCCCAGAGAGGGGAGCGCGGCGCGAAAGGCAAGAGGCCAAGCGATTTCGAGACGGGAGCGACGGACTCGAACCCGCGACCTTCGGCGTGACAGGCCGCATACGCGCTGGCGACGGGTCACGACGGCGGATGGCAAGCGCGGCGCAGCGCTCGGCCCGTGACCCTGCCTGCACGAGGACCGAACCTCGGCCTCAACTCCTAGCGGCGCGGTACCGTCCCGACATGGCGACGCGGCGCGCGTCCTGCTCGTGCGGGCAGCTCACGGTCGAGGTCGAGGGCGACCCTGTCAGGGTCTCGATCTGCCACTGCCTCGCCTGCCAGCGGCGCACAGGGAGCGTGTTCGGGATGCAGGCACGCTGGCCCCGCGAGCAAGTGCGGATTGATGGCGACGCGACCGAGTACGTGCGGATCTCCGACGAGGGCGAGGAGCGCTCGCTCTTCTTCTGCCCGCGCTGCGGTGCGACCGTCTACTACTGGTCCGGCCCGGAGCACATCGCGGTGCCGGTCGGCGCGTTCGCCGACCCGAACTTCCCCGCGCCGCGCGTCTCGGTGTGGGAGGACCGCATGCACCCGTGGGTCGGCCTGCCCGACGGGATCGAGCACATCGGCTGAGCTCTAGCCTGACCTCGCGACGCTACGTCCTCACCGGCGGTCTGCCGGTCGACGTGAAGCAGGCCTCACCACGAGAAGAAAGGACGAACCCATGAAACTGACGACCATGACGCAAGTCACCGTCGATGGAGTGATGCAGGGAAACGGCGGCGCGTCGGATGAGGACCGCAGGAACGGATTCGAGCGCGGCGGATGGGCCATGGGGGTGTTCGACGACGAGACCGCGACGTTCATCACCCAGACCTACCAGCGCGCCGACGCGTTCCTGTTCGGCCGGAAAACCTACGAGCTCTTCGCCGGCTACTGGGGAGCAATCGAAGAGATGCGCGCCCACCCCATCGGTGTGGCGTTGAATGAGACGCCGAAGTACGTCGCATCAAACACGCTCAGCGACCCGCAATGGGCGGACACGACCGTTCTCTCCGGTGACCCCGCGGCTGCTATCGGCGAGCTGAAAGCCACGCCGGCGGGTGAGCTGCAAGTGCACGGCAGCGGTGCCCTGATCCGATGGCTCCTCGACAACCACCTGGTTGACGAGATCATCCTGCTCATCGTCCCCGTGGTCCTCGGCCAGGGCACGCGGCTGTTCCCCGACGCCGGCCCGGACATTGCGCTTGACCTGGTTGACTCGCGAGCCGACTCGAAGGGCGTAACGATCCAGGTCTACCGGCCCAACGGGCGCCCGCAGTACGCCGAGTGAAGCACTCCAACGAGCTCGTGCGGGATGTGCGCGGAATGGCACGACGAGTTGAGTGCCTTCCCGCCCAAGAAGGCTCAGCCCCCAGCCATTGTCGCTTCTGCGACGACATCCGCACGGCCCCAGCTCTCCGTCAGCCGTGCGTGACGAAAGGCCTACCGAGCCTTACATGCTCACCGAGTATCGCCGGGCGCGGAAGGCATGGGGTTACTTCGACTGTCGTCGTGATTCCCGCTGGTTGCTTCGGCTCGGCGCCGTGTCGGGCAACGGCGCGCGATCCCGCTGTCCCTGAAGGAACGATCTCCGTCCATCACCGTCTGCCGAAGGCGCGGCTGGCTCAGGCGAAACGAGCCAGGTCAGGCTTAGGCCTCCGTTTCGAGCTAAGCCGTACCCCCGCCCCCAGGTTCTCGACCGAGGCCGTTCACACACCCGCACGCGTGAACGTCACATGCGTGACTCCGCTGGGCGAGGAGGTGGCCTCGACCTGATAGTCCTTCTCGAGGCCCTCCAGTCCGTCCCAGAGGCGGACGCCTCGGCCGAGCAAGATCGGGACCACCACGATGTGCATGTGGTCGACGAGCCCGGCGGCAAGGAAGTCGCGGATCATGGTGGCACCTCCGCCCATGCGTACGTCCTGGCCGTCCGCAGCCTCGCGGGCGGTCTCGAGCGCCTCGGCAGGCGACGCGTCGAGGAAGTGGTACGTCGTGCCGCCCTCCATCTCGATCGACGGGCGCGGGTGGTGGGTGAGGACGAAGACCGGTGTGTGGAACGGCGGGTTGGGACCCCACCAGCCCTTCCACTCCGGGTCCTCGTGCCATCCTGGCGGGCCGAACTTTCTGGCACCCATGATCTCGGCGCCGATTCCGACATCGTGCCGCCGCGCAAAGGCGTCGTCGATGCCGCCGGTGCCGCCGGGCTGGCCGGCCATCTCGTTCCACCACCGGGTGGTGAACAACCATTCGTGCAGCCGTTCGCCGGCGTGGCCGAACGGTGCGTCGAGGCTCTGACCTTCGCCGGTGCCGAAACCGTCGAGCGAGATCGAGAAGTGTTGGACGCGGGTGAGTGACACGGCTGATGCTCCTTTCCGTAGTCAGGGGTCAGTTCGCAGAGGTGATGCAGAACAGCGAGTTTGTCGCGGCAGTCGGGTCATGTCGATGATCGGAAGGGCGACATGGTTCACGCGTTCACGTGTCATCGCTGGACGCGGTACCAAAACGCTTACCAAAGGGAGTCGTTCATCAAGCCGGATCGATTTGGATTAGCGGGAAAACCCCGCGTTTTCCGCGTATTTGAGAGACGGGAGCGACGGGACTCGAACCCGCGACCTCCGGCGTGACAGGCCGGTCATGGCGCTTCCGGATTGAGCGGGGACAGGCGGGGATTGGCGGCGCGAGCAGGGCTTTCTGCTCGTGGCCGTTGCGGGGATTCGCGGGGCCTGCGGGAGCTTCCGGGACCGCCTGCGGGATCAGCGCGGGATGCACCGTTGTCGCTGCTGCAAACAGCGGTCACAGAGGTATGAACAAGCGGCGGCGCAGGCTAGACCGTGAGTTCCAGCGCGCGGATTCCCGTGAGGTCGATCCAAACCCGCGAATCACTCTTGACGATCTTCGCGAGCGTGTTGCCGCAGTGTGGGCAGCGGAGAACGATTCCGGCGCCACGGTAGACGTGAACGGCCCCAACGGGCCCGGGCGCACCACAGCCGCCACAGGTCCCAACCGCGGTCGTCATCTCGACTGCGAACACCTCTTGCAGCAGGCCCGCGACAGCATTGCCATCCAGCATTAGTTCGTCCATCTCAGCGTCCCGTGGGTCCAAAGCGTTCGGTCTTGATTGCCCGCGCATCGTGTCCGAGCCGCACGAGCGCCTCGGCCACAGCCTCGACGAACGGCGTCGGTCCACACGCGTAGAAATGCGGCCGCTCGGCTGGTCTGGGCCCGACCTCGGCCAGCATTTCGGCGTCGAGTCGCCGCGCATAGCTCGTCCACCCGGCCGGTTGCGAATCGGTCAGCGTGTGCACGACCCTGAGGCCGTTGCCGCTCAGCTGCTCGAGCTCGTCGCGATAGATGACATCGTCCTGGCTGCGCGAGGAATAGAGCAACCGCGTCTCCGTGTCGTCGCCGGCTGCCGCGCGCGTCCGGATCATCGCCATCAGCGGCACGATGCCGGATCCGCCGGCTACGAGCATGAGCGGCCCGCCCTCGGAGGGCTCCCAAACAAAGTAGCCGCCGATCGGCCCCCGCAGCTCGATCTTCTCGCCCGGCCGGAGCTCGTCGGTCAGGTAGGGGGAGACCTCGCCGTCCTCGAGCCTCTGGACAGTGAGCGCGACGCGAGTACCGTCGAGCGCGGAGGCGATCGAGTAGCTTCGCTCCGCCTGATAACCGTCCGCCGCCGTCAGCCGGACATCGACGTGCTGCCCGGCCCGGTGGCCGGGCCAACTGGGGACGTCGAGGACGATCGTCTTGACGTGCGGCGTCTCGACGACGACCTCGACGAGTTCGGCGAGCTGCCACGTCAGTCGCCCTGGTACCGCTGTTCCTGCCATGGGTCACCGTAGTTGTGGTAGCCGTTTGTCTCCCAGAAGCCCGGCTCGTCGGTCGAGTGGAGCCGGAGGCCCCGTATCCACTTGGCGCTCTTCCAGAAGTAGTGGTGCGGGACGAGCATGCGCGCGGGGCCGCCGTGCTCGGGCTCGAGCGGTTGACCTCCGTAGGCGAAGACCACCCAGGCCTTGCCGCCCGTGATGTCCTCGAGGGGCAGGTTGGTCGTGTAGCCGCCGTCCGAGAACTGGGTCACGTACTCGGCTGACGTCTCGATCCCTTCGAGGAGCGTGTCGACCGAGACGCCTTGCCAGACGGTGTCGAGCTTGGACCACTTGTTCACGCAGTGGATGTCGCGGATGACCTCCTCGCTGGGCAGGGCACGGAACTCCTCCCAGGTCCAGCCGCGCGGCTCGTCCGGCTCACCGATGATCGAAAAGTCCCACAGCTCGAGCGATGTGTGCGGCGTCGGTCCGGCGGAGAGGACGGGGAAGTCCGCGGTGACATACTGGCCGGGTGGCAGGCGCGCGGGATCCACATCCGCAGCGCGACGGCCCCGGAATCCGCGCGAGACGACCGGCTTCTCTGCTCTAGGCGGCACGCCGATTCTCCTTTTCGTACACGTCGTCGAGGTCGGCGTATGCGTAGGGGTGGTAGTAGACGTCGAGTGCCAAATAGCGCAGGGGGCGGATCTCGAAGTGGGCGCCGTGGCGCTTGTCGCAGACGCAGACGATTAGTTCGTCGAGAGTGGGATGCCAGTAGAGCGTCACGTCGACACCGGCACTGGAGCGGCGGGCCAACTCTCGGCGTTCGGATTCGGCGTTGCGCGACGGGCAGCGGGCCCGCCGCTCTCGGCGGCTGTCGAATGCGCCGGTGGAGGCATCGGGGCTCATTGCTGATCTGAAGCTCTTGCTCATGGTGCTTCTCCTCTGATGTGGGTGCCGTTGCGACAAATGTCCAGCGGCGGTTGCTTTAGACGAGCGCCGGGTCGAGCGACGCGTCAAAGATCGTTCGCTCGAGCGGCGCCGCCAGCGATTCCGGCAGCATCGCCATCACCTTGTGCACCTCCGGACGTGACTCCTGTCGTTCGAGAGCAGCACCGTCCTCATAGACCGCGGTCGCGATGAACGAATCAGGCTCGAGCAGGACGCGGGCGATGTCGAGGCTGATGACGCCCTCCGTGGCTCGCGCCGGCGTGATGATCTCGGCGAGCGCGGCCATCAGCTCGTCGCTCTTGTCGGGTTTGGCACGCATTTTTTGACGAAGAATGAGCATTGCTCCTCCAGTTGGTCGTGGCGTTGAACGATGTGGCGGTCGCTCTGGGTGACCACCTGCCGAATGGCGCGCTGCGACGGCAGTGCGACGCGCCGATGCGGTCACGACTTTCATCCGACCAGGTAGGTCTCGTAGATGACGCCGCCGGGCTGGCGGCCGCCGACGCTGATGAAGACTGCCTTTGTTCAGCCAGTCGAGCTCGGGCGCGGCGGTCTCGATCTGGGTCGAGGTGCGGAAGGTGTATTCGCTCGCGTCGACGTCCTCGCCGCGCGCGAGACGTCGAGCACGTCGGCGCTTCCGTGGCGCACGCCGCGTGATTGGACGTAGAGCAGATCGCCGCCGTCGGTCTGGAGCGTGTAGCGGATGTCGCCGAGGGCGGTGCCGTCCGGGAGGACGACCTGCCAATCGGCGCTCGAGCCCGGGAGCAGCGTCCCGTTCAGCTCGGGCCCGGCGAAGGTCCCACTGGTCAGCGGCACGATCCGCCTGCGGCCCTGAGCGACAGGTCTCCGAGATCGAGCGGTTCGCCCACGTGGCTTCGAGGCGGTAGACCCGCGTCAGGGAAGGATCAGGGAGCAGGTCGCTCATCGAGAGGCCGTCGCCGGATCGTTTGGGTGCGCCGCGAGCGGCGTGACGGTGACACGCAGCCAGTCGGCGAGAGGCAGGGCGGCGAGCAGACTCGTCGAGCTCGGCCTCGCTGTCAGCGCGGTACAGCCCGATCGCACGTTGTTCCGTCGCCGCCGTGCGGCCGTCTCCAGAGCCGAACGAGATGCCCGTCCTCCACGAGCTTGGCCGCGGCGGCCGACTCGGCTCGCTGGCGCTGCTCCACCTCCGCGTCAGGCGTGCCGGCGGGAACCTCGACCTCGAACTCGACCAGGAATTCCATGCATTTTCCCTTTCTTCGCGATCAGGCGACCTTTTCGAGATGGCTGAGGCCCAGGGCCTCGACCACCTTCGCCTGTACAGGCGCGACGTCCTCGTTGGCCTTGTCGGAGCCAAATGACGCGCCAACGACGGTGCGGAGAGCGCGGCTGCCCTTGGATTGACCGACGAGCTTGACGATCGCCTGTGCGACATCGTGGGGATTCGGTGCGTCCTCGCCCGCAAACGTCGATTGCAAGGACTTGAACATCGCGTCGGGGATGCGGCCGACCTCGCCGTAGGACTTCGTGACTTCGGTGCCCGCGGGCGTCTGAATGCTGGCGAGAAAGTTGGTCGGGTACGTGCTCGGCTGCACCTCGACCACCTCGATGCCGAGCTGCGAGACTTCGTAGCGGAGGCTGTCGGTGAGCGCTTCGACCGCGAACTTGCTCGCGCCGTAGATGCCGAGGAAGGGGAACGTCACGCGGCCGAAGATCGAGCCGATGTTGATGATCAGGCCCTCGTGCTGTTGGCGCATGGAGGGGAGCACTGCTCGGGTGACGCGAAGGAGCCCGATGACATTCGTGTCGAAGATGGCCTTCGCCTGCTCCGTGGTGAAGGCTTCGGTTACGCCGGCCGAGCCGATGCCGGCGTTGTTGACGAGCACATCGATCTTGCCGGCCTCCGCCAGTACGTTCTTGACGCCCGCGTCGACTGACGCGTCGTCGCGGACGTCCACTTCCACGGTTTTGATGCCGAGCTCCGCAGCGCCTCGGCGGCCTCGCGGTTCTTGCCTTGCACACCGCGCATCGAGGCGTACACCGTGTAGCCGGCGCGGTGCAGGGTCTCCGCCGTGTCACGGCCAAAGCCGCTGCTAGCACCGGTGATCAGGATTGTCTTGGACATACTCGGCCTCCTTGACCTTCACGCCGCTCGGTTGACCGCGCTAGCCATGACGGCCTCGCGAATGACGCCTGCGACGATGTCCGGCTGCGACAGCATCAAGAAGTGCGAAGCGCCTTCGACCTCAGTCACCGCCGAGTCTGCGCGCTCGTACTGGAAGCGGTGTAGGTCGGGAGCGACCGGGCGGTCGGCGGTGCCGAACACCGCCCAGGACGGCTTCGCCCGCCAGGCGGCGGCGGTGGCGGGATCGTCGAACGCCGTGGCCGAGACCGAGCGCTGCGAGATCGCCATGAACGCCGCGTCGGCGTCTGGAAGGTCGGCGCAGAAGACGTCGTGGAACCGCGCGGGGTCGATCGACGCTTCCACACTGCCGTCGGGCAACGGCAGTGGGTGCACGAGCGGGCCCATGGCGAGCGACGGAAAGCGCTCTTGGAGGTCGTTGACCGACTCGCCCTCGTCGGGCACGACGCCGGCGACGTATACGAGCCCAGCGACCTTGTCCGAGCTGCCGGCGACCGTGATCACCGCGCCGCCGTACGAGTGGCCGACGAGCACGATCGGGCCGTCGAGCTGGTCGATAACCGACGCCGTGTGGGAAGCGTCGTAGGGGAGCCCGCGCAGCGGGTTCGGCGGCGCAAGAACGGTGTGACCGTCGCCGACGAGCCGGTCAAACACCGGCCGCCAGCTCGATGCGTCTCCGAACGCGCCGTGAACGAGAACGATTGTCGGATTAGCCATGGCGAGTTCCTTTCGTTCCGAGGGGCAGAGAGCCAGACGAAAATACGCGCGCAATGAACGCGAGCTATTGCACGATGGTGTTGGTCGATACCTAGGTATTAGGCGTGCGCGACGAGCGAGACGTCGAGCGCCGCCGCGGCTCTGACCAGGTCAGCGAGAGAATCGACTTGCATCTTGCGCATTACGCGGCCTCGGTGGGCCTTCACCGTGATCTCGCTGATACCGAGCTTGAACGCGATCTGTTTGTTCAACAGGCCGGAGACCACCAATGCCATGATCTCTCGTTCGCGTGGCGTGAGCGATTCGTGACGATCTCGAAGCGCATGCAATTCCGATTCGTGAGCTCGTGCAGTGCGGCTGCGCTCGATCGCTAGCCTGATCGCAGTCAACAAGACTTCATCGCTGAACGGCTTGGTCAAGAACTCGACTGCGCCGGCCTTCATCGCCTGCACGCTGGTCGGTACGTCGCCGTAGCCCGTAATGAAGATGATCGGCACACCTGCCCGATCGACAATGCGCTTCTGGAGATCGAGGCCATTGAGGTTGGGAAGCGACACATCGAGAACGAGACAGCTCGGGCCGTCGATGGGCGACCGTGCGAGGAAGTCCTCCGCCGAGGCGAATGTCTCCGGATGCCAGCCGGCGGAGCGGATCAGCAGCTCGAGCGACTCCCGCACCGACACATCGTCGTCGACGACGAACACGACAGGTGCTTCGCCCGGTGAGCTCATGTCAGCGCGGCGCCGACCGCGTCCAGCAGGGCTGCGTCGCTGAACGGCTTGACCAGGCACTGTGCGGCCCCGCCTGCGAGCAGGCGGCGAACGACAAAGGTGTCTCCGTAGGCGGTGATGAACACGATTGGGATCTTCTGCCGGCGCCGGGCCAGTTCCTGTTGGAGTTCGGGGCCAGACATCCCTGGCATCGCGACGTCGAGAAGAAGACAGCCCGTTTCGCTGACGAATTTCGACGCCAGGAACGCTTCGGCGGATGCAAACGCCTCGGCGGCAAAACCGAACTGCCGCAACAAGTCTGGCAGCGCCTCGCGCATGGACTCGTCGTCGTCTACGACCGACACCAATGACGGCTCGGGAATCAGGAATACCTCATCGTCGTGTCACGCCCGTCACGCTCTTGGCTCACTGGAATCGAAAACAAAAAGGTGGCACCTGGACCGTCATTCGGCTCTGCCCAAAGACGGCCGTGATGTCTCTCGATGATGGAGCGGCTGACGGAGAGGCCGATACCCATGCCGTCGCTTTTCGTCGTGTAGAAGGCGTCGAGCAGCTTGGTCATGTTCTGAGGGTCGACGCCGACGCCGGCATCGCGCACGCTCACGCGCACACCATCGCCGTCCTCGTCTTCGGTTCTGATCAGCAGCTGCCGCGGGCGATCGTCTACGGCGGCCATCGCATCGGAGGCGTTGCGGACCAGGTTCAGGATGACCTGCTGGAGCTGAATGCGATCCCCGGTGACCGTCGAGAGGTCCGGGGCGAGCTCCAACTGAAGCGAGACGTGATTTCGTTGAAGCTCACTCGATAAGAGCGCAATCACCTCTCGCGTGGCCTCGTTCAAGTCGACTGACTCGGTCGCCAATTCGTGCTTGGTGAACAGGGTCCGCACTCGCGCGATCACCTCAGACGCGCGGTTGCCATCGCGGATAGCCCTTCGTGCGGTCTCGCGCGCGCCGTCGATGTCCGGCGGGTCCGCAGCCAGCATCCGTAGACAGGTGCTCGCGTTCGTGATGATGCCCGAGAGCGGCTGGTTCACTTCGTGTGCAATTGACGCAGTCAACGTACTCAGGGCCGAAACCCTCGCGACGTGTGCGAGCTCGGATTGCGCCTTCCCGAGCGCCTGCTCCGACAATCGCCGTGCCGTCACGTCTTGAACCGCGCCGATGTACTCCAGTCGTCCATCCTCGTCTCTGGTGCCGTGAGCAACCATGTGCAGGTACTTGATCGACCGGTCGGGCATCTGCAGCCGGTGCTCATGTTCGAAGTCGGTGCCGGTGCCTCGTGCCCGCTCGAGTCTGTCACGCAGCAGCGGCATGTCTTCAGGGTGGACTCGAGTGCCGATCAACTCGAGCGTCACGGGCATGCCCGGGTCGAATTCGAAGATGCGATAGAGCTGTTCTGACCACGTGATCTCGTCTGTCGAAACCCGCCAGGAGAAGCTGCCGGTCAAGCTGAGGCGCTGAGCCTCCGCGAGAAATGCTTCGCTGCGCCGCAACCCATCTTTGCGTTCGGCGATGGCACGCAGATCGTTGGCCGCCTCCGCCTGTTTGCGCGCCGTGATGTCCTCGAACGTCACCAGAACCCTGCGCTCTGGATGGCCCGGCTAACGCCAAAGGATGGGCGTGGAGAATCAGCCTTCGGCGACCCTCTCCCGGAACGACCTGATCCACCTCAACGGGGTCGAAAGCCCGGCCGCCGGCAAGCATCCCTTTGAGTCGCGTACGTAACGAGGCAAGTTCATAGAACATCGAGTAGAAGGCGCGATTGCCGGACTGGATTCGCTGGTCAGCGCTGAGCACGACGAGAGGATCAGGAACGGCGTTGAGGATCGCCTTGGTGCATTCGCGCTCGTAGATGACCTGATCGATGCTTGCGCGGAAAGCGGTCACATTCGTGAACGTCAGCACGGTGCCGCTGACCTGGCGCTCACCATTTGCGTAGGGAGATATGCGGACAACGAACCACCTGTCCCCGTCGCGAAAATCGGTCCTCGCCTCTACTCCGCTTGCCATGACCTCGCTGCATTGCTCTTCCAGACTCGGCAAGCCGGCGAGGCGCGAGATATCGCGTGACGCTCGACCAATGTCCGATGGGGAGAGCCGAAACTCATCCGCCGTCGCCTTGTTGAAGCCTGCGATCGTGAAGTCGCGTCGCAAGACGACGATCGGAACTCCAACCGTGTCGAGGATGTTGGTCAGATCGGTCGCAGCCGCGCCTGCGTCCGCATCGTCGCCGTTGAGGGCTCGGAAACCGATCCAGCCGCTAGCGGGCGCGACCGGTTGAGCAGCCACTTCAGGCGGTCCCGGAAGCGGAGTACAGCTCGCGGCTGCGCTGGAGGACCGGATCGGCAACCGTCGGGAGAAACTGACGCAGTGCCAGCAACAACGCTTGGGAGCGCGGCATGTTGAAAGGCGGCCGGTAGCGGGAGAGCAGCTCGTTGTCGAGGACGCGGGCCTCGTCCGGGCCGACCGTCTCGCGGAGCGCGTCGACTACGGCGTGCTCCAGCCGAGCATAGTCCTCCACTGGAATGAGGTGAGAGTGATTCGTCCCGAGCCTGGGCAGCATGCGCGTATGGACGTCGTCGTTGAAGTTGTCCATCAGGAACGAGCAGAAGATCGCCATGTCATGCTTTTTGATTAGCTGATCGAACTGGTCCTCGAGGTTCATGCTGGCGTCGACGTCCCCGCGCTCCCAGAGGACATTCACCATTTCTCCCCAGACGCGCACTTTTTGGTAACCCCCTGCATCGCGCGCCTCTGCGACGACGTTTTCGAAGACGCCCGGGAATATGTCCGGATCCGGCATCGCGTTACGCATGAAGCGGGGCAGGAGCTCGTCGGCGTCGACGACCGTCAGCTGTCCGCGTTTCCGCGCCGCTCTCACATTGACGCCCTCGTCCTCGAGGTATGCGTGAAAGCCGGTCCAGTGTGGGGCCGTTGACACGAGGATGATGCCCTCTCCGTTCGCGAGACCGGCACCGACGAACCGGCACACGGCGCGGTTGAGAAACGCCTTCTCCTGGTAGAGCTGCACGATGTGATCGCGCGGGCGCGGGTCTGCCACCAATTGATCCCAGGCTTCCATTCGCGTCACGGCGTTCATCCGGGAACCTCCTCCACGACGCGTTTGCGCTCGCTGATCGCAGCCGGCGCCTGCTCGGCTCCGTGCAGCTGCGCCCGCCTCAGCGTCAGCTAGGCCTCTACTGGCCTTCACTTCCAGTCCTTCCGAGAGGTCCCGGTGAGGATACGCCACTCTAGGGCGGAGCTGTAGTGCACTTTGGTATCGGGTCCGGTCCTGCCCGCAAGCGAACACGCTTGTATTTCACGCCGCTTCGCGCAGTCGTTCGCCCTCGACCTCTGCGGCGTCTGACACAGACGGATGCGACTCCATGAGCACCGCCGCAGCGACCGCTCCAAGGCCGGCGATCACGGCGAGTACGTAGAACGTGACCTGGAAGCCATGCGTGAGCGCGGCCCCGCCGAGCGGGCTCGTGCCAACGTGGGCGTCGACGTAGCGGTTCGTGAACGTCGTCGCGATTGTCGTCGCCACGGCGAGGCCGATTGCGCCGCCGATCTGCTGGCTGGCGTTGACCAGGCCGGATGCGACGCCTGCCTCGTCTCCGCTCACACCGGTCAGCGCGCCGATCGACACCGGCACGAACGCGAACGCGAGCCCGAGACCGCTGAGCAGGAAGGCGGGCAGGAGGTTCCAGAAGTAGTGCCCGTGGACCGGCAGCTGCGCGTAGAGGACGAGACCTCCGGCCACGAACGCCATCCCCGCCGGAAGCACGCGTCGAATCCCTACGCGGGTCACGAGGGCCTGCGCCAGGCCCGAAAATGGGATCACGGACGCGGTCAGCGCGACGTAGGCGACACCGGTCTGCAGCGCCGAGTAGTGCAGCACCTCCTGCATGTAGAGCGTCAGGAGGAATATCTGCGAGAACACCGCTGCGGAGAGCAGCAGCCCGCTGATGTTCGAGGCTCTGAGCGTGCGCAGGCGAAAGATCCGCAACGGCAGCAGCGGCGCCTTCGAGCGCAGCTCGATCACGACGAAAGCGACGACGAGCGCGGCGGAAGCTGCGAGCAGCCCGATCGTCTCGGCGGTGCCCCAGCCGTGCTGGACCGCGCGCGTGAGGGCGTAGACGAGCACGATCAGCCCTCCGGTGATGGAAGCTGCGCCGGCGGTGTCGAAGCGCCGAAGGCTGAGAGCGGCCCGGCTCTCGCGGAGGAGCAGAGGGGTCAGGACGAGCACGATCGCTCCGGCGGGGACGTTGACGAAGAAGATCCATGACCAGTTGAAGGCGCTCGTCAGTACACCTCCGAGCAGGACACCGGCGGCGGCACCGCTACCCGAGGCCGCCCCCCAGACCCCCAGCGCAAGATTGCGCTCGCGGCCTTCCGCAAACGTGGTGGTCAGGATGGATAGGGCTGCGGGCGAGAGCAACGCTGCTCCCAGTCCCTGGAGAGCACGGAAGCCGATCAGCGAGCCCTCGGACCAGGCGAGGCCGTTGAGAAGCGAGCTGACGGTGAAGAGGACGAGTCCTGCGACGAAAACGCGCCGGCGCCCGAGCAGGTCGGCGAGCCGCCCGCCGAGCAGCAGCACGCCGCCGAAGAGGATGGCGTACGCGGTGACGACCCACTGCAGGCTCTCCTGGCTGAAGTGGAGGTCGGTCTTGATCGACGGCAGGGCGACGTTCACGATCGCCACGTCGAGGACGACCATGAACTGGGCGGCCACGATCAGGGCCAGGGCAAACCATCGCCTTCGGTTCTCGAGGGAAGTCATACAGCTCTCCTATCGTGGAAGTCGAACACCCACCGGCTTTCCTGCTCCTAGCACGTTGGGACCTGATTGACGCGAGCCCAAAATCGAAAATACGCGTGTATGTGAACGCGATCTATTGCACGATGGTGTTGGTCGATACGTTGGTATTAGGCGGGCGCGACGACCGAGACGAAGACCTCCGGCCACGTCGGCCGGTCATCCTTGTCCGGGAATTACCGGCTACGGCCGACTTCTTGCGGCGGTTTCAGGCCGATTCCCGCGCGGGATCCTGGGCGGGATGAAAAGAAGCCGGCGGGCGTTATGTCAATTACATATGCCGATTTGCAGGTATTTTACGGGAGCGACGGGACTCGAACCCGCGACCTCCGGCGTGACAGGCCGGCGTTCTAACCAGCTGAACTACGCCCCCAGGGCGCAGGCATTGTAGCGAGGGGTCAGCGCCCGACCGCGGGGCGAGCCTACGCGACGAGGCCGTCCGACCAGTACGGCAGGAGGCGACCGAACGTGACGAACACCGCTCGCGCGCCGCGGACGAGCGGGCCGACGACGCCGCCCAACCGCGGCGCCGGGTTCTGGTAGTAGGCCATCCCCTCGACGGCCCAGCCGTTGCGCTCGAGCAGATTCCTGAGCGTGTGCGGGCTGTGCCACGCGGTGTGATCCGGGTGGACGAGCTCACTCCCCGAGGCCGGCGCGAGAAAGTTGAGGAGGCGGTAGGCGTTCGGTGTCGTGACGACGAGAGCCACGTCCCCTGCATTCGACGCCGCGCGTCCGATCCTTGAAGGAAGTGGGCGGTGACGGGATCGAACCGCCGACCTCCTGGGTGTAAACCAGGCGCTCTCCCAGCTGAGCTAACCGCCCATGCCCCCAGCGGGATTCGAACCCGCGCTACAGCCTTGAAAGGGCTGTGACCTGGGCCGCTAGTCGATGGGGGCCCGGCAGGGCAAGAATAGCGGTCGCCCACCGATACCCTTGGAATGCGGGCCGGTAGCTCAGTTGGCAGAGCAGGGGACTTTTAATCCCAAGGTCGCAGGTTCGAATCCTGCCCGGCCCATCGGGCCGCTTGACCCGAATTCCGCCGTGAGGCGGGATTCGGCCTCTTAGCAAGCGCGTCGAGTGCTTTCCGGTTGGGCGCGCAGCGCAGACCTGACTTCGGCGTCGTGTGCCATGCCCGCAAGATAACAGGCAAGGGGGCCTTACACCTGCGGCGCAAGAGGAACTTGCACCTACATCTATCGCAAGCTATGTTGCATCCGGGGTCACGCGCCGACCTGGAGCAGAGACGTCGGCCACTAGCTCTATGAGAGAAGGGAGAGAGACATGCGGCGAGTTCTCTTCGTCCTGGCGAGCCTTGCGTTGGCTGTTGTTCTGAGCGGATGCGGCGGCGGGGATGACGCCGGCACCGCACAAACCACCACCGCCTCATCCGACGCCCCTATAGACCGAGTTGTCAACGTCGACGGTGAGCGTGGGCTGTATCTGAGGTGCTCGGGCACCGGCTCGCCCACGGTTGTGATGGAGGGAGGCGACGAGGACACGAGCGATTCCTATGCGTTCGCTGAGAGCCGCCTGGCGGCGGTGACGAGAACGTGCGTCTATGACCGGGCCAACCTAGGCCGCAGCGACGCCGCGCCGGGGCCGCGCGGCTTCACCGATCTCGTTGAGGATCTGGACCGTCTACTCGTGAAGGCCGATGTCCCGGAGCCATACGTCCTCGTCGGGACCTCGGGTGGCGGATACATCGTCGCGGGCTACGCCTTCGCCCACCCAACGCAGATTGCGGGGATGGCCTTCATCGAGGTGCCTACCCCCTTCCGCGACCCACCGCCACCGATCGTGGAGGAAACGAAGTGGAACCACCCCTCGAACGTCGAGCGACGCGACTATCTCCAGGTCGAGAAGGACGCTTGGGCAGCACGAAAAGAGGTTGGTGACATCCCGATCACGATCGTCAGCAACGCCTACAGCGACGGCGAGATCGAGGCGGCGACGTTCCCGTCCGAGCGCAGAGGGATGCGAACGAACGTCCAGGATCAACGAGGCTGGCTGATTCTCAGCCCTCGGGCCAAGCAGACAATCGTCCACACGGGCCACGCCGTGGAGGAAGCAGACCCGGAACTCGTCATCAACGTGATCCTCGACGTCATCAAGGCCGCAAGGAACCAGTAACCCGCTGATGGCTCTTCCTCGGGCCGTCGTGGGAAGCGCCCGGGCGTTCGGCTCGCCGCCCGGCCCCTTCTACCGCTGAAGCGACACCGGCTCTAGTCGGTGACGTCCTCGACGCCAGTGGCGCGCTCGTGGCGGGCACGGCCGAGCACCTCGTCCACGCGCTGACGCGAGACGCCGAGCGCACGCCCGAGCTCGGATTTGCTGGCGCCCGCCTCGTGTGCGGTAAGCAGGGCGCTGCGGAAGTTGCGCCGGGCTTTGTCAAGGCGCTGAAGCGCGTCGAGTGCCTTTTGGTAGGCGCGCAGCACAGCCTTGACTTCGGCCTCGTGCCCCATACCCGCACGATAACAGCAAGGGGCGCTTACACCTGCAGCGCAAGTGGAACTTGCGCCTGCGTACACGGCTAGCTATCGTAGTGGGCGTCGGCGTAACCGCGACCGGCCTGGACACATGGACGGGACGCGCCCCGTCGTTGCGACGGAGGACCGCCCGCAGATGCACCCCGGTTGCCAACCGGAGCGCCCGCGACGAAGAAACCGGCGAAACGAATAAGCGCCGGCGGAATGTCCGTTGCGCCCGGCCTCTCTCCCGACGGGACCGCGGCCTGCGGAGAGAGGTCGGGCGGAGCGGGGCAGTCCTGCTCCATCAATCGAAAGGGAAAGCATGAAGAAGTTCGTAGTGGCGGCCTCGGCCGTCGTCGCAAGCCTGGCCGTCATCGGCTCGGCTGCGGCGGCCTCGTTGCCGTCGAATCAGGTGCTCCGCTACGAGGGTGGCGGAACGCACGTCTGGAACAAGAACGGCGGCGACAGTCCGCAAGACGCTAACGCGAGGGCTCTCCGCCTGCACGTCGGCGATCCGAACGCCGGCGAGTACATGAGCGCGTACTCGAACCGGTCGCTGCACATCGCCAAGGACGCCGAGGCGATGACGAACCTCTCGTTCGAGTTCAAGGCGTCGAGTCACGTCGGCGCCGGAGCTCCGCGCATCTCGGTCGAGTTCCAGAACGACGAGGCCGCCTTCCTCAGCGCGGCCTACTGCAACCACTCGATCGGCGATGGTTGGGCACGAGCCGACTTCACTCGGTTCGTGACCGACTGTTCGATCTGGGTCTCGGGTGTGCAGTACGCAGCCGACGGCACGAGGTCGGCGTGGCAGGTCTACACCGACGCCCACCCCGATCAGATCGTCAAGCGGGCCTACCTCGTCGCTGACGAGAACGGCAACTACCGCATCGACCGGCTCTCGCTCGGTGCAGGGGTCATGTACATGAACGGCAACAAGGTCGGGACGTTCTGCCCGACTGAAGCGTCCTGCTGAGGGACGTCGGAAGCGCAGCAACTCCGCTGCGCTCGGCCTCCCGATGCGGCAGGGAGGTCGGGCGGAGCGGAGGAATGGACCGCTCCGCGAACCTAGGTGCCAGCATCACCCGCCGTGAGCGACCGGGGACCGCATACACCTGCGCATACACGGCATCGAGGAGCGTGCCGATTTGCAGGGGGTCTGAATCCTGCCCGGCCCATTCGCAGCCGGATCGTGCTGAAGCTGGCCGAACCGAGCGCGCCCTAAGCGGTAGACTGAATTCCTAACGCTCGCTGACCTCTTTGACCTGACCCACGGCCAATCTGGCCGCGGGCAGGAAGGAGAGGCTGTGGAGGCCGACAGCCAGAAGCAGAGCGCTTCCCGGATCGCCAACGACCGGACCTATGATCTCCTCTGGGCGTTTGCGGCAGACGGCGGAGCATTCCTTTGTGAATGCAGCCGCACATCCTGTACCGAACGGGTCCCGATGACGCCCTCCGAATACGTGCGCCTGCGTGATCGGGAAGAGCCCGTCTACGCAAGCGGCCACGACCTGGGTTGAAAACTGAGGCCGAGGCGGCGGGAATCGAGCCACGAGCGAGCCCGCGGCTCGAGCGGAAGAACGAACGCCTGCTCGCGTACCCAATAGCGGAGCGTGGGCAGCCCGATGCCTCTCAGCCGCTCCCGCGCCTCCATTGGACGACGTTGCTCGGAATGGCGAGGTAGACGCGTTCGCCTTCGGGATCGACGTTCGCCACGTCCTCGAAGCTCACCGTCGCGTAGCGGTCGCGGAGGAGATGGCGCCGCCTGATCAGGATGTCGTCTGGATGGTCGGCGTGCTTCTCGTACCGCACGTTCTCAAGCACGCCGATTTCACGGCCGTCGAGCGCGACCACCCGAAAATCCTCCGAGTTCGCCAGCCGCGCTCCGAGCCTGACGACGTCTTTCCGTTCGCGCTCCGTGGCTCCTCCCTCCGACCATCAAGGTTCGAACCCGTTCCTCCGATACCTCCTGTAATGGCGCCGGCAAACCGTCTGCAGGCACTTCTGGACCTGTCGCACAAGGTCTCGTCCTCGCTGGACCTGAGCGAAGTCCTGCAGGCATTCGCGGGCCAGGCCGCCGAGCTGACCGGCGCGACCGCCGCCGAGCTCTCGTTCTGGGACCGGGATCGCGACTGCCTCGTGATGCTCGTCGAGCACCTCCAGGGCAACGACGAGATCACGGAAGAGGGCGGGCAGATCTACCGGCTTTCGGACTATCCCGCTACACGCCGTGTCCTCGTCGAGCAGGCGCCGGTGCAGATCCGCGTCTCGAAAGAGGACGACGATCCCGCCGAGCGCGCGCTGCTCGATTCCCGGGGCCACAAGACCCTGCTCATGCTGCCGCTGATCGCGCGCGGAGAGACGGTCGGGATGATGGAGGTCATCGACGTCGAGGACCGCACCTTCGACGAGCACGATGTCGACTTCTGCCAGGCGCTCTGCGACGTGGTCGGCGTCGCGGTCCGCAACGCGATGCTCTACTCGGAGATGCAGGAGCTCGCGGCGCGGGACAAGCTCACGGGCCTCTACAACCGGCGGCTCTTCGAGGAGCAATTCGACGCGGCCGTCGCGCGGAGCCTCCGCAACGGCGAAGAGCTCTCGCTGCTCGTTGTCGACCTGGACGGGCTCAAGAGGATCAACGACCTCGGCGGGCATCCCGCGGGCGACGAGGCGCTGCGCGCACTCGGAGACGCGCTCCGGGCGACCGTTCGCGGGGGCGACGTTGCGTGCCGGCTGGGCGGGGACGAGTTCGCCGTCATCCTTCCGGGCGCGACGACCGCGGATGCGATCCGCGTCGCCGAGCGTGCCCAGGAGGCGCTGATCTCCCGTGGGCCGTACAGCTTCTCGGGCGGAGTCGCACGCGCCTCGGCCAATCTCGGGTCGATCTACGACCTCTACCGCTCGGCCGACATCGCCGCGTATCGCGCCAAGGCCGCCGGCGGAGCTCGCACGCTCCTCGGCGTCGAGTCGCGGACTCCGGCCTAGGCCCGGGCTGCCGCGGTCGCCGGCGCCTGTCGCGCCGCGATGGTCTCGTTGAGGACGTCGAGCATGGCGTCGATGGCCGCCGAGCGCCCGCCGGCACGGAAGGCAACGTAGATCCGCCGCTTGAGCGGGTGCAGAGCGACCGGGCGGGCGACGACGCCGGGGTGAAGATTCTCGAGCGCGAGGTCGGGGGCGAGCGCCACTCCCACTCCGGCCGCGACGAGCCCCTGCCACACGCCGTGGTCGTCGCTCTCGAAGCCGATGTCTGGCTCGAAGCCGGACGCGCGGCAGCTGCGGGCAACGAACTCATGGCAAGACGAGCGAGCGGTGGAGGTGATCCAGTGTTCCTCCGACAGCGCATCGAGGGGAACAGCGCGGCGCTTGGCGGAGCGGTGCCCCTGAGGAAGCAGCACGCGGATCGGGTCGTCCGTGAGCGGGATGCGCTGGACGGAGTCGTCCTCCGGCAGCGGGACGTAGTCGTACTCGTAGAGGAGCGCAAGGTCGAGCTCGCCCGACTTCAGGCGCGCGAGGCCCGCGAGTGGGTCGGTTTCCGTGAGGGTCAGCTCGACGCCGGGATGGCGGTCGCGGAACTCCGCGATGGCTGCAGGCATGATCGTCGCGTAGGCGGTCGGGAAGGAGGCGAGCCGCAACATGCCTCCGCGGACGCCGGCGATCGCCTGGATCTCGGCTTCGGCCGCTTGCAGGCTCGCAAGGATCCCGTCCGTGTGCTCGACGAGCGCCCGGCCGGCCGGGGTGAGCCGGATCGACCGTGGGCCGCGCTCGACGAGTGCAACGCCTGCCTCCCGCTCGAGCGTGGCGATCTGCTGGGATACGGCAGAGGGCGTGAAGGCGAGCGCCTGGGCGGCCGCCGTGATCGATCCGCGCTCGGCCACCTCCCGAAGGACACGCATGCGCCGAACGTCCAGCATAAGTGAAGCTTAACGCATGGCAAAGGAAGATCAGTGGCGTTGATGCTCGGGTTCTGGCAGCGTTCCCAGCGGTGAACGCGCTCCGCCGGCTCGCCTTTCCGCTTCGGCTGGCGGCGGTGCGAATCTCGCATCGTCCCGGCCGGACAGCGCTCCTCGCCGCGGGCATCGCGGCGGGCTCGGCCGTGCTCGCGCTCGTGCTTGGAGGGAGTCTCGTTGCCCAGGACGAGCAGACCGCCCGCGCCCTCGAGCGAGTCCCGCCGAGGCAGCGGGCGGTCACCGCCGTCTACTCCGATCTCGGCGTGACGCGGAAGGGTGCGACGCTCGCGACAACCGAGCCGCTCGTGCGGCGTGCCCTCGGTGGCGTCACCCAGGAGCAGCCTGTTCAGGTCGTTCAGTACAAGCTCCTCCGGATCGACGGCGGCCTGGTCAACCTCGCCGCCCTGGACGGGGTCGGCCGCTGGGTGCGGCTCTCGAGCGGCCACTTTCCCGAGGAATGCACACCCGCGCGCTGCGAGGTGGTCCAGATCGGGGGCCAGGCTGAGATCCCGAGCGCCCCAGGCCTGCGGTTCGTCAAGGTCGGGGAGGGCGTGCTCCGCTCGCCCGTGCCCTTCGGGCAGCTCCCCGGGGAGAGCGCGGCGCGCATCGGCGAGAGCTTCCGGCCGGAGCAGGAGCCTCCCTTCGTCCTCGCCGAAGGCTTCGATGCCCTCGCGAGCTTGCCGGCCCTCTCCGGCTTCTACCGCACCTATGCCTGGGTCGTGCCGCTCGACCCGGCGCAGATCCATCCCTGGGAGGTCGACGACTTTCTTGCCTCGATCTCGCGCGCCCGCGCGACGCTCAAGTCCGAGTCGCTGTTCCTCGACGTAGCAGCGCCATCCGAGCAGCTGGCCGCCGCTCGCTCGAGCGGCGAGGTGGCCGGGCGCAGGCTCCTCCTCATCGGCGGCCAGGCAGCGGCACTCCTCCTGGCATTCGCGCTCCTCGCCGCCACGAGCATGCGCCGCGACGCGGAGGCCGCATGGCAGCGGCTGACGTGGCGCGGGGCGGCCCGGTGGCAGCTGCTCGTCCTGTCGGGAGTCGAGGCCGCGACGGCGGCGCTCATCGGAGCGGTCTGCGGGTGGGTGCTGGGCGCCGGGCTCACCGCGCTCGTTGCGGACAGGGCCTCGTCACCGATCGGGGCGATCCTCGGGCACTCGGTCTTCGGCCTGCCGGGATTCGGCGCCGCGGTCGTGCTGGCGCTCGCGGCGACTGCGGTTGTCCTTCTCGGCCTCCGCGCCCCCGCACTTCCTGTCGGGGGGCGCTCGATCTCGACCGTCGACGTGGCTGCGCTGGGAGCTCTCCTTGTCGTCCTCGTCGCGATCGCGCGGGGACAGGCCGACGCGACTTCGCTCTCGTCAAGCGCGACCGGGACGTTCCTCCTCCTGCTTCCCGGGCTGGTCACCTTCGTCATCGCGGTCGCGTGCGCCCGTCTCCTCGCTCCGGCTCTGCGGGGCCTGGAGCGCGGCACGAGGCGCGCGGCGGTCTCGGTGCGGCTTGCGTCTCTGTCCCTCGCTCGTAGCCCCGGGCATGCGGCGGTTGCGGTCACCTTCCTCGTCGCCAGTCTGGGCCTCGGCCTCTTCGCCGTGGTCTACAGAGGGACGCTCGAGCAGGGGAACGAAGACAAGGCGGCGTACGAGGTGCCGCTCGACTTTGTCGTCCGCGAGGATCTGTCCCCGAGCCGCCTCGTGCCGCCGCTCGACGCGGCTCCGCTCGAGCGCTACAAGACGCTCGCGGCCAACACCGAAGTCGTCCCGGTCATCCGCCAGACCGGATCCGTCGGTGCGTTCGGGGGTCAGAACCGGTTCACGCTACTCGGGCTCCCCGCTGCGGAGGACCTCGACCTTCGCGGCTGGCGTGACGACTTCGCCGACCAACCTCTTCCCGATCTGCTTGCCGCAGTCGAGCCTGAGGGCAGCGCCGCTCTGCAGGGACCGCGCATCCCCGCCGACGCCAACGCGCTCGTCCTGCCCGCGTCGGTCGTGGGCGGCGACGTCTCCCTGCAGGCGGACGTGCTCACCGCCAGCGAGCGTTTTCTCCATCTCGACCTCGGCGTGACTCGCGGCCGGCGCCCGGTGGATCTCCGCGCAGCCCTTCCCGCCGACGCGCAGGGCGGACGCGTCGTCTCGCTCGCCATCGGGCGTGCGCTCGCTGTGGAGGAGCACGCGTCGGAATTCACGCGCGTCGACGGGATCCTCCGGCTCGGGCCCCTCGCGGTCACGACCCCGAACGGCCGCGAAGCGATCGTGCAGGACTACACCGGCTGGAAGGGCGTCAACGGCGCGACACCCGTCGGTGACTCTGCCGTGCGCTACCTCGTCAACGAGGCCGCGGAGCGCCGGTTCCAGCCGCCCCAGCCGACGGACGACGAGGCTGTGCCCGTCATTGCCAGCCCGGGGCTCGCCGCCGCAGCGGGGGCAAACGGTGTCCTGCCGCTGCGCATCACCGGGGGGGTGCTTCGGACGCGAGTCGTCGCGGTCGCGCGTCGGTTCCCCACCCTCAAGGGCGATTTCGTCGTCGCAGACCGTGCGCTCGCGTTCACCGCGATGAATGCCACCAAGCCGGGCGCCGCGCGGACGAACGAGATCTGGATCGGCACTCCGAGCTCGGAGGCCGTGGATAAGGTCGCCGCGGGCTTGCGCAATCCGCCGTTCGACGTGCTGGCGGTGTCGTCCCGACGCGCGCTCGAGGCCGAGCTCGCCGGCGACCCGCTCTCGCGCGGGGCGCTCCTCATCCTCGGCGGCGCGGCGCTCGGCTCGGTGCTCCTCGCGCTGCTCGGCCTCTGGCTCTTGCTCGCCGCCGACGTTCGCGACGAGCGCGGCGAGCTCTTCGACCTGGAGGCGCAAGGCGCCGGTCCCGGGCTGCTCCGGCGTCATCTCCGACTGCGCGGCGGGCTCGTGGCGGCGCTGGGCCTCGCCGGCGGCATCGGTGCCTCCGTCGCGCTGGCGGCCCTCGTCGTCGCCATCGTCACGGTCACCGCCAACGCCGCGGAGGGCGAGCCGCCGCTGGTACTCCATCTCGACCTCCCCGTGCTCCTCGCGATCTGCGCCGCTTACGCGGCGGGAGCCGCGGCGCTCATCTGGGGAGCGACCCGCAGGGTGGCGCGATGAGCGCGATCGAGGCGAGGGACGTATTCCGCGTCTATTCGACGCCAGAGGGAGATGCGGCAGCGCTCCAGGGGCTGACGCTGAGCGTCGAGGAGCGTGAGGTGCTCGTCGTCCTCGGGCCGAGCGGCTCGGGGAAGTCGACGCTGCTCAGGATTCTCTCGGGTCTCGAACGACCCTCGGCAGGCATCGTTTCCGTCTTCGGGCAGGAGGTCGGGAAGCTGCGTGGCCGCCGGCTCGCGGACTACCGGTCGCGGCAACTGGGTTATGTGGAGCAGCACTACTCGCGCGCGCTCGACCCCGACCTTTCGGCGCGCGAGCTCGTCGGGCTGCAGCTCGGGCTTGCGGGCGCCGACCGGACGACTCGCGACCGGCGCGCAGACGAGCTGCTGGAACGGGTGGGCCTTGCGGACAAGCGGGCGAGCCATCCGCCGGAGCTCTCGGGCGGCGAGCAGCAGCGGGTTGCGGTCTGCGCTGCGCTGGCGCACCGGCCCACCCTCCTCCTCGCCGACGAGCCCACCGGCGAGCTCGACGCCGAGAGCGCGCAGCTCGTCTACGCCCTGATCGGGGAGCTCGCCCGCGAGCAGGGGTGCACCACGGTGCTGGTCAGCCATGACGTCGAATCCACCTGGATCGCCGACAGGACGATTCGCGTCCGCGACGGCCGCGTCAGCGAGGAGGCTGGACGGGATGGGTCGGAGGAGACCCTCGTGGTCGCCCGCGGCGGATGGGTACGCCTGCCGGAGGAGCTGCTGGCGCGAGCGGGGATAACGGATCGGGCCCGCGCGGAGCTCGCGGGGGAGCAGATCGTCGTCAGCTCGGCCGGCCCGACGGCGCCGAGCGCGACCGAGCCCGAGCCGACTCCCCTCTCAGCGCGATCCGCGGACGGCCGCGTCGTCGCGGAGGTCCGCGGCGCGCGCAAGTCCTATGGCCGCGGCGCGCAGGAGCGTCTCGTCCTCGACGGGCTGGACGCCTCGTTCCTCGCGGGCAAGCTTGTCGCGGTCACCGGGCCGTCGGGCTCGGGCAAGACCACGCTTCTCCATCTGCTCGCAGGACTGCGCGACCCGGACGAGGGAGAGATCGTCGTCCTCGGGCGACCGCTGGCCGGCCTCGATCGGGAGCAGCGCGCGGCGCTTCGCCGCGACCACGTCGCGTTCATCGGCCAGGATCCCGGGCTGACTCCCTTCCTGAGCGCGCGGGAGAACGTCGAGCTCGGGCTCGCGCTTCGCGGCGTCGGCCCGGATGACGCCCAGGAGCGTGCGCTCGAGGCGCTCGCGCGCGTGGACCTCTCCGAGCGCGCGGAACAGCGCGTCGGCCGCCTCTCGGCGGGGGAGCGTCAGCGGGTCGCCGTGGCGCGTGCCCTGGCCGCCGGCGCCGGGGTCCTCCTCGCAGACGAGCCGACCGCTCGGCTGGACGAGGCAAACGCTCTCGCCGTCGGGGCCCTCTTCGCCAGGCTCGCGCGGGAAGCGGGCGTGGCGGTCGTGGTCGCGACCCACGACCCGCTGGTCGTCGAGCAAGCCGACACGACGCTCGCGCTGGGCGGCTACGAGCCGGCGCCGCCGGCCGCTCGGCGCAGGATGTCGCGCAAGGCCCTCTGATCGCGGGCCGAGAGGCGCGTGATCGCCTCGGGAGGCGCGCTCATTCGCTCGAAGACTTCCCGTCGCGCCGCGATTCCTTCGGGTGTCAGCACGAGCGTCCTCACGCGGCGGTCGCCCGGCGAGCTCCGCCGTTCGAGGAAGCCTCGCGCCTCGAGCCGGTCGACGAGCCCGGTGACGTTCGAGGCGTCGCAGGCCAGCGCCTCCGCGAGCTCCCACATCGGGGTGGGGCGGTCCGGGTCGAGGCGCCGCAGGACGATCCCCTGCACCGGCGTGAGGTCGAGCTCGGCCATCCCGGCTACGAAATTCGCGCGGGCGCCGAGCATGATGTCCCAGAGGGCTCCCCAGGCCTCCCGGGCGTCCGCACGAGCCTCTGCTGAGACGGCCATCGAGCCCATGATAGTTGAGAGAGTAGATACTTGACAAGCTCCACTATTGGGCTAGCGTACCGAAGGTGAACAAGCGAGACGGAATCGAGGCACGCGGGCTCGTGCGTGTCTTCAAGAAAGGCCCTCGCGCCGTGGACGGAATCGATCTCGACGTCGCACCCGGCGAGATCTATGGCTTCCTCGGCCCGAATGGCGCCGGCAAGTCGACGACCGTGCACATGCTCGTCACGCTCCTGCCTCCGACTGCAGGCACCGCGCTCGTCGCGGGGTACGACATCGTGAAGGAAGGCCCTCAGGTGCGCGCCTCGATCGGCGCTGCGCTCCAGGAGGCCGCACTCGACCCGCTGCTCACCGGGCGCGAGCACCTCAAGCTCCAGACGACGCTTCAGGGCTTGCCGCGCGCGCGGCGGGAACCGCGGGGCAAGGAGCTCCTCGAGCGGGTCGGCCTGACCGAGGCCGCCGACCGCAAGGTCCGGACGTATTCGGGGGGTATGAAGCGCAGGCTCGACCTCGCCATGGCGCTCGTCCATTCGCCGAGAATCCTGTTCCTCGACGAGCCGACGACCGGCCTCGACATCCAGAGCCGGCTGGCGCTCTGGGAGGAGGTCGAGCGGCTCGCCAAACAGGAAGGCGTCACCGTCTTCCTCACGACGCAGTACCTCGAAGAGGCGGATGCGCTCGCCGACAGGGTCGGGATCATCGACCACGGTCGCATCGTCGCGGAGGGCTCGCCCGCGGCTCTCAAGGCGCAGGTCGGTCGCCCGACCGTCGAGGTCATCCCTGCGGAAGCGTCCGAGCGCGACCGAGCCGGTGAGATCCTCCGCCGCTTCGGGGATCCGTGCGGCGGTTCACCGGAAGGGGTCGCCGTGCGACTGCGCTCCGGCGAGGCCGACCTGGCCGAGATCGTGCGCGCTCTCGACGCCGAGAGCCTCAGGATCGAGCAGCTTCAGCTCCACCAGCCTTCGCTCGACGACGTCTTCCTCGCCAAGACCGGGCGCTCGCTCGAAGGAGCCGGCGACGAGGACGAGGCGAGCGACGAGCGCGAGATGGCGCTCGAGCCGGCGTGACGCAGAGCGCGAGCGAACACGTACTCGCGGTCGCGACCCGTTCCGTCGTCCGGACGGTGCGCCAGCCCGCGAACGTCGTGTTCCCGCTCGTCTTCCCGCTCCTCCTGCTCGCCGTCAACGCGGGCGGGCTCGATGCGGCGACCAAGCTTCCCGGCTTTCCGTCGGACACCTACATCGCGTTCGCGCTGGCGATTCCGTTCATCCAGGGCGCGCTCTTCGCGACCATGAACGCAGGCACCGACCTCGCGCGCGACATCCAGACGGGATTCCTGAACCGCCTCGCTCTGACGCCGATGCGGGGAGTCGAGCTGCTCGCCGGCCAACTCGGCGGGATCGCGGCGATGGGCGTCGTCCAGGCGCTCGTCTACCTGGCCGTCGGCCTGGCGGTCGGCGTGCGGCTGGCGACCGGCCCTGCGGGCGCCGTCGTCCTGCTCGTCTTCGCGGTGCTGATCTGCATCGGGTTCGGTGCGCTTGGAGCGTTCGCGGCGCTGCGGACCGGCTCCGGAGAGGCGGTGCAGAGCCTGTTTCCGGTTTTCTTCGTCTTCCTGTTCCTCTCTTCGATGGCCATGCCCCGGAACCTGATCGAGACGGACTGGTTCCGAACAGTGGCGACGGTCAATCCCGTCTCGTATCTCATCGAGTGCATCCGCTCGCTGATCATCGTCGGCTGGGACGCGGAGGCGCTCCTCCTCGGGTTCGGGATCGCCACGGCGATCGCCTTCGTCGCCGTCGCGCTTGCGAGCACCGCGCTCCGCACGAGGCTGGCGCGCTCATGAGGGGGCTCTACGTCGCGCAGGGAGTCGCCTGGCGCACGCTGCACAACGTGTTCACGAACCCGTCCTTGCTGATTCCTTCGCTCATCTTTCCGCTTTTTTTCTTCGTCGCCTTCGCGGGCGGCCTCTCGCAGGTGAACAACGTGCCGGGCTTCGACTTCCCACTCGGATACACGGCGTTCCAGTTCGTCTTCGTCCTGCTCCAGTCCGCCGCCTTCGGCGGGGTGTTCACGGGCTTCGGGATCGCGCGCGATTTCGAGACCGGGTTCGCTCGCCGGCTCCTGCTCGCGGCGCCGCACCGAACCGGGATCATCCTCGGCTACGCGGCGGCCGCACTCGTCCGCTGGCTCGTGACCGCGGCTGTCCTGACAATCGTCGCGCTCGCCGTCGGGATGGAGGTCGGAGGTAGCGGAGTCGATCTCGTCGGGCTTTACACGCTCGCGCTCCTCATCAACATCGGGGCCGTGCTCTGGGCGTCCGGCGTCGCGATGCGGCTGCGGACGATGCAGGCGGGGCCGGTGATCCAGATGCCGGTCTTCCTCGTCCTCTTCTTCGCCCCGGTGTACGTCCCGCTGGCGCTGCTCCAAGGCTGGATCCATACGGTGGCAACAGTGAACCCGGTCACGCGGGTGCTCGAAGCGGGCCGCGGACTGCTCGCCGGCTCGCCGACGGAAGTGGGCGTTGCCTTCGCGGTCGGTCTCGGGCTCACCGCCATCTTCTCGTTCTGGGCGGTTTCGGGCCTGCGGAACGCCGAGAACGCGGGGTAGGCACCACCTCAAGCGACCCTGTTTCGGGGCCGATATCGTGGGGGGTCGGAGAAGGGCGCCGGGCGCTTTCGCCGAACCCCTAGGCCATGGTCGACATCGACATTTTCGCGCGTGTACTGACCGCAGCCATCCTGCTCTGGGCGGCCGTCGCCAAGCTGACCTCGCGGGATCCGGAGCGGCTCGAGCCCTACGGGATTCCGCCCGTTCTCCGATCGCCGGCCTACTACCTGCTCACCGCGTTCGAGGCATCCGTGGCCCTCGCGCTGCTGCTCGGTGCTCCCTTCGCGCCGGTCGTGGCCGTCGCCCTCGGTGTCCTCTTCGTCGCCGCGCTCTCATATGCGCGCGCGAGAGGGATCCGCCGCCTCGACTGCGGCTGTTTCGGCTCGAAGGAGCGGAGCGTCGAGGCTCTGCTCCTGCGGGCCGTCGGGTTCACTGCGCTCGCCGGGTTGGGCGCGTTCTCCGTCGAGGTTGCGACTCCGTCGCGCGAGACCATCGTGGTGGTCGCGCTCGTGGTTCTCGCCCTCGCCGTCGTCGCGCTTGCCGCGCTGGTGCTGGCGCTCTATCGCCAGGTCGGCGTCCTGACTCTCAGGGTTGGGCCCGGAGTCGCGCTCGAGCTGGCGGAGGAGGGTCCCGCGCTCGGCGAGGACGCGCCCGAGCTCGAGGAGCTCGCGCGGGCCGGTCCCGAGCTGGCTGTCTTCTTCAGTCCGGGGTGCCGTCTCTGTCGTCAGCTTGCCCCCGCCGTGCGGGCGCTCGCCCGCGACGGCCTCCCCGTCCACGTCGTGTACGAGAACGAGCAACCACGGACCTTCGAGCATTGGGGCATCCCTGGGACCCCGTTCGCGGTGCACGTCGTGGATGGCATCGCGGTCGCCAAGGGCACCGTGAACACGTTGGAGCAACTCGAGCAGCTGCTGGCGGTCGGCGCCCAGCGGGTGGAGTATGCGGCGGCCTGACGAGCTCGTTGACAACGCGGCTCGCGCGCTCTCGACGCGGTTGGCGGGCGGCCACACGCGCCGCTCGTTCCTCGGCCGCATGGGTGGGGCTGTGCTCGCCGCCACGGGCGGCGCCGCCGTCGCCGCAGCCGTTCGCCCCGAGGAGACGGAGGCCTTCCATTTCTGCGGCCATCTCTGGACGACCGGCTCCTGCCCGAGTCCGCTCGGGTGGCCGCGCATCGATCGGCACGGCTATCCCCTGCGCCCGATCGACGGCCGACGGATCGACAATCTCGGGCGGCTCATCAACGGGCAGGGCTATCCCGTCGATCGCGACGGGAACCGCCTCGTCGGCCCCGACGGCGAGCATCTGCCGCGGGCCCCGCGCACGCGAATCTGCGAGGAGTGGGTGAAGGAGCGCTACGGCCATACGTCGCACACACAGGGCTCCTGGTACCGCTGCTGCAACATGCAGATTCGCAAGCTCGTCGACTGCTGCTCGAAGAGCAGGCTACGGATCAACGGCGACGCGTCGCTCGTCGGCTACTGCTGGGACGGGAACCGCGTCTTCTGCGTCATGTACTACGACTCGGGGCTTTCTTGCTGATCGGCCTCGCCGTGGTCGCGGCGGCCATGGTCGCCGGCGTCTCCGGCGCCTGGTCTCCCTGAGGACTGTCAATGGTGGAGACCTTCACTCCTGCCGTGTGCGGGAGCAAGCGCCGTCAACGGATCGCACTCGCCGGCTTCGCGACAGGGGCGGTCGTCGCCTCCGCCCTCGTCGGCGCGCTGCTCGGCGCTCTCGGCGCCCTGATCGGCAGACAGCTCGCTCTCGGCGTCGCCGCGTTGGCCGTCCTGGCCGCTGCCCGCGAAGCCGGGCTTGTGAGGATTCCCTTGCCGCAGATGCGGCGACAGGTTCCCGAGCGGTGGCGGGCCGAGCTTCCGCTCCCAGTCTGGAGCGTCGGTTACGGCGCCGGTCTCGGCGCAGGGTTCCTGACCTTCCAGCCGGTCGCGACGTTCTGGGTCGCGTGCGCCGCAGCGGTCGCGCTGGCCGACCCGGGTACCGCCGCGGCATGCTTCGCCGCGTACGGGGCCGGGCGCGCGGTCATGGCCGCCTGGCCCGGTCGCGGCCACACCGATCCCACCGCGGCCGTCGAGAGCCTCGTTCGCCGGCGGCGGTTGCTGCTCGCCGGCAACGTCACGGCGCTGCTCGTGTGCGCCGGACTGCTCGCCGCGGCTCCTTCGGCCGGCGCGGCGCAGGCGCAGGGCCTCGGCTCCGGCCTCGATCCCTCGGCTGCCGGGAGCGTCCTGAGCCGGGCGCGGATGGGCGCCGGCGGCTCCAGCGTCCTGATCGAGCCCAAGGGCGAGAGCACCGTCGCCATTCCGGGCGGGGCTGCCCCGTCGGTGGACGGCGACCTGCTCGCCTACGAAGACTCTCAAGGGGTCAAGGTGATCAACTGGCGGACGAGCGCTCTGGTCCAGCGGCTCGACGGCGACGTCTCCAAGCCGGCGCTCGACTGGCCTCTGCTCGCCGTCATCCGCCAGGACTCGACCTACCGGCGCCTGGTCATCGTCGACTACACGAACCCGGGATCCCCGACCGAGCGCCAGATCCTTCGCGTCAAGCTCTCCAACGAGCTTGGTCGCCCCGCGCTCGCGGGCGGGCGGGTCGCGTGGGATTACGTCTGGCCTGGCGGATCGAGGATCTACACCCAGGTGCTCGCCACCGGGCAACGCACGGTCGTCGCGAAGAGCTCGATCGCCGTGCTCGCAAACCCGTCCTTGACGCGGAGCCGGATCCTGTGGGTCGTCCAGTACTCCCGCTCATGTGCACTGAGGACGCGCCGGTTCGGGAGCTCGGCGACGAAGGGGATCTACAAGACGAAGGGCGACACCAAGCTCCTCTGGACGACGGCTCTGACAGGTCGCACTGCATATGTGGCTCAGTGGTCGATCAAGACCCGTGCCTCGACCCTCGTTCGAGTGATCTTCTAGGGGTTGCTACCCCTTTAGGGGGAGGAACGCCCCGCAATCTGGCTTACAGTGCATTGCGAGGCACTGCTCAGTGTCTCAGGGATGAGGTTACGGAGAGGAAGAGGTCCCTTGCGGTCGACGGTATTTGCGGCACGACTTTTTACGGTGGCAGCTGTGCTCGCGCTTGCGCTCCTGGCGAGCGCAACGGCGGGAGCGTCTGGGGGCGATCAGCCTGCGACGCCCGACAATCTTTCGAACCAGCAGTGGCCGCTCGAGCAGATCGGGGTGTTCGCCGCGCACGAGACGACCGGCGGAAGCCCCTTTGTGCGCGTTGCGCTTCTGGACTCAGGGATCGATCCGAATCATCCGGAGTTCGCCGGCCGCATCGACCGCGCCGCGAGCGTGAACTGCACGACTGGGACTCCCCAGGTCGACCCAACGGGGGTCACGTGGACCGATGACGTCGGCCACGGGACCCAGGTCGCTGGTGTAGTCGCTGCGGGCGACAACGACTTCGGCATCGTCGGAGTGGCGCCCAACGTGCAGCTCGTCATTGTCAAGATCGTCGGGCGGGGTCAGCCGATCACGCCGGCAGCTGCCGCCTGCGGATTCGACTGGGTTGCGGCCCATGACATCGACGTTGTGAACGCGAGCTTCGCGATCGACAAGGGCGCGACGGGCGGTGCGGATCCACTCGACTTCTTCTGTCGAAGCAATGCGGACGACAACGCCGCCATCCGGTCGGTCGGACGCGCTGCCCGCGACGCTCAGCGAGCCGGAGCGATCATCGTCGCGTCGGCGGGCAACAACGGGATCGACATGGCGCATCCGGCCGCGGGCGAGGACTGTCTCCGCATGCCGGTTCAGCTTCCCGGCGTAATCGGCGTCTCGAGCGAGGGACGGCAGGGGACCCTGGCCACCTCGAATCCTCCGGGCGCCTCCAACTACGGCTTCGGAGCGATCGACCTCGTCGCCCCGGGCGGCGACCCGGCCCAGGGCGGCGTTCCGGGCGGCCTGATCTTGTCGACGTTCCCCTCGTACATTCCCGTGCCGCCGACCGCGATGCCGAACATCGTCGACGGTCCCGCTGGCTCGACTTTCCGCTACACCGCCGGCAGCTCCTTCGCGGCCGCGCACGTCACCGGAGTCACCGCTCTCATGGCCAGCCGGTGGGCCCAGTTCCGCTTCCCCCGGATCCCGCTTCTCCGGTCGGCGTTGGTCGCCGCGAGGCTGCTGGCCACGGCCGACGAGCGTGCGTGCCCGGCGGACCCGAACTGCGAAGGCTCCAGGCGCTACAACGGCTTCTACGGCTTCGGCCAGGTCGACGCCTTGGCCGCCGTCTCCCGCTGAGTTCTTAGCTCTGCACAGCGGCGCGGGCTGGTTTATGCTGGCCGCCGCTGACCCCCGGGGCAGCTGGGGGAACACAGGGAGAAGGAGGGGGAATGCCTAGCCAGCTCGTTCGCCGGGCCGTGCTCTTTGTTGCGGCCGCGGCGCTGACACTTGCGTTCGCCGGAACGGCGAGCGCGGCGACGTACGTCGTCCTCTACAAGGCGCAGGGCGTGCCGGCCAACGGCGGCGCCACCGTTCGCGCAGCCGGAGGAACGGTCGTCGCGAGCTACGCGCAGATCGGCGTGATCATCGCGAAGTCCGACAATGCGGGCTTTCGTGCGGCGCTCATGAAGGACAAGAGCGTCGACGGAGTCTCTACGACGGCAGGCTTTGCCGGCAGGCTCGAGCCGGACTCGGCCGCGAGCTCGGAGGGAGACCTGCCGAACGCGCCGGCCACGGACGCTGACACGTTTTCCGGGTTGCAATGGGACATGCGCCAGATCCATACGCCGGAAGCCCATGCGATTACCGGTGGTAGTCCTGCGGTACTCGTAGGGGACATCGATACCGGGATCGATTTCGACCATCCAGACCTGGCGGCGAACATCGACGTGGCCAACAGCGTCAACTGCGTGAGCGGCGCTCCGGTTCCCGGGCTCGCGGCCCAGGACGACAACGGACACGGGACCCACACGGCCGGCACGATCGCCGGGGCCGCGAACGGCGTCGGCATCGTCGGAGTCGCTCCGAACGTGAAGGTCGCCGGGATCAAGTCGGGCAACGCGGACGGGTTCTTCTTCCCCGAGGCCGTGATCTGCGGCTTCGTGTGGGCCGGCTCTCACCACATGGACGTGACGAACAACAGCTACTTCGCCGATCCGTGGGAGTACAACTGCAAGAACGACGCCGAGCAACACGCGATCTGGAAGGCGGAGCAGCGGGCGATCAAGTTCGCCCAGCAGGAGGGCGTGCTGGTCGTGGCCGCAGAGGGCAACGACAGCGACGACACGGCGCACCCGACCACCGACATCACGAGCCCCGACGACACGACCCCCTTGGAGCGCAGCATCACGAATGCCTGCGTGATCATCCCGGTCGAGATCTCGGGAGTCGTCGGCGTCTCGGCGACCGGTAGTTTCGGCCAGGGCACCGACGCGGGTCAGTACCCCGATCACCTGAAGTCGTTCTACTCGAGCTACGGCGTCGGTGTGACCGACCTCACTGCGCCGGGCGGCGACTCGCTCTTCGGCACGCCGCCGTTCACCGGCATAGCCGGCCGTGTTCTCTCCGCTTGGCCCACGGAGGTGACCGCCAACTGCCTCGCGCCGCGGCGTAAATTCGACCCCGCCGCTCCAGGAGCGCTCTGGTGCTATCAACAGGGGACGTCGATGGCAACGCCGCACGTGGTCGGAGTCGCTGCGCTGATCATCAGCCGCTACGGCAAGACGTCCGGCGGGAAGACGTCCATGAATCCAGGGACGGTGGCGTCCTATCTGCAACAAACCGCCGACCCGCAGGCTTGCCCGGACGAGCTCCCGCTGGGATACGCGGCGATCCTCGGATTCAACAGCGGGCTCCCGCAGGAGTGCCAGGGCGGCTCGGGTTCCAACTCGTGGTACGGCAAGGGCGAGGTGGACGCGCTCAACGCGGTCACCCGCTAAGCCCGAAGAAGAAAGCAAGCTAGAAGGGGCCGGTGAAAACCGGCCCCTTCTATATGCTCGGCGCGTGGCCGAACTGGTCGGAATCTGGCGCTCCCCCGAGCGGCGCGAGCCGATGGAGTCGCTCGAGCGAGCGCGCGTCTTCGAGAACGAAGGCGTCGAGGGCTGCGCTCACCGCCGCGGCGGGAAGCGCAACGTCCTCTTCGTCGCCATCGAGGACCTCGAGTCGCTCGACGTGCTCGCGGGCGCCACGAAGGAGAACTTCACGGTCCGCGGAGCTGAGGTCATGAAGTGGCCGGTCGGCCAGCGGCTCGAGATCGGCGACGCCGAGTTCGAGATCTCCATGATTTGCGACCCCTGCGAGAACATGGAGAAAATCCGCCCGGGCCTCCAGGCGGAGCTCGAGGGCAAGCGCGGGATGCTGGCCCGCGTGCTGCGAACGGGCGACGTCGCCGTCGGCGACGAGATCCGGCTCCTCTAGAACCAGAGTCCGAGAGCTAAGCGGCCTTCACGCCGGCGACCAGCTTTTCGACCGACCCCTTCGCGTCGCCGAAGAGCATCGCCGTCTTCGGCTCGTAATAGAGGTCGTTGTCGATGCCGGCGAAGCCGGGGTTCATGCTCCGCTTCAGGACGACGACGTTCGCCGCCTCGTCCACGTTCAGGATCGGCATTCCGTAGATAGGGCTCTCGGGCACGCTCCGCGCCGCTGGGTTCGTCACGTCGTTTGCGCCGATGACGAGCGCGACGTCGGTGCGCGGGAACTCGGGGTTGATGTCCTCCATGTCGAAGAGCTGCGGGTAGGGGACGTTCGCCTCCGCGAGAAGCACGTTCATGTGCCCCGGCATTCGCCCGGCGACCGGGTGGATGGCGTACTTGACGTCGACACCACGCTTCTCGAGCAGGTCGGCGAGCTCGCGTACCGCGTGCTGCGCCTGTGCGACCGCGAGCCCGTAGCCCGGGACGATGACCACGCGCTTCGCGTACGCGAGCATGACGGCGGCGTCCTCGGCAGTGATCTCTCGGTAGGACTTTCCGTCGGAGCTCGCACCAGCGACCGCCGTCCCGCCGGCGGGCGCCGCGCCGAAGGCGCCGAAGAGGACGTTGGCGAGCGAGCGGTTCATCGCGCGGCCCATGAGGATCGTCAGCAGGGTTCCGGAGGCGCCGACGAGCGTTCCACCGATGATCAGCACTGTGTTGTCGAGGACGAACCCGGTCGAGGCAGCGGACAGGCCGGTGAAGGCGTTGAGCAGCGAGATGACGACGGGCATGTCCGCGCCGCCGATGGGGAGGACGAGCAGGACGCCGAAGACGAGCGCCCCGGCAAGGAGCAGCACCATCCAGATTCCCGTTTCGGTTATTCCTGCGCGGATCCCGAAGACGATCAGAGTCGCGAAGAGGATGGCGTTCACGGTCTTCTGCGCAGGGAAGACGATCGGTCGCCCGGGTAAGAGCTCCTGCAGCTTCCCGAAGGCGACGAGGCTGCCCGCGAAGGAGATCGAGCCGATCAGGGCCGAGAAGAGCATGGCGCCGATCTCGTCTCCTGGTAGGTGTCCGAGCGCCGGCGCCAGACGGTGGAACTCCGCGGCCGCCACGAGCGCTGCGGCCCCGCCCCCGACCCCGTTGAAGAGGGCGACCATCTGCGGCATCGCGGTCATCTTCACGAGCCGCGCCGAAGCGACTCCGATGACGGTGCCGATTGCCATCCCCGTGAGGATCAGCCAGTACGTATCGATGTCGGAGTCGAGGAAGGTGAAGAAGATGGCGATCGCCATCCCGATGGCGGCGATCACGTTCCCCGAGCGCGCGGTCGGCGGTGAGCTCAGGCGCCGGATACCGACGATGAGAAGAACGGCGGCGACGAGGTATGTGAAGTTGATCGCCGTCTGCGACAGCGCGAGCGGCGCGGTCATCGGCGCTTGAACATCTCGAGCATCCGGTCGGTGACGAGAAAGCCGCCGACGACGTTGATGGTCGCGAAGATGACCGCGATGAAGGCGAGCACTTGCTCGAGGGTCGAGTCCGCGGAGCCCGCGACGAGCATCGCGCCGACGAGAACGATCCCGTGAATCGCGTTCGTCCCCGACATGAGGGGCGTGTGCAGCATCGCCGGGACCTTCGAGATGATCTCGATGCCGATGAAGACCGCGAGGACGAAGACCGTGATGCTGTTGAGGAGCGTCACGCCGCCACGGCCTCCTTCAGCACTCGGCCCTCGTGCGTGACGCAAGTCTCGCGCGTGATTTCGTCCTCGAAGTCGAGCGCCAGCTCGCCGTTCTCGAGCAGGTGGTCGAGGAGCGTGAAGACGTTGCGCGAGTACATCTGGCTCGCGTGGAACGGCATGGTTGCCGGGATGTTGGTCTCGCCGATGATCGTGACGCCGTCCTTCACGACCGTGGCCCCCGGCTCGGTGAGCTCGGCGTTGCCGCCGGCTTCGGCTGCAAGGTCGACGACGACCGACCCAGGGCGCATGGCGCGGATTGCTTCCGCGGTGACGAGCACCGGCGCTGGGCGGCCCGGGATCAGCGCGGTCGTGATCACCGCGTCCGACTCGGCGACGTGGCGGGCGATCAGCTCCTGCTCCCGCTCGTGCTGGTCCTCGGCGAGCGCCACGGCATAGCCGCCGACGCCCTCCGCACCCTCGACGTCGAGCTCCAGGAAGGTGGCGCCGAGGCTCTCGACCTGCTCCTTGGCGATCGGCCGGACGTCGAACGCGGACACGACCGCGCCGAGCCGACGGGCGGTCGCGATCGCCTGTAGCCCGGCGACCCCGGCGCCGAGCACGAGCACACGGGCCGGCGCGATCGTGCCCGCGGCAGTCGTGAGCATGGGGAAGAACTTGCCGAGATTCGAGGCGGCGAGGAGCACGGCCTTGTAGCCGGACACGGTGCTCTGCGAAGAGAGGGCGTCCATCGGCTGGGCTCGCGTGATCCGCGGGATGGAGTCCATCGAGAAGGCGGTCACGCGCTTGGCCGCGAGGGCCTGCACGAGCTCTGGGCTCGTGAGCGGCTGGAGAAACGCGATGAGCGTCTGCCCCTGCGCCAGCCGGTCGATCTCTTCTTCGGAGGGCTTCTGGACCTTGCAGATCACGTCCGCGGCGGCATAGACGTCGGGGACGATCACGGCTCCGGCCTCTTCGTACTCGGGGTCGAGGAACCCAGCTGCCGCGCCGGCGTCCCGCTCGACGACGACCTCGGCGCCCAGCTCCACGAGGCGCTTCGCGCCGTCGGGGACGAGCGCCACCCGACGCTCGCCGACTTCGGTCTCCCGCGGGATGCCGACCTTCATGCCGAGCGGAGTGTACGGGCCGGGAATGTCGTGCCAGCCTTGAAGTGACATCGGCCCGCTCGGTACGAAGTGACCATGGCCGGGACGCTTCTCGTCGACGATGGCGACCCGGTCGGCTGAGTATCCTGGCGGCCCATGGACGAATGGCTCACTGCGGCTCGTGACCGGGTGGCTGCTGCCGCCGGTCTCGAGCCCTCCTCGCTCGAGCTCACGCAGGAAGAGGTGGACGAGGTCCTCGAGCTCGCGCGGGTAGCGGCGCACGAGAGCGGCGAGCGCATCAACGCGCCGCTCCTCTGCTACCTGGTCGGGGTCGCGCACGCTCGGCGGGGCGGCGACCTCGCAGACCTCGTCGACGCAGCAATCGCCAAGCCGTCGTAGCCGTCCCTCGAACGAGGGATCCGTGTGCAAGGGCGCAAGTTTTCGCCCTCTCCGCGTACCTCTGCTGCACGAACAGGAGGAACGATGGAGGCAACGATCGAGACAGTTCGCGGTGGCGCGACTCCCACGGAGACGATCGACCGGATCCTGACGCTCGCTCGGCGCCAGCTCGGCATGGACGTCGCGTTTGTGTCCGCGATCGAAAACGGGCTCGAGAAGGTGCGGGCGACGGAAGGCGACGCGGAGTCCTTCGGGCTCGACGGCGGTATCGCCATCCCCCTCGAGGAGTCCTACTGCAACCTGATGGTCAAGGGCGAGCTCGGGAACGTCGTTCCAGACGCCCGCACCGACCCTGTCGTACGGGACCTCGCCGTCACCGCGTCCGCGGGCATCGGGGCGTACATCGGCGTGCCGGTGCACCTTTGGGACGGGCGGCTGTACGGGACGCTCTGCTGCCTCAGCCACGCGGCCGACCCGCTGCTCGACGACCGAGACGCGCGCTTCCTGCAGGTGCTGGCTGCGGTCATCGGAGACCAGGTCGAGTACCAGATGCTCCAGGACGAGCGGAAGAACATGCTCTCGGACCGCGTCCAGGAGGCGCTCTCGCAGGGCGTGGACATGGTCTTCCAGCCCGTCTTCGACCTCGAGCAAGGAGAGGTCTTCGCGTACGAGGCGCTCGCGCGCTTTCCGCTCGAGCCATACCGGCCTCCTTCGGACTGGTTCGCAGACGCGGCCGAGGTGGGCCTCGGCGTCGAGCTCGAGCTCGCCGCCATCGAGAGCGCGCTCTCACGGCTCGACAAGCTGCCCGGCGACGCCCGACTCGCCGTGAACGTCTCCCCCTTGACGGCGCTGTCGCCGCGTTTCTTCACCATCCTTGCGCCCCGCGCCAAGCGCGTCATCATCGAGGTGACCGAACACGAGCGGGTCGAGGACTACGACGCGCTCAACGAGGCGCTCGCCCCTCTGCGGGAGCTCGGTGCCTGGGTCGCCATCGACGACGTCGGGGCGGGCTTCGCGAGCCTCAGCCACATCCTTCGCCTGTCGCCCGACATCGTGAAGCTCGACCTCACGCTTACACGCGGCATCGCCGCCGACCCGGCGCGGGATGCGCTCGCCTCTTCGCTCGTGGACTTCGCGTCGGGGATCGACGCCACGATCGGGGCAGAGGGCATCGAGACGCAGAGCGAGCTCGACCGCCTCCGGGTGCTCAAGGTTCGGTACGGGCAAGGCTTCCACCTCGGCGTCCCGAGCGCGCTGAGCACCGAGCACCTCGAGGACGATCCGTGGGCGGGTGAGGACGTTGCGTGAGGCGATCGCCCTCCTGTACCTCCTGCTCGCCCTCGCTGGGAGCCTGGTGGCGCGAATTCCGGACGCCTTCTAGGAATTTCTGCTTTCAAGAGGTACGGAGGAGCATCCGATGCCTGCCGGCCGTCGATATCTGATCCTGGTAGCAGCCGTCTTTGCGCTGCTCCTCCCCGCCAACGCCAAGGCGAGTGGCGGTTCCTACACCTTTTCCGGTGGCAGCGAGGCGGCCCGCGCCGAGGTGCGAAACGCCCTCGATGCGAGCGCCTTCGACTGGAGCCTCGTGTCCCAGACGATCTCGATCCAGATCGTCGACTGCGGCTGCGCGGGCTCCCGTCCGGGGGTCATCGTCCTCGACGAGACGCTGCTAGAGTCGACGCCGTACGGCCGCGCCTATACCTGGGGCATCGTCCAGCACGAGTACGCGCACCAGGTCTGGTGGTTCGCTCTGGACGATGAGCAGCGGGGGGTTCTCCAGGACAGGCTGGGCGGCGCCGACCTTTGCTACGAGCGGCCCGGCCTCTCTCACGACGATCACGCCTGCGAGCGGTTCGCGAGCACACTTGCCTGGGCGTACTGGCCGGTGGCGGGGAACCCGATGCAGGGCGAGAAGGTCCTGTGGGCGCGGCTGTTTCGGCGCACCTTGGGCCCGCTCCTCGGCGCGGACCACGAGCTTGCTTTCCCCGCGCATCTTGAACGCAGGCGGGCGCACGTTTAACCTCGTTGCGGGCGCGCCCGTCCAGCCAGGTTTCTTCTTCGACGTGGAGGTGAGAAAGCCAGGCTCCGCGACCTGGAAGCCTGGAAGTCGGGGGTGACCGCGGCGTCGGCCACGTCCGACTGGTCGCCGATCAAGGCCTTCTTCATCTCGTAGACCGAACACGAAGATAAGCTCCGGCGCGTGCCGGAGCTCGAGGGCAGAACCGCCGTCGTCACAGGCGCCTCCAGCGGCATCGGCGCCGCGACTGCCGTTGCGCTCGCGGAGGCGGGCGCCCAGCTCGCCCTCGGTGCGCGCCGGGTCGAACGGCTCGAGGAGCTGGCCGCGGGGCTTCCCGGAGACGGCCATTACCTCGGCCCATTGGACGTCACCGACCGCGAAAGTTGTGAGCAGTTCGTTTCCCAGGCGGCCAGCCGGCTTGGCCGGCTGGACGTCCTGGTCAACAACGCCGGCCTCGCTCTCGGGCGCACGACCATCCAGGACGCGGACGAGGCGGACGAGCTGCAGATGCTCGAGACGAACGTCCTCGGCCTCACCCGCATGACGCGTCTCTGTCTCCCGCACATGGAGGACCTGCGCGGCCACATCGTCAACCTCGGCTCCTGGGCCGGGCGCGAGGCCTACTCGCAGGGCGGCATGTACGTCGGCTCGAAGTACGCCGTGCGGGCGCTCACCTACGTCCTGCGCAAGGAGCTCGTGGGCCGGATCCGTGTCTCGACCGTCGATCCCGGCATGGTCGGCGACACCGAGTTTTCCGACGTCCGTTTCGGGGGCGACTCGGACAAGAAGGCCGCGGTCTACCGCGGCGTGGACTACATCACGCCTGCGGAGGTTGCCGACTGCATCCTCTGGGTGCTCACGCGCCCGGCGCACATGAACATCGACGAGATCGTCGTCAAACCGCTCCAGCAAGCGAGCCAGGATCAGATCGTCAGGCACGAGTAGATCGTGACGCTGACGATTCTGGAGGGCTCGACGTTCTGCGTCTCCGACGAGCGCGGCGACATCGCCGAGCCCGTGATGGGCCTCTTCGCCAACGACACCCGCTTCCTTTCCCGTTGGGTGCTCACGATCAACGGCGCCCGGCCGCTCGTGCTCTCCTCCGACAAGGTGGACTACTTCTCCGCTGCGTTCTTTCTGCGCAACCCGGTCGCGGGTGACCTCGGGCCGGACGAGCTCTCGGTCGCGCGCGACCGCTTCGTCGGGGACGGCATGCAGGAGCACATCGTCGTCCAGAACCATGCGCCACGGCCCGTCGAGTTCGACCTCGCGCTCGAGATCGGCGCCGATTTCGCGGACATCTTCGCCGTCAAGGCGTACGATTTCACCCTCGGCGATCCGGAGCACGCGCCCCCCCTGCCCGGGCTCGTGCAGCCGCAGTACGAGGAGGCGGACAACCAGCTGATCCTGGCGGACGACTCCGCCTCCTTGACGCAGGTCATCCTCTCCCAGCCCGGCGAGGTCGAGGATGGGACCGTGCGCTACAGGCTGGCCCTCGCCCCCCGCGAGAGTTGGCGCCTGCGGGTGGACGTCATCCTGTCCGTGGACGGTGTGAGGACGTCTCCGTCGCAGGCCGAGCGCACCTTCGGCGACGAGCTCGCGCGCGTGCGCGATTCGCTCTCCGCGTGGCATCTGCGCGTGCCGCAGTTGCGGGCTTCCTGGGAGCAGCTCGGGCACTGCTTCTCTCAGTCGGTCGCCGATCTCGCGTCGCTCCGCATGGACGAGGACTCGCGCTTCCCGGGGCAGCTCCCCGCAGCTGGCATGCCCTGGTTCATGACGGTCTTCGGCCGGGACACTCTCATCACCTGCCTGCAGACGCTCCTCTTCGGGCCGGAGCTGGCTCACAACGCGCTCCACGCGCTCGCCGAGCTCCAGGCGCGCGAGGACGACCCTGAGATCGACGCCGAGCCCGGGAAGATCGTCCACGAGGTGAGGCACGGCAAGGGTGCCGAGGCCTGGTTCCCGCGCTACTACGGAACCGTCGATGCGACCCCGCTCTACCTCGTCCTGCTCTCCGAGGTCTGGCGCTGGACCGACGATGCCGCTCTCGTCCGGAGCCTGCGTGAGCCAGCCATGCGCGCCCTCGAGTGGATCGACGAGTACGGCGACCTCGACGGGGACGGCTTCGTCGAGTACCGGCGGCGGTCGTCGCGCGGGCTCGTCAACCAGTCCTGGAAGGACTCCGCGAACTCGCAGCTCTTCCACGACGGTCGCCTGGCGGAGGCGCCGATCGCGCCGTGCGAGGTGCAGGGCTACGTCTACGACGCGAAGCGACGCGCCGCCGAGCTCGCGCGCGCCGTCTGGAGGGAGCGGGAGCTCGGCGATCGCCTCGACGCGGACGCAGACGCGCTCCAGCGGCGGTTCGACGAGGCATTTTGGTGCGAGGAGCGCGGTGGCTTCTACGCGCTCGCGCTCGATGGAGAGAAGAACAGGGTGGACTCGAAGTCCTCCAACATCGGCCACTTGCTCTGGAGTGGGATCGTCCCGCCCGAACGGGTCGACGCCATCGTCGACCAGCTCATGGGCGAAGAGCTTTGGTCCGGATGGGGCGTGCGGACGATGGGGGCCGACGAAGCGGGCTTCAACCCACTCTCGTACCACGACGGGACTGTCTGGCCGCACGACAACTCTCTGATCGCATGGGGCCTCGCCAGTCAGGGCAAGTGGGCGGAGGCCCACCGGATCATCCGGAGGATGATGAACGCCGCCGGCTACTTCCGCTGGCAGCTCCCCGAGGTGTTCGCAGGTTTCTCGCGCACGGAGACACCGTTCCCGATCGCCTACCCGACTGCGGCCCGCCCGCAGGCATGGGCCGCAGGCACTCCCGTTCTCCTCCTCCAGCTCCTGCTCGGCCTCCAGCCGGACCACACCCGGCAAGTGCTCGCGAGCGTGGCCCCCGAGGAATTGCCCTCCTGGGCCGGCTCGCTCAGACTTGCCGGAGTGAGGGCGTTTGACAAGACCTGGAACGTGCAGCTCGAGGACGGCGCGGTGCGGGTCGAGGAGGCCTGAGCTGAAGATCGCCGTCCTCAGCCCGGTCTGGTTTCCCGTCCCGCCGTCGCGCTACGGAGGGATCGAATGGATCGTCGCGCTGCTCGCAGACGGGCTCGTCGAGCGCGGTCATGACGTGACGCTCTTTGCCTCCGGGGACTCGACGACGACGGCGGAGCTCGCATCCGTGTTCCAGGATGCGCCGTCCGAGTTCATCGGGACGACGAACCACGAGCTGCACCACGCGCTCGGCTGCTTCGAACGCGCGGCCGAGTTCGACATCATCAACGACCACTCCGGACCGCTCGCCGCCTCGCTCGGCGCCGGCTCCCCGACGCCCGTGGTCCACACGGTTCACGGCCCCCTCAACCGGCGCTCGGGAGAGCTCTACGAGCAGATCGACCGCTTCGCCTCCCGCATCGGCCTGATCTCGCTGTCCATGAACCAGCGGGCGCCCCTGCCGCACCTCAACTGGATCGCCAACTGTCCGAACGCGCTCGACCTGTCGCTCTACCCTGTACACCCGCACAAGGGCGACTACCTGGTCTTCATCGGCCGCATGAGCCCGGACAAGGGCGCCCATCGCGCGGTCGAGGTAGCGGAGCGGCTCGGGCTCCCGCTCAAGCTCGCCGGGAAGATGCAGGAGCTCCGTGAGGAGGAGTACTTCGAGGCCGCGGTCAAGCCGCACCTCGGCGGCGACATCGAATACCTCGGAGAGGTCTCGCACGAGGAGAAGGTCGACCTCCTCCAGAACGCGCGCGTCACGCTCTTCCCGATCGAGTGGGCGGAGCCGTTCGGACTCGTCATGATCGAGTCGATGGCGTGCGGCACGCCCGTCATCGCCACGCGACACGGCGCCGTTCCCGAGGTGATCGAGGACGGCCGCACCGGGATCATCGTCGACGACCACACCGAGATGGCCGGCGTCATCGAGCAGGCCGACGCGATCGACCCGCTGGAGTGCCGGCGCTACGTGGAGGAGCGTTTCTCCATGGAGCGCATGGTCGCCGACTACGAGGCCGCCTACGAGAAGGCGCTCGAGCCCGCCGCGAGCACGGCCCGCTAGCGGCCGCCGACCAGGCCGCTAGCGCTAGTCGCGGAGGTAGGCGAGGACGAAGTAGAGGAGCTGCGTCAGCGCGGCGAGCGCACCGGCGACGTAGGTCAGGGCCGCTGCGGTCAGGACCTTCTGCACCCCCGCCTGTTCCTCTGTGGTCACAAGACCGAGGGCCTGAAGCTGCTGGCCGGCCCGGCGTGAGGCGTTGAACTCGACCGGCAGCGTCACGATGTGGAATGCGACCGCGACCGCGTAGATGAGGATCGCGAGCGTGATCAGGTTGAGGGCATTGAGGAGGACGCCTGCGATGAGGATCCAGATCCACGTCGTGGAGGCGATGGCGACGACCGGGAACATCGCGCTTCGCAGCCGCAGCGCCGTGTAGCCCGAAGCGTGCTGCAATGCGTGGCCGCTCTCGTGGGCCGCAACCGCCGCGGCGGCCACGGTCTTCGGGTCGTAGACCGGCGGAGACAGGTGGAGCGCTCGCTTGCGCGGGTCGTAGTTGTCGGACAGCGAGCCGCCGTCGGCGCGGTCGACGGGCACGTCCGAAAGACCGTTCCGGTCGAGGATCTGCCGCGCAACATCCGCCCCGGTCAGCCCCGCGACGAGCTCGATGTTCGAGTAGCGCGCGAACGTCCGCTTGAGCCACCACTGGACTCCCAGCCCGAGGAGCAGCGTCGGGACGAGGAGGACGATGTAGAGGCCCCAGTCACCCACTGCTCTGATTGTAGAGGCCGAGCTAGGAGGGTTTGACAAAACATCGGCTGTGCCGCCGGAGGCGCGCTGCTCGCCCCCAGGCTTCGTCCTCGGTCGCCCCCGTATCTAACGTCGATACGAGGGCTCCCTGCGTCCTTGCCTGGGAACGACCGTCCCGTCCCGGCGACGAGCGACGTTCCGCCAAACCCTCCTACGAGGTTTTGGCCGTGACGGCTGACAAGGCCTGCTCGAGGTCGGCGAGGAGGTCGTCGACCGACTCGATCCCGACCGAAAGACGGACGAGGTTTCCGGGAACGGCGAAGGGCGCGTCCGCCGTGGAGGCATGTGTCATTTGCGCGGCCTGCTCGATGAGGCTCTCCACGCCGCCGAGGCTCTCGGCGAGCTTCCAGACCTTCGTTTCGGCGACGAGGCGGATCGCGTCCTCCTCGGAGGCGGCGAGAAACGAGATCATCCCGCCGAAGTCGCTCATCTGCCGGGCGGCGATGTCGTGGCCAGGATGGTCGGGGAGCCCGGGGTAGAGGACCCGCTCGACTGCCTCGTGCTCGTCCAGCCAGGCGGCGATCCGCCGAGCGTTCTCGCAGTGCCGGTCCATGCGCACGGCGAGGGTCTTCAGGCCGCGGAGGACGAGCCAGCTGTCGAACGGCCCTGGAATCGCGCCGAGCGACTTCTGCAGGAAGCGCAGGCGCTCGGCGATCGTCGGGTCGTTCGTCGCCACGAAGCCGCCGATCACGTCCGAGTGGCCGCCGAGGTACTTCGTCGTCGAATGGAGGACGACGTCGGCGCCGAGCTCGAGCGGCCGCTGGAGGTAGGGGGTGGCGAAGGTGTTGTCCACGACCACGATCGCGCCCTTTGCGTGGGCGGCCTCGGCCGCCGCCTGGATGTCGATGACGTTGAGCAGCGGGTTCGTCGGGCTCTCGAGCCAGACGAGGCGCGTGTCGTCGTCGAGGTGGTCGGCGAGGCCCGTCCCGATGTCGCGGGCCGAGAGGAACGTGAAGCGGTATCCCTTCGGCTGGTAGATCTGCGTGAACATCCGGTAGGTGCCGCCGTAGACGTCGTTGACCGAGACGACGTGCTCGCCGGGCGAGACGAGGTGCATGAGCGTCGTGACGCCGCCGAGCCCGGACGAAAAGGCGAATCCGTGGTCGGCGCTCTCGAGCGAGGCAAGGCACGTTTCGAGCGCGGTCCGAGTCGGATTCCCGGCGCGCGAGTAGTCGTAGCCCTTGTGCTTCCCGACCTCCTCCTGCACGTACGTGGAGGTCTGGTAGATCGGCGTCGTGATCGCGCCGGTCGCGGGGTCCGGCTGCTGCCCTTCGTGGATCGCGCGGGTCTCGAAGTCCATGCGCCTGATGCTAGCGGCCGTTGTGGGCGAGATACTCGAGCAGGTCGGCGCGGGTGAGGACGCCGACCGGCTGGCCGCCGGTCGCGACGATCACGGCCGTGTTGCCAGCCTCCAGATCCGAGATGACCGTGTCGACCGGCTCCCGCATCTCGACGGTTCGGAGCGGCGGGTCCATGGCGCTCGCAACCTCCTCGTTGAGAGTGTCCGGGTTGCGGAGGACACGCTCGAGGAGCCCGCGCTCCTGGATCGAGCCGATCACGTCGGCGAGAGAGCCGGGCGGCTCGTGGCGAGTCACCGGAAGCTGGGAGATCCCGTACCTGTGCATGAGATCGACCGCTTCACCGACCTTCTTGTGGGACTCGACGAAGATCAGCGGCGGCGCCTGCTCGTCGGTCCGCTGCTTGAACGCGAGCACCTCCTCGATCGTCGGAGCGGGCGCATGGCGGTCGACGATGCCGTACTCGCGAAGCCAGTTGTCGTCGTAGAACTTCGAGAGGTAGCCGCGGCCGCCGTCCGGGATGAGCGTGACGACGGTCGCGTCGGGACCGAACCGCTCCGCGATCCGGAGCATCGCCCAGACCGCGGTGCCGCCGGAGCCTCCGACGAGGAGGCCTTCCTCGCGCGCGAGCCGGCGCGCCGTGATGAACGAGTCCCGGTCGGAGACGGTCACGTACTCGTCCACGACCGACGGGTCGAACGTCTTCGGCCAGAAGTCCTCGCCGATGCCCTCGACGAGATAGGGATGGGCGGTCTCGGAGGAGTAGATCGACCCCTCGGGGTCGGCGCCGACCACCAGCAGGTCGGGCTTGCGCTCCTTGAGAAAGCGGGCCGAGCCGGTGATCGTCCCGCCGGTGCCAACGGTGAGCACGAGCGCGTCGATGGCGCCACCCGTCTGCTCCCAGATCTCCGGGCCCGTCGTCTCGTAATGCGCCTGCGGGTTGGCGGGATTCGAATACTGGTCGGGCTTGTACGCGCCCGGAATCTCCTCCGCGAGCCGAGCGGACACCGAGTAGTAGCTCTCGGGCGACTCGGGCGACACGGCCGTCGGGCAGATGACGACCTCGGCTCCGAAGGCCCGGAGGAGCGAGATCTTCTCCGGAGCGACCTTGTCCGGCATGACGAAGATGCAGCGGTAGCCCTTGAGCGCCGCAGCGATGGCGAGGCCGACCCCGGTGTTCCCGCTCGTCGGCTCGACGATCGTCCCGCCGGGCTGAAGCTTCCCTTCTTCTTCGGCCGCCTCGATCATCCTGAGGGCGATCCGGTCTTTCACGCTGCCACCCGGGTTCATGTACTCGAGCTTGGCGAGCAGCGCAGGCCCGTCCTCGCGGCCAAGGCGTTGCAGCCGGACGAGCGGCGAATTGCCAACGAGGTCGAGGACGGTTGGGTAGTCGGGCCCCATTCCTCCCCTAACGATAAGTCGCCGGGCCTAGATCCCGATGCCGACGAGGTCGAAGAGCCAGACGGCGCTCGTGTACCAGACGCCCACGAGGACGGAGAAGAGGAGCGCGCCGGCGGTGGGAAGGACCCAGACGGGGAAGCGGTGCAGGCGCACGATCAGGACCTTGGCCGCGAAGGCTCCGTACACGGCACAACCGAACAGCGAGTGGGCGAGCACGCGGCTTGTCGGGTGCTGGAAGCCGAGCTTGAAGACGCAGTGGTAGGCGATCGGCAGGGTGAGCGCGAAGGCGAGCCGCCCGGTCCACCGGTGAAAGGCCGGGATCCAGGCGGGGCGGGCCCATGGCAGCTTGCGGAAGATCCAGGCGGCGGTGAAGAGCTGTGAGAGGGCGAGCGCCACCACGGCCGTCGCGAGCCACGCCTTCAGGTGGAGCGTGTCGCTGAAGAAGAGCTGGAAGTAGCCCTTGTTCGGATCGAACCGCTCACGAGCCAGGAGGCCAACCGTCAGCGCGACGAGCGCGAAGGCGGTGAGCGGCGCAACCAGCCACACCGCACCGCGCGTCGGCGGGCGAGGTTCCGCGATGAAGTCAGTGGCGGAAATGTCTGCGGCGAGTAAACACCATCGAGGCCCCCGCGCGCTCGACGGCGCTGATGACGTCCTCGTCACGCTTCGACCCTCCCGGCTGGATGATCGCTCGGATCCCCGCTTCGAGGGCGAGCTCCGGTCCGTCCGGGAAGGGGAAGAACGCATCGGAGGCGAGGACCGCGCCATCCAGCGAGTGCTCGTGCTCGCGTGCCTTCTCGAGGGCGAGGCGGACGGCCTCCACGCGACTCATCTGCCCGGCGCCGATGCCGATCGTCTGCAGGTCCTTGGCGATGACGATCGCGTTCGAGAGGACATGCTTGCAGACCCTCCAGGCGAAGAGGAGATCTCCCCAGTTCGCCTCGTCGGGCTTGCCGGCAACGACCTCGGCGCCCTCACGGTCGTCCACCTCGGTATCGGCGTCCTGGACGAGCAGCCCGCCGAGTACGCGGCGGTAGTCCCGCTCGCCCGGCGAAGTCCGGCGGCGCTCGCGGTCCTCGAGGATCCTCGTGGCCGGCTTCTGGATGAGGATCGAGACCGCGTCCGCGGTGTACTCGGGGGCGATCAGGACCTCGACGAACTGCTCGGCCAGCAGCTGCGCGAGCGGCGGGTCGACACGTCGGTTCACCGCCACGACGCCGCCGTAGGCCGAGACGGGATCGGAGGCATGGGCCTTCGCGTACGCGTCGACGAGGTCGGCCGCCACCCCGACGCCGCAGGGATTCGTGTGCTTGACGATCGCGCAGGTCGGGAGCGCGAATTCCCGCAGGACGGCGCGCGCAGCGTCGAGGTCGGCGAGGTTGTTGAAGGAGGGCTCCTTGCCGGAGAGCTGCTCGACGCGGGAAAGCAGGTGCCGGCGCGCTCCGACCTCCGGGTAGTACGCCGCCCGCTGATGCGGGTTCTCACCGTAGGCGAGGTCGCGATCCTTCTCGAGCGACAGAATGAGCCGCGGCGGGAAGGTCTCGCGGTCGGCGAACCACCCGGCGATCGACGCCTCGTAGGCCGCGGTGTGCGCGAAGGCCTCTGCGGCGAGCTCGCGGCGCGTCTGCGCGCTCAGGTCGCCGTCCAGGCGGAGCTCGTCGAGGACCGGCCCGTAGCGGGCGCGCGAGCAGATCGGCGCGACATGGACGAAGTTCTTCGCCGCCGCGCGGAGCATCGCCGGGCCGCCGATGTCGATCATCTCGACGGCCTCCTCCTCGCGCGTGTCCTTCTTCGCCGCCACCTGCGCGAACGGATAGAGGTTGACGCAGACGAGGTCGAACGGCTCGATGTCGTGGTCGGCGAGCGCTTCGAGGTCCTCCTCCAGGTCTCGCCGGGCGAGGATCGCGGCGTGGATCCTCGGATGGAGGGTCTTCACGCGCCCCCCGAGGAGCTCGGGGACGTCGGTGATCTCGTCCACCGGGGTAACGGCGAGCCCGAGCTCCGAGATGAACGCTGCCGTGCCGCCGCTGGCCACCAGCTCGACGCCGCGCTCCGCGAGGCCCGCGGCGAACTCGTCCAGCCCGGTCTTGTCGTAGACCGAGATGAGGGCGCGTCTCATGAAGCTAGGAGCGTACGAGCCCTGTCAGATAGCGGCGGACCGCCTGCGGCAGCAGGCGGTGCTCGACCGGCCGGATGCGGCCGTAGAGCGTCTCGCGTGTGTCGTCGCGCTCGACGGGCACGGGCTCCTGGAGGATGACCGGTCCGCTGTCCGTTCCCTCATCGACGAAGTGGACGGTCACTCCCGTCTCCGTGACCCCCGCCGCGAGCGCCTGGCCGACCGCGTCGAGCCCAGGGAAAGCAGGAAGGAGCGACGGGTGGACGTTGATCGCCGGGAAGCGCTCAAGGAAGGCCGGCGTGAGGAGCTGCATGTAGCCGGCGCAGACGACCACCTCGACGCCTTCCTGCTCGAGCCAGGCGGCCATGGCCAGATCGCGTTCCTCGCGCGAGGCGAACTCCTCCAGCGGGAAGACCGCGGTCGGAACGCCCGCGCGCTCCCCTCGCTCGAGGGCCTGGACGCCCTCCTTGTTCGACGCGATGGCCGAGATGGGGAGTCCTTCGTCGAGCAGTGCCTGGAGGTTGGTTCCCGTCCCGGAGACGAGGACGCCGATCACACGAGCCTGCCGATCACGGTGCCTGCGCCCGCATCGCTCGCCGGCACGACGGCGCACATGCCGATGCCGAGGTTGAAGACACGGCGCTGCTCGTCTTCCGGGACGCCTCGCTCCGAGAGCCAGTCGAACACCGGCGGCCGCTCCCAGCTCTCCCAGTCGATCTCCGCGCCCACGCCTGCCGGGAGCACCCGGGGCACGTTTCCGAGAATGCCCCCGCCGGTCACGTGCGCAAGCGCCTTCACGTCGGCGCGAGTGCGGAGCTCCCGCACCTCCTCGAAGTAGAGCCGGTGCGGCGCAAGGAGGAGATCGGCATCGAAGTCGTCCTCGCCCACCAGCCGGCGAACGAGGGTGAAGCCGTTCGTGTGCAAGCCGGACGAGGGGAGCCCGAGGACGACGTCGCCGGGCGCGCAGCGCGACCCGTCGATCAGATCAGCTCGGCGGACGAGGCCGACGCAGGTGCCGGCGAAGTCGAGCTCGCCCTCGCGGTAGATCCCCGGCAGCTCCGCCGTCTCGCCGCCGAGGATCGCGCAGCCGGCTTCCCGGCAGACGGCCGCGGCTCCCTCCACGAGCTGGGCGACCTCCTCGAGGTCGAGGCTGTCGGAGGCGACGTAGTCGAGGAAGAAGAGCGGCTCGGCTCCCGTCGTCAGGACGTCGTCGATGCAGTGCGCGGCCAGGTCCCGGCCGGCGTCGTAGAGGCGGCCGGCCCGGCGTGAGAGGATGAGCTTCGTGCCGACGCCGTCGGTCGTTGCCGCGAGCAGCCGCTCCTCGTCGAGGGGGTAGAGACCGGCGAATCCGCCGACCTGACCGCCCGTCGAGGCGACCGCGGCGCGCAGGCGCTCGACAATCGCTTCCGCCTTGCCCAGCGAGACTCCCGCGGCCTCGTAGAAGCTCACGTCATCACCTCGGCGACGAGCTCCGGCCGGCCCTCCGGGCCCCCCGGGAGGAACCGGACGATCGTGTCTCCGACGGTCACCTCGGTGTTCGTTCGGTCGAGGTCGAGGATCTCCGACAGGGCGACGGCCTTCTCCTCGGGATCGCTCGCGCGCAGGTGGAGCTCGTCGAGGTGCAGCTCGTGGGACTGCGAGAGTGCTTCCTCGATCCAGTCGCGGGGCGGATGCACCTCGAGCCTGTAGCCCGCATCGGTCGTGACGAACGTGCGCTTCCCGGGATGGTCCTGGATCTTGAGCCCGAGCTCGTCGGCTCGGTCGAGCACCGTCTCGTACTCGCTGTCGTCCAGCGCAATGCCGAAATGGTCCACGCGCGGGACATCCCAGTGCCCTGGCTGGAGGACGACGTTGACGGCTCCCTTGGAAAGCTCGACGAGCCGCAGGCGAAAGCCCATCTCGTCGAGCGCCTCCCACGAGGTGCCCGGCTCGAACCACTGCGAGTTCTCGCCGCGCCAGCCGTAGCGTCCGATGAGCTCGAAGCCGAGCTTGCCAAGGTAGCGGCCCTCGAGGGCGCGCACCTTGCTCGTCACGAGGTGGTAATGGAAGAGGTTCAGCGTCCGCATCCTAAGAGCTCGCTCCGACATGAGGACTGAGTCGCTTGACCCCGCCATGCGGCCCGAGGCGGCGTCCTCGGTCGCGCCCGTATCTCGATCGATACGAGCGCTCCCTGCGTCCTGGTCTCGCATCCGCCTTTCGGGGTCCAGCGACGAGCCCCACGCCGGAGCGAACTCTCAGCGCAGGAATTGACGATCCCACGCGGTACTAGGCTGACTATGTCCACGCAGCAGACACCCCCGCCACCCCCGACGCAGTCCTACGGCCAGCCGTACTACGGAATGCCGAGCGTACCGCCCCTGAATGGCGAGCTCGTCGTGTTCGTGCTCGTCTGGGTGATCGTCTTCATCGTCACCCTGGCGGACGACCAGGTCGACTGGTCTGGCTTCGTGACCGCTTCGGTAGTCCTTGCCGCCGCGTACATGATCTCGCGCGGCATTGCCAAGGCCGGCAAGGTCCTCGAGACGCACTGACGGCAGGCCGGCCTTCGGGCCGGCTACTGCCCTTTCGGACTCCGGGTCCAACCGGAGGCCGCTTCACGGTTGCCTCTGCGCCTCGGGCGGCGTAGGTTTTTGGCCGCAACGTCGAAAGCCTCATGCTGACCGTTCAGGACATCGCCGAACTTCCCGAGCTCGGGCTCGCCGTTGCGGCCGGCTCCGACGGGCTCGGGAATGAGGTCAGCTGGCTCCACGTTTCGGAGCTGACCGACCCGACCCAGTTCCTCGAGGGTGGGGAGTTCCTGCTCACGACCGGGCTCGGCGTGGCCGACATGGCGACGACGCAGCGCGCCTATGTCCGCCGCCTCGCCAAGCATGGGATCGCGGGGCTCGGGTTTGGGATCGGCTTCGGGTTCCCCGACGTGCCCGCCCCGATCGTCGAGGAGGCCAACAAGCTCTCGTTCCCGGTCGTTTCGGTGCCGTACGAGGTTCCCTTCGTCGCAATCACCAAGGCGGCCGTGACGCGCATTGCGAGCGAGCAGCTGGAGCAGCAGACGAGGGCCCTCGTCGTTCACGAACGCCTCGCCGAGGCTGTCCTCGAGGGCCGCGGGCTCCAGGCCCTCCTCGCGATCGTCTGCAACCACCTCGACTGCAGCCTCGCGCTCGTCGACGAGCACGGCCGCGTCGTCGCGGAGCGCCACGCCCGCAAGCGGCTCCCCTTCGACGACGCGCTCGAGTTGCCCGTCATGGCGGGCGGGGAGATCGCGACGCTGAAGGCGACGCGCGGCGGCGAGCCGTTCAGCGAATACGACCGGCTCGTGCTCCACCACGGGCAGACGGCGCTCGCGTTCGAGCTTTCGCGGCGCCGGGCGGTCAGCGCGGCGGAGCTCCGGCTGGCCGGCGACCTCCTCGAGGACCTCGAGGACAACCGCCTGGACGACCGCGAGGCGGCGCGGCGGATGGCAGCCTTCGGGCTCGAGGCCGACCGCGACTACGCGGCTCTCCTCGCGGTGCCGCGGAACGGTCTTTCCACCGAAGGGCTGCGCGAGCAGGTTGCGGAGCAGCTCGAGCAGCAGAACGTCCAGTACCTCTCGACGGCGCGGCGTGACCGCGCGGCGTTTCTCGTCGGCGCGAGCGGCGAGCGGGAGTTGCTGACCCTCGCGCGGCGGGTCGCGGAGGCCGAGCCCCACGCGCGGGTGTCGGTCGGTCGGCCGGCTCGCGGAGCCGCGCTGGGGCGCAGCCTGGTGGAAGCGCGAGCCGCGCTCGACTCCGCGAACGGCGACGTCGCCTCGTATCGCGACCTCGGGTCGCTCGAGCTCCTCCTCAGCCTGCCGGATGCGGCGCTCGAGGCCTTCATCGACCGCGTCCTCGGCCCCACCGCGGAGAACACGACTCTCGTGGGCTCGCTCAGCGCGCTCCTGGGCGCGGGTTGCCGCTGGAGCGAGGCGGCCGACGAGCTCGGCGTCCATCGCCACACGCTCCGCTACCGAATGGACCGCCTGCGCGAGCAGACCGGTCGCCACCCCGACAACCCTGAGCAGCGCATGGAGCTCTGGCTCGCCGTGAAGGCCGGCCAGGCCGTCGCCGCGCGTAACGGAAGGAGCGCTTCGTGAATACGGACCACCTCTGGCGGCATTTCACGGCTGCGGGCGCGCCCCAGCTCGTGATCGAGCGCGGCGAGGGCTGCCACATCTGGGACCGCGAGGGCAACCGCTATCTGGATGCCCTGTCCGCTCTCTATTGCGTGAACATCGGCTACGGGCCGTGGCCCGAGATCGCGGAGGCCGCGGAGAAGCAGATCCGCCAGCTCCCCTTCTTCACGAACTGGGTGGGTTTCTCCACGCCGCCTGCGCTCGAGCTGGCGGACAAGCTCACAGAGCTCGTGCCGATCGACGTCGGCCGGATCTTCTTCGTCGGCGGCGGCTCGGAGGCGATCGAGACGGCTCTCAAGGTCGCGCGGCAGTACCACCGTCTGCGGGGGGAACCCACGCGCTACAAGTTCGTCACGCGCCGGAGCGCTTACCACGGCACGACGCTCGGAGCGCTTTCGATCAACGGAAGCCCTGCGCTTCGCGCCCAGTTCGAGCCCCTCGTCCCCGGCTGCCTGCGCGCGCCGACGCCTTATCGCTATCGCTGCCCGTACTGCTCCGAGGAGTCCCGCTGCACGCTGCAGTGCGCCGACGAGATCGACGGCATCGTCCGGAACGAGGGGCCGGAGACCGTCGCCGCAGTGATCCTCGAGCCGGTGCAGAACTCCGCGGGCTCGATCACGCCGCCGGACGGTTACTTCGAGCGCGTCCGCGAGATCTGCGACGAGCACGGCCTCCTGCTCGTGGCCGACGAGGTCATCACGGGGTTCGGGCGCGTCGGCGACTGGTTCGGCTCGACGCGGTACGGGATCGAGCCGGACATGATGACCGTGGCGAAGGGGATCACCTCCGCGTACGCGCCGCTCGGCGCGGTCATCGCGAACGAACGGACGATCGAGCCCTTCTTCGCCGAGTCGAAGACGGCCTTCGTGCACGGGATCACCTTCGGCGGGCATCCGCTTTCCTGCGCGATCGCACTCGCCAACCTGGAGGTCTTCGAGCGGGAAGACCTCATCGGCCGTGTGCAGCGGTACCAGGACGAGTTCCGCGAGCGCTGCGACGTCCTCCTCGAAGAGCATCCGATGGTCGGGGACGTTCGCGGAGACGGGTACTTCTACTCGCTCGAGCTCGTCAAGGACAAGGACACGAAGGAGACATTCACGCCGCCTGAGCGAGACGAGCTCATCAAGACGTTCCTGCTGCCGCGCACGCGGGAGCTCGGCGTCTACATGCGCTTCGACGACCGCGGCGAGACGTGCGCGCAGTTCGCCCCGCCGCTCGTTGCCGGGCCGGAGGAGTTCGACGAGATGGTCGGGGTTCTCCGCCAGGTGCTCGACGAGGCGTGGGACCGGGTCAACACGAAAGTAGGAGCGTGAGATGGCAACGGCTGTGAAGACGCTGCAGAACTTCATCGGCGGCGAGTGGGTCGAGGCAACCGGCGAGGATTCGCGGGAGATCGCCTCGCCCGTGACGGGCGAGAAGCTTGCAGACGTCCCGAACGCGAGCGAAGAGGACATCGCACGCGCGGCCCGAGCCGCCAGGAAAGCGCAGCCGCGCTGGGCGGCCCTCACGGCGTGGGAGCGCGCGAAGATCTGCCATGCGATCGCGGACCTCATCGATGAGCGGAAGGAGGATTTCGCGCGCGAGCTCTCGCTCGAGCAGGGGAAGCCCTACGTCGGCGAGGCGATCCCGGACATCGAGGAGACGGCCGAGAACTTCCGCATCGCGGCCGAGGACGTCAAGCGGCTCGAGTCGGCGGTCATCCCGTCCCAGGACGTGAACAAGCGGATCATCACCTTCCGCAAGCCGAACGGCGTCTATGCGGGGATCACACCCTGGAACTTCCCCACGCTCATCCCGGTCGAGCTGATTGCGCCCGGGATCGCTGCCGGGAACACGATTGTGATGAAGCCCTCCGAGTGGACGCCGATCGCGATGGCGAACTTCGTGCAGATCATGGCGGACGCCGGCCTCCCCGATGGCGTCGTCAACGTGATCTACGGCGACGGCCGTGTGGGCGAGCGTCTGATCCAGGACGAGAACATCGACTGCATCGGGTTCGTCGGCTCGCACACGACGGCCGAGAAGATCGTGCGTGCGGCCGGCCTGAAACGCTCGCTCATCGAGGCGAGCGGCAACGGCCCAGTCGTGGTCTGCGCGGATGCCGATCTCGAGGCGGCCGCGAAGGGCGCGGTGTTCGGCGGTTTCTTCTGCGCCGGACAGGTGTGCTGCGCGACCGAGCGCGTGCTCGTCGACAAACGGGTCCACGACGACTTCCTCACTGCGGTGATCAAGGAGGCCGAGGGATGGAAGCTCGGCGACCCGTTCGACGACGACACCCTCGTCGGGCCGATGAACAACGAGCCCACCGCCCGGAAGATGGACGCGCACCTCGAGGACGCGGTCGAGAAGGGCGCGGAGATCGTCGTCGGCGGCTCGCGCGATCCCGACCGCCCGACCGACCTCTACTACCAGCCGACGGTCGTCGACGGTGTGGGCGTGGACACGCTCATCAATCGCGACGAGACCTTCGGGCCCATCGTCCCGCTCATCACGGTCGACTCCGATGACGAGGCGCTCGCGGTCGCCAACGACTCCCACCTGGGGCTCCAGGCAGCGGTCTACACGCGCAGCCTCAAGCGTGCGTTTAGGTACCTGGACACTCTCCAGGTGGGCAACGTCGTGGTCAACGACTCGACGGACTACTGGGAGGCGCATGAGCCGTTCGGCGGCGCCGCCGGCACGCGGACGGGCTGGGGGAGGATCGGCGGGCGGTACACGATGCTCGACATGACCGACCTGAGGACGGTCGTGCTCGACGTCGGCGGGCTCGAGTAGCGCTTGGCCTATCTCGTCCTGCTCGCGCTCGCGGCGCTCGATTCCGCGGGCTACAGCATCATCGCGCCCGTCGTTCCCGAGATCGGCGATTCGACGGGCGCGGGGCCTGCGCTCATGGGCGTTCTGGTGGCTTCGTTCGCCGTCGGGCAGATGATCGGGTACCCGCTCGCGGGGCGGCTGCTGCAGCGAAAGCACGCGGTCGCCGTCCTGCTCGCCTCCCTCGGGCTCGTGGTCGTGGGCGACCTCGGCTTCATCCTCGGCGACTCGCTCGGCGTCTACTTTCCCTCGAGGCTCCTGCAGGGAATCGGCGCCGGCGGTCTCTGGATCGGGACCTCCTTCGCCGTCCTCGAGCGCTATCCCGGGGAGGAGTACCGCCGCCTCACGGGCATTCTCGCCGCCTACGGCGTCGGATCCATCGCCGGCCCCGCCATCGGGGGAATTGGCGGGATCGGCGGGCCCTTCGCCATCCATCTCGTGCTCGTGACGGTGATCGCGCTCGCGCTCGTCGCCATCGGAGCGCCGAAGGAGCCGGTGAAATTCGGCTCCGACCGGGCGGCCTTGCGCACCCCCGGCTTCCTGCTCGCCTCAGCCGGGATCCTGATGGTCGCGCTCACGCTCGGCACCTTCGACGGCCCGCTGCCGCTCCACTTCGCAGAGCAGCTGAGTCAGGCGGAGATTGCTGCTCTCTACGTCCTCGCCGCGCTCGTCTCGTCGGTGTGTGCGACGCTGGCGGGCCGCATGTCCCCGCGGCCGGTGCTGGCGTTCTCGACAGTCGTCATGACGCTAGCCATTTCGCTCGGTGGCCTTACCGAGATGGTCGGCCTCTGGATCCTCGTTGCCGTCCTCGCCGGCGTCGGTGTCGGCGCCGGCGAGTCAGGTGCGCTCGGAGTCCTGCTCGAGTCGATCGGGGTTCAGCGGATCGTGCTCGCCATGGTCGTCTGGTCCCAGGTGTGGGCGGTGGGGTACCTCGTCGGACCTGCGATCGGGGGCGGCGTCGCCGAGGCGTTTGGTTACGGCGCCTTGGGCTTCGTGCCGCTGGCCGCCAGCATGCTCGTCTTCGCCGGATTCGCGCGGCTGCGCTCGGAGCCCGCGGCCTCCGTCTGACCCTCGAAGCGAAGCTTCGCCAGCTTGAGGTCGTCGGGGATCTGCGTGGGGTAGCTCCTCGTCAGGCAGGCGCGGCAGAAGGTTCCCTCCGGCCGGCGGGTTGCATCCTGGAGGCCGTCGAGCGAGAGGTAGGCGAGGCTCGTCGCCCCGATCAGCTCGCGCACCTCGTCGACCGAGCGTGATGACGCGACGAGCTCGTCCTCGTCGGCCATGTCGATTCCGTAGAAGCACGGCGAGACGATCGGCGGCGACGACACGCGTACGTGCACCTCGAGTGCTCCCGCCTCGAAGAGCATCGCGACGATCTGCCGGGTGGTCGAGCCGCGGACGATGGAGTCGTCGACGACGACCACTCGCTGGCCCGCCACCTCCGCCAGCGGATTGAACTTCGACTTGATGCCGTGCTCGCGCAGCGCCTGATCGGGTTGGATGAACGTGCGCCCGACGTAGCGGTTCTTGATCAGCCCTTCTGCGAAGGGGATTCCGCTCGCGCGCGCGAAGCCGATCGCGGCCGGGGTGCCGGAGTCCGGGACCGCCATCACGAGGTCGGCCTCGGCCGGAGCTTCCACTGCGAGACGCTCGCCCATCCGCATGCGGGCGCCGTGCAGCTCCACGCCGCGGAGCTTCGAGTCGGGCCGGGAGAAGTAGATGAACTCGAAGATGCAGAGCGCGCCGCTCTGCCGTGGCTCGACCGCCTGGACGCTGCGGCAGCCGTCCTCGTCGATGACCACGAGCTCGCCGGGCGCCAGCTCACGCTCCACCTCGGCGCCGAGCAGGTCGAAGGCGCAGCTTTCGGAGGCGAGCAACCAGTCCCCGTCGAGGCGCCCGAGGACGAGGGGGCGGATCCCGTCGGGGTCCCGGAAGCCGACAAGCTTGTCCTCGGAGAGGAGGACGGCGGAGAACGCGCCCTCGATCCGCGCCATCGCCGAGGCGACCGCGACCTCGAGCGGCCGCTCGTCGCGGGCGATCAGAGCGGCGATCACCTCCGTGTCAGAGGTCGAATGGAGGCGGACGCCCTCCTCGACGAGCTCCGAGCGGAGGACGCTCGTGTTCGTCAGGTTTCCGTTGTGGCCGAGGGCGACGGTTCGGGCCCGCCCGTGCTGGACGATCGGCTGAGCGTTCGCCCAATGCGTCGAGCCGGTCGTCGAATAGCGGGTGTGCGCGATGGCGACCTGGCCGCGCAGGCCGCGCAGCTTCTCCTCGCTGAAGACCTGCGTGACGAGGCCCATGTCGCGGAGGACCGTGAGGCGGCCGCGGTCGGAGACTGCGATGCCCGCCGATTCCTGCCCGCGATGCTGGAGCGCGAAGAGGCCGAAGTAGGAGAGGCGCGCGACCTCGCGCTGGGGACCGTGGATGCCGAACACGCCGCACATCAGTCGCTCCCCCGGTAGGCGGCCTCGAGGTCGGGAAGCGGGATGCCCAACAGCTTGTCCCCGCCCACGATGCCCAGACGTCGGTGCGGAATGCTTTCCAGGAGCGAAGCATCGTCGGCCGATAAGGAAACGATCGCCTGCCCGCCGCCCTCGCCGAACCAGGCGACGGCGTCCTCCTCCAGCTCGAGGCGGGCCCCGATCCCCGCGTGCAACGCCGCCTCGGCGAGGGCCACGGCGAGGCCTCCCTCTGAGGCGTCGTGCGAACAGGTGAGCACCGCGCTCGAGCGCCAGAGGAACCTGATCACCGCAGCTTCCGCGGCGAGGTCCGGCATGGGGGGCCGCCCGGCGGGGCCGCCGAGGAAGAGGGCCTGGTACTCGGATCCGTCCAGAGTCAGCTCGGGAGCTCCGACGGAGTAGATCTCGTCGCCCGTCTGCCAGGCCGACGGGACGAGCCGGACGTCGGCCACGAGACCGACGCAGCCGACGGTGGGGGTGGGCCAGATCGACCGCCCGTCGGTCTCGTTGTAGAGGGAGACATTCCCCGACACCACCGGGATGCCGAGCGTTTCGCAGGCGAGCGCCATGCCCTCGATCGCCTCCGCGAGCTCCCAGGCCACCTCGGCCTTCTCCGGATTGCCGAAGTTGAGGCAGTCGGTGACGGCCAACGGCCGCCCGCCGGCGCACGCCACGTTACGGGCCGCCTCGAGCACCGCGAGCGCTCCACCGCCCCGTGGGTCGAGCGCGGCCAGCCGCCCCGCGCCGTCGAGTGACACGGCGAGGCCCCGCATGGAGGGGCGCAGGCGGAGGACGGCGGCGTCAAGGCCCGGCCTTCGAACCGTGCGCGAGCCGACGAGATGGTCGTACTGGCGGTAGACCGGCGCGCGGCTGCGAATGTTCGGCGCTGCGAGCAGGTCGAGCAGTTCCTGTGGCTCGGCTTTGATCGGAGGGTGGGCGACGGGCTCCTCGAGGGCCCGGGGGCGGGTCTCGACCCTGTAGCGGGGAGCCTCGTCCGTGAGGAGCTCGACCGGAATCTCCCCGACCACCTCCTCCTCGAAGAACGCTCTCAGGAGTCCGGACTCGGTCACGATGCCGATCGCGGAGCACTCGAGCTCCCACTTCGCACAGATCGCGGAGACTCCGTCGAGGCGTTCTGTGAGGCAGATCATGCGTTCCTGGCTCTCGGAGATGACGATCTCGACGGGATCCATGTCGGCCTCGCGGAGGGGGACCCTGTCGAGGTGGACGTCCAGCCCGACTCCTCCCCGGCCGGCCAGCTCGGCGAGCGACGACGCGAGGCCGGCGGCGCCGAGATCCTGGAGCGCCTCGACGTGGCCGCCCTCGACCAGCTCGAGCGTCGCCTCGATCAGCTTCTTGCCGGTGAACGGGTCGCCGATCTGCACGGTCGGCCGCTTGTCGTCGTCCTCGTCGGAGAGCTCCTGGCTCGCGAGGACGCTGGCACCGCCGATCCCGTCGCGGCCGGTCGTCGCGCCGTAGAGGACGACGAGGTTGCCGGGCCGGGTCGCCCGTGCGCGCATGACGCGCTCGGTGGGGACGAGGCCCACGCACATCGCGTTGACGAGCGGATTCCCGGCGTATGCGTCAGCGAAGAACGTGTCGCCCCCGACCGTCGGGACGCCGACGCAGTTGCCGTAATGCCCGATTCCCGAGACCGCGCGGCCGAAGTCGAACCCTGGCCGCCCGAACCGCAATCCGTCGAGCAGAGCCACGGGGCGGGCGCCCATCGCGACGACGTCGCGGAGGATCCCGCCGACGCCCGTCGCGGCACCCTGGAAGGGCTCGACCGCCGACGGGTGGTTGTGGCTCTCGACCTTGAACGCGACGGCCTCGCCGTCGCCGAGGTCGACGACGCCGGCGTTCTCCCCCGGCCCCTGCAGGACTCCGGCTCCCTCGGTCGGGAAGCGGCGCAGCAGGAGCGCCGAGTGCTTGTATCCGCAGTGCTCCGACCAGAGGAGCGAAAAAACGGCCAACTCGAGGTCGTTCGGGTGGCGTCCGAGCAGACCCCTGATGCGGTCGAATTCTCCGTCCGTCAGGCCAAGCGCGCGGTGTAGCGGCTGTTCCGCGACCGAGCTCAAAAGATGTCCGCACCATATCGCTTCGCCCGGATCGCGACCGCTAGCGTACGGGCGTGGTTCGCGGCTACGTGCCCCTGCTCCTCATCGTCGCCGGAATCTGGGGCGCGTCCTACCTCTTCATCAAGGTCGCGGTGCGCGAGATCGAGCCCACCGCGATGATGGATCTCCGCCTCATCCTGGCGGCCGCGGTGCTCGTTCCGTTCCTCACGCTCCGTCTCGGCGCTCGCGGCGCGGTCGCGCACGTGCGGGCGACCGGCTGGGGTGCCTTCATCCTCGGGGTCTCGAACATGGCGTTTCCGTTCGTGCTCATCGCGTGGGGCGAGAAGCACATCGACTCGGGCGTCGCGGCCATCGCGAACGCCACCGTTCCCCTCTTCGTCGCCTTACTCGCGATCCGCTTCAACCCGAGCGAGCGCGTCCGCGGCCTTCGCCTCGTCGGAGTGCTCCTCGGGCTCGTCGGAGTCGGCGTCCTCACGGGCCTGCACCCCGAGGGCGGCTGGTGGGGAGTCGCGGGGACGCTGGCCGTCGTCGTCGCCTCGCTCTCGTACGCGTCTGCGAACCTCTACACGCAGCAGCGCTTTCCGCGGACGTCCCCGCTCGTGATCACGACCGCATCGGTTCTGGCCGCCTCGCTCGTTCTCCTCCCGTTCGCGCTGCTGCAGCTGCCGGACCACATGCCGAGCTGGAAGGCGCTCGCCTCCGTCGCCGCCCTGGGTATCGCGGGGACGGCGCTCGCGCTGCTGTTCTTCTACGCAATGCTGAACCGGTACGGAGCTTCCAGGGCGTCGCTCGTCACGTATCTCCTCCCGCCGTTCGCGCTCGTCTACGGCGTCATCTTCCTGAACGAGAACATGACCCTGAACGCTCTGCTCGGCCTCGCGCTCATCCTCGCCGGGGTCGCGCTCGGCTCCGGCTTTCTGCAGATGGCGCGACGTCGAGCCGCCGCGCCCGCAACGCCAAGGCCGTGAGCGACCACCTCGCCGGTGAGGGGTTCGTCCTGCGACGCGCGACTGCCGACGATGTCGGCTTCATGGTCGATCTCGCCGGGCATGAGGACGTCGAGCCGTTCATGGCCGCCATGGGCGCCCGCACGGCGCCCGAAGAGGTCGCCGAGGAGCTTCGTCATGCGGAAGCGGAGCCCGAGTTCTACGGCCGCTTCATCGTCGAGGTGGAGCGGGGAGCGCGCCGGCGTGATGGCGTTCGAGGTCGTCAGCCGCCGCAGCCGGATCGCCAACCTCCGCGGGCTGATGCTCGCGCCGGAGTTCCGCGAGTCGAGGCATCGCCGACTCCGCGGCCCGGCTCCTCGTGCGCCACCTGCTCTTCGACCTCGACTACCACCGTGTGCAGCTCGAGTGTTACGGGTTCAACGAGCGCGCGATTCGCCACGCCGAGCGTGCGGGCTTCGTGCAGGAAGGCGTGAAGCGCAGGGCGTACTGGCGCCACGGGGAGTGGGTGGACGGGGTGCTCTTCGGCCTCATCCGCGAGGATCTCGAGTGACGCGACGCGCAGAGGTGATCGTCGTCGGCGCGGGGATCTCGGGACTGACTGCCGCGTATCGCCTGCAGCTCGCCGGAGTCGACGTCGCGGTGCTCGAGGCCCGTGAGCGAGTGGGGGGACGCGCCTGGCGGATCCGCGTCGGGGACGCTCAGTTCGACGCGGGTTGCGAGGCGCTCGACCGGGAGCATGCGACGCTCCTGCAGCTGGCCGGGGAAGTCGGCGTGGAGGTGTGGGACGCGCCGCCGTGGTCCTCGGAGCCTCCGGGCGGACTCGAGGGCGCGGATGCGGAGCTCTTCGCGGAGTTCGAGCAGGAGATCGACGAGCCTCGCCGCCCGTGTCGATCCCGAGCACCCGGAGGAGCTCGACCGCGCGGGTGAGCTCGACGCCGAGTCGCTGGCCGGGTGGCTCGAGGAGCGGGGCGCCTCGGCGCGGGTGCTCCAGGCGGTCGAGGAATGGATCGCAGTTGCCTCCTCGACCGTCCCCACGCGGGAGATGTCGCTGCTCGCGTACGCGGTGAAGCTGGCAGCGGGAGCGGCGCCGACCGGGCTCACCTTGCGGTTCACGGGTGGTCCGAGCGCGCTCGCCGCAGGTCTCGTTGATCGGCTCGACGGTCGGGTGCGGATCGGTGCTCCGGTCGTCGGGGTCGAGGACAGCGGGGGCGACGTCGTCCTTCGGCTCGAGGACGGGTCGCTCGAAACGGCTGGCCGGGTGGTGATCGCCGTTCCCCTGACGGCTCAGCGCTCGATCCGGTTCGACCCGCCGCTTCCGGCGCATCGGCGCCAGGCGCTGGCCGAGGCCCGCTACGGAGAAGTCGTGAAGGAGGCGGCGCTCTTCGACCAGCCGCCGTCAGTCCCCGTTCCTGACGTCTCCGCCGATGGTCACCTGTACCTCTCCGCGCACGAGCCGCGGCTCCTGATTCGTTTCGCCGGTGCCGGAGCGGCCCGGCGAGAGTTGAGCCTCGAGGGCCTGGTCGGCTCTCCGGCGCGCGGGGAGGCCCGCGTCGAGTGGTCGCAGGAGCCGTGGACCGGCGGCAGCTACCTCATCCTCGGCCCGGGACAGCTCCTTGCCTGGGGCGATCGACTGGGCGAGCCGCACGGCCGGATCCATTTCGCCGGCGCCGAGCGCTCGACGCTGAAGAGCTACATGGAAGGTGCCGCCCGCGCCGGGGAGGACGTCGCGGCGGAGATCCTTACCGCCCGCTGAGCGGGGTTCGGCTAGCCGAACCTCGAGAGGCCGGCTGCCTCGGTGGCCGAGCGCGTGCGGCCGAGCGACCATACGGGCATGAGCGCCGCATTCGCACTCCAGGCTCCCACAAGGCTCCGGCACAACCCGGCGCAGCTCTTCGACTCGTTCCTCCTGAACATCGACTTCCGCTCCGCGGGCGGGGAGGAGGCGTCGGCCGTCGGAGGCGGCGACTCCATCCCCGAAGCATTGCCGCGGCACGGGACGCTCTTCCCGTCGGGCTCGAGTGGGAACTCGTCCGCTGGAACCACCTCTACGGCGACTGAGCCCGTCTGAGTCCGTCTACGCTGCGCGCGTGGAGCTCATCCACACCTGCTACAGGATCACGGATCCCGTGCGCTCGGTCGCGTTCTACGAGGCACTTGGGTTCGAGAAGCGCCGCGAGCTGCCGATCCGGGACGAGGCCGTCAACTATTTCCTCGGCATCCCGGGCCATGAGCAGCCCGAGCTGGAGCTGACCTACAACTTCGAGACCCCGGCTGGAGGCTACGAGCTCGGCACGGCGTACGGGCACGTCGCGGTGACCGTGGACGACATGGACGAAGCGCTCTCGGGCCTGGCCGAGAAGGGAATCGAGCCCGAGCGGCCCCCTTACACCGTGCGCGAGGGCGGTTCGAGGATCTGCTTCGTCCGCGATCCGGACGGCTATCGGGTCGAATTGATCGAGCAGCGCGGCGTGTGAAATATCAACTTACACACGTACGCTTCCCTGATAGCTAGGCGAAGAAGTCGAGGTCAAGGGCCGGAGAACCGTGGGGGGCGGGAGTCGACCCGCGTCCTGGATTGAGACAATCGTTACAGGCCTCAGACCCCCGAGAGGGGCGGCATCGGGACGAGATGTTCCGATCGGCGTCGGCTTGCGTGCTGTTCGTCGAGCGCGTCCGTGAGGATCGCGCAGATCACGAACGCGCCGGCGCTCAGGTAGACGGAGAGGAGGAAGGCGAAGACCGTACTCGCAGAGCCGTAAACCTCGGTTAAGTCGGCGGGCCCGGAGAGGTACCAGGCGAGACCGACCTGCACCGCCTGGTGCCCGAGGGCCGCGATGGCACCACCGATTAGGGCAGCGCGCCAGCCGGGGCGGTGGTGGGGCAAGTAGCGGAAGAGCAGCACGAAGACGAGGAAGACCACAGCCGCGGGCACCACGACGCCGAGGAGGATCCCGAATCCGAACGGCTGCCAGCCGAGAGTCTCGCCCACGTTGTCGTTCACCTTCCGCGCGACGTTCTCGAGCATCGAGACGATCACCGCGAGCAGAACCAGAGCGAGCGCGCCGAGGACGAGCAGCGCGCTGACGAGCCTCCCACGGATCAGCCCACGGGAGGCGCCCTGGTCGAACACGACGGCGAGTGTCTTCTGCATCGATGACATCACGCCCGTGGCGCCCCAGAGCGCGAGCCCGAGCGCGGCCACGCCGGCGAGGCTCCAGGGCGACGGAACTGATGCGATGAGCGCATCGAGCTTCGCAGCTCCCTCGGCGGAGAGGTCGAGCTGATCGGCGATCGCCGACACGAGATCCTGACGGTCGGAACTGCTCGACGACAGCACCTGAGCGAGGATCGTCGCCACGAACGTCGCGAGGGGAACGAGGGAGAAGAGCGCCCGGTACGAGATCGCTGCAGCGAACTGCGAGCCCCCGAGGCGGCCGTATCGGGAGAGCACGTCGCGAACGAGATCGAACAGGCCACGCGCGACGGCGCGGAGCTCGGACATGTGGCTGACCGTAACGGGGCTATGCGACGGTGCGGTGGCAGGCGCGCCGTTAGCTGAAGATGTCGACGGCCCGCCTTAGAACGACCAGGTCACCGTCAGCTCACGAGGTGATCGCGCGACATCGAGCCGGCGAGCTCAAGCGAGCTGCTTCGGAACGACATAGGCAGCAAGGACCGCGTCTCCTCGCGAGAGCTGCCTCCAAGGTGTCTTCGTGATGGTGAGAGTTGCGAGCGCAGCGGTCGGGAACTTGGCCGTGAGCCGCTCGAGTTCCGCACCGGCCGAGGCGAGGAAGAGGGCGAGGTCTTGGAGACCGGGATTGTGCCCGATCAGCATCACGGAGGCCACCTCCTGGTCAACGCTGCGAATGCGCTCGAGCAGCTCGGCGGACGAGGCGGCGTACAACTCGGCCTCGAGGCTCACCCTCGAGGTAGGCCCGAGTGCCGGCCGCACGAGTTCGAGTGTCTCGCGGGTGCGCTCAGCGGAAGAACAAAGTACAAGCGCGGGCTCGATTCCGATCCGAGCGAGGTGCTTGGCGATCCTCTTCGCGTCCCGCCGTCCTCGTTTCGCGAGCGACCGCTCCTGATCAGGGAGCGAGGGGTTGCTCCAGCTGGATTTCGCGTGTCTTAGGAGGTAGAGGGTGTGCATCACTCACGCCGACCGTGAAGCCCCGCTTCGAACGCTCTGCCCACCGTTCGAACTGTCAGCTCCGGTCGCAAAGCGTCAGCCTCAAGACGATGGCATTCCCGGATGGCTATCGAATCGAGCTCATTGAGCGGGCGTAGGTCTCGCGCTACGCGGGGTTCGGTGCAAAGCCCACCGAAGCTAGATCTTCACGCTCTGCGGTTGTGATCTCGAAGGGCGCTCCGACTTCGGCGCCGATCACGAGCACGATGGTGCTATCGGTCAAAGCCGTCGCGGATCGACGGGTGGTGACGTCGTGAGCGCTGACGAAGGTTCCTGCCGGGGCATCGACCTCCAATCCGTCGACGACGAAGCGGGCCGCCCCTGCATGCACGAAGTACAGCTCTTGGTGCTGCTCAACACTCGGATCGGCGTGGTCATGGTCCCCGATAATGCTGTCGCCTGCTCGCGCCGCCGTGTACGCGCTGATACCAAATGCCGTGATACCGAAGTGATTGCGTATCGGCTGCCAAGTCGAATCGGAATACGAGACTCGCCCGCCGGGGATACCTGAGAGCGTGGAATGTGTCGGCTGAGACATGTCCGTGACCATAACGCCATCGTGGCGCGAGTGGTCAGTTTGCAAAGGTCGATACCGAGATTTCCTACCGGGTTGAGCTCATCGAACGCGGGTAGTCACTTCTCACTCGTGCACTTTCTGGACGGTTACAGGATCGAGCTCCTTGAGGCAGGTGAGTGAGGACCGACGCTACTTCTGGAGAGCGCCTCCTTCTGGGGAAGTGTGAATGCGGTGCGGTCCACTATCGGGTCGCAGATGCGTTCTTGTACGCCGCCAACTGCCATTGCTCCCGCTGCCGCGCGGCCACGGGGTCCGCGTTCAAGGCGTTTGCGGGTATCGAGAGCAGCAAGCTCGAGATCGAAGAAGGTGGAAGCAACCTCCTCGTGCACGGGTCGGACGAGCTAAATGACACCCGTTGCGGCACATGTGGTTCGCTCCTCTTCTCAGTCGTGCGCAACGGCGAGTATGTCCACGTCGCGATGGGCTCGCTCGTCGACGACCCCAGCACTCGGCCGACGGAACACATCTTTGTCGGCTCGAAGGCGCCGTGGTTCGAAATCACCGATGACCTACCGCAAGCGGAGGAATACGAGTAGCTGGGCGCGCGCCTCAGCTCCTCAACGTACGCTTCCTAGGCGGCTACGGGTCGAGTTGATCGAGCGCGGCTAGCCGGAGGCAGCAACAGGAGTTTCATGACGATGGCTGACAGAGTGAAGCTCGTCCGCGACGCCTACGGTGCGTATGAGTCGGGCGATCGCCGTGTGCTCGAGGAGCTCTTGAGCGACGACTTCACGTTCTCGAGTCCGGCTGACGTCGGCATCGACCGCGCGACGTACTTCGAGCGCTGCTGGCCCAACGCCGAGACCATCGTCCGTTATGAGTTCGTCCGGCTGGCCGAAGTGGGCGACGAGGTCATCGCGACGTACGAAGCAACCAAGACGGACGGCCGGCGGTTTCGCAACACAGAGATCTTCGGGTTCGATGGTGACCGCATTGCCCGGACCGAGGTCTACTTCGGCTGGAACCTCGGTAGCCACTGAGCCATGACGACCAGGCCCGGGGCGGGCGGCGACGAGGTCGGCCTCGGTCTCGGTGAGCTTGGCCTCGGGGACCACCCCGCGATCGTAATGACACTCCTCCGGCACATTGCGGCTCACCTCCGCGCGTTTCTCTGGAGTACGGTCGATGCATGGCGAAGGCATCCACCCCGTGGGGCGCGACCGAGGTCGTCGAGGAGCTCACCGTGCCGCAGCGGGCCGGCGAGAAGCGCTTCGCCACGATCATCCAGCTGCTCTCCGATGCGAAGGGCGAAGAGCTCGTTCGCTTCGCCTACTCCACCGGCGGAACGGCGCGGCGCGGCCCGGTCACCCTCCGGGCACGCGACCTCGAGCGGCTAAGGAGCGCTCTGGACGAGCATCCAGGCCTGGCGCGGGCACTCGCCCTGCGCAACGGCGAGCGTAAGGAGCGCTGAAAGGAGAGTGCAGAAAATGTAGTGGTACTGATGATCATGAACCGGGCAAGCTCGTCACATGGCGGCCTTTGTCCTGCGCCGGCTGCTCTGGACGATCCCGATCCTCTGGGTGGTCGTGACGATCGTGTTCTTCATGATGCGCTCGATCGGCGGCGACCCGTTCAGGCGGGGCCCGATGCTCGGGCTCTCGAACGTCGGGTGGGTGAAGTACGGCGACTACCAGCCGGAGGCGATTCGCAGGAACCAGCGCGAGCGCTACGGGCTCGACCTCCCCTGGTACCAGCAGTACGGCAACTACCTCCGCGGAGTTGTCACGCTCGACTTCGGGCCGTCGCTGTCGTTCCGCTACGTGCGCGTGAACGACCTGATCAAGGAGTTGGCCCCGCGTTCACTGGCGCTCGCCGGTCTCGCGTTCGCGTGGGCGATGCTGCTCGGCATACCGATCGCCGTCCTCGCGGCGCTCCGCCCAGGATCTCTGTTCGACGTGATCGCTCGACTCTTCTCGAGCGTGGGCTTCGCCCTGCCCAACTTCTTCGTCGCGACGCTGCTCGTCTATTACCTGTCGGTGAAGCTGGGCGTGCTGCCCACCAGTGGTTGGACGGAGAGCTGGAAGCACAAGATCCTGCCCTCGTTCACGCTGGGGCTGCTACCGATGGCGTATTGCGTCCGTCTCCTCCGCGGCACGCTGCTCGAGACCCTCGAGCTCGACTACGTTCGGCTGGCCAGGGCGAAAGGGCTCTCGACCACGCGCGTGGTGATGAAACACGCCCTGCGCAACTCGCTCGTGCCGCTCATCACGGTCGCCGGGCCGATGCTCGGCTATCTGGTGACCGGCACGTTCGTGATCGAGAACATCTTCGCCGTGCCTGGAATCGCCCGGTACTACGTGGCGTCGGTGGTGGGACGCGACTACACCACCGTGCTCGGGCTCACCGTCGTGCTGGCGGTGATGATCGTCATCGCGAACCTCGTCGTCGACGTGCTCCACCGCGCGCTCGACCCGCGGCTGCGCGAGGCGGCCTACGCGCGGGCGTAGAGGCGCTCGCGCGCGGAGTCGACGAGCGAGGCGAGGATGAGTGCCCCGTCGCCGGATCCGAGCAGCGGATCGACGGCGTGCTCGGGATGCGGCATCAAACCGAAGACGTTCCCGGTCTCGTTCGCAATGCCGGCGATGTCGTCCTGGGAGCCGTTCGGATTGTCGTCGGCGATGTAGCGCAGAACGACCTGCTCGTCGGAGAGCTCAGGCGGGCGGTGGTACGAGCCCGCCCCGTGCTTGACCGGAATGACGACCTCCTGACCCGGCTCGCAGCGGGCGGTGAACGGCGTGTCGGTCCGCTCGACCACCAGCCGCACGTCCCGGCAGACGAACTGCAGCGAGGTGTTCGGCCGCAGAGCTCCCGGGAGAAGCCCGGCCTCGCAGAGGATCTGGAAGCCGTTGCAGATGCCCAGCACGAGGCCCCCGTCCTCGGCGTACGCGGCAACGGCCTGCATCGCGGGGGAGAAGCGGGCGATCGCGCCGCAGCGAAGGTAGTCGCCGTAGGAGAAGCCGCCCGGGAGGACGACCGCGTCGAGCGCGGGCAGCTCCTCCTCGCCGTGCCAGACCATGACCGGCTCCGCTCCGAGCGCCCGCAGCGCCCAGGCCGCATCCCGATCGTCCTGCGACCCGGGGAAGACGAGCACGCCGATCCGGGGCTGCGTCTCCTTCACTCGCCCTCCGAGAGCTCGATCTCGTAGCTCTCGATCAGCGGATTCGCCAGGAGCTGCTCGCACATGCGCTCGATCTCGGCCCGCGCGGCCGGCGCATCGTCTGCCGCGACCTCGAGGTCGATGACCTTGCCGACTCGCGCCTCCGAGACCGTGAAGCCGAGCTGATGGAGCGAGCTCTGCACCGCCTCGCCCTGCGGATCGAGGATCCCGGCCTTCGGCCGGACAAGGACGACTGCCCTCATCGCAGGACGACCTCGGGGTCGGCGAGATAGTCGTCGAAGCGGATCCCGGTCAGCAACTCGAATGCCTCGACATAGCGGGCGCGCGTGCCGGCGACGACGCTCATCCGGAAGCTCCGGGCCCGGGTCCGTCTTGTCCCAGCCGAGGGTCTCGCAGTAGTCGCGCACGAACTGCTTGTCGAACGACGGCTGCGCGCGGCCGGCCTCGTACTCGTCGGCGGGCCAGAACCTCGACGAGTCGGGAGTGAGCGCCTCGTCGCCGAGGACGAGCGCCCCGTCGCTGTCGTATCCGAGCTCGAACTTCGTGTCCGCGATGATCACGCCTCGCTCGGCTGCATGCTCGGACGCGAAGCGGTAGAGCTCGATGGCGATCCGCTCGACCTCGGCGAGAGCGTCCGGCCCGACCAGCTCGCCAGCCTGGTTGCGGTCGATGTTCTCGTCGTGGCCGGTCTGCGCCTTCGTGGCGGGCGTGAAAATCGGCTCCGGCAGGCGCGCCGACTCCTGCAACCCCGGAGGAAGCTCGTGGCCCGACGTGCGGCCCGTCGCCAGGTAGTCCTTCCAGCCCGACCCCGTCAGATAGCCGCGCACGACGCATTCGATCGGGAGCATCCGCAGGCGTCGAGCCTCGGTCGAGCGGCCGTCTGGGCGAAGCGCGAGCAGGTGGTTCGGGACGATCTCCCGGGTGCGCGCGAACCAGAAGCCGGCCAGGCCGGTCAGCACCCGACCCTTGTCGGGAATCTCGGTCGGCAGCACGACGTCGAACGTCGAGATCCGGTCGCTGGCGACGAGCAGAAGGCGCTCCTCGTCGAGCTCGTAGATCTCGCGCACCTTGCCGGACGCGACGTGGAGCGCGGCTTCGTCCCTAAGCATGAACGGCTTCCTCCTTTCGGGTGGTGAGCACCGAGAGGCGCTCGAAGATGGCGTCGACGTGCTTGAGCACGTCGCTGAGGTCGAAGGTTGACGGATCGAGGTGCGGAGCGATGTCCGGATCGGCCTGGACAAGCTCGCGGAAGTCGAGCCCTTCCTCCCAGGCCCGCATGGCGTGCCGCTGAACCAGTCGGTACGCCTCGTCGCGAGCGAGGCCGTCCGCGACGAGTGCTGACAGCACGCGCTGGCTGAAGACGAGGCCATGCGACGACTCGATGTTCGCCCGCATGCGCTCCGTGTCGACCACGAGTCCCTCGACGAGCCAGGTGAAGCGGTCGAGCATGTAGTCGAGCGCCAGAAAGGCGTCCGGGATGACGACGCGCTCGGCGCTCGAGTGCGAGATGTCGCGCTCGTGCCAGAGCGGGACGTTCTCGAGGCCGACAGTGGCCGCGGCGCGCACGACGCGCGCGAGCCCACAGATCCGTTCGGCTACGACCGGGTTCCGCTTGTGCGGCATGGCCGACGAGCCCTTCTGGCCCTTGCCGAAGGCCTCCTGCACCTCGCCGACCTCGGTGCGGGCGAGGTGTCGGATCTCGGTGGCGAAGCGCTCGAGGGAAGACGCGCAGAGCGCGAGCGCCGAGAGGAGCTCCGCGTGACGGTCGCGCGGGACGACCTGCGTCGCGGCCGGCTCGGGCATGAGGCCGAGGTGTGCACAGGCGATTCGCTCCATCTCCGGGTCGCCGCCGCCGTAGACCCCGACTGCGCCGGAAAGCTTCCCGATGACGATTCCCGCCAGCGCCCGCTCGACCCGGTCGGCTGCCCGCTCGAGCTCGAACGCCCAACCGGCGAGCTTTGCGCCGAACGTGATGGGCTCGGCATGGACGCCGTGCGTGCGCCCGACCATGACCGTGTCGCGATGCTCCTCTGCCCGGCGCACGACCGCGACGAACGCCTGCTCGAGACCGCCGAGGATCAGCAGGCAGGCCTCGCGCGCTTGAAGGGCGAGCGCCGTGTCGAGGACGTCCGAGGACGTGAGCCCGTAGTGGAGCCAGCGGCCCTCCTCGCCGAGGCCCGAGGCGACTGCGTCGACGAACGCGGCGACATCGTGGTGCGTCACCTCTTCGATCTCGGCCACGCGCTCGGGCGAAGGCGGGACGGCGTGCGCCCGCACGGCGTCGGCTGCCTCGCGAGGCACAACTCCGATCTCGGCCCAGGCGTCCAGCGCGGCCACCTCGACGTCGAGCCACCGTGCGAGCCGGTTCTCGTCCGACCAGATCTTCTTCATGGCCGGGCGGGAATAGCGGTCGATCACGTCTCGATTCTAGAAGGCCGGCAGGCGTGCTTCGCCGAAAACCTTCCGGCACAGGCTTGCGTATGTTGCTTGCAAGATGAATCGGCGGGCCATTCTGCTCATCGAGGACGAGCAGTCCATCTCCGACCCTCTTTCCGTGGCCTTGCGGCAGGAGGGATTCGATGTGCTCGTCGCCGACACCGCAGCAGCGGGGCTCGAGAGCTTCAGGTCTCGCACTCCCGATCTTGTCCTGCTGGACGTGATGCTGCCCGACGGGGACGGCAAGGACGTCCTCCGCGAGATACGCGGCAGCACACGGGTCCCGGTGATCATGCTCACGGCCCGGGGCGAGGAGATGGACCGGGTCCTGGGGCTCGAGCTGGGCGCCGACGACTACGTCACGAAGCCTTTCAGCGCGGCAGAGCTCATTGCTCGCCTCCGGGCGGTCCTGCGGCGAAGCGGGCCGGCGACGGAACCGGCAGGTTCGACGCTCGAAGTTGGCGACGTCGTCATGAACCTCGAGACGCATCGCGTGACGAAAGGCGGTGAGCACGTCGACCTGACCGTCAAGGAGTACGAGCTCCTACGCGTCCTCCTCGAGCACGCGGGCAAGGTGGTCCGGCGCAACGTTCTCGTGGAGGAAGTCTGGGATCCGAACTGGTTCGGCTCCACGAAGACGGTCGACGTCCACATGAGCGCGCTGCGAAAGAAGCTCGGCGACGATCCAGGCTCGCCGACGTACGTCCATACGGTTCGGGGCGTCGGGTTTCGATTCGCGTCGCCGGCCGAGCTCGCAGAGTGAGCTTTCGCGCCCGCCTCGTCCTCGCGGCCGCGTATCTCGTGACGGCGGTCGTCCTGGCGCTCGAGATCCCGCTCGCGTTGAACATCAAGCGCCGGGCGGAAGCCGACTTCCGCGCGTCGGTGTTCGGCCAGGCGGCCCTCCTCTCGGCCCGCATCGCCGACGGAGTCGCCAGCGCGAGTAGCCGGCCGGCGGCTCCTGTTCCTTCCCGGCTCGCCGCCGTCGTCGGTCAAAGCGGCGAGCCCGGCCAGCGCGTCGTCGTGACCGACGACCGCGGGCGAGTGCTGGCCGACAGCGCGGGTGTAGCGACCACCCGTGAGTCCTACGCGACGGCACAACGGCCCGAGTTCTCCGTCGCGCTGTTCGAAGGCCGGGTGGACTATCGGCGGCGGTTCAGCGACACGCTTGGATCCGAGCTCCTCCTCGTGACGGTCCCCGTCGTCGACCGCGACCGCGTCGTTGGCGCGGTGCGGGTGTCCGCGTCCAGGGAATCGGTGGAGGACAGCGTGCAGCGAAGCTGGATTCGCCTGGCGCTCATCGGGCTCGCCGTCATCGCCGCCGCTCTCGTTCTCGCCTGGGTGCTCGCCGGCACGCTTGCACGGCCGCTCGCGCGCCTGCGGGAGGCGGCGGTCCGGCTCGGGAGCGGAGACCTCGACGCCCGCGCGTCCACCGAGGGCCCGAAGGAGCTCTCCGCGGTCGCGACGTCGTTCAACCGCATGGCCGACGCGCTCGGCAGCAACCTCCGGGCGCAGCGCGACTTCGTGGCGAACGCCTCTCACCAGCTGCGCACTCCGCTCACGGGGCTCAAGCTCCGGCTGGAGGCCATTCGTGCTGAAGGCGGCGCTGCCGCGGAGAATGCTGCGAAGGCGGAGGCCGAGCTCGACCGCCTGGAGGTGCTCGTCGGCGACCTGCTCGAGCTGGCGCGCGCCTCGACTCAGTCGGCGACGGGAACCTCGGTGGATCTCGGCGACGTCGCATCGGCCGCCGTCGAGCGCTGGTTGGCGCCCGCCGCGGACGCGGGGCGGACGATCAGCCTTGGCGCGACTGGGCCGGCTCGCATCTACGCCGATCCCGGTGACCTCGCCCACGTCGTCGACAACCTGATCGAAAACGCGCTCAAGTACTCGCCGCCCGGCACCCGGATCACAGTCGAAGCGGACGGCTCCGACGGCCGAGCCGACCTCGTTGTCGCCGACGACGGCCCCGGGATCCCGGCCGAGGAGCGCACCCGCGTTTTCGAGCGCTTCTACCGCGGGTCGAACGGACGCAGGAGCGGGCCCGGGACCGGGCTGGGACTCGCGATCGTGGCGGAGCTCGTGGAGCGGTGGGGCGGCGAGGTGAGGCTGCTCGAAGGCCCGGGAACCCGGGTCGTCGTCACGTTCGCCCGCGAGCCTGCCGAACGCTGACCATGTCTTTGCCGTTTCTGAAGAAGCGCGTTGCTACCGTCGAACAATGCGGTCCATGAGGACAGTCGTGCTCGCGCTCGTCGGCCTGGCGCTGCCGGTCGGCCTTGCGCTCGCCGTGTACCTGTCCTCGGCGGGCACGATCGCGGCTGCGCCGGCTTCTCTGCCGCCTTCCGCGGTGACGATCGCGCAGCCGAGCGCGGCGGCGAAGGCGACCGCCAAGAAGAAGCAGCCGAAGAAGTCCCAGTCGAAGACGAGTCAGTCGGGCGGGACGACGAGCAGCGGAACCACGACCGTTGACGACCACGGTGGGTCGAGCTCCACAGACGACCACGGCGGCAACTCGGGGCCCGGTGGCGGCGACGACTCGTCCGGCTCGGGCTCGTCGGGGTCAGGCTCGGGATCTTCCGGCTCCGGCGACGACGACTGAACCAACTCTTTACCGACTCCGGCCGAACCTTCACCAAGCCTGGGGTCGCCCTTTGACCGCCTCCTCCTAGGGTCGACTCAGTAGGCAACTCGCCAAGGAGGAAGCAGTGTTCCCGTTCAACAAGATCATCGTGGTGGCCCTCGCGCTGCTCGCCCTCGGAGCGGGCGCGGCGTTCGCCGCCTCGCGCGGTGGCGGCTCGGACGATCCGGCCGGCGGCACGACCTCGACGCCTGCGACGACGTCCACCGTCGACGTGAAGGGCCCCTGCGACGAGGCCGAGCACGCCAACGATCCCCGCTGTGCCGGCGCGCAGGTTCCCGAGGACAACGACGACGACGCCGTCGCGGACGACGACAGCCCCAACCACGACGCGAACGACGACAACGGGCAGGCGGAGGACCGCGACGACAACTCAGGTCCCGGCAACGCCCAGGATGACGACGCCGACGAGGACAATTCCGGTCCCGGCAACGGCGGCGACGAAGACAACTCGGGTGCCGGCTCGGGTGACGACGGCGGCAACTCCGGCCACGGCGGTGGCGGAGACGACGACTAGTCAAGCCTCCTAGTCCCTCTCTCCTCCCAGGAGCGGTCGAGGCCCAATCGGGCCTCGACTCGTTTAAGCGCCCGTAGCCGGCGGCGGGGGACTGGGGTAGCCGCCCCCTTGCGCGAGGATCTTCGCTGCGAGGATCGCCGCGTTGCGCGCGCCGTTCAGCGAGACGCAGGCGACCGGGACGCCAGGGGGCATCTGCACGATCGCGAGGATCGCGTCCAGGCCGCCGGCGGCGCTCTTGGACGAGGTCAGCGGAACGCCGATCACCGGCAGCTCCGTGTACGCGGCGACCGCGCCGGGCAGCGCTGCCGACATGCCCGCGCCGGCGATGATCACGCGCACGCCTCGGAGCGCCGCCGTCGATGCGTACTCGGCGACGCCGCGGGGATCGCGGTGCGCGGAGAGCACCCGCAGCTCGTTCGAGATCCCGCGCTCGTTCAGCTCCTCGGCGGCCGGCTCGATGTGCTCCCGGTCCGACTCGGAGCCGATGAGGATCCCGACCAGCGGCCCCGCGTCCTCGAACTCCTCGAGCACGGGGAACGGCACCTCCTCGAGGTGCGGATCAGCCTGCGACACGAACCGCCCTCGAGGCGATGTCTCGACGGTACTGCGCGCCCGGGAAGTCGATGAGCTCGACTGCGGCGTACGCGCGTTCGCGCGCTTCCGAAACCGAGTCACCGGTTCCCGTCACATTGAGGACCCGCCCGCCGGCGCTCAAGACGCGACCGTCGCGGCTCGCCGTTCCGGCGTGGAAGACGAGCGCCCCTGTCTCTTCTGCCTCGTCGAGCCCCTGCAGCTCGACTCCGGTCTCCGGCGCCTCCGGATACCCCCTGGCGGCTAGCACGACGCTGACGGCCGCCTCCGGCCCGACGGAGAGATCGAGCCCGCCGAGCGCGCCCTCCGCGGCGCCCGCGAGGGCGCCGAGGAAGTCGCCCTCGAGACGGGGGAGGATGGCCTGAGTCTCGGGGTCGCCGAAGCGGCAGTTGAACTCGAGCACCCGCGGTCCGTCGTCGGTGAGCATGAGGCCGGCGTAGAGCAGCCCCACAAAGGGGCTCCCACGCTCGGCCAGCTCGGCGAGCACCGGCCGATGGACGAGGTTGACGAGCTCCTCGATCTCGTCCGGACGAAGGAACGGTGGCGGCGAGTAGCTCCCCATCCCGCCCGTGTTCGGCCCTTCGTCGCCGTCGCGAAGACGCTTGAAGTCCTGCGCGGGCGCTAGTGGCACCGCCTCGACGCCGTCGGTGAGCGCGAAGAGCGACACCTCCTCGCCGTCGAGGAGCTCCTCGACGACGACGGCGTCACCGAGGGCGCGGGCCTGGGTCAGCGCCAGGTCGGCTTCCTCCTGCGTTCGGCACACGAAGACGCCTTTCCCGCCGGCGAGACCGTCTGCCTTCACGACGCAGGGCCCGTGTGCCTCGGCGAGCTCGGCGGTCGGCACTCCGGCCGAGGCCATCACCTCCTTGGCGAACGACTTGGAGCCCTCGATCCGAGCGGCCTCGGCGCTCGGCCCGAAGACTGTGACTCCGGCGCGCCTGAGGTGGTCGGCGACGCCGGCGACGAGCGGTGCCTCCGGCCCGATGACCACGAGGTCTATCTCCCGCTCGCGGCAGAGGCCGAGGAGGCCCTCGACGTCATCGACGCGGAGCGGATGGCAGCGCGCGAGCCTGGCGATGCCGGGGTTCCCGGGCGCAGCGTGCAGCTCCTCGAGCGCCTCGCTCTGCGCGATCTTCCAGGCGAGCGCGTGCTCGCGGCCACCCGACCCCACGACCAGGACTCTCACCCCGCCGAGTCTAAGCCCGGTGCCGGGTGGTTTGAGAGAATGGCGAAAAGCGGTATGGAAGCCTCGCATGTCTGAACCTGGCCTGGACAAGGAGTATTGGGAGACCGAGTGGGAGCAGCTCCAGGAGGACCTCGAGACCTCCCCGAGCGAGACTCTCTTCGAGTTGGACGACCTCGTCGCGCGGATGCTCGTTGAGGCGGGCTATCCGGTGGACACGCCGGACCCGGTGGACGACGAGGGCATCGATCCCGAGGTCCTGACGACGTTCCACGCGTCCCGCGCGGTCACCCAGGCCGTCGACCGCGGGGACGACGTCGATCCTGGCGACGTCGCGCAGGCGATCAACGACTACCGCGAGATCTACGAGCACCTGATCTCCCGCGAAGTCGACCTCAGCTGACGTTTCTCTTGGCAGACCGCCCGCTAGCGGCTCTGGGGCGGCGCTCGCAAAGCGAGGCACGCCGAGCGGGCCCGAGACAGTACACGTAGTACGGCGAGGGTCCGCGAGGTCTGCGTCCTGCCGCGAGCGTCGTCAGGCGGGGCAAGGCCGGGCTTTGCCCGGCTGAGCCCCGACGCCGAGAGCCGTTGGCGCGCATTAGGATTGGCCCCCCAACAGCGGAGGAGGCTTCCTTGGCGACAAGCACTGCGACGACCGACCTCGACGCGTTCGTCGAGGCGGACGGGCGAGACGAGGCCGTTGCGCGTGTTCGCGAGCAGATCGACGGCGAAGGCGTCAGCTATGTCTACTACCAGTTCCCCTCGGTCACCGGCCGGATCATGGGCAAGGGCGTGCCGGCGGCTCACTGGGAGACGATTGCCGGCAAGGGCTTCCAGCTCGTCTACGGCGCGACGGCCAATCTCTTCACCGACCGCCATGGAAACTACATCGGCTACGGCCCCGAGGCCGCCGAGCTCGTGGGCATCCCAGACCCTGAGACATTCAAGGTGCTCCCCTGGACGGCCGGCGACGGCAAGAAGCTCGCCCGCGTCTGGTGCCTGTGCTTCCGCAACCGCGAGGAACGTCAGGATCCGGGTGCGTTCCTCACGTCCGATTGCCGCGGCAACCTGATCCGCCAGCAGCAGGACTTCGAGAAGGCGACCGGCCTGCATCTTCGCGCCGGCACCGAGCCGGAGATGATGTGGCTGAAGCTGAACGACGACGGCACGCCGTCCGTCGAGGGCGTGACGAAGCCCTACTGCTACCACATCGACCAGTTCTCCGAGCTGCAGCCGATCATCAACCAGGTCGTCGACTACGGGCAGAAGCTGGGACTCGACATGATCCAGGGCGACCACGAGGACGCACCAGGCCAGATCGAGCTGAACTTCGGCTTCGACCGGGCCGAGCGGGCGGCCGACAACCTTTCGACGTTCCGCCAGATCTGCAAGCAGGTGGGACGCGAGCTGGGCGCCTTCCCCTGTTTCATGCCGAAGCCGTTCATGGGAGTCTCGGCCAACGGCTGCCACCACAACATCTCCATCTGGCGGGGCGACGAGAACGTCTTCATGCCCGAGACGGACGACCGGCAGAAGCCCGGGCAGGTTGGCCTCTGGGCGATCGGCGGGATCATGGCGCACCAACCGGCTCTGACCGCTCTCACGTGTCCCACTGTCAACTCGTACCGCCGCCTGTGGGACACGGGCTTCTGGGCGCCGGTCTTCGCCGACTGGGGCTATCAGAACCGCACGACCGCGCTCCGCGTCTCCGCGCCCGGCCGCTTCGAGTACCGGACGGTCGACTCGGCCGTGAACCCGTATCTCTCGCTGTCCGGCCTGCTCGCCGCCATGCGCGACGGCATCGAGCGCAAGTTGGATCCGGGCGAGCCGGAGGAGCGCAACATCTACGAGGCGATGGAGGCCGGCAAGGAGGTCAAGCGCCTTCCGATGACCTTCGGAGCAGCGCTCGACGCCCTCGAAGAGGACGACGTGGTCAGAGATGGTCTGCCCGGTGACATGTACCGTGTGTTCATGCACTACAAGCGGGACGAATGGGAGCGTCACTGCGCTTATGTGAGCGACTGGGACGTGACGGAATACCTGGACGTCCTTCCGTAGGCGGACAACGCTAAATGTGCGGAATTGCAGGCATCATCTATCGCGACGGCACGCGGGATGTCGGCGGCGACATGACGCGCATGCTGCAGTCGATGAAGCACCGCGGGCCCGACTCCACGGGCTACGCGCTCTACGGCCAGCCGCACGACGGGCGCGTGATCATGCGCTACAAGCTGGCCGACGCGAACACGCCCCGCGACTTCGAGTTCGACGACCGCATCCAGCGCCACCAGCACCAGGTCGTCACCCGCGTGAAGGCCGCCGGCGCCCACATCGACGACGTCGAGCCCGAGACCGAGTACGCGTACCGGACGACGCTCACCTACGACGGCGATCTTAAGGACCTCACCGATCGGATCGAGGACATTCCCGACGCCGAGGTGCTCTCGATCGGCCGGTCGTTGGAGATCATCAAGGACCTGGGCGATGCCGAGACCGTCTCCGACCAGTACGGGCTCGGCGGGTTCGAAGGGACGCACGCCATCGGGCACGTGCGGATGGCGACCGAGTCCGACGTCGACATCTCGGGCGCGCACCCGTACTGGGCATATCCGTTTAGGGACGTCGCGGTCGTCCACAACGGCCAGCTGACGAACTACTTCCAGTGGAAGCGCCGGCTCGAGCGTTCGGGCCACCGCTTCCAGTCGGAGTGCGACTCCGAGATCATCGCCGTCTACCTCGCCGAGAAGATGGCGGAGGGCGCCGACCTCGAGTCGGCGATGCGCGACTCGCTCGAGGAGCTCGACGGCGTCTTCACCTACATCGCGGTGACCGACGACGCGCTCGGCGTGGCCAAGGACGAGATGGCCGCCAAGCCGCTCGTCCTCTACGAGTCGGACGACGTCGTCGCGCTCGCGTCCGAGGAGATCGCGATCCGCGCGATCGTCGACCACGAGATCGACACCTACGACCCGTACGAGGGCATGGTGATGGCGTGGCAGAGGTAGGCGAGCGGAAGATCACGTACGACGCGCGCGGGCTCGCGGAGCCGCACGCCGACGCGCCGAGGACGGCGACGATCGCGGATGGCAAGGCGACCTTCGACGCGCACGACCTGACCACGCGCCAAATTAACCTCGAGCTGCGCCGCCTCCTCTACGAAGAGGGCGTCAACGACGTCACAGTCCTCAACCCCGGCGCGAAGCACTCGATCGGGGTCGGCATCCTCACTCGCTGCAAGATCACCTTCGACGGCTCGCTCGGCTACTTCGGCTGCGGTCTGATCGATGGCCCCGAGATCAAGATCAACGGCCGAGTGGGTTGGTCGGCCTGCGAGAACATGATGTCCGGCGTCGTCGTCATCGAGCACAACGCCGGCTCGCTCACCGGCGCGGCCATCCGAGGCGGCGACCTGGTCGTCAAGGGCCAGGTGGGAGCCCGGACCGGGATCGACCAGAAGGGCGGCTCGATCATCGTCCTCGGCGATGCCGGCTCGATGACCGGGTTCATGATGCAGCGCGGCCGCCAGGTGCTCTGCGGCAACGTCGGGCCTGGCCTCGGCGACTCCATGTACGACGGGAAGATCTACGTCGCTGGCAAGGTCAAGTCGCTCGGCATCGACTGCGTCCCGGGTGAGTGGGACCAGTCCGACACCGAGTTCATCGAGCGCAAGTTCAGGATCCACGGGCTCGGCAACCCGCCCGAGTTCCAGAAGTTCGTCTGCGGCAAAGTGCTTTACAACTACGACAACTTGGAGCCGGCCGAAAGGAAGCTCGTTCTATGACGACCAGCGACCGTTACGACCCCGTCGGCGGGAACACCGGCAAGGAGCAGCCCGACCGGCGCACGGTTCTCGGCCGGAGCCCGATCTTCACGCCGGAGGTCATCAACGACATCCACATGAAGGCCGAGCTCGGCCGCTACCGCATGCGCGGGTTCTCGGCCTTCAAGCGCATGCCCCACTGGGACGACCTGCTCTTCCTCCCAGGCACGCTGACCCGCTTCGTCATCGAGGGCTACCGCGAGAAGTGCGTGACGAAGACGGTGCTCGGCGCACGCTTCGCGAAGAACCCGATCGAGCTCGACATCCCCGTCTACATCACTGGGATGAGCTTCGGGGCGCTCTCGCTCGAGGCCAAGATGGCGCTTGCCAAAGGCGCGTCCATGGCGGGCACGGCGACCTGCTCGGGCGAGGGCGGGATGATCCCGCCGGAGCGCGACCTCTCGACGAAGTGGTACTACCAGTGCATCCAGAGCCGGTACGGGTTCAACCCGCACCACCTGATGCTCGCGGACGCCTGTGAGTTCTTCATCGGGCAGGGCTGCAAGGTCGGTCTGGGGGGCCACCTGATGGGCCAGAAGGTCACCGAGCAGGTGGCCGAGATGCGCTCGCTGCCGCCGGGAATCGACCAGCGCTCGCCGGCGCGGCATCCGGACTGGCTCGGCCCCGACGATCTCTCGCTGAAGGTGCAGGAGATCCGCGAGGCGACCGACTACCGCATCCCGATCCAGCTCAAGCTCGGCGCCGCGCGCGTCTACGACGACGTGCGCATGGCGGCCAAGTGCGGGCCGGACATCATCTACCTCGACGGCGCCGAGGGCGGCACTGGCGCGGGGCCGCACCTCGCGACCGAGGAGACCGGCATCCCGCTCATGTCGGCGATTCCCGAGGCCCGTCGTGCGCTCGAGGACGTCGGTCTGGCCGACGAGATCGACCTCGTCGTGGCCGGAGGGATCCGCAACGGCGGCGACGTCGCCAAGGCGCTGGCGCTCGGCGCGAAGGCAGTTGCGCTCGGGCACTCGGCGCTGATCGCGCTGAACTGCAACAAGGAGATCCCCGGCGTGACCGACTACGAAGGGACGATCGGCGTCCCGGCCGGCGAGTGCTACCACTGCCACACGGGTCGCTGCCCCGTCGGCATCACGACGCAGGATCCCGAGCTCCGCAAGCGGCTGATCGTCGACGAGGCCGCCGAGCGGGTCTACAACTTCCTTCACACGCTGACGCTCGAGGTGCAGATGCTCGCGCGGGCGTGCGGGAAGACGAACGTCCACTCGCTCGAGCCGGAGGATCTTTGCGCTGTCTCCGTCGAGGCGGCCGCGATGGCGAAGGTTCCGCTTGCCGGGACGGACTGGGTGCCCGGCGTCTCCGAGGAGCGCGCGCTCGACGAGATCAAGCGCCTGCTCGAGAAGCACCTCGAGTATCCCGTCGACTACCTGCCCGAGCAGCCGACCGAGTTCGCCGGCGCGGGCGAGGACTAGAACGTGTCGGAGCGAGGCGAGCCCGAAAAGATCAAGGAGATCGACTCCGAGTACCTCGCGGGCCGGCGTTTCCCCTACCAGGAGGACCTCTCCCTCGTCGAGAACGTCGATCTGGACGCAGCGACCCCGGGCCAGGACATCAACTGGCTCGAGGACGTCGAGCTGCTCGAGGAGGAGGGGACTCCCGCCGTCTTCGACCGCTACTCGAACTCCTTCATCCGCATCTATTTCACGATCCCGGAGGGACGCGAGAACGAGATCGCGCGCAAGGTGCTCATCAAGCACCTGCAGTCGGGCAACTCCTACGGCATCCAGCTGAAGGAGAAGCACACGAAGTTTCCCCAGCCCGAGCTCGGCCCCTGGGTCGAGGGCTCGCAGACCGTCGGGACGGACTACAAGCCGCCGGTCCTCGAGGGCTGGGAAGCGCCTTCCCACTAGGCGCCGCCGTGCGCTACATGGTGATCGAGCGGTTCGTGCACGGCGCGAGGCCGGTGTACGAGCGCGCCGCCGAGCAGGGCCGCATGCTCCCGCCGGGACTCGTGTATGTCGACAGCTGGATCGACGAGAGCCTCGAGCGCTGCTTCCAGCTGATGGAGACCGACGATCCGGCCCTCTTCGACGAGTGGATCGCGCATTGGAGCGACCTCGGAGAGTTCGAGGTCGTCCCGGTGATCGGCTCGGCCGAGGCTTCCGCGCGGGCGCTTCCCGGCTGATCCGCTCTCATCGTCCGCTCATGCGAGCGGAGTAGCTTCTAGGGGAAATGAAGCTCGCCGTCGAGGCACATGGGCTTTCGAAGTCGTACGGAGCGCTCGTCGCGGTCGACGGGCTCGAGCTGGAGGTTCCGGCCGGCATCGTGCTCGGCTTCTTAGGTCCGAACGGCGCAGGCAAGACCACGGCGATCCGCATGCTGACGACGATCCTCGTTCCTACCGCGGGGACCTTCACCGTGGGCGGGGTGCCGCACACGCGGCCGGAGGAGATCCGCAGCAGGATCGGCGTGCTCCCGGAGAGCGCTGGCTACCCGGAGCGGCAGACCGGACTGGAGTTCCTGCGTTACCACGCGCGCCTGTTCGGGCACTCGCGGGCCTCGGCGCAGGAGCGGGCCGCGACTCTCCTCGACGAGGTGGGGCTCAGCGAGCGCGGCAGCACCCTCGTCGGGGGGTACAGCCGCGGGATGCGCCAGCGGCTCGGCATCGCGAGAGCGCTCGCCAACGATCCCCAGGTCGTTTTTCTCGACGAGCCGACCCTCGGGCTCGATCCGGCCGGCCAGCGCCAGATGCTCGAGCTCGTTCGCAGCATCTCGAGCGACCGGGGCGCCACAGTCCTGCTCAGCACGCACCTTCTCGCCGAGGTCGAGGAGGTCTGCTCGAACGTCGTCATCCTGAACCAGGGCAAGGTGGTCGCGGAGGGCACGGTCGCTGAAGTCGCGCGCCGCGCCGCGGCTCCGAGGCGAGCCCGCGTTCGGGTCCCGGCAGACTTGACCGAGCAGGCGCTCGCCACGCTCTCGAACGGCAGCGGTTTCGACGTGGCGGAGCTCCGCCCAGGAGAGCTCGAAGTGACATGGCCGGGGGAGGCCGATCCCGAGTCCATGTCAACCGAGGCTCTTCGCAGGCTGGTCGAGGCACACGTGTCCGTGGTCGGCTACGAGCTCGAAGGCGGGAGGCTGAGTGACGCCTTTCTGGCGATGACGGCGGCGGCTGAATGAAGCGAGCGTGGCCGATCGTGGCGGGCCAGGAGATCCGTGACCTCTGGATCGGCGGCCGCGGCCTGCCGTTGACGATCGCCTACAGCCTCCTCCTGAGCGTGATCACCTACCTCGTCGCCACCAACACCGCGCTCAACTTCCTCGAGCAGCGCGAGTCGGTGAACCTCACATTGCAGGTCGGCGTCGCCGTCGCCGCGCTCCTCGTGCTCCTCGCAGCCGCCGACGCGATCAGCGGAGAGCGGGAACGGGGCACGCTCGAGAGCCTGCTGCTCGCCCCGGCGCCTCGGGTCGACCTCGTGGCGGGAAAGGGCCTCGCCGTCCTGACCCTCTGGGGTGTCGCCCTCCTCGTTGCCGTCCCGTACGTGTGGTTCCTCGGCCGTGGAGTCGGCGTCGTCGGCCTCGCACTCGCGAACGGCCTGCTCGTCGGCCTGCTTCTGGGCCTCTTCCTCGTCGGGCTCGGCCTGCTCGTCAGCACCTTCTCCAGCTCGAACCGCCTTAGCCTGTCGGTGTCCTTCTTCATCCTGATCGCTCTCTTCGCGCCGACCCAGCTTCCGTCCGGCGCCCAGGGCAGCTGGGCCGGAGACCTGCTCTTGCGCATCGACCCGATGTCCTCCGGCTTGCACTACCTCGGGAGGCTGATCGTGGACGGCCGCTCCGCCGGGGAGGAGCTCTCGTGGCTCATCGGGCCGGCGATCGCGGCCGCGTTGGCCGTCGGAGCCGCCCTCGTCGCTTCTCGCTCGCTCGGGCTGCGTGGAGGAGCGCGTTCATGAAGTCGATTCTCGTCGCCCTGATCGCCGGCCTCGTGCTCGCATCGACCGCCGGCGCGGCTACCACGGTCGGGCTCGACCGGACGCGGGTCTCGACACGGATCGGTGAGCATTTCGCGTTCACGTCCACCATCCGGAACGACAGCGCTCAGACCCAGGACGATCTCGTCGCCCACCTCAACGTCCTGAGCTCCGATCCCGGCACCTACGTCGACCCGGAGGACTGGTCGTCGCATCGAACCCGGTACCTCGCCCCGCTCGCCCCGCACGAGGTTCGGAAGGTGACCTGGACGGTGACGGCCGTGAACAGCGGCAGCATCACGATCTACGTCGCGGTGCTGCCGCGCCACGGCACTGGGCAGGTCGTGGTGAGCCCGCCCCTTCGCGTGGAGATCGCCAAGCGCACGACGCTGAACTCCGGCGGCGTGCTGCCGCTCGTCCTGGGAATCCCGGCGCTGCTCGGGCTGACGGCGCTCGGCATGCGCGCCCGCCGACCGAAGTCGTAACTCCTCCGGTGTAAAGGAGGCTTGACACGTGGGGCGTGTCAAGCTACCTTTACATCATGAAGAACGAGATCAAGTCTCTCCGGGTCGAGCGAGGTCTTTCACAGCAAGAGCTCGGACGCGCTCTCGACGTCTCGCGGCAGACGATCAACTCGATCGAGACCGAGCGTTACACGCCGTCGCTTCCGCTCGCGATCGCGCTGGCCCGCTATTTCGGCAAGCAGGTGGAGGAGGTCTTTCATGCAGATGGCAACTGACAGGGGCGGCAAGCGTCCGTGGTGGCGCAGCCGGTGGTGGATGCCGCTCTTCAGCGTCTTCCTCGGCACCGCCGTGCTCGTGGCGTTCTGGGTCGGAGGCAGCCCGCGGGAGGGCCTGTACGGCTTCGCCGTCATGGGCTGCCTCGGGCTCGTCTTCCTCTTCGGATCCAGGAGCGAGACGATCCGCGGTCTCGGCGGCCCCGGCCGCGACGAGCGCTGGGCGCACATCGACATCCTCGCGACGGCGGTCTCGGGTCTCGTCCTGATCACGCTCATCATTGCGCTCTGGCTCAACGACATCGCGCACGGCGGCGACGGGAACCCCTACGGCGGTCTCGCCGCGGTGGCTGGAGTCGCGTATCTCGTCTCGGTTCTGTGGCTGCGGTTCCGGGCGTAGAGTCCGCGCGTGGACTACCGCATGCACATCGGTGGGGAGTGGGTGGAGAGCGAATCCGGCGCGACGATGGAGGCGACGAGTCCCGCAACCGGTGAGGTCATCGGAACGTTCCCCGAAGGGACGCGTGAGGACGCGCGGCGGGCGATCGCGGCGGCGAATGCGGCCTGGCGGGACTGGGCCGCCCGCTCGGCCTTCGAGCGCGCCCACGCGCTCGAAGGCGTCGCGGACCTCGTCGCACGAGCGCCGGGACGATCTCGCGCGAACGCTGACGCTCGACCAGGGCAAGCCTCTCCACTCCGAGGCCTATGACGAGGTGGGGGAGCTCGAGGAGTACTTTCGCATGGCGGCCGCGGACGCGACGCGGATCGAGGGGCTCATGCCTCCCTCTATCGACGCGGGGAAGCGCGTGCTCGTCTACCGAGTGCCGCGCGGAGTGGTGGGCGCCGTGACGCCGTGGAACTGGCCTTACACGATGCCGGCGGAGATCCTCGCGCCGGCTCTCGCGGCGGGGAACGCCGTCGTCTGGTCGCCGGCCGCGTCGACGACCGTCTGCGCAGTGAAGCTTGCCGAGTGCCTCGTCGACGCCGGGCTCCCGGCCGGTGTGTTCAACGTCGTCACCGGCCCGGGCAGCGTCGTCGGCGACGAGATCGTCGCGAGCCCCGGAACGCACGCGATCGGCTTCATCGGGTCGACCGAGACCGGCTACAAGATCGCCGAGCGCGGGGCCGGCAAGGCTCTCCTCCTCGAGATGGGCGGCAACGGGCCGGTCGTCGTACTCGACGACGCGGACGTGGACAGGGCGGTCGAAGCAAGCGTGACCGCGTCCTTCCTCTGCGCCGGGCAGAGCTGCACGGCCGGCGAGCTCTTCCTCGTCCACGAGGCCGTCCACGACGAGTTCCGCGAGAAGCTGGCGCGCCACACGAAGGAGGTCAAGGTCGGCGACCCCTTCGACGAGGCGACAGTGATGGGCCCGCTGAACAACGAGCCCGTGGCGGCGAAGATGGACGAGCACGTTCGCGACGCGATCGACCGCGGCGCGGAGCTCGTTGCCGGCGGGGCGCGCGCCTCGGGCTTTCCCACGACCCTTTACTACGAGCCCACCGTGCTCGACGCGGTGACCGAGGAGATGGAAGTCGCGCGCGACGAGACCTTCGGCCCGATCGTCCCGATCCGGACGATCGCAGGCGAGGACGACGCGCTCGCGACGATCGAGGAGTCGCCCTACGGCCTCCTCGCAGCCGTGTTCACGCAGGATCTTCGCCGCGGTCTCCGCTTCGCCGAGGCCGCTCGGGCCGGGTGGGTGAACGTCAACGCCTCGTCGAACTACTGGGAGACGCACCTGCCCTTCGGCGGGCGAGCGGGCTCCCGCAGCGGGATCGGCCGCGTCGGCGGGCGATTCGCCTTCGACAGCTTCACCGAGCTGAAGACCGTGATTGTGGAGCTCGGCTAGAGGTCAGCACTTCGCGTGCGTGAGTGTCCGGAAATCCACCCGATGCGGACCGGTCGCACGCACGCGATAATCGATGCGAAAGGAGGATTCAAATGCTCTGGAGGTGGATCTGGACTGCGCTGACCATCGTCTCGATGTGGGTCGCCGTGCTGATCACGGGAATCTGGGCACCGTCCCTCGAAGCCCACAGTGCGGGTGGCGACACGGTCTCCGTGCCTGCCGCCGTGGCTGTTGCCTTCTTTGCGGCGATCGCGACGATCGTCGTCGCCGCGATCGGCTTCCGGGGAGAGCCACCGGCCAAGCGCTCGACCGCTGTTGACGAAACCACGGAGACCAAGGAGGTCCCGACCGTCAGCCCGACCACCTGAGGTCGACGCGGCTCACCACTTCGTCCGGCGCTGGCTGCGGGCGAAGCGCCGCCGCTCCTTGCGGGCTTCGGAGCGCAGGCGCGCGTTCTGCCTCAGCGCCAGCGAGTGGAGCTCCCGCTGGAGCTTCCGGTAGCTCTCCCAGCGGATCTGCGGCAGCGTCCCGTCCGCGAGGGCGGCCCCCACCGCGCAGCCGGGCTCGCTCCCGTGTGCGCAGTCCGTGAAGCGGCACTGCCGGGCAAGCTCCGCTACGTCGGCGAAGGTCTCGTTGAGCGCGGACTCGTCCGCCCAGAGCTGCAGCTCTCGCATCCCGGGCGTGTCGAGAAGTAGGGCGCCGCCGGGCAGCCGCACGAGCTCCCGATGCGTCGTCGTGTGGCGTCCGCGCCCGTCGCGGCGGACGTCTGCGGTCGCGAGCAGATCCTCCCCGAGCAGCCGGTTGGCGAGCGTCGACTTCCCGACGCCGGAGGATCCGAGCAGCGCGACCGTCCGGCCGGGAGCCAGGTGCGGCTCGAGCCCATCGAGGCCTTCTCCCGTGACCGAGCTGACCGCGTGCACGGGCACTCCGAAGGCAATCGCTTCGGCTTCGGCGACGGTCTCCCAGGGATCCTCGGCGAGATCCGACTTCGCGAGGACGACGACCGGGTCGGCGCCACTGTCCCAGGCGGCGGTGAGGTAGCGCTCGAGCCGGCGTGGCTTGAAGTCGCGGCCGCAGTCCGTCACGAGGAACACCGTGTCGATGTTCGCCGCGACGACCTGCTCCTCGGTCAGCCACGGCTCCTTGCGCGCGAAGCGCGTTCGCCGTGGCAGGACGGCGCGGACGATCGCCCGGTCCTCACCGGGGAGCTTCTCGGCTGCCACCCAGTCGCCGGCGACGGCTTGTCCGCCGGCGTTCAGCGTGCCGGTGGTCGTGAACAGGACCACGGCGCCGCGCTCCTGCACGGCGACGCGCCCGGGAATGAGCCCTGCGGGCTCGTATGGTGCGAAGGCGTCGGCGAAGTGCTGGTTCCAGCCGAGAGCCTCGAGCGAATACTGCAAGACGAAACCTCCTGAGAGCAGGACGACAAAGGCCTGAGGGCCGGTCGAAGCTCAGGAGGCGAGCCGCGTGTGTGCTTCCGCTACGCCGAGAGCTGCGAGGCCCGGAATGCGGCAAGGTCAGTCATCTGTTCCGAACCTCCTTCTCGACGGCGGGGACGAACGAACGGTAGCCGAGCGGGGCTCAGCTCGCTAGGGGGCCAGCGGCGTCGGGCGGCGCGAAAGCCGGGCTTTGCCCGGCGAAAGCCCGCCGGCCAGGCCGCTAGCTGTCGATTTCCGCCAAAAGGCCGTGCAGATCGAGCGGCCGCGAGTACATGGCGACCTGGGAGCCGTCCGGCGTGCGCGGCCATTCCTCCTGGGGGCGGTCCCAGTAGAGCTCGATGCCGTTCCCGTCCGGATCGGCGAGGTAGACGGCCTCGCTCACACCGTGGTCGGAGCCGCCGATCCTGATCCCGGCGTCGACCACGCTCTTGGTCGCCTTCGCGAGCGCTGCCCGATTCGGGAAGCGGATGGCGAAGTGGTAGAGGCCGGTCGTGCCGGGTGGAGGCGGGGAGCCGCCCTTCGACTCCCACGTGTTCAGCCCGATGTGATGGTGATAGCCGCCCGCCGAGATGAAGGCGGCCTGGTCGCCCATCCGCGCTTGCTCCTCGAAACCGAGGACGCCGACGTAGAAGGCGAGCGCCCGGTCGATGTCGGCGACCTTCAGGTGGACGTGGCCGATGTCTGCGCCGGGATCGATGCTCATGCGGTGAGTCTGCCAGGGGCTAACTGAGCAGGCGCTGTATGAGTGGGACGTCGATGCGCTCGACGATCTCGTCGGCCGCGGCGAGCCGCTCCGGCGCCAGGGTGCCGAGGACGGCGATGCAGCGCATCCCCGCCGCCTTCGCCGCGGCGATCCCCGCTTCCGTGTCCTCGAAGACGAGCGCGTCCGCGGGCGCGAGGTCGCCATCAAGGAGCTCGAGCGCCCGCACGTAGCCGTCGGGCTCGGGCTTTCCGCGCTCGACGTCATCCGAGCTCACGAGGACAGTGAAAGCAGCGCGAAGACCCGCGGCTTCGAGGACCGGCTCGATCTCCTCCCTCGCCGCGCCCGAGACAATCGCGACCGGGACGCGCTCGGCCGCATGGCGGACGGCCGCTCTCACCTCGTCGGGAATGCTCGAGCCGTCCGCGACGGCGGCGCGGTAACGCACGATCCGCTCGCGGATGACCTCGTCCACGTCCGGGTGCTCTCGCCCGAGCCAGGTGCGAACCACTTCGGGATCCGAGAGCCCCGCCAGCTCGTCGAAATACTCCTGCGCGGACATCGGCTTCCCGTGCTCCGCGAAGAGCTCGACGAAGATCTCACAGAGGATCGGCTCGTCCTGGGAGAGGGTGCCGTTGAAATCGAAGATGACGGCGCGCGGTCTCACGGACGCGAAACACTATCCCTGTGCCTACGACCGCCCTCGTCCTCGCCTTGCTGGCCGCGGTCGGCCACGCGGTCTGGAACATGCTCCTCGCCCGCGCGAAGGACCCCGAGGCCGCGACCGCCGTGGCGATGCTGGTGGGCGTGGCGGTGTTCGCGATCCCGGCTGTCATCGCCTGGGACGTCGATTCGTCCGTCTGGCCCTACGTCGCGGGCAGCGCGGTGCTCGAGCTCGTCTACATCGCCCTGCTCGCCAACGCGTATCGCGGCTCCGAGCTCTCGCTCGTCTATCCGCTCGGGCGCGGCGTCGCGCCGGTCCTCGTGCTCGTCGTCGGGGTGGTCGCCCTCGGAGCGGGGACATCGGTGACGCAGGCGGCCGGGATCTGCCTCGTCGGCGTCGGCGTCGTCCTCATCCGCGGCATCCGCAGGAACGCCGACGCCCGGGGAGTGGCGCTCGCGCTCGCCATCGCGGCCTGCATTGCCGGCTACACGCTCATCGACAACTCGGGCGTCGAGCGCGCCAGCGCCGTGACGTATCTGGAGCTCGTCATGATCCTGCCCGCATTCGGCTACGCGGCTCTCGTGCTGGCTCGACGCGGCCGGCCCGCCCTCCGCGCCGAGCTCAATCCCGCCTCTGTGGTCGCGGGCCTGCTCATCCTGTCGCCGTACCTCCTCTTCCTTCTCGCGCTCGACCTCGCGCCCGCAGCGCCCGTGGCCGCGGTGCGCGAGACGAGCATCGTCATCGCGACGGCGCTCGGGGCACTGGTACTCAAGGAGCGGGTGAGCCCCGCGCGCTGGGCCGGAGCGTTTCTCGTCGCAGTTGGAGTGGCGCTCGTGGCCGTTTAGGCCACCGCGTCGAAACGCCCAAACGGCCATAGGCCGTCGCTTCAGGGTTGTTGGGAATCCGCATGCGGGCTACGCTGGCCATGCCGTAGTAAAGAAGTGGAGGTCATGGGATGAGCGTTGCCCTGTCGCAACACAAGAATTTCGTCGGCGGGGAGTGGGCGGAATCTTCGGGCGGCGAGACGATGGAGGTGCTGAACCCGTCGACCGGCGAGGTGATCGCCGAGGTCGCGCGGAGCACCGAAGAGGACGCCAACCGCGCAGTGGAGGCCGCCAAGGCGGCGCTGCCCGACTGGCTCGACTGCACGCCGGGGGAGCGCGCGGAGCTCCTCTACAAGCTGGCTGACGTCATCGAGGAGAACGCGGACGAGCTCGCTGCCCTCGAGTCGAAGAACGTCGGCAAGCCGCTCTCGTACGCGAAGGACGAGATGCCGGTGGCGGTCGACAACATCCGCTTCTTCGCCGGCGCCGCGCGGGTCCTCGAAGGACGCGCGGCGGGCGAGTACATGCGCGGCTACACGTCGATGCTTCGCCGGGAACCGATTGGCATCGTCGCCGGGATCGCGCCGTGGAACTACCCGCTGATGATGGCGGTCTGGAAGTTCTCGCCGGCGCTCGCGGCCGGGAACGTCCAGGTGCTCAAGCCTTCCGAGCAGACGCCGCTCACGCTCCTCCGCTTCATGGAGCTCGCGGCCGACGTCATCCCGCCCGGAGTGCTCAACGTCATCACGGGCGACGGGGTGCCGGTCGGCGAGGCGCTCGTCAAGCACCCGGAGGTGCGGCTCGTCTCCCTGACGGGGGACATCGAGACCGGGAAGATCATCGCCCGCACGGCCGCGGACAACCTCAAGCGGGTCCATCTCGAGCTGGGCGGCAAGGCACCGGTGGTCGTCTTCGACGACGCCGACCCGGCCGCTGTGGCCGAGGCGATCAAGATCGCCGGCTACTGGAACTCCGGCCAGGACTGCACGGCAGCGTCGCGCGTCGTCGCGGGGCCGAAGATCTACGACAAGCTCATCGAGGAGCTCGTCCCGGCCGTGGAGTCGCTGCACGTCGGCGATCCTGCGGAGGGCGACGAGATCGAGATGGGGCCCGTGATCTCGAAGGACCAGCAGGATCGCGTGCTCGGCTTCCTCGAGCGGGCGAAGGACTCGAAGGCGACGATCCTCACTGGCGGCGACTCGAACGGCGACCGTGGATTCTTCGTCAAGCCGACGGTCGTCACCGGGATCGAGCAGGGCAACGAGATCGTCCAGCGCGAGGTGTTCGGCCCGGTCGTGAGCGTGCAGAAGTTCGCCGACGACGACCAGGCGATCGCGTGGGCGAACGACGTTCGCTACGGCCTCGCGGCCTCAGTCTGGACGCGTGACGTCGGCCGCGCGCTCAACGCGGCCCGCAAGCTCCAGTTCGGAACCGTGTGGATCAACGACCACATCCCGCTCGTCTCCGAGATGCCGCATGGCGGCTTCAAGGAGTCTGGCTACGGCAAGGACCTGTCCGTCTACTCGCTCGAGGACTACACGCAGATCAAACACGTCATGGCGAAGATCGACTGATGAGTCCCTAGTGGCGGTGGAGGAACGCGTAGCGGCGTCGAGTGACACCGGCGGGGCGACGGCCCCGCCGGATGTTCGGCTGGAGGGGGTCACGAAGCGCTTCGACGACGTCGTGGCCGTCGACAACCTCACGCTCGATGTTCCTCACGGTGCCTTCTTCGCCCTGCTCGGGCCGTCGGGCTGCGGCAAGACGACGACGCTCCGGATGATCGGTGGGTTCGAGGAGCCGACCGACGGGACGATCTTCCTCGGCGACCGCGACGTCACCGGCCTCCCTCCGTACCGGCGGGACGTCAACACGGTCTTCCAGAGCTACGCGCTGTTCCCGCACCTCTCCATTTACGAGAACGTCGCGTTCGGCCTGCGGCGGCGGGGCGTGAAGGGCGACGATCTTCGCGGCCAGGTGACGAGGATCCTCGAGCTCGTGCAGCTCGCCGGCTTCGACCGCCGCAAGCCGAAGCAGCTCTCGGGCGGCCAGCAGCAGCGGGTCGCGCTCGCGCGTGCGCTCGTCAACAGTCCCCGCGTCCTGCTCCTCGACGAGCCGCTGGGAGCGCTCGACCTCAAGCTTCGCAAGGAGATGCAGCTGTTCATCAAAGCGCTCCAGCACGATCTCGGCATCACGTTCATCCATGTGACGCACGACCAGGAAGAGGCCATGACGATGGCCGACTCCATCGCGGTCATGAATAAGGGCCACATCGAGCAGCTCGGCTCGCCCGACGAGCTCTACGAGCAGCCCGCGACGCCCTTCGTCGCGCGCTTCCTCGGCGTGTCGAACCTGCTCGAGGGCGAGGCCCAGGGGGACGGCACCGTCAAGCTCTCCGACGGGACGGTCGTGCGGGCGCCTGCCTCGGCCGGGCGCAAGGGCCCGGTTGCCGTCGGCATCCGGCCGGAGAAGATCAGGCTTGGAACGGGCGAGGAGAACAGCCTGACGGGCGAGGTGCGCGAGAGCGCCTACATCGGCGTGTCGACGCAGTACATCGTCGCGACGTCCCACGGACCGCTCACCGTCTACGTCCAGAACACGAACACCCGCGCGTCCGCGGCCAACGCCGGCGACCGCGTGACCTTGAGCTGGAGCCCGGAAGCAACCTTCGTAGTCGACCCCGAGGAGGAGAAGAGGAATGACGGACCCCCGGTTCAATGATCCGCTGACCAGACGACAGCTGCTGCGGCGCGCCGCCGTGGGTGGAACGGTGCTTTCGCTGCCCGCTCTGCTCGCGGCCTGCGGAGGCGGGAGCGCTGCAAGCGGCACGACGGCCGCTGCGACGGGCGGGGGAAAGCCGCAGCTCAAGAGCGAGCTCAACTTCTCGAACTGGACCTACTACATCGACACGAAGAAGCCCACGACGTTCCAGCAGTTCCAGGAGCAGACGGGCGTCAAGGTGAACTACTACGAGGACGTGAACTCCAACGACCAGTACTTCGCCAAGGTGCAGGGGCCGCTGGCCCAGGGCAAAGGCATCGGCCGCGACATCTTCGTCTCGACCGACAACTCGCGGTTTCCGGGGCTCTACGTCTCGCAGGAATGGGTTGAGGAGCTCGACAAGGACCTCATGCCGAACTTCGCCAACCTCGTCGACGCCCAGAGCTCCCCGCCCTTCGATCCCGACCGGAAGTTCTCCATGCCGTGGCTCTCGGGGATGGACGGAATCGCCTGGAACGAGGACCTCACCGGACCGGTCACGACCGTCTCGCAGCTGTTCGAGGACCCCAAGCTGCACGGCAAGGTGACCGTCTGGACCGAGATGGGCGACACGCTCGGCCTGGTCCTGCTCGACAACGGCGACGACCCATCGAAGGTCACGGACGAGTCGTTCGACAGTGCGCTCGAGAGGGTCAAGAAGGCCGTGGACTCAGGCCAGATCATCAAGTTCACGGGGAACGACTACGTCGCGCCGTTGGCGAAGGGCGACTACGCCGCCTGCTTCGCCTGGTCCGGCGACGTCGCCCAGCTCGTTGCGGACAACCCGAAGCTCCACTGGGGCGTCCCCGAGAAGGGCGGGATCATCTGGACCGACAACATGCTCATCCCGCTGGGAGGGGACGTGCCGACCGCATCGACGTACATGAACTTCGTCTACGACCCGAAGATCTCGGCCAAGATCGCGGTGGAGACGACCTACATCTCGGCCGTCAAAGGTGTGAAGGACGAGGCCGTGAAGATCGACCCCGACGCCGCGAAGAATCCGCTCATCTTCCCGGACGACAACATTCTGGCTCAGCTCCACCAGAACGATCCGGCCATGCTGAACAACGACGACTACGTGACGAAGTGGCAGGAGGTCCAGGGCCAGTAGGGCCGCGCTCAGCACATGGGCGCCTTCTTCCACCGCCATCGTGGGCTGACGCCCTACCTGCTCCTGGGGCCCGGGATCCTTTGGCTCGGGATCTTCTTCCTCATACCCCTCGCGTTCCTCGGGTACGAATCGCTCCAATCGGGGCTCTTCCCGAACTTCGAGTTCACGTGGGAGTTCTCGAACTTCTCGGACGCCCTCTCCCTCTACCACGAGCAGCTCGTTCGCTCGTTCTTCTATGCCGGCATCGCCACCGTGGCCTGTCTCCTGCTGGCCTATCCGCTTGCCTACTGGATCGCCTTCAGGGCAGGTCCATGGCGCAACCTCTTTCTCCTCGTCATCGTCGCGCCCTTCTTCGTCACCTACCTCGTCCGGACGCTCGCATGGCTGAACATCCTCGCAAACGAGGGCCCCGTCGTGGGCTTCCTCCAGTGGGCGCACGTGCTGGGCGAGAACGACCGCCTGTTGGCGACGACATTCGCGGTCGTTGCGGGGATCACTTACAACTTCTTCCCCTTCATGGCGCTGCCCCTGTACGTCTCCCTCGAGCAGATCGACCCGCGGCTCCTGGAGGCCGCGAAGGACCTCTACGCCTCGTCGACGAAGGCGTTTCTCCGCGTCACATTGCCGCTGTCCGCTCCAGGGATCGTCGCCGGAACGCTCCTCACGTTCATCCCTGCGGCCGGCGACTTCATCAACGCGGCGCTGCTCGGGACGCCGAAGCAAGCGATGATCGGCAACGTGATCCAGGCCAAGTTTCTCGAGTCGCTCGACTACCCGACCGCGGCCGCGCTCAGCTTCATCCTCATGGGCACGATCCTCGTGGCGCTGATCGTCTACGCGCGCGTCGTCGGCACGGAGAAGCTCACGGGATGATGAACCGACGCGGCCAGCAGACCAGGAGCGCTGGGTGAGCGTTCAGTCGCCTGCCGTCCCTCTTGCCCGTGCGCGTCGACGAGCGGGGCTGTGGTCCCTGGTGAAGCGGCACGCCTTGACCGTCTACGCCCTCCTGGCCGTCGCTTATCTGCTGCTTCCGATCGTCGTCGTGATTCTCTTCTCGTTCAACGCTCCCAAGGGGCGCTTCAACTTCGTCTGGCAGGGATTCACTCTGGAGAACTGGATCCACTGGGACGCCATCCTCGGCATCCGGCCGGCGATCATCACGTCATTCGAGGTCGCACTGCTCGCCACGGTGGTGGCGACTGCCCTGGGAACCTTGATGGCGATTGCGATTGTGCGCCATCACTTCGTCGGTCGCTCGACGACGAACTTCCTCGTGTTCCTACCGATGTCGACACCCGAGATCGTCCTCGGCGCGTCCCTCTTGACCCTCTTCCTCAACACGACGGCCGTCTTCCAGCTCGGCTTCTTCACGATCTTCATCGCCCATGTGATGTTCATCATCAGCTTCGTGGTCGTCACCGTGAAGGCGCGTCTGATCGGGTTCGATCGGCACCTGGAAGAGGCGGCGATGGACCTGGGGGCCAATGAGCTGGTGACGTTCCGGAAGGTGACGCTTCCTCTCATCGCGCCGGCGATGCTCGCCGCGGCTCTCCTCGGCTTCGCACTCTCGATCGACGACTTCGTGATCACGTACTTGAACGCCGGCGCGACGCAGACGTTCCCGATCTTCGTGTGGGGAATCGCGCGCGTCGCCGTTCCGCCGCAGGTCAACGTAGTGGCGAGCGCGATCTTCCTGGTCGCGATCGCTCTCGGCCTCGGTAACGTCCTCTCGCAGTACCGAGCCGCCAAACGTCAACGACAAGGAGCCTGAGTGAGCGCCCCCGCCTCAACCTCGCTGTCCCCCGCCGAGCTGCAGAAGGCTGCCCGCGAGCACCTCTGGCTGCACTTCACGCGCATGTCGAGCTACGCGGACTCGGAGATCCCGATCATCGTGCGTGGCGACGGCTGCTACCTCGAGGATTCGCATGGCAAGCGGTATCTCGACGCGCTTGCAGGGCTCTTCGCGGTCAACATCGGCTACGGCTTCGGGGAGGAGATCGGCGAGGCGGCGGCGGCGCAGATGCGCGAGCTGCCCTTCTACACGAACTGGAGCTACGCGCACCCGCGCGCGATCGAGCTCGCGGCCGAGGTCGCATCGGTCGCTCCGGGCGACCTCAACCGCGTCTTCTTCGTCTCCGGCGGCTCGGAAGCTGTCGAGTCGGCCTGGAAGCTCGCTCGCCAGTACTACTCTGCGCGGGGAGAGAAGAAACGCGTCCAAGTGGCGGATCGGATGGCAGCGGGCGAGCGGGTCGAGTACCACGTCCCGAGCGAACGCCGCTGGAAGGCGGTCGCGCGACGGATCGCTTACCACGGCACGACCATGGGCGCTCTCTCGATCAACGGCATCGCCGCGCTCCGCGTCCCCTTCGAGCCGCTCGTCCCGGACGTGATCCACGTCCGGAATACGAATCGCTATCACCGCCCTCCGGAGGAGACGGAGGCCGAGTTCACAGCCCTCCTGCTCGAGGAGCTCGACGAGGCGATCCTGCAGGCCGGCCCTGAGACGGTCGCCATGGTCATCTTCGAGCCCGTGCAGAACGCGGGCGGCTCGTACACACCGCCCGAGGGCTACTGGAAGGGCGTGCGCGAGATCTGCGACCGCTACGAGATCCTGCTCTGCGCCGACGAGGTCATCACCGGATTCGGGCGCGTGGGCGCCTGGTTCGGCTCCGAGCGCTACGACATCCGGCCCGACATCATCACGTCGGCGAAGGGGCTTTCGTCGGCGCATGCCGCAATCGGCGCCGTGATCGCCACCGACAAGGTCATGGAGCCGTTCCTCGACGGCCACTCGATGTACACGCACGGAATCACGTTCGGCGGGCACCCGGTCATGGCCGCGATCGCGCTCAAGAACATCGAGATCATGAAGCGAGAGCGCATCGTCGAGCACGTGGCCGAGAAGCAGGACGACTTCCACAAGACGCTGTCGCAGCTCCTCGACCTCCCGATCGTGGGCGACCTGCGCGGGACCGGTTTCTTCTACGCGCTCGAGCTCGTCAAGGACAAGGAGACCCGCGAGACGTTCTCGGACGAGGAGTGCGAGACGCTGCTCCGCGGGTTCCTCTCGCCACGGCTATTCGAGAGCGGGCTGATCTGCCGGGCGGACGACCGCGGCGACCCCGTGGTGCAGATCTCGCCGCCGCTCGTCGCCGACCAGCCCGAGTTCGACGAGATCACCGGGATCCTGGGCGACGTCCTCGCGGAGGCCGGCCAGCGGATGGGCTAGCCGCTCGCGTAGTCGAACGGAGCGAACTCGGCCTGCTTGCCCGAGTGGTCGTACGAGACCCCGTCCTTCACCCAGAACGACGTCGAGGCGGCGCACCAGCCCTCGTTGAAGACGAGGCCCTTCGGGAGCATGACGCCCCCGCGGGTCTCGTCACCCGTCACGGGGTTCCGGATGGGCTCCATGACGAGCTCGGCGACGTCTCCGACCTTGAGGCGGCTCCGCTCACCGTTCAGCTCGAGCTCGAACGGAGCGGGTTTGACGTCGAGGAGCTCGTAGGTGTTGATAAAAACTCCCCACGGGCCGCCCTCGCCTCCGCGCGCGAGGCTCTCGAGCGCCTCCCTCTGTTCGCCGGCCGCGCGCTCGTCGTAGTAGGCGACGGCCTTGCCGTTGCCTTCATGGATGGCGCCCGGCCAGTCGGCGAACACGGAGATCGTCAGGCCCGAAAGGTCGACGTCGCCGAATCGGCCCTCCTCGATGTACCAGGTCCAGCCGCCCTCGCAATCCCCGCTCGTCGGAGGCGCGTTGAAGTTGCACGGGCACCCGTAGTCGCAGTTGCAGCCCACGAGCACCGTTCCCTTGAGCTTCCAGTCGGCCACACCTTCCTCCTTTCAGAGAGCGATGACGATTCCGGCCACGAGCAGGGCGATTCCGCCCACGCGCCCGAGCCATCGCCCGCCGGGTAGGAGCTTCTCGGCCGCGACCGCTGCCGCGATCGCGACGACCCAGACCAACCCCATCGCTCCGGCGACGACGAGCACCGCCATGAGCGCCCAACAGCAGCCGACACAGTAGGCGCCGTGCTCGAGCCCGATCCGAAGAGCGCCGAGGCGCCCGGCCCGCCAGTGGGTGACGAGAAAGTCGACGGGGCTGCGACAGCGCCGCAGACACGCGCTCTTGACCGGCGTGAACTGGTAGACCCCGGCGGCGATCAGCACGGCCGCGACGGCGCCGTCCCCGGGATCGGGCAGGCGCATGGCGACCGCGTAGGCGGCGAGCCCGACGAACGCCCACGTCAGCAAGTACCCGGCCATGAGCAAGGTCGAAGCGAGCGTGTCGGAGCGACCGCTGTAGAGCAGGACGAGCGGGGACGCGGACGGCAGCATCATCGCGGCCATCATCACGGTCCACGCGCCGAGCCAGAGCCCTGCGCCCATCGGCATCTCGTCGCCCATTGCGAACAGGGCGACCCAGGCCGCCCCGGCGATCCCAGCGAGTACGACGACCGAAGGGGCCGTTGTGCGCATTTCCCGGCTAGCTCTCCTTCGCCCGCTTGCGCGCCTTGTCGTAGACGGGGTGCTCGACGACCTCGCCCGGCACGGTCTCCCGTCCGACCTGTACCTCGATGTTCTGGCCCGGCTGCTTCAGGTCCTTACGGATCTTGGCGAGGCCGAGGGTCTTCCCGCCGAGGTAGGGCGATTCGACCGCCTGCGTGACCACGCCCACCTCCTCGCCGTCGACGCCGATGACGCCGCCTGAGGCCTCGTCGCCCCCGCGCTCGAGCACCACGCTCGTCAGGCGGAGGTTCGTTGCGTCCTTGTCGCGCGCCAGCGCCTCCCTGCCCTGGAACTCCCCCTTGTCGAGGTCGACCGACCAGCCGAGGCCGCACTCGTACGGTGAGACGGTGGGGTCGTACTCGATGCCGCCGATGATGAAGCCGCCTTCGATGCGGAAGAGGTCGAGCGCGACCATCCCGATCACCTTCATCCCCTTGGGCTCCGTGTGCTCGACGAGCGCGTCCCAGAGCTCGAGCGCTCGATCCCGGTCGACCCAGAGCTCGTAGCCGAGCTCCGCGGTGTATCCGAGTCGCGTCATGAAGACGGGGATGCCCGCGATCTCGACGTCTTCGCGAAACGTGTAGTAGGGGAAGGCCTCCTTCGAGAGATCCTGATTGGAGATGCCCTGGAGCATCTCGCGGCTCTTCGGCCCCTGGAGACAGACATGCGGCATGGCGTCGGTGAACTCGCGCACGGCGATCCCGTCGGGCGCTTGCTCGGTGAAGATCTCGTAGTCGCGGTCGTTCGCGCCGCAGAAGCGGATCCGGTCCGGCGAGCGCATCATCGAGGTGCAGTCGTCGATCATCCTGCCGTCCTCGCCCGTGAGCGCTCCATAGGCGATACGGCCCGGGGTGAGCTGGGAGACGTCGCGTGTCACGATCGAGTTGACGAAGTCCTGAGCGCCCTTACCCTCGATGTCGACCTTGCGGAGCATGGTGAAGTCCATGAGCCCGGCGGTCTCGCGCACGGCCCGGTACTCCTCCTGCGTGTCGGTCACTTCGAGCGGCGCCCAGTAGCCGAAGAGGTCCATCCATTCGTCGGTCATAGCTTTGAGGCGGGGGTAGAACGCGGTCTCCTTGCTCAACGGGTCTCCTTTCCGGCTTGGACGGCGGTACCCTAAGCGGGATGGCGGTGCAGTCCAAGCGGGTGCCGCGCGCGGAGGCCCGCGTCGGCCCCGCGGACGCCAAGGCGTACGAGCTCGCCGCCGGCGAATACGTCCACATCGAGGATCTCCAGGGCTGCCAGGTCTCGGACTTTCTCGCCTTCGACCGCGACCGCGCGGGCCTCGGAATCTCGACGACGGTCACGCGAGCCCTCGTTGACGGCCTCTTCCCTCTCCCCGGGCAGGGCATCTACGACGCGGAGGGGGGCAAGCTCCTAACGCTCGTCGAGGACACGGTCGGGCGCCACGACACCTTCGGAATCGCCTGTAACCGCGAGTACTACGAGTCCCTGGGGTATCCCGACCACCTGAATTGCACGGACAACTTCAACCGCGAGCTCGCCGCGTTCGGTTACGACCCGCGGCGCTTCTGGGAGCCGATCAACTTCTTCTACAACACGAAGATCGGAGCCGACGGACGCGTGATCGAGATCGAGCCGGCGCTCTCGAAGGCGTGCGACTACGTGCTCATGCGCGCCGAGCGCGACCTTGTAGTTGCGTCGTCAGCGTGCCCCGACGACCTGGCGCCAACGAACGGATTCAATCCGACCGACATCATGGTCCGCGTTTTCCAGGCGGATTAGCTCTCCCACGCGAACTCGAGGACGTAGCCGTCGGGATCGCGGCACTTGACGCTGACGTAGTCCGGCTCGTCGCAGAACTCGACGATCTCGACGGCGTCCGCCTCCAGCCGGCTCCTGAAGGCTCGCACCTCGTCGGGCGACTCCGCAGCGCGGAATCCGAAATGGAGGAAGGAGGGCAGGCTGATGGGCTCGTCGATCTCCCCGAGCGCGAGGAGGACGTCGCCGGGGCCTTCGATGAGGACCACGCCGTCGTCCGCGACTTGGACGCTCTCAGGATCGAAATCGAAATACGTCTCGTAGAAACGACGCGACCGTTCCTGGTCGGAGACCGCGAGCGCGATATGCGCCATTACACCGCGACGGATTCGAGCACGAGCTCCGAGAGCTCTCGGAGCTCGATCTCGCCCTGGTGGCCGGAGGTCTTGATCGCGTCCTCGTACATCGTCACGTCCTTCGGGCACGCGACGACGAAGTAGTCGATGCCGCCGAGGCCGACCGCCTCGTCGATCCGTAGCTCGCTCGGCCGCGGGGAGTCCTCCGCCTTCAGCTCCTTCATCCAGATGCGCCCGCCGCCCGCCCCGCAGCAGAGCGAGTTGTCTCGGTTGCGGGGCATCTCGACGAGCTCGGCGCCGAGTGCCGCCAGCACTTCGCGAGGCGCGTCGTAGACGCCGTTGTAGCGGCCGAGCGTGCAGGGGTCGTGGTAGGTGACGCGATAGCCGAGGCCCTTGCGCGGCCGCAACCGTCCCCGCTCGAGCAGCTCGAGCAGGAGCTGGGAGTGGTGCAGCACGGTCCAGTTGCCGCCGAACTGCGGGTATTCGTTCTTGAGCGTGTTGAAGGAGTGGGGGTCGGACGTGAAGATCCGGTCGAAGCTGCAGCCGGAGATCGCCTCGACGTTTGCCTCGGCGAGATCGGCGTAGAGACCCTCCTCGCCGACGCGGCGCACATCGTTCCCGGCCGTCCGCTCGTCGTCGTAGAGGATCCCGAAGTCGACACCCGCGCGGCGGAGAATCCGCGCGAGCGCCTGCGTGATCTTCTGGTTCCGCGGGTCGAAGGATGCGTAGTCGCCGACGAACCAGAGGTACTCCGCGGGGGCCTTGCGCGCGTCCTTCACCTCGAACGGCAGGTCTCGGGCCCAGCGCCCGCGCTTCCGCTTCGGCTCGCCGAACGAGTTGCCGCTCGTGTAGATCGTTTCCAGCGTCTGCTGCAGCTGCGCGTCCATCTCTCCGCGCTCGACGAGCGCGCGGCGCATTTGGTTGATGATCGGGACGTGCTCGATGCCGACCGGGCAGATCTCCACGCACGCCATGCACTGCATGCACGACCAGAGCGTCTCCGGCTTGATCGTCCCGAGGATCTGAGCGTGTTCCGGGAACTTCGGGGGGATGCCGAGCGCCGCGCGGTTCCCCATCGACCCCTCGGCGACCTCGCGGAGATCGAGGACGAGGTCGCGCGGCGAGAGCGGGTAGCCGGTCGCCGTTGCGGGGCACGCGGCGTGGCACTTCCCGCACTTCGTGCAGGCGTCGAGGTCGAGTAGGTGCTTGGGGGAGAGCGCGTCGATGAACGCGTAGCCCACGTCTGCGGCCTTGGCGTCCGCGGGAAGCGGGGGCAGCCGGTTGCCCGCCCGCTCGTCCTTGACGGCGACGCCGACGGGGCCCATGAGCATGTGCACGGCCTTCGTGAACGGAATCGACGAGACCCAGAAGAGCGCGAAGACGCCGTGCACCCACCAGTCGGCGAAGCGCGCGTCCTCGGCGGACTGGCCGTCGAAGCCCATGGAGATGAACCCCTGGCCGACCAGCCAGCCGACGGGCGACCATTTCTCGAAGTCGGGGTCGTTCGCCGCGATCCGGAACGATTCGAGCAGGAAGCCCGTCAGCGCGAGGAAGAAGAGGCTTCCGAGGAAGACCCAGTCGCCCAGCTCGTAGCGGCGCGGCATGTGACGGAGGGGCTCCGCGGGCTCGGCTGGGCGCCAGTAGCGCAGGCGGAATGGCCGCAGGATTCCCCGCTTGACGGCGAAGATCGCGAGCCCGATCACGAGGCCTGCCCCGAAGAGGTCGAGGAAGAGGGAGTAGCCGAGGTAGAACCAGCCGTGCCAGAAGTCGAAGCTGAGCACCGGGTTGGCGAAGTCGTCCTGGAAGGCGAGGATTGCGGTCCCTGCGAACAGCACCATGAACCCGTAGAAGACGAGCAGGTGGCCGAGGCCGGCGAGCGGGTCGCGGCGGCGGATCCAGGCATGCGTTGCGACGATCTTCGCCGTGCGCTTGGCGCGCTCGACCCGGCCTTCGATGCGCTCGTGCGTCCGGCCGCGGCGGTACTTGAGCACGAGGCGGGCGACTCCGAAGAAGAAGATCGCCACCGAGACGGCGATCAGCGAGTACCAGAGAACGATCTGCCAGGTCTCGAGGCCCGCGAAAGTCTCTCGGGTTTCCACCTAGTAGAGCTTCTCTAATTCCTCGGCTATCTCGAACAGGTCGGCGACGGCGCCATAGTGGGCGACGTTGAAGATTGCGGCTTCGGGGTCGGAGTTGACCGCGATGATCGTGCCGCTGGTCTTCATGCCGGCGAGGTGCTGAACGGCGCCCGAGATCCCGAGGGCGAGGTAGACCTTCGGCTTCACCGTCTTGCCCGACTGTCCGACCTGGCGCGAATTGGGCATCCACCCCTGGTCGACGAGCGGACGCGAAACCGAGAGGATCGCGCCCATCTTGTCGGCGAGCACCTCGAACTGAGGCAGGTTCTCCTTGTCGCCGACGCCGCGTCCGATCGAGAGGAGGAAGTCGGCCGTGGTGATGTCGACGTCGCCCGTCGCCGCGTCGACGAACTCCTTGTGCCGGGCGCGCGAGCCCGAGATCGAGACGGACACGGCGGAGGTCGAAGCCGACCCCGAGCCTTCCGCAGGGGCCCAAGCGGTGGGGCGGAGCATGAGGAGCACTTGGTCGTGACCCGGAAATTCGACCTCAGCGTGCACCTTGGATCCGTAGAAAGCCCTTTCGACGACCAAGCCGGAGGCTTGGGCGTCGATCGAGAAGACGTCGGAGGCGAAGCCGAGCCCGAGCTTCGCGGCCACCGCCGGCCCGTAGCCCATCGAGTTGACCGTGAACCCGAGGAGTACGGCCTTCGGCTGTCGCTGCTCGATCAGTTGCTCGACGGCCTGCTGGTAGACGTCGTTCTCGAACTCCTCCTGCTCGACCTGGATGTTGAGAATCTCGTCGACGCCGTCCACGTTGAGCGCCTCGGTGAGCGCACCCGGGTCCTTGGCGATAACGGCCACCGCGACCGGGCCTTCGAGCTCCTTCGCCGCCGAGACGAGCTCGAGCGTGACCGGGCGGAGCTCGCCGCGAAGATGCTCGGCGACGATCAGGGTGCTCATCGGTCACCTGCCGAGCAGATCGCGCTTCTCGGCTGCGAGAAGCGAGCGTCGCAAGGACGCAGAGAGCGTTCGTAGCCGGAGGCTACGGGCGCGACCGAGGACGCTGGGACGCGAGGCTTCGCAGCAGCACGAGGAGCCGGAGCTGTGAGGAAGGGGGCCGGCATTAAGCCGTTCGCTCCTCGAGGATCTCCTTGATCCGCTGCGCGACTTCCGCGGGGCTCCCGTTCAGCATCTCGGCGCCCTCGCCCTTGGGCGGCACGAACATCTTGCGGACGCGGTAGGCGGGCTCACCGAGATCGCCTGGCTGGCGTACGTCGATCTCCTTCTCCTCCGCCTGCTTGATCGCGCGGAGGGTCGCGTAGCGGGGCTCGTTGATGCCCGTCTGGATGGTGAGTACGGCGGGCGTGTCCACCTCGGTGACGTCGACGACTCCGCCTTCGAGCTCGCGGTTGACGGTCGCCTTTCCGTCAGCGAGCTCGATCTTGGTCACCACCGCGACCCGGGGCAGGTCGAGGAGCTCGGCCAGCGCCGTGCCGGTCGCCGCCTGAACGGCGTCGGCCGACTGGACGCCCGCGAAGACGAGGTCAGGGCTCTCCGACCTGACGATCTCGGAGAGAGCCCGCGCGACCTGGACGGGTTCCAGCTGTTCCTCGGAATGGATCCGGATCCCGCGGTCCGCGCCCATGGCGAGGCAGCGCCGCATGCTGTCCTCGGCGTCCTCCGGCCCGACCGAGACAACGACGACCTCGCCGCCCGAGGCCTCGGTCAGCCGCAGAGCCTCCTCGGTGGCGAACGTGTCCCACTCGTTGAGGGCGTAGTCGAGGAAGTCGGGATCGACGTCCCGTTCGTCGTCGGTGAACTCGACTTCGTCGCCCAGAGCGGCGACTTGCTTGACGGCTACTACGACTTTCAGGCGAGCACCGCCTCGCGCTCGATCACGGCCCGCTCGCGCTTGAAGGGCAGCGGCACCTCCGGATTGTCCGAGTCGATCTCGCGGGCCAGGCGGTGGCCGGAGAAGACGCAGTCGGCGGTGAGGCGCGGGGCCTCACAGTCGCCGATCCGGTAGAAGCCGGTGATGCCCTCTCCGCGCAGGGTGTCGAGTCCGACCTTGTCCTTCAGGTCGCGGTAAAGCGCCTCGTTGGACCGCCGTTGCGTCACGAGGACGACGGCGTCGGCCTCCCACTCGGTCAGGTGCTCCTCGTCGTAGGCGTACGCCGACGTGAGCCCGCCGTTCGCGATCTGGGTGGGGACCTGATGCGTGACGATCTCGACCTTGAGCTGATGGAGGCGGCGGTGCATGTTCGGGCTCTCGAGCGTGAAGTCCATATACGGGGCGATATGACCGAGGTGGGTCATGATCGTGACCTGCTTGCCCTCCATGGCGAGCTTCTCCGCCAGCGAGACGCCCATGTAGTAGCCGTCGTTGTCGATGATCACGACGCGTTTGCCGGGCACCTCCTTGCCGTCGCGCATGATCTGCTCCGGCGTGAGGATGTTCGGCTTCGAGGCGTCAGCGCCCGGGATGGTGTCGTGTGTCGCGCCGTTCAGGCCGTCGGTAGCCCAGTAGCCGCCCGTGGCAACGACCACGATTTCCGCGCCGTAGTCCTTGACGCCGTTGGCGTCGAGCTCGGTGTTGGGGATGAACTCGACGTTCTTCAGCTTGTCGATCTGGATCTTGCGGTAGTTGACGACGCGGGCCCACTCGCCCAGGCCGGGGAGCTCCGGAATCCAGCGCATGATCCCGCCCATGTCGTCCGCGGCCTCGACGAGGTGGACGCGGCGCATACCGCGCTTGCCGAGCACCATGGCGCATTCCATTCCGGCCGGGCCGGCGCCGACGACGAGCACGTCGTTGTCCGCGTTGGTGGCCGGATCGAACTTCTCGGGATGCCAGCCGCGGCGGTACTCCTCGCCCGCAGTCGCGTTCTGCGTGCAGATGAGCGGCGGGCCGCCGATCTCCCACCGCGAGATGCAGATGTTGCAGCCGATGCACTCGCGGATGTCGTCGAGCCGGCCTTCGTCGATCTTCAGCGGGAGGAAAGGATCGGAGATCGAAGGACGACAGGTGGCGATGATGTCCAGGGAGCCGCCGTTGATCGCCTCGACCATCAGGTCGGGGCTCGTGAAGCGGCCCACGCCGAGGACGGGCTTCTTAGAAACGTCCTTGACGGCCTTCTGCCAGGGCAGGAGGCGGCCCGAGGGATAGAAGCGCGACGGGGTCGCGTCCTCGCCCCACTCGGAGATTCCGGAGACGTTGATGTCCCACACGTCGACGATGTCGTCGACGAGCTGGACGAACGGGAGACAGTCGCGCTCGAGCTGGGTGCCGGCTTCGCCCATGAACATGTCCGTGGACATGCGGACGGCAATGGCGCAGTCGTCGCCGACGGCGTCCTTCACCTGCTCGATCGTCTCGCGCCAGAAGCGGGCGCGGTTCTCGAGCGAGCCGCCGTACTCGTCCGTGCGCTTGTTGTAGTACGGCGTGAGGAACTGCTGCGGCAGATACGAGTGCGAGCCGTAGACGTAGACGATGTCGAAGCCCGCGTCGCGCGCACGCTTGGCCGCCTCGACGTAGAAGCCCTGCACCTCGCGAATATCGTCCTTGTCCATCTCCTTCGCGTACGTGAGGTGCTCGAAGTCGCTCGGGATCTGCGAGGGTCCGCGCGGGACGGCGCGCGACTCCATGCATGGAGCGTGCGGACCGCCGTACCAGAGCTCGGCTGCGGCGAGCGCTCCGTGCTCGTGGAGCATGTCGCACATGAGTCCGAGGTTCTTGACGTCGTCATCGTCCCAGAGGCGCGCAGAGACTCGGTGCGTGTCGTCGGACTCGGGATGGATCGAGCAGTACTCGGTGCAGCACGCGCCGTAGCCCCCCTCTGCCTTCATGGCCCGGAAGTAGGCCTGGCTCATCGGCTTCTCCGACCCGAAACCGTTGCAGTGGGGGATCTGGTAGAAGCGGTTCTTCATCGTCTTCGGGCCGAGCTGAATGGGCTCGAAGAGGATGTCGTACTTGGGGTCACGCGCCATTCGTCGCAGCCTCCTTTAGACGGCGGGGGAGAGCGATTCTCCAGGCCCTGCACCGGGGTTGCAAGCTGGTGACGACGTCGGACGTCAGGCGAATGCCGGCATCACCTCGTCGTGGATGAGGTGGAGCTGCCCGTTCACGTCGGGCACGTCGACGTCCCGTCCCGTGAAGGCCTTCACGATCGCCGGATCGGTGATGCAGCAGATGAAGTGGTTGACGCCGGTCGACTCGATGGCCTTGATCTTGGCCACGCATTCTTCTGGAGTCCCGGCGATGGAGAGGGTCTCGGCGATCTCCGGCGTGGTGAGGTCATAGGCGGTGTCGAGCTCTCCGCGACCGAGAGCATCGACGATCCTCTTCGTCTCTTCCGGGTCGATGCCATGCCGCTCGAGCTGTTCCTCGGGCATGGCCGAGAGGTAGAACGCGACGATCGACCGTGCTGTCTTCTTGGCCTCCGCCGAGTCGGGGGCGCAGGTGATCACGCACCAGGCACCGATGTCGAGCGCGCGCCAGTCCTTCCCCGCCCGTTCCGCCCCGATCTTGAGATGCTCGACGAGATACTCGTACGCCTCTTTCGAGTAGCTGAGGGCGTGATGGCACCCGTCCGAGAGCTCGCCCGCGGCCTCGAAGGACTTGGGGCCCCGCATGGCGCCGATCATGAGCGGCAGGTGCTCCTGCACCGGTCGCGCGAAGGTGAACAGGCCGGTGTAGGTGTAGAAGTCGCCGTCGAACGTGATTGCCCCCTCGTCGAGGAACGTGCGGATCACGTGGTGGGCTTCCTTGACGCGTGAGAGCGGCTTCATCCGGGCCCAGTCCAGGCCGTACTGACTCAGCAGCCCGAAGTTCCCGATCGAGAACACTCCTTCCGCTCGGCCGCCGCTGATCTCGTCGAGCGTGGCGAGCGACTGGGCGAGCAGCGTCGGCTCGCGGAGGACGATCCCGGAGAGGCTGGGGCCGAATCTGAGGTTCTTCGTCTCCTTCGCGGCGGCGGCGAAGAGGACCCGACAGGTCCTTGTGCCACGTCTCGTCCGCCGCGTAGCAGGCGTGATAGCCGAGCTCGTCGGCCGTCTTGATCATCTCCATCGAGTCGGCGAGCGGGTAGTCGAGCAGCGTCGCGTAGCTGAACTTCATGCGGTCTCTCCTTCCTCGGCCTCGATCTCCTGCAGGAGCTCCTCGCCCGAGAGGACGCTGTCGGCGAAGTGGTCGTGCATCCACGCCAGGTGCTCCCAGCGGCTCTCGACGATGCGCATGGTGTCCCACGCGGGGAGATCCTGCTGGGGGACGTTCTCGGTCATGAGCGCCGGGTCGACCTCGTAGACGTGGTCGAAGCGCATGATCACGTCGTCCTTGATGCGCTTGGCCTCGGGCGGCTTCTGCGCAGAGAGTCTGAAGCCGATCATTCGAGCTCCTCTTCGTAGGCGTCGTCGAGCAGGTATTTGCCAGGGTTCATGATGTTCAGGGGGTCGAGCGTGCGCTTGATCTTCTTCATCACCTCGTACCCTCCCCCGAGCTCGAGCGGGACGAGATCGACCTCGCCTTCGCGGCACGAGCCGTGGCACGCCGAGATGGAGCCGCCGTGCTCGATGGCGATCCGGGCGATCTCGCGCTTGGCGTCCACCCAGGCCGCCCAGCTCTCATCGTCCCACTTCATCTCCCAGATTCCGATGTCGATCTCGGTGAGGTAGTCGCCCCACGGCTTGAACGCGCCGTTCGTGTAGGCGAAGAGACCCCAATCGTCGAACATGTCGAACCGCTCTCGCAGGCCGTCGGCGACCGCGTGCCACCTCTCCCTCACGACCGGGAGCTGGGAGTAGGGGATGGACGCGTCCTCGCAGTGCCAGCTCATGAGGGCCACTTGGCCGTCCCGACTCCGCCCGTGCTGCGGCGTCGCGTAACGGTCGTGGCGCGAGGCCCAGTCTCCCTGCGAAATCTCGTCGCCGAGATACTCGCCCCCTGACTCTTTGCCGATCCTGAGGATGCGCTTGGCCGACGGCCGCACCTCGTCGGCGTTCCCGTACATCGCGACGGCGACGACCGCCTGCACCGAGTCCGGCTGCGGGATGTACGCCTCGTCGTCCCGCCGGAGGTAGGCGACCTTCCACTCGTCGAAGAGGACGACGCCCGCGAGCGTCGCCGCGCCGCACCGCGCGAGCTCGCCCGTCGCCTTCCAGGCGTCGAGGTAGGAGGGGTAGGCGAAGAAGGCCGAGAACTCGGCCTCGGGCCGCTTGACGAGCTCGAGCGTGGCCTCGGTGACGATGCCGAGGGTCCCCTGATGGCCCATGAAGAGGTGCTTCAGCTGGTAGCCGGACGAGGACTTCCGCACCTTCTTCCCGCCACCGTCGCCGACGCGGATGATCTCACCGGTCGGAAGCACGATCTCGAAGCTGATCACGAGGTCGCGCGTGTGGCCGTAGCGCCCGCCGATCAGCGACCAGCCGCTTGTGCCGATGCGCCCGCCGACGAGCGAGCACGGGTAGGAGGCCGGATTGTCGGGATAGATGAAGCCGAGGGGCTGCAGCTCCTCGGAGAGCTTCAGCATGTTGATCCCGGGCTGGACGGTGACCGTTCGGTCCTCGACGTCGATCTCGAGGATGCGGTTCATGAGCTTGACGTCGACCATGATCCCGTGCTTCAGCGGGACGGCGCCGTCGGTGAGCCCGGTTCCGCCCGCCCGCGGCACGACCGGAACCCGGTGGCGGTTCGCGAGCTTGACGACTTCGGACACCTGCGCGGCCGACGTCGGGAGCACGACCGCCTGCGGGACGAACTCCTCCCACTTGTGCGCGGGGAACGGCGAGGGAACGCGCGCGCGGTTGAAGAGAGCAGAGCGACCGGTGAAGACGTGGTCCTCGCCGCAGATGGCGACGAGCTCGTCGACCAGGGTGTCGGAGAGGGCGGCGACGGCCATGTCAGACCTCGAATCCGGCGGCCTCGGCCACGAGCTCGAAGATGTCGAAGACCTCGATCCCCTGCTCCTTCCCCTGCTCCGTCAGCGGCCGCTCCGACCAGGGGCAGGCGGAGATGAGCGTGTCGACTCCGTCCAGCGCAGCTGCCTTCGCTACGCGACGGCGGCTGATCTCGGCGGTGAGTTCTGGCTTCTCGACTCCGAGGTTGGCGCCCGCGCCGGAGCAGTAGGACCACTGCGTCACGTGGTCGACGTCGACGAACGTCAGCCCCGGGATCGCGCGCAGGATCTCGCGCGGAGACTGCCACTTACCCAGTCGCTTGTTCAGCCGGCACGGATCGTGATAGGTCACCGTCCGCTCGATCGGCGTCGTCAGCTTCAGCCGCTCGTCGCGAATGAGCTCCGCGATGAGATCGACGCCGAGGACGATCTCGAACTCGTCGAAGTTCTCGTCGAGCTCGGGATAGTGCTCGATGATCGTGATGTAGTCGTGCGGGTCGAGGCAGATGACCTTCTTGGTGCCGGTCTTGCGCCAGTCGCCCATGTTGTGCTCGGCCATCCGCTGGCCGACATCCACGTAGCCGGTTTCCCACATGGGGCCGCCGCAGCACCACTGCTGGCTCATGAGCCCGAACTCGACGCCGGCCGTTTGCAGGAGGAGCGCAACCGCGCGGGGGACCGAGGGGCGGTAGAAGGCCGCCTCGCAGTCGGCGAAGAGGATGGTCTCGCCGCCGGTCGGGATGTCGAGGCCGGCCGCCCACGCTCGCACCTTGCTCGCGGACGTCTCGATGTTCCAGCCGAGGACGGGTTCGTTGCCCCACCGATCTGTCAGCTCGGCCCAGCGCTTCCAGTTCTCCTGATGGATTCCCTCCTCGACCGCGAGTGCCCTCATCGCCTTGACGACGTCGACGGTGCGCTGGCGGAAGCGGTAGAAGTCGCCCGTCATGAGGGTGTTGGGGCAGCGCAGCTCGCAGGCCCCGCACATGGTGCAGTGGACGTAGTCCTCGGCGACATCCTCGATCGTCAGGTGCCCCTTGTCCATCGCGACGACGTTCGCGTGGAAAGCCGTGGGGGTGTGCCGTTCGTCTCGCGTGACCTGCATCACAGGGCACACCTCGCGGCAGAATTTGTGGCCGGAGCTGAAGCAGTTGTACGCGGCGTTCCGCCACTCCTCGACGACCGCGTCCGCGGGCGCTCCATTCGTCGGTTGCTTGGCACCCCTGCGTGACGCCATCCGACCTCCCGTTCGCCGCTCCCTGGTGCGGCGACTCTAGTGGATCGCGAGAGCGCGGTTCAATCGTCGGCTATAAGTTCGAGACATGGCGAACGAGCTCCGGAAACCGATCATCGGCCTCTCGGTCGGCCTGCTCGACTTCGGCAACTACGCCGGGGTCGGCCATCAGCGCCCCGTCGCCCTGGCGGGCGGCGTTCCTCTCGTGCTGCCCTGGCTCGACGGTGAACGCCTCGGGGAGGCTCTCGAGGTTTGTGACGGGATCCTCCTCGGCGGCGGACGCGACATCGAGCCGGCGCGTTACGGCCAGGAGCCGCATGAGCTCCTGACTGCGACCGATCCGCAGCGCGACGCCTTCGAGCTCGAGCTCGTCGGGCAGGCGCTCGACCGCGGCCTCCCGATCCTCGGCATGTGCCGCGGCATCCAGATCCTGAACGTCGCTCTTGGAGGCACGCTCATCCAGGATCTCTCCGTGCGCCCCGAATCGGTGGAGCACGCGACCGACCGAGGATGGAAGCGGTGGAAGGAGGTCGAGCGGGCGTCGCTCGACGGCGATCCCGAGGTGCCCGATCATCCGAGGCATTCGATCTTCATCGAGCCCGGCAGCCACCTGCACGCCGCGCTGGGAGTCGACGAGATCGAGGTGGACAGCTTCCACCATCAGGCGCTCGACGAGATCGCGCCGGACTTGAACGTCGTTGCGCGCGCGCCCGACGGCGTCGTCGAGGCTGTAGAGCTCGGCAGCGATCCCTACCTGCTCGCGGTGCAGTGGGAGCTCCAGGAGGAGTGGCGGATCGACCCACGCTTCCTCGCGCCGTTCGAGCAGCTCGTGACGGCGGCTGCTCGCCGGCGCCTCGACGCAGTCCACTAAGGAGAAGGGAGGGACGGCTCGCGCCGCCCCTCCCCGATGTGCTTGCTAGGCGCCTGTGACGGGTGCGCCCGCGGCGGTAACCGACGGAGGCATGTCCGGCGTGTCTTCCTTCCAGTGAATCCGCTCCTTGTCCTGCACGAGCCTTCTGTAGAAGAAGAGCAGGATCGAGACGGCGAGGACGCCGAAGCCGATGATCTTCACCTGTGCGCCCTTGCCGTACCCACCGGCGGCGTGCTGGAAATAAGCCACGCCGACGACGGAGAAAAGGACGAATGAGGCACAGAGGAAGCCGGCGATCCACGTCCAGTAGGGCGCCAACCTGATTGGCCGTGGCCAATTCGGCCGGTCCCTGCGCAACAGGATGTATGCCGACAACGCGAACACGTGGGCCAGGACGTAGCCGATATTGCTCGCGGCCAGGATGCCGAAGATGTTGCCGATGAACAGGACGAAGAGGATGTTGAGGAACATGTCTCCGGTCATGGCGAAGCCCGGGACGCGGAAGCGGTTGAGCTTTCCGAGCTGGCGGATGGTCAACCCGTCGTGTGAGATGCCGTAGAGAGCCCGGCTTCCGTCAGCCGTCGCCGTGTTCATCGAGATGATGAAGCTCGCGAGTATGACGACGACGAAGAAGTTCGTCGCAGTCGCTCCCACCAACTGGTTGAGGGCGCCGACGTAGTCGTACGCCTCGACGGTCTCCGCACCGACGCCGCCCACGAGGCCGAGCGGGAGGATCGTGTAGACCACCAACGAGAAGATCGCGGCCGACAGGAGCGCCTTCCTCGTGTCGTTCACGGTGTCCTTGTACTCCGGCGCAAACGTCGCGCACGTGTCGACCCCTCCAGCCGACCAGATCATGATCCAGATCCATACGAGCGCCAGCTGGTAGCCGCCCCAGGGCAGGCCGTCGTTCAACCGGAAGGTGAGGTTGGACGAATCGAAGTCGCCGTTCAGAAACGGCAGGAACATGAAGCAGAAGAGCGGGATCAAGAGCAGGATCCCGGCGAGGTAGTTGAACGCCACGGCGATCCGCGCGCCGAAGACGTTGAAGAGCCAGACGCACAGGATGATCCCGATGGCAATGAGGTGCTGGAGCCCGATGTGGACGCTGCCGGTGCTGAAGTAGCCGGCATCGATCTCCGCGCCGCCGAACGCGTTCGTTCCGTAGGGCTCGTTCGGCCACCAGGCCGCCTGCGCGATCGAGCCGCAGAAGAGGCCCAGGAAGGCAAGGACGACCGACCAGCCGAGCCAGTAGCCGAAGGTCGCGATCGGCCCGATCAGGGTCGTGTATTTCCGCCACCCCTCGTTCGCGTAGAGGGGGAAGCCGCCCGACTTGTTCGGGAACATCGCTGCGAGCTCGGAATAGAGCACCATCACGAACACGATGAGAAGCGCCGTGATGCCCCAGAGCATGACCGCGCCCCATCCGCCGAGGTCGAGCACCGAATAGCCGAGGGATCCGAGGAGGAAGCCCGGGTTCGCCAGCGCGAGCGCGAATCCGTCGTACCAGCGAAGAGTCTTGAGTAGGTGGGTTTCCTCGACTACTGCTTGCGCCACGCTGTACCTCCGCTTCGAAGTTGCCACACGCCGCAGGCCGCCTCGCGGCTGCGGGGGCGAAGGTAACACCTGCCTCGGATGCTTTCAATCACCGTAGAATCGCTTTCAGTGGCCAAGCCGCCGATCACGATCAAATGTGAATGTGGTGAGAGCAAGGACGTGGACTACGGCGAGCGGTGGCAATGCGAGAGCTGCGGCCGGATCTGGGACACCCGCCAGATTCCCGCCGAGGAGTACGAAGGCCTGCTCCGCAGAATGCGGCGCGTGCGCCTCGAGGCGTTCGTGCTTGCGGGGCTGATCGCTGCAGTCGTCGTGCCGCTGATCGTGTTCGTCAACCCGGCGCTCATCTTCATCGTCCCTGGGATCGCCGCCATCTGGCTCTTCTTCTACCTCCCCATCTGGCGCCGCAGGACGCGGCGCGCGGCTCGGCAGTCCCCGAGCTGGGACCTCCACCCGGAGCAGTCCGGTGCAGACGCTCCGACGTAGCCCGCCGAGCCAGCAGGCCGACGCCGTCGGTCGCCCGGGGCGTCCGGTGCTCCTCGCCACGATGGAGGTGCCGTTCGACGAAACGGCTGCCGCCTTCGCGGTCGAGAGCGCGCTCGAGTGCGGCCAGCCGCTCGTGGTCGCGAACGTCGTCCAGATCCCGCTCGGGCCGCTCTGCCTCGGGATGGGCTACGGGTCGATCGAACCGGAGGAAGAGGAGGCGGCCAAGCTGCGGGCACCGGCCGAGCTGGCAGCTTCGCTCGGCGTCGCCAGCGAGCGTCTACGCGTGCTCAGCCCGCACCCGGTGGACGCTCTCCTCGCGCTCACCGCGGAGCGCCGGCCCGGCCTCCTCGTCTTCGGGCCCGACCGCGCGAGGCTGGCGCGGCGCAGGTACCGGAGGGCGGCGAAGCGGATCGCCGACCGAGCCGCCTGCCTCGTCTGGCTCGCGGCTGACTAATAGGTCTTCGCGGTGAGGCCGCCGTCCACGAGGATGGGCGTGCCGTTCACGAACGACGACTCGTCGGAGACGAGGAAGACGACCGCAGCTGCGACCTCGCGCGGGTGCGCGATCCTCTTGCCCGGATAGGCCGACTCCATCTCCTCACGCGCGGCGACGGGGTCCTCGGTGCCGTCGAAGTACTGCTCGATCATCGGTGTCTCCATGTCTCCCGGGCAGACGCAGTTGCAGCGGATGCCGTCGAGCGCGTAGTCGATCGCGATCGCCTTCGTGAGCCCGAGGACGCCCGACTTCATGGCCGTGTAGGCGGCCAGATAGCCGTCCCCGGTGAAGCTGAGAATGGAGCCGAGGTTGACGATCGAGCCCGGCCGCCCGTCTGCGCGAAACGACTCGACCGCGTGCTTGCAACCCCAGAAGCACCCGGTCAGGTGGGTGGCGACGAGATCGTTCCAGAGGTCGTTCGTGGTCTCGTGGAGGCGACCTTCTCCGAGGATGCCGGCGTTGTTGACGATGAAGTCGAAGGCGCCGAACTCGCTCTTGCAGAATTTGATCGCACCGACGATGTCCTCCTCTCGGCGCACGTCCCCCTGGACGAAGACGGCCTTTCCGTCCGGGCTTGCCTCCTCGACCGTGCGTTGACCTGCCTCGGCGTTCCGAGCGAGCCCGACGACGTTGGCGCCCTCCGCGCAGAGCGCCAGGAGCGTCTCGCGGCCGAGGCCGCGAGACGTCCCGGTCACAACCCCCGATTTCCCGGCACACCTCACCGCGGTAGTTCTAAGGCGCGGCGGCTCGCGCGTCAACGCATGCCTCGCTTAGCGTTCGCCCCGACTTGATCCTCGCGCTGACCGAGATCGCCGACTTCGGAGTGATCGTCCTCCTCGTCACGGGGAGCTTCGCCCTCGCGGTCCTCTCCACGAGAATCACGGAGCGCGTCCCCGTCCCGGCGCCCGCCGTCTTCCTGCTCGCGGCCGCGCTCGCCTCGGATCTCTGGACGAGGCTGTACGAGTCGGTCCCGATCGTCACTGTCGAGCGGCTGGCCGTGGTCGCTCTCATCGTCATCCTCTTCAACGGAGGGATCGATATCGGCTGGCGCCGTTTTCACGAGGCTGCCGGGCCGATCCTGGCTCTCGGAATCCTCGGCACGTTCGCGACGGCCGGCCTCGTCGCTCTGTTCGCCCATTACGCGCTCGGATTCACGTGGATTCTCGCTGGCGTGGCGGGGGCCGCGCTCTCCCCCACCGATCCCGCAGTCGTGTTCTCCGTCCTGGGCGGCAAGGAGATCGGAGGGCGCTCGGGCACGACGCTCGAGGGCGAGGCAGGCGTAAACGACCCGGCGGGCGTGGCGTTGATGGTGGGGATGATTGAGCTTGCGACGCATGCCGACGAGTCCCTGCTCGTCGTGGTGCGCGAGTTCGCGATCGAGATGGCGATCGGATCCGCGACGGGCTTCGCGGGGGCGTTCGTTCTCGTCTGGATCCTGCGTCGCTTCCGGCTGCCGAGCGTCGGTCTCTACCCGCTCCTTGCGCTCGCGCTCGCGGGGGCGCTCTATGGGGTGACCGTCCAGGCCCACGGGTCGGGCTTCCTCGCCGTCTTCGTGGCGGGAATCGTCGTCGGCGATGCCGATCTCCCCAACAGGGCTGAGCTCGAGCGCTTCCACGGGCCGCTGGCGGCGCTGGCCGAGCTCGTCGTCTTCGTCGCGCTCGGGCTGACCGTCAGCCTCGGGGGCATCAGCGGAGAGATCTGGGTGGAGGGGGCGCTGCTCGCTGCGCTCCTGGCCCTGGCCGCCCGGCCGGCGGTCGTCGCAGTGGCCCTCGCGCCCTTCCGCTTCACATGGCCCGAGCGCGCGTTCGTCGCCTGGTGCGGCCTGAAAGGCGCGGTGCCGATTCTCCTCGCGGCCTTCGCCGTGCTTGGCAGCGTGCCCGACGCCGAGAGCGTCTACGGGATCGTTTTCGTGGTTGTGCTCCTGTCGGTGATCGGCCAGGGGACGCTCGTGCCCCTCGTCGCGCGGGCGCTAGGCATCCCGATGCGCGAACATGCGCGTGCGTGACGCTCTCCCAGCTCGCCCTCACCGTCGTGATCCTGGGAGGCCTCGGCCTGCTCGCGAGCCGCTTCGGTCTCTCCGCGATCCCCGCCTACCTCCTCGCGGGCTTGCTCCTCGGCCCGAACGAGCCGCGGGCGCTGAGCGTGATCGAGCCCTCCGAGGTGACGACGTTCGTCGCCGAGCTCGGGATCATCTTCCTGCTCTTCTTCCTCGGCCTCGAGTTCACCTTCGACCGGCTGCTGCGCAGCGGTCGCCATCTCGGCCTCGGCGGCTCGATCGATCTCGTGGTCAATGCCGCGATCGGGTTTCTCGTCGGGCTCGTCGCCTTCGGGCCGAGCTTCGCGGCAGTCATCCTCGCGGCAGCGGTCTACGTCTCGTCGAGCGCGGTGACCGTCAAGGGCCTGATCGACTTCCGTCGCCTCGCGGACGACGAGACGGACGTGATCCTCGCCATCCTCGTCATCGAGGACATCGTCATCGCCGGTGTCCTCGGGTTCGCCGCCGCCGGAGGAGAGGGGATCAGCCCGACCCTCATCGCCGTGGCGAAGGCGCTCGGCTTCATCACGGTCTCGCTGGCCGCGTCGCGCTACCTCGCCCGCGCGATCGACGCAGTCCTCGACCGCATGGCGACCGAGTTCTTCCTCCTGTTCACGTTCGCCCTGCTCGTCGGCATGAGCGCGGCGGCCGACGCTCTCGGCCTCTCGGAGGCGATCGGCGCGCTCATGGCGGGTGTGATCCTCGCCGAGACCTCGGTTCGGCGCGAGATCGAGGAGCGCTTCCTCTCCTTCCGGGACGTCTTCGCGGCGCTCTTCTTCTTCGTCTTCGGGTTGACGATCGACGTCGGCGCGCTTACAGACATCGGCTGGGTGCTGGCGTTGGCCGTGGTGCTGTCGGTGGCCGCGAAGCTCGCCGGCGGTTTCGGAGCGGGCCTGGTGGGCGGCTTCAATCGGCGTCAGAGCCTCAACGTCGGCGCCGCGCTCGTAGCCCATGGCGAGTTCACGATCATCCTGGCGCAGATTGCCTCCGGCAACTCGGCCATCCCCCTCGGCGACCGGGAGGATCTGGTTGCCTTCACCGGTCTCTACGTGCTCGCCACGGCCACGCTCGGAGTTGTCCTGATGAAGGAGTCCAAGCGCCTCGGCCGCTGGCTTTTCCCCCCGCCTACACTGAAAAGGACGAGAGATGCCATCTGAGCTGAAAGAGACACGTCTTCCCGGCGTCGGGACGAAGTTCACGTTCGAGACCGACCACGGCGCCCGCGTGGCCGTCATCCAGCACGTCGACGGCATGCGAGAGCTCTACGTCTTCGCGCGCGCGGACGACGACGAACCGAAGGCGGTGCTCCAGCTCGAGGACGACGAGGCCCGCCAGCTCGGTGCGGTGCTCGGCGGTGCCTACGAGCGGCCGAAGATCGTCGAGGACCTCGAGATGGCGCTCGGAGAGCTGGCGATCGAGTGGGTGCCGGTGCCGCCGGGGAGCCCTGCGATCGGCCACACCCTCGCCGACTGCGGGTTCCGTGCGCGCACAGGGATCACCATCATCGCGATCCTGCGTGAGCCCGAGCCCGTCACCGGCGCGCAGCCGACGGACGTCATCCAGGAGGGCGACACGCTCGTAACCGTCGGAAAGCTCGGCCAGTACGCGCGAGTTCCGACGCCTCCTGGCCGAAGGGCCGATCGGCCCTACGACCTAGGCCCGGTCTTCTCGGGGCTCCGTCGACCTCACGGTCGCACAAGGGTCGAGAGCAGCGGAACGGCGGGTGCGCGAGCTTCCGCTCGGCGACCACGCCTGGGTCACCCTGGTCGTCCGCGAAGGCGGTGCGATGCAGCCGAGCGGGTCGCTCGTCCTTCGGGCGGGAGACAGGGTGTTCGTGCTGACCGAGCCGCCGTACGAGGCGAAGCTCGCCCACCTCTTCCAGGGCTAGGCCGGCGCGAGCTCCTCTGTCGGGGCCGGCTTGAGGACCAGCATCTCGGACGGCACCCGAGTCAAGATCCACGTCAGCTCCTTGGGAGAGAAGCCGGCCGGATGCCCGTTGGCCAGTGGAGGCGCGGGGGCGAGGACCCGATCGAACTCCTCGGTCTCCAAGAGCCGTTGCAGCGCATGCGTCGCGGAGCGGCCCTTCTCGATCCGAGCGTCCACGGGCACACCGGCCCGCAGCGCCGCATGCTCGACGGCCTCGAGGAGAGGAAGCGCGACCGCGACCTCGTCGGCGAGCGGCGAGTCCTCCCCGTAGGACCAGGGCACGACGAGCAAGTAGGCCGGAACGAGCGTCGCCTCGTCCGCGCGGGCGAGGCGGATGGCGGCCTCCAGCACGGTGGGGTCGAGCCCGCCTCCCGTAAACGGAACGAGGAGCCGACGGGAGCTCTTCGCCCGGGGACGGGGGCGCCAGATGCGCAGCGCGATCGCTGTGGCGAGCGCCACGGCCAGGACGAGCACGAGGACGAGCAGGACGGCTTCGCGCGTGGTCAAAGCGGCGACTCCTTCCGTGCCGCTCGATCCGACACCACTCGGATGTCGATGCCCGGCAACTCCCGAACGAGACGGGAGAGGAGCGACCCCCGTAGGATCTCGACGCGCCGGCGCTCGTCAGGGGTCCCGATGATGACGTACGTGGAGCCTCTCTCGTCCGCGACGTGGCGCACTGTCTCGACGAGGTCGTCGCCCTCCTCTTCGAGGAAGTGGACACCGAGGACGGAGGCGAGCCGGCGAATGGCCGCTAGCTGGGTCGCCTCCTCCGGTGAGAGCTCGCTGCCCGGAGGCCGAACCCAGAGTGCATCGATGTCGGCGCCGAGCCTCTGGGCCGACCTCCAGGCGCGCCGCAGGACCCGCTGGGAGCGGGGCTGCGGCGTGATCAGCGCGAGCACCCGCTCCGCCACGGCATGCTGGGAGAGCGGGTCGAGCAGTGCGCCGCCGCGCCGTGCCTCGACGTCTTCGGCCACCTCGCGGAGCGCGAGCTCGCGGAGCTTGGCGAGGTTGGAGAGGCGGAAGAAGTTGAGCAGAGCGGCCTCGACCCGCTCCTGCGGATAGATCTTCCCCGTCTGGAGCCTCTCGACGAGCGCTTGCGGCGAGAGGTCCACCAGCACAACCTCGTCCGCCTCGTCGAGGATCCGGTCCGGGAAGGTCTCGCGCACTCGTACTCCCGTGAGCTCGAAGACCGCGTCGTTCAGCGATTCGAGGTGCTGGACGTTGACGGTCGAGACGACGTCGATGCCCGTCGCGAGGATCTCCTCGATGTCCTCGTAGCGCTTGTGGTTGCGCGAGCCGGGCGCGTTCGTATGCGCGACCTCGTCCACGAGCGCGACCTCGGGCGTTCGCGCGATGACCGCGTCCACATCCATCTCCTTCAGCTCGAGGCCCCCGTGCTGGATGCGCAGCGGGGGAACAACCTCGAGGCCCTCCGCGAGCGCGGCCGTCTCCGGCCGGTCGTGGGGCTCGAGGTAGCCGATTACGACGTCACGACCCTCGGCCTGGGCCTGCCGGCCCTCCTGCAGCATGCGATACGTCTTGCCCACGCCTGGGGCTGCGCCGAGGAGGATCCTGTAGCGACCTCGTGCCACTCATACCTTTCTACGCTCCGAAGAGATTGTGGACCAGGAGGTCGATCAGCTTGATGCCGACGAAGGGCAGGATCACCCCGCCGAGGCCGTAGATGAGCAGGTTGCGGCGAAGGAGGGCGGTCGCGCCGATCGCGCGAAACCGCACTCCGCGAAGGGCCAGCGGGACGAGTGCCGGGATGACGAGGGCGTTGAAGATGATCGCCGAGATGATCGCGCTCTGCGGACTGCCCAGGTTCATGACGTTGAGCGCGTCGAGCGGTCCCTTCTCCCCGGCGGCGGCATAGGTGGAGGCGAACATCGCGGGAAGGATCGCGAAGTACTTGGCGACGTCGTTCGCGATCGAGAAGGTGGTCAGCGCTCCGCGCGTGATCAGCTGCTGCTTCGCGACCTCGACGATCTCGATCAGCTTCGTCGGGTTGTTGTCGAGGTCGACCATGTTCCCGGCCTCCTTGGCAGCCGAGGTGCCCGCGTTCATCGCGACCCCGACGTCGGCTTGGGCGAGCGCCGGCGCGTCGTTCGTTCCGTCGCCAGTCATGGCGACGAGGCGGCCTCTCGCCTGCTCCTCCTTGATGAGTGCCATCTTCGCCTCGGGAGTCGCCTCTGCAAGGAAGTCGTCGACGCCCGACTCCTGAGCGATGACCGCTGCCGTGACCGGGTTGTCGCCGGTGATCATGACCGTGCGGATGCCCATGCGCCGTAGTTCCTCGAAGCGCTCGTTCATGCCTCCCTTGACGATGTCCTTCAGGGCGACGACACCGAGGGCCCAGTTGTCCCGGGCGACGACGAGCGGCGTCCCGCCCGCCTGTGCGACTCGCTGGACGGCGGCATCCAGCTCGGCGGGGGCCTTGCCGCCGCTCTGCTCGATGAATGCCTTCACCGCGTCGGCCGCACCCTTGCGGATCTGATGACCGTCGAGATCGACGCCGCTCATCCGTGTCGTGGCGCTGAAGGGGACGAAGGTGGCCTCGGTCTCGCCCAGCTGTCGCTCCCGCAGGCCGAAGCGCTCCTTCGCCAGCACGACGATCGAGCGCCCCTCAGGGGTTTCGTCCGCGAGCGACGCGAGCTGGGCGACCTCCGCCAGCTCGCGCTCCGAGACGCCGTCCACGGGAATCAGCTCGTCGGCCTGGCGGTTGCCGAGCGTGATCGTGCCGGTCTTGTCGAGGAGGAGGACGTCGACGTCGCCGGCCGCCTCGACCGCGCGGCCGGACATCGCGAGGACGTTCCGCTGGACCATCCGGTCCATGCCGGCGATTCCGATCGCCGACAGGAGTGCGCCGATCGTGGTCGGGATGAGCGCGACCAGTAGCGCGATGAGGACGGTCTGAGAGACCGGCGTGTCCGCGTAGATCGCGTACGGACGCAGCGTCACGACGGCGGCGAGGAACGTGATCGTCAGTCCCGCGAGCAAGATGTTGAGCGCGATCTCGTTGGGGGTCTTGCGGCGCTCGGCGCCCTCGACGAGCGCGATCATGCGGTCGAGAAACGACCTGCCCGGCTCCTGGGTGACCTGGATCACGAGCTGGTCGGAGAGCAGTCGGGTGCCGCCCGTGACGGCGGATCGATCGCCGCCTGCCTCGCGGATGACGGGCGCTGACTCGCCGGTGATGGCGGACTCGTCGACGGACCCGACGCCGTGGATGATTTCTCCGTCGGCCGGGATGATCTCGCCCGCTGTGACGACGACGACGTCACCGCGGGCGAGCTCGGGCGCGGGCACGTCCTCCGTCCCGCCGCTGTCGAGGCGCCGGTGGGCGATCGTCGCGGTGCGAGTGTCGCGGAGGGCGTTCGCCTGTGCTTTACCGCGACCCTCGGCGAGCGCCTCCGCGAAGTTGGCGAAGAGCACGGTCAACCAGAGCCAGATCGCGATCACCGCCACGAACCAGAGGCCACTCGTCTCGCCTCGGAACAGGTTGATGAAGAAGATCCCGGTCGTGATGATGCTGCCGAGCTCGACGATGAAGATGACCGGGTTGCGGATCTGGGTCCTGGGGTCGACCTTCACGAACGAGTCGCGGACCGCCCCGAGGGCGATGTCGCGGGTGAAGAGCCGCTGCCGCCTGGCGGTCACGGGCTCTCCTTGTCGAGCGCGATGTTGAGCATGAGGACGTTGACGCCCGGCTCGCCGAAGAATCCGAGCGCGCGCCCGGCCGTGTTTTCGTCGATGAGCTCGCGCACGCGGTCGAGCGAGAGCCCACGGACGTCGGCGATGCGGTGGGCCTGGAGCTCCGCGTTCGCGGGCGAGATGTGGGGGTCGATCCCCGAGCCGGACGTCGTGACGGCGTCGACGGGAATGTCTCCAATCGTGAGCCCGGCGTTGTATGGCTGCTCGAGCGCGAGAATCGCCTTCGCGGTCTCGCCGACCGTCTTCGCGAGGTCGGGGTTCGTCGGGCCGAGGTTGGCGAAGCTCGTCCCGGCGGCGTTGTAGTCGACCGCCGAGGGTCGCGGATGGAAGTACTCCGGCTTGGTGAACGCCTGCGCGGCGAGCCGGGAGCCGACGGCCTTTCCGTCGACCTCGACGACGCTTCCATCAGCCTTGCTCGGGAAGGCGAGCTGCGCGAAGCCCGTCATGAGCGCGGGGTAAGCGAGGCCCAGGGCGAGTGTCAGGACGACCACGGCGGCGGCGGAGCGGACGGCGGCGCCGATCACGAGAGTGCCTCCACGATGGGGCCCAGCGAGAGGGCCGGGAAGATCATCAAGCCGGCAGTCAGCAGGATGACGCCGACGAGGAGGACGGCGAAGGTCCCTCCGTCGGTGCGGAAGGTGCCCGCGGAGGCCGGCGCCGTGCGCTTCTGGGCCAGCGAGCCGGCGAGTGCCAGGGCGGCGATCAGCGGAACGAAGCGGCCGAGCCAAAGGGCGATCGTGCCCATGAGGGCCGAGAACTCGAGTGCTCCGTAGCCAGCGAAGGCGCTGCCGTTGTTGTTGGCCTGTGAGTCGTAGGCGTACAGCGCCTCGCTGAAGCCGTGCGCGCCGGGGTTGAAGATCGACGCGAGGCCGTGGTCGGTGACGACCGAGATGGCGGTGAGCACGAGCACGAGGGTGGGGACGAAGAGCGCGCCGACGGCGGCGATCTTGATCTCCCGCGCTTCGATCTTCTTTCCGAGATATTCGGGCGTACGGCCCACCATCAGGCCGGCGATGAAAACGGCGATGAAGACGTAGAAGAACATCCCGTAGAGGCCGGAGCCGACGCCTCCGAAGATCACCTCTCCGGTGAAGATGTTCACGATTGGCACCGCGCCTCCGCCCGCGGTGAGGGCGTCATGGCCCCCGTTCACGGATCCGTTGGACGCGTTCGTCGTCGCGGTCGCCCAGAGGGCAGTGTTGGCGATCCCGAAGCGGACCTCCTTGTCTGACATGTTGCCGCCGCTCGAGCCCGCAGACTGGGTGAGGTCCACTCCTGAGGCACGCAGCACCTGTGAGCCGTGCTGCTCCGCCGGGTAGAGGGTGCCGACGCCGATCGCGAACATCGCGAGCATGGCGGCGAGGATCGGCAAGGCCTGACGGCGCACCCCGATAGTGCGCCCGAACATGAAGACCTGGGCCGCAGGGATGAGGAGGATCGAGAGCAGCTCCAGGAAGTTCGTGATCCCGTTCGGGTTCTCGAACGGGACAGCCGAGTTCGAGTTGTAGAAGCCGCCACCGTTCGTGCCGAGCTGCTTGATCGCGATCTGCGACGCCGCCGGGCCGCGGGCAATCGTCTGCTCGGCGCCTTCGAGCGTCGTCACCGTCTCCGCCCCGGAGAAGCTCTGCACGACTCCCTGGGAGACGAGGACGACGGAGAGGACCATCGCGAGCGGAACGAGGATGTAGGCGATCGACCGGTAGAGGTCGACCCAGAAGTTCCCGAGGTCGTTGGTCGTGCGTCGGCCGAGCCCGCGCACGAACGCGGCAAGCACGGCCATCCCGAGCCCGGCCGACACGAAGTTCTGCACCGCCAGGCCGGCCATCTGGCTCAGGTACGACATGGTGAACTCGCCGCCGTAGTACTGCCAGTTCGTGTTCGATACGAAGCTCGCGGTCGTGTTCATGGCGATGTGCGGGAGCACCGCCGGCAAGTCGTCGGGATTGAGCGGCAGGCTCCCCTGGAGGCGCAGGAGGATGTAGAGGAGCACTGCGAAGGTCGCCATGAAGATCAGCGCCGTCTTCGCGTAGGCCTTCCAGTCCTGCTCGCGACCCGGCCTCGCGCCGACGAGGCGGTAGAAGCCTCGCTCAGGCGCGCCGAGCCAGCGGGGAACACGGAAGCGGTCCGAGTAGACCCAGGCCATGTAGATGCCGAGCGGGTACGCCAGGACGACCAGCACCAGCGCGTACAGGACGATCTGGGCGACTCCCTGTCCGCTCACAGGCGCTCACCGCGGAACAGCGCGTACAGGAGGTACCCGAACACGAGCAGCGAGACGACCAGGCCGAAGAGATCCCCGGCTGACATCTAGACGCGGTCCAAGAGATAGATGAATCCGAACGCGGCCACGAAGCACGCCACGCTGATCACGATCCCGAGCAGCTCGATCATCGGTTGACCTCCAGGTCGTGCTGGAGGCGCACCAGCACGATCCCCAGCTCCTCACCGCGCTCACGGTCGTAGAGGGGGCCGCCTCCGTCGGTCAGGAACTGCTCGAGGAGCAGGACGCCGCGGGGCGCCACCGGTACCTCCAGGTCAGAGAGCTGCGCCGCGAGCCGGAGGAGCGCCGCGCCCTGGGCGCGGATCACGAGCCGGTTGAGGGGCGAAGCCGACGGCAGATGGCTCACGTCGGCCCGGTCGAGCAGGCCACGCAGCGATGCAGCGAGCGTCAGTCGGTTCTCGTCCGAGGTCAGCTCGGCCGCTCGCCACGCGAGGCGCGCGGGCGCGGTCGGCCAGCGAATGAGATCCCGGTCGGCGAGCAGGCGTGCACGTCGAAGGTCCCGCCGCTCGCGCAGCGTGCGGACAAGCGGCAAGGCCATTACGGGCTGCTCCTGAGCTGCGACGAGGGTAGACACACGAATCCAGTCCCACCGTAGAAGCGCCGCCCTCAAGAGGGTCTAAGGAATTCGCTCTCCGCTCTAAGGATTTTCTAATGGGTTCACGAGCCGGTACCCGGCGCCCGGCTCCGTGAGGATGTAGCGCGGCGAGCGCGAATCGGGCTCGAGCTTATGGCGCAGCTGGGAGACGAAGACGTGCACGTATGTGGACTCCTGCTGATAGGCAGGGCCCCAGACCTCGCGCAGCATGGTCCGGTGGGTCATGAGCCGCCCTCGGTTCCTCGCGAGCAGGGCGAGCAGCTCGAACTCATGAGGAGTCAAGTGGATTGCCCGTCCGTCGACGGTGACGGAGCGAGCGTCGAAGTCGATTCGAAGGCCGCCGATCTCGAGCACGGGGTCTCCAGGCGGCTCGGCTCGCCTCAGCACGGCACGTAGCCGGGCGAGCAGCTCTCCCAAGGCAAACGGCTTCGTGACGTAGTCGTCGGCGCCTGCGTCCAGCGCGGCGATCTTCTCACGCTCTTCGCCGACCGCAGAGACGACGATGATCGGGGCCTGGGACCAGCTCCGCACCTCGCGGCAGACGTCCGTCCCGGGCCGGTCGGGGAGGACCAGGTCGAGGATGATCGCGTCCGGGCGATTGAGGGCGGCGCTCGAGATCGCCTCCTCCGCGGTGCTCGCCGTCACGACGTCGTAGCCCGAGGCGCGCACGTTCGTCGCGAGTGCGCGCAGAAACTGCGGCTCGTCGTCGACGATGAGGACGCGCGCGCCGTTCGCCGCCATCACGCCGGCGTCTGCTGAGCCGGCACGGGCGAATCCGCGAGCGGCAGGGCGAGCGCGAAGGACGCGCCCTGTCCAGCTCGGGATTCCACCCAGATCCGCCCGCCGTTCGCCTCGGCGAATCCGCGAGCGATCGCGAGCCCGAGCCCGGCTCCGTGGTGGTCGGAGGCGCCCGAGACCCGTTGGAAGGGCTCGAAGATCTGCTCCTGCTGCTCGGCTGGGACCCCGGGGCCCTGGTCGGTCACCCGGATGATCACCTCGCTGCGGGTGGCCGTCACCCGAACGTGAACCGAGCCGTCCGGGCCCGAGAACTTGAGCGCATTCTCGAGGAGGTTCACGAGCGCGCGCTGGATCTGGAGAGCGTCGACCCGCACGGCGTGCGTCTCGCCCCGGCCGACGTCCACCCGCTCGGGGTCTCCCAGCTCGTGCAAGGCCTGGTCGATCAGGTCCTCGCTCGTCCAGACCTCCGGGGTGGGCTGAGCCGCGCCGGCTTGCAGGCGCGACAGGTCGAGCAGGTTGTCCACGAGGCGCTTCAGACGCGTGTGCTCCATCCGGATGGTCTCGAAGAGCCCCGTCCGGTCGGCCGGTTCGACGACGAGGTCCCCTTCCAACCCGTCGAGTGCCGCCTCGATCGTCGCGAGCGGAGTGCGCAGATCGTGGGAGACCGCCTGGATTACCGCCGTCTTCATGGCGTCGGACCTGCGCAGGGCCTCGGTCTCCACGGCCTCCCTCGAGAGGTGCTCGCGCTCGGAGCCGACGGCGAGCAGCGAGGCGAGTGCGGGAAGCACTCTCCGGCAAACGCTGATCGGTGGCTCCTCCCGCTCGGGGAGGTAGATCGTGCCGACCCTCTTGTCTCCGACTAGCAGGTCGTGGGGCGACTCGCCCGGTTCGGCGCGTGTGCGCTCTCCGAGCTCGATCCTGGCGCTCGAAGTGCCGAGGACGTCCGCCGTCCGCGCCGCGACGGTCGGAATCTCTGCCTCGAGCGAGCCGCCGAGGAGGAGGTCAGAGGCGACGTCGGCAAGGAGCGCCGCCTCGCGCTCTCGCTGCTCTGCTTCCGCTGCCCGCTGTCGGGCGCGGGCAGCCAGCTCGCTCACGACGACCGCGGTGAAAAGGTAGACGGCGAGTGCGAACCAGTTGCTCCTGTCCGCGAGCGTGAACGTGTGGATCGGAGGCAGGAAGAACCAGTTGAGCGCCGCCATACTCGCGACCGCGACCGGGACCGCGAAAGCGACTCCCCATCCGATCGCGATCGGCAGCACCGCGAAGAGGTAGAGCACGCCGAGACTGAGGACGGGCACCCAGTCGTTGAACAGCTCGATCAGCCCTGTGACCAGGGCGACGGCCACGATGCTTGCTAGGGCGCCGGCCCAGTTGCTTCGCGCCCAGGCAGGCATGTGCATGGAGAAACCGTAGCTCGGCGGGGCGATGTCAGGCCCGGGGCCTGGTCTTTTCGGGGTCGTAGATCGGGAAGTCGGAGACGGTCGCGTTCGCCGTCCCGTCGCCGAGGGCGACCTCGACCTCGGTGCCCTTCGTCGCGACGTTCGTGTCCAACACCGCCATCCCGATCACCTGGCCAAGCGTTGGGCTCTCGCAGGGGCTCGTGAGCGTGCCCACCGCTTCGCCGTCCTTGGTCACCGAGGCGCCGTACTCCGGGACCTCGCTTCCCTCCACCGCGAGCGTCACCATTCGCAGCGGCGGGGCCTTCGCCGTCTCCTCGAGCGCCCGCTTCCCGTGGAAGTCGCCCTTGTCGAGCCGGATGACCTTGTCGAGTGACATGTCGAACGGGTCGGTCTCGTGCTGGAAGTAGTCGTACCCGATGAAGATGAGCCCCGATTCGATGCGCAGCGTCTCGACGGCGGCCAGCCCGTACGGCTTCGCGCCCGCCTCGATGATCGTGTCCCAGAGCTCCTCGGCGTAGTCGGGCTCGCAGAAGAGCTCGTAGCCGAGCTCACCGGAGTAGCCGGTGCGGGAGACCCAGACAGGCACTCGACCGACATGCACCTGATGCGGCAGGAAGCGGAAGTATCCGAGCTTCTCGACCTCCTCGTCGACCAGGTCGGCCAGCAGCTCGCGGGAGCGGGGCCCCTGGAACTGCACGTGCGGCAGCTTCTCGGTGATCGGCTCGATCTCGACGGCCATCCCGGACACGACGTCGTTGAAGTGGTCGAGGTCGGAGTCGAGCGCGGTGATCACCCAGCAGCTCGAGTCCGTGAACTTGAACACGGTGCCGTCGCCGACCATCTTCCCGTGCTCGTCGCAGAAGGGCGCGTAGCGCACCTGGCCGACTTCGAGCCCCGCCATGTCGTTCGTGAAGATGCGGTCGGCTGCCGCGAGCGCCTCGGGGCCGCTGAAGTCCCACTTCCTGAGCGGCGACTCGTCCCAGACGCCGACGTCGCGCCGGACCGCGTGGTGCTCGGCGAGCGGGTCGCCGAAGTGGTTCGGCCAGAACCAGCCTTCCCACTCCATGAACTCGCAGCCGAGCTCTTCCTGCTTCTCGTGAAAAGCCGTTTGGATGACCTGCGCCTCGGTGCTCATGCGGCCCAGCCTAACGCGTGGGAGACGGCGTGCGCATGCCGGAGAAGAGGATCGACCGCCTGTCGGCGCGCCCCGCGATCGAAGCGGCCCTCGGGGCCCTGCAGGCCGACGATGCCGGCGAGCCGGCCTTCGGCGGCGAGCACCGGGGCCGCGATCGCGTTCAGGTCGCGCTCGCGCTCGCCGGCGGCCTCTGCCCAGCCCTGGTCGCGGACGCGCTCGACCGCGGCGGCCAGCTTGCGCGGGTCGGTGACCGTTCTCGCAGTGAAGCGCTCGAGGGAGCCCGAGGGAAGCGGGCCGCCTCCGAACGCCAGCAGGACCTTGCCCGTCGCAGTGGCGTGCGCGACGCTGGGCCTGCCGAGGCGGGCGACGCTCAGGACGGACGATTCGCTCTGGACGAAGTCGACGGTGACTGCGTCACGCTCACCGGGGACGGAAAGCGTCGCCGTCTCGCCCGTCTCAGCGACGAGCCGTTCGAGGTGGGGGCGGGCCAGCTCGCGGAGGTCGAGCCCGGCGAGCACGACGTTCCCGAGCTGGAGGAGGCGTAGGCCGAGCCGGTAGCGCCCGGTCTCTTCGACATGCTCGACGTAGCCGCGGGCCGAGAGCGTGGCGAGGAGACGCGAGACGCTGCTCGCGTTGACGCCTGTGCGCCGCGCGAGCTCGTTCGTGCCGAGCTCTCCTCCGGCGGACGCGAGCTCCTCCAGCACGCGCAGGGACCGGTCGACTGCGGCCACCTGGCGGACGGCTGGCTTTCCCGTGCGGGCCATGCTACGTTCAGCATGACAGAATTGAAACACTATTGCCTAGGAGGCAATTGGATGCCCGACGTGCCCAGCTCCCGTCCATACCTTGTCGTCGGTGCCGGCATTCACGGTCTCTCGACCGCGTACCACCTGGCGAAGGAGCTCCGCGCGCGCGGGGCCGGGTCGGGCGCCGATGTCCTCGTCCTGGACAAGTCTCGGCCGGGCGCCGGCGCTTCCGGCATCGCCTGCGGCGTCGTCCGCAACAACTACTACCAGCCTGCGATGAGCGAGCTCATGCAGGCCTGCGTCGAGGTCTGGGAGTCGGATCCGGCCGCGTACGCCTACAACCCGGTCGGCTACATGGCGATCGGGCCGGCGGTGCAGGAGCCGGACCTCGTCGAGGTCTACGAGCGTCAGGAGCGGATCGGCTACCGCTCGACGCTCGTCACCGGCGAGGCCGAGGTCGACGGCTACATGAAGGAGCTCTTCCCCGACTGGCGCGCCAAGGGCGTCACGGTCTGCCTGCACGAGCACCAGGGTGGTTTCGCGTTCAACCAGGACTCTGTGGACGGCCTTGCCGGCAAGTGTCAGGAAGAGGGCGTCGAGATCCTCTCGGGGGTCGAGGTGACCGGGCTCGAGCTTGGCCCTGACGACTCGGTCACCGCCGTCGAGACGAACCACGGGCGGATCGAGGTCGGCGAGCAGCTGATCCTCGCGCCGGGGCCGTGGGCGCAGGTCTTCTGGGAGATGCTCGGGCTTCCCCCGACGATCGACATTGGCACGCCGTCGGGCGACGTCGTCCGCGACCGGCCCATGTGGACGTACTGGAACCTCCAGGAGGGCGAAATCACGGTCGACCCGCACATGTTTGCGCTCGCGGACGGCGGCGACCCGCCGGTCATCCACCTCGACACCGACGCGCCGCTCTCCACGGACGACGGGGAGCTGGTGACCGACGAGCTCTGGGGGATCTACTTCAAGCGCGACCGCCACGGCGTGCAGGGCGGCGCTTCACCACTCGTCGTCGATGGAGACGTCCAACTCGACCCGTATCCGTCCACGACGGACGTCGATCCCGACTTCCCTGACATGTGGTGCGCCGCGCTCTCGCACTCCATGAGCCGGTTCGAAGGGTGCCGCCCGCTCTACAAGCAGGCCCGCTCCGGCGGTGTCGGCTCGTTCACGGCGGACAACTTCCCAGTGTTCGACTACCTGAAGCCGAACGTCTACGCCGTGCTCGACTCGAACCACGGCTACAAGATGATCGGCGTCGGGCGGGAAGTGGCGAAGGTCGTCCTCGGCGAGCACTCGAGCCTGCTCTACCCGTTCCGCTTCGAGCGCTTCGAGACCGGCGACCTCCACCCGGTCTCCCACTCGCCGTATCCCTGGTCTTAGGAGCTAATCCGGCCGGGTCTCGCCGGCGAGCTTCTCTTCGGCCGTGCGGGCGAGGTCGTTCGCGGTGATGAGCAGGATGATCACGAGCACGCCCGAGATGGCGCTCACGGCGATGAGCAGCCGGAGGGCGTCGTGGCGGGCGTCCTTGAACTCCTTGTCCTCGACGGCGACCCGGCCGGCTTCGTAGGCCGCGAGCCGCTCGGCTGCGGCAGCTGCTCGGCCGAAGTGCACGAGCTCGGGCCCGAGGAAGATGCGCTTGACGACATCGGTGCGGCCGGCCTGCAGAGCCGCGTAGGCCTGGTCGTCCAGCCGCATGAAGTCGTTGAAGGCGTTTTCGATCTGGTCGAGATACGCCTGCTCCTGCGCGCGCGTGAGCTGGCGTTGCGCCTGCGCGAAGTCGGCGCGGAACCGCTCGACCGACGAGAGGAAGGTCGGGCGGCTCGCGCCGTTGTCATAGCCGTAGGCCGTCTGCCAGCCGTTGAAGTCGGTCACGTCGAACTTCAGCTGCAGTGCGACGGCCTGCCCGCGAGAGGCCTGCTCGACGGCTTCGAAGCGGTCTCCGAGGCGGCTCATGCCGACGATGCCAACGCCGGCCGTGGCGACGAGGCCGGCGATCGTGACCGCCAGGGCGGCGTAGAGCTTGGCCCGGATGCTCACGCGGACGCCTCCGAGGCGGGGGTCGAAATGGGCGCGGGGGGCGCCGGCCCGACGTACTCCGCGTCCTCGAGGAGGTTGAGGCGTCGGGCGAGCCACCGCTTCGTCGTCGCCTGGAAGGTGAGCGTCACGACGACGGCGACGGCGACCGTGGTGACGACGAGGTCGGAGTGGTCGATGCCCATCGCCACGATGATTCCTGCCAGAGCGGCGGGAACGACGCCGGTCTCGCGCGTCCACGCGAGGAAGATGAGCTCCTGCTTCGTCCAGCGGCCGCGCCGGTCCGGCAGCAGGCACACGAGGATCGCAAGTGGTCGGGCGACGAAGAGGAGGACGAGGATGACTCCGACCGTGGGGAGCAGATGATCGCTGATCGAGCGCCAGGGCAGGTTCGCCCCGAGCGTGATGAAGACGAACATGACCATGACATCCGCGATGTTCGCGACGAGGATGCGCATCTCGCGCTCGTGCTCCGAGTGCATTCCGAGCCCGAGGAACTCCATGTTCGCGACGATCAGGCCGGCGAGGAACGCGCCCAAGTAGCCGCTGCCCCCGGCCGAGTCGATGGAAAAGAAGCTGCCAGTGATCACGGCCATTACCGCGATCGCGGCGGACTCGCGCCATATGCCCGCGCGGCGGCTCGAGACGGCGGCGGAAAGCACGATTCCGTAGACGCAGCCGAGCGCCGTCGAGATCCCCAGGTCGACGACGAAGTCGACCATCGGCTTCGTGAAGGAGGCGCTCCCGCTCGCGACCACGCCGGCGAAGGCGAGCGCGAGCACGGCGCCGGTCGGGTCGTTCAAAGCCGACTCGGCGATGACGGTCTGCGAGACCTTGGGCCGCAGGCGGATCCGATCGAAGAGCGGGACCAGGATGGCGGGATCGGTCGGCGCCAGGGCGGCGCCGATCAGCAGGCCGGTCGTCAACGGCACGCCGAAGAAGGCGGCAGCGGCGGCCCCCGCGACGAGTGCGGTGATGATCACGCCCGGGATGACGAGGAGCGTCAGGCCGACTGCCACACGCTCGAGGATCCGCGCCGAGAGCTGCAGGCCGCCGTGGAAAAGGATGAAAGAGACGCCGACCGTGAGGATCAGTTGGGCCCCGAGCGAGTCGAGCGGGACGTCGATCGCGTCGAGTCCGGCCGGGCCGATCAGCGCGCCCGCAGCCAGTAGGACGAGCATTTGCGGCACGCGCGCAAGATCCGCGACCAGCTTCGACACGAGGCCGACCCCGAGGAGGATCGCGACTGTCTCGATGACGTCCTGAGCGGCCATCGCAGCCGATTGTGACTGCCGCGACCGACTACGTCATGCTCGGGTTGCGCAGTTCGCCTTCCTGTTACAGACTTGGGCCGGCGTGCTGATCTTCCTTCTCCTCGGGGTCTACCCGATCGTCCTGCTCTTGACGTGGGCGCTCGCGATCTACCTGACGTGGATCGAGACACGGGAGCAGCAGATGGACTGGCGACACAAGCTCTGGTGGATCCAGCTCACCTTCCTCATTCACTTCTTTGGCTACCTCGCGCTCCGCATCTGGATCTTCTATCGCCGGCACCGAGTCACGGCCTAGCGTCCTAGACCGGCTTCGGCGGGTGACCTGGACACGGGTCGCCTTCATGGCGGGTTTGATCGCCGTCGCCCTGCTCATCACGAGGGTGCTCGACCGCGGCGGTGCGCAGGTGAGCGAGGAGCGCGCCGTCGCGATTGCGCGCCCGCACGTGGAGTTCACCCCGGAGGGACACAACATCCGCCTCGTCCGCAGGGGAATCCCGCCGCGGCCCTTCTGGGCAGTCTCGTTCTGGATCAAGGACCACACAGGAGAGCCCACCCGCGCCACGGTGGTCATCGTCAATGCGGACACGGGCGACGTGACCGAGGTGCGAAAGAGCGAATAGCGTGGATTCCGGGCGTGTGTGCGGATTGCACAGCCGTTGGGGTCCAAAGTGTCGGTCACCGCCATTGTGCGCTTTCCGCGCGCTTTCTAGCCTCGCGCAGTCCAGGCGACGGCAGGTCGCATTGCTCATCGGAGAGGTGAGGCGATGGTCGGGTCGATGCTAGGGGGCTTGAGCGCGCTGCTCGCGCAGGCGCCAACGACGCAGGAGATCTCGGACAAGCTCACGCTCGACAGTCAGATTCTCGCCGAGCAGTTCTACTACTACACCGTCGTGATCATGTGGCTGATCCACGTCGGCTTCATGTCGTACGAGGCCGGCGCCGGACGCCGCAAGAACGTCATGGCGACGGCCATGAAGAACATCCTCACGATCGCGGTCGTGACGCCGACGTTCTACTACGTCGGCTGGTGGATCTACGGCTGCTTCAACAGGGGCATCGTCCCCTTCCAGCCGAGCGACTTCATCAACTCTGCCCATGCGAGCGAAGTGGCGATGGCGAACTTCTGCTCGACGACCTATCCATGGGCGGCCAACCTCGGCCCGAACCTCCAGGACCACATCTCGGGGGTCTTCTGGGCCGCGTTCCTCCTCTTCTCCTGGACGACGGCCTCGATCATGTCCGGGGCGCTGATCGAGCGCGTGCGCCTCTCCGCCTACCTCGTTCTCGGGTCGATCCTCGGGTCGGTCATTTGGATCCTCGACGCTTCCTGGGGCTGGAGCGCCTACGGGTTCCTGAACATGCGCTACGGCTTCCACGACTCCATCGCCGGCCTGGTCGTCCACGGCGTCGCCGGCGCCTTCACGCTCGGAGTTCTGCTCAACCTCGGGCCGCGCATCGGCAAATACACGAAGGAGGGCCTCGCGCGGACGTTCAGGCCGCACAACCTGCATCTCACGATCATGGGCCTGATGCTGATCTTCACCGGCTTCTACGCGTTCTACGCCGCCTGCCTGGTCATACAGTCGACGACGTTGCCGGGCTGGGGGAACATCTACCTCAACCCGACGACGCTCTCCTCGATCACGTTCGCGATCACGATCGGCTTTGCGGGCGGGTTCACCGGCGGCTATTTCGCAAGCCGCGGGGATCCGTTCTGGACGCTGTCCGGAGGCCTCGCGGGCGTGATCTCGGTCTCCGCGGGCGCTGACGTCTACGCGCCCTCGCTGGACTATCTGATTGCCATGTTCGGAGGTGCGCTCGCCGTCTACGCGGGCGGCTTCATCGAGAAGAAGCTCCGGGTCGACGACGCCGTCGGCGCAGTGGCCGTCCACGGTGTCTGCGGGTTCTGGAGCCCGCTCGCGGTTGGCCTCTTTGCGGCCGGCTACCCGACCGGGCTCGAACAACGTCGACTCGTCGCTCACCGGCCAGCTCTACGGGATGATGGTGTTTCTGCCGCTCGGGTTCTTCGGCGGCTACATCCCCTCGTGGATCATGAAGAAGCTCAACCTCCTGCGCGTTCCGCCCGAAGTAGAGCTCGAAGGCCTCGACATGGCCGAGTTCCAGGCCGATTTCTATCCCGAGTTCGAACGGCCACCCGAGGTCATCGTCGAGCCGGACGGCACCCAGGTGATCGCCGCGCCCGTACTCCTCGATAGCTACCTCGAGGCGACGGCGCACACGAACGGCGATAGGCCTGTCAGAGCCGAGCCGGGAGAAAGGGTCTGACCATGGTCGAGTTCATCTTCAGCATCGTGCTGCTGGTCGTCGTCTTCGGAGTGCTCGGAGGCTGGGCCTTCCGCGAGGATCGCCGCCGCCGCCGGGCCGCAGAGGGACTCTAGGAGGGCCTATGTTCGGATGGGATACCGCACCCCCATGCATCCAGCACGACGTCGCTCCGGCCGACGGCGTCTACAAGGCCTACCAGGATTGCGCCGACTTCTTCACCATGGGCCCCGGCTCGACCTTCGGGACGGCCACCGAGGGCGTCAGCGGCACGTACTGGGGCCTCACCATCATCGGCATCCTCGTCATGCTCGCGGCGTTCGTCGCCTGGGTGTGGACGGAGGACCGGAAGCTGAAACAGCAGGCTGCGCGCCTGCTCATATCCGGACAGGCTGGACAGGTCGTGATCGTCCAGCAAGTCGGACCAACCAAGGATCCTCACGTCCCGGGCCCGGGCCTCGGTGGGCCCGCGGACCTCGGGCGACGTCTAGGGTCGGAGGGAGCGAAATGGCGACGAGACAATCCGGATGGCTCGGGCGCGGCAAGCAGGTCGAGTTCCCGCTCCTCCAGCGCCACAGCCAGACGTTCGAGCTGGCCATGATCGTCATCTGCATCGCTTGCATCGTCGTCGCGGTGATCATCGCGAAGGCGACGGACTGGGGAGTCACGACCCGGCCGTAGCACGGGCTGGCTGCCTCCTGCTGCGCGGCAATGCGCCTCGTTCGGCGCAATACTTCCTCTCGTCGAAGGGAGGAGCACATGAAGACCATCGTCGTGGGTTACGACGAGACTGATGCATCGAATCGGGCTCTCGAGCGAGCAGCCGAGCTTGCGCAGGCGTTCGATGCCCGGGTGATCGTCACCAGCGTCGCGCCGATCCTCATGGGTGGCGGGCGGAGCGCTGGGCCGATCGATCCTCTCGACTCCCCGGACAAACATCGTCAGGAGCTGGCGCACGCCGCCGAGTTCCTCTCCGAGCGCGGAGTCAAGGCTGAGTACGCCCCGGCGGTCGGCGAGCCCGCCGACACGATCGTCGAGCTCGCGGAGAACGAGGGCGCCGATCTGATCGTCGTCGGCACCCGTGAGCCGGGAGTTGTCCAGCGGCTACTCGGTCAGAGCGTCAGTCACGCGGTGGCGCGCCAGGCGCACCGCGACGTCCTGATCGTTCATCCAGACCACTAGGGCGCCGGCTCGCATACCCGCCGGCTGGTCCGGCGGGCCTGTTCGACGAGCTCGCGGGCGCGCGCCACGCGCTCGTCACCTTCTCGCGTCGCGAGGTTGATCTCGACGAGGTTGGCGGTCGCCCTGACCGCCGCTTCCGCGAGGAGCACGGCGGTGGCCGCGTCGCCGCGCAGATTCGGGTTGCCACGCTCGGTGAGCTCGCAGGCGAGTGTCGCGACGTCGACTCCGGTCTCCGCAATCGCCAGCGGCACGTCCGCTGCGCGCGAGAGCGCTGCTCCGATGGCCGCATCGCGGACCTCGGGCTCAATTGCCTCGTCCATGCGGCGGGCGACGAGGAAGCTCTCGTAGGCGCGCGCGTCCTCGTCTGCCAAGGGGAGCGCCCGCGCCCGGAGCGCCTCCGCCTGCGCTGCTGCGCCGGCCGCGTCCTCCCATTGCTCGGAGGAGAAGCGGGCCGCCATCGCCGTGAGCGAGGCCGCGAAGCCAACGACGATCGCAGCCGTCGAGCCGCCTCCCGGCGCGGACGTCTCGGCGGCGAGGGTCTCGCAGAAATCGGCGATCGTCTGGCTAGAAAAGCCCGACGGTTCGGCCATTCTCATCGATGTCCACGTTGAAGGCCGCTGGCGAGACCCCGTAGCCCGGCATGGTCTGCATGTCGCCGAGGAGCGGCACCAGCCACCCGGCTCCCGTGTACTGGCGGACGTCGCGGACGGTCACGGTGAACCCCGTGGGCGCGTTGAGAAGCGCCGGGTCGTGCGAAAGCGAGAGGTGCGTCTTGGCCATGCAGATGGGGAGCTTGTCGAAGCCCACCTGCGCGTAGCGCTCGATCGCCTGCTGGGCGGCGGGCATGAAGACGACGCCGTCGGCGCCGTACACCCGCTTGCAAATCGCCTCGATCTTCGCGTCGATCGGCTGGTCGAGCTCGTAGAGCGGCTTGAAGTCGGACGGGGCGTCCGCCGCTGCCACCACGGCCTCCGCAAGCGCGGAAGCGCCCTCGCCGCCCCGCTCGAATGCCTCGTTCAGCTCAGCGGACATGGCGCCGCCCTCGAGGGCGAGCCGCTTGACCGCCTCGACCTCCTCGTCGGTGTCGCCCGGGAAGCGGTTGATCGCCACGACCGCGTTCAGCCCGAACTCCTTGACGATTCCCAGGTGGCGCTGCATGTTCGCCGCGCCGCGCTCGATGGCGTCGATGCCCCCTTCGGGATCGTCGGCGTGGTGCTTGAGCGCTTTCGCGGTGACGACGAGGACGACTGCGTTCGGCTGCAGCCCGCCGACGCGGCAGACGATGTCGAAGAACTTCTCCATGCCCATGTCCGAGCCGAAGCCCGACTCGGTGACGGTGTAGTCGCCGAGCTTGAGCGCCGACCGCGTGGCGACGAGCGAGTTGTTGCCGTGCGCGATGTTGGCGAAAGGTCCGCAGTGGAGGAACGCCGGCTGGCCCTCGAGCGTCTGGACGAGGTTCGGCTTGATCGCGTCCTTGAGGAGGACCGTCATAGCGCCGGCGGCCTGCAGCTGCTCGGCGGTCACCGGCTCGCCCTCCCACGTGTAGCCCACGGTGATCGCGCCGAGTCGCGCGCGCAGGTCGAAGAGGTCCCGCGCCACCGCGACGATCGCCATCACCTCGGACGCGGCCGTGATGTCGAAGCCCGTCTCGCGGGCGTAGCCGTTCGCGCGGCCGCCCAGGCCGACGACGATCTGGCGCAGAGCGCGGTCGTTGATGTCCACGCAGCGCCGCCACGTGATCGAGAGGGGGTCGATCCCCAGCTTGTTCCCATGCAGGAGATGAGCCTCGAGCAGGGCCGCCAGCAGGTTGTTCGCCGCTCCGATCGCGTGGATGTCGCCCGTGAAGTGGAGGTTCATGTCCTCCATCGGCACGACCTGCGCGTAGCCACCCCCGGCGGCGCCGCCCTTGATCCCGAATACCGGGCCGACCGAGGCCTCGCGCAGGCAGAGCACCGGGCTCTTGCCGATGTGGCCGAGCCCTTGCGTCAGCGAGACCGACGTCGTCGTCTTCCCTTCGCCCGCCTTCGTTGGCGTGATCGCAGTGACGTCGATCAGCTTGCCGTCGGGCCGGTCGGCAAGCCGGTCGAGGACGTCCAGCGAGACCTTCGCCTTGAAGCGGCCGTAGGGGTCGTACTCGTCGTCCGCGAGCCCGAGCGCGTCGGCAATCTCCGCGATCGGCCGGAGCTCCGCCTCCTGGGCGATCTCGAGGCTCGAGGGCATGTGGGTGGCCATCAGTGGCTCACCGCAGCTGCCGCGAGCTCGCTCACGGGTGTGTCCCTGTAGAAGCGTTCGAGGGCAAATGGCTCAATGAGAGCGGGAGTTTCCTTGGTGGCGACAAGCTCTGCAAGCGTCGTCCCCACGATCGGAGCCGCCTTGAAGCCGTACGTGCCCCAGCCGCAGCTGACGAGGAACCCTTCCGCCTCGGTCACTCCGAGGATCGGGCTGTAGTCCGGCGAGAGGTCGCAGAGGCCGGTCCACGAGCGGAGGATCTTCGCCCGCTCCAGCTGCGGGAAGAGCTCGAGGACGTGCTTCGCCGAATACTCGAGGAACGGGAACGTCCCGATGCCCTTGTACGTCGTGTAGGGCTCGATCTCGGCGCCGATCAGGAACTCGCCGCGGTCGGTCTGGGAAACATAGATGTGCATCTGCGAGGAGACGATGATCACGTCGAGGAAGGGCTTCACCGGCTCGGTCACGAAGGCCTGGAGGATGTGCGTGGTGATCGGGAGGGGGACCTCCGCGAGGTCGGCCACCAGGGTCGACCAGCCGGCCGTGCAGCTGATGACCGTGTCGCACTCAATGTCGCCGCGCGTGGTCTGGACGCCGTGCACTCGCCCGGTCGGCGAGCGATCGATCCCAGTCACCTCCGTGTACGGATGGATCTCGACTCCCCGCCGGTCGGCGCCTCGTGCGAAGCCCCAGACGACGGCGTCGTGGCGGATGATCCCGCCCGGCGGGTGATAAAGGGCCGCCATCACGGGCCAGGTGACCTCTTGCGAGAGGTTCATCTCGGGGCAGAGCTTGCTGATCTCGTCCGGGTAGATGACGCGACTGTCGATCCCGAGGAGCTTGTTCACCTCGGCGCGCTCGTTGGCGGTGATGATCCCGCGGTCGGAGTGGGCGAGCGTCAGGTGGCCCTGCTGTGAGAAGAGCAGGTTGAAGTCGAGCTCCGCCCCGAGACCCTCGTAAAGCTTGACGCTCTGCGAGTAGAAGGCGGCGCCCTCCGGCGTGCGGTAGTTCGCCCGGATGATCGTCGTGTTGCGCCCTGCGGCGCCTGAGCCGATGTAGCTCTTGTCCAGCACGGCGACGTCCTTGATGCCGTGGTTCTTCGCCAGGTAGTAGGCGGTCGCGAGCCCGTGCGAGCCCCCGCCGATGATGACGACGTCGTAGCGGCGCTTCAGCTCGCCGCGAGGCCGCCACATGCGCCGGACGCGGAAGATGTCCTTCATTGGTGAGTTAGCCCTTCGGCCGCGTCGATGACGACTTCGGCCAGGTAGTGCCCGTATTCCTGCGGGAAGAAGAGGCGGAAGGTCTCTCCGCCGTTCCGGATCACGTACGCCTGGACGTGCGCGACGGCGCCCACGGCCGGGAGCGCGTCCAGGTCGAGCTCGGTTAGCCGGCGCATGAGCGTCTCACCGCGCACCTGCAGGCCGGCGAGCACGGCGCTCAGGTCGACGACGAAGAAGCGCTCGGACAGCTTCGCCCTGATCTCCGCCGTCTTCGTGAAGTCGCAGAGGACGAGGGCGCGCTCCGGCGTCAGGCGGACGATCTCGAGCGCGCGGCTCTTGAGCGAGCTCACGTCGCCGCGGACGTCGAGTTTCCCCGTGAGCGAGAGGTCGGAGACCTCCGGGGGCGCCTCGCGCAGCGCGCGCTCGAGCGGCGAGCGCCAGACGGCCTCGGGGGTCGCCCTGTCGGGCGACAGGAAGTCCAGGACTTCCGTCACGATCTGAGACGCTCCCCTTCGGGATCGAAGAACGGCTTGAGGCGAACGTGGGCCTTGTCGAAGCCGTCGTTCATCGTGACGAAGAACTCGGCGCCCTCCCGTGCGAGCTCGGCGGGCACCCAGGCCATGCCGATCACCTTGCGGAGCTCAGGGCTCCAGCGGGCGCTCGTGACCCGGCCGACCGGCCTGCGCTCCTTGATCACGACCTGGCCGCCCTCCGGCGGGACGCGCCCGTCCTCCATCTCGAAGCCGACGAGCTGCTCGCGGATGCCCCGGCCGCGCACGTGCTCGAGCGCCCACTTGCCCACGAAATCGTCCTTGTCGAACTTGACGATCCAGGGCATGTTCGCCTCGATCACATTGGACTCGGAGTCCGTGTCCTGCCCGACGAGGATGTGCATCTTCTCCAGGCGGAGGACGCGCTGCGGCTCGAGGCCGAAGGGCCGGATCGCGAGATCCTCGCCGCGCTCGAGCAGCGTGTCCCACATGAATTCCCCGTAGGGGCTCGGGAAGTGGAGCTCGTAGCCGAGCTCGCCGACGAAGCCGATCCGCAGGATGAGGCAGGGCACTCCCGCAACCGGCCCCTGGCGCGCGTCGAGATAGGCGATGCCCTCGTTCGAGACGTCCATGTCGGTCAGCCGACCGAGGAGGTCGCGCGAACGGGGGCCCGCGACATTCAGCGCGGCGAGGCCGCCCGTCACGTCCGCGATCTGCACGTCCAGGCCCCAGACTGCGTTCCACCACTCGAACCACTCGACGACCGCACCGGCGCCGGTGGATGTTGTCGTCACGTAGTACGTGTCCTCCGAGAGCCGCGCGATCGTCCCGTCGTCCATGATCCGCCCCGAGTCCGTGTTGAGGACCCCATAGCGGATGCGGCCGGGCTTCATGTCGCCGAAGCGGTTCGGGTAGAGGCGCTCGAGGAAATCGGCCGCGTCGGGGCCGGACACGATCAGCTTCCCGAGCGTCGAGACGTCGATCAGCCCGACGGAGCCATGCACCGCCTGGACCTCGGCCTCGACGTCTCCGTAGGAATGAGGGCGGCGCCAGGTTCCGGTCCACATCATGCGGCCCCCGAGCTCCTTGTGGCGGTGGTGGATCGAGGTGCGCTGCGCCGGCTCGTGCGGGCGGCCGGCGAGTACGCCGAGGGTCACGGGCGCCCAGGGAGGACGCGCCGTCGTGGTGCCGATGGTCCCTGGATCGCTCTCGTTCTCCCGCGCGTAGACGCGAATGGAGGGAACGTGGCAGAGCCGGCCCTGGCAGGGGCCCATCGTCACGGTCGTGTAGCGCTTCGCGAGCTCGATGGAGTCGAACCCCTCCGCGATCGCGCGCTTCAGATCCTTGTCGGTGACGTCCTCGCAGACGCAGACGAAGCATTTCCCTTTGCCCGAGGCGCCGTTGAAGGTGGCAGCGGGAACGACTCCGGAGATCCCTTCGCCCGTCACGGATCCGACCGCGTCGACGTCGCCCGGGAGCTCGGTCGGGACGAAGAGCCCCGACTCGGGCGCGTATTCGATCTTCGCGCCCGCCTGGGCGAGCAACGAGTAGGCCGGCTGGCGGCCTCCCGACATCACGAGCAGGTCGCAGGCGATCCTGTGCCCGTCGAGCTCGACCGAGTCGAGCACGCCGTTGCGCCCGCCCGCGACGATCTCGCGGATGCGCTCGCGGCGGAGGTCGTAGACGCCCGCGATCTCGACGCCTGCGTGCTTGAGGGTCTTCGCCGCGTCGCGGCCGTTTTCGTCGGCGGTGACGACCACTGCGCGCCTGCCCGGGCGTATGGCCCAGACGTCGACGAGCCGGCGGACTGCCTCCGGGAGCATGACGCCCACGAGATCGTTGCCCGGGAAGATCAACGGCTGCTCGACCGCCCCGGTCGCGACGACGATCCGGTCGGCTCTGAAGCGGTAAAGGATGCGGCCCGCGTCCACGGGGACGAGGCCGCCCTCCCAGATCCCGAGCGCCCGCCCACGGATCAGCTCGAAATCTCCTGTGGGGATGGTGAGATTGGGGTTCTCCTCGACGAGCACGACCTGAGCTCCGCGCGCGGCATGCTCGGCCGCGACCCGCTGGCCGGCGGTGCCTCCGCCGACCACGAGCACCTGGGCGTGCCGGTGCTCGGTGTCGTAGCGGCCGGTGCGGTCCGCGTGAGGGTCGATCCGGCCGAGCCCCGCGACGTTGCGCAGGAACTTCTCGTAGAGCGGCCACGCGAAGCGAGGCCTGATCATCGTTCTGTAGTAGAAGCCGACCGGGGTGAAGGGCCCACCCAGCTTGTCAGTAGCCGCGAGCAGGTCGTGCTCGAGCGAGCCCCAGACGTTCTGCGGCTTGACCTCGGAACCGTGGCGGACGGGCTCGGCGCAGACGCGCACGTTCGGGACGCCGTCCACGGTCATCATGCAGTTGGCGCAATTGCCGCTGCAGCACAGGAGCCCGCGCGGGCGGTGGTATTTGAAGCTGCGGGAGAAGACGCGCTGCCCGGCGGCGTACAGCGCCGAGCCGAAAGTGTCGCCGGCGAACGCTCGGACCGGTCGTCCGCGGTAGGTGAAGATCAGCTCTTCGCCGCGGTTGATCCGCTCGTTCGGCTGTGGGTCGAGCCTCACGCCCCTCGCCGCCCTCCGCTCGAGCCCGGCGGCGCCGGGCTCCGCCGAGGGCTGGCCCCGAGGAACCTGAGGTACCTCAAACCGCAGGAGTGTCGGGGATCGCCGCTTCCCGTTGCTCAGCCGTGCCCTGCTGCGCAGCGGGGTCGACGATCTCGGTGAGCAGGACCTCGTTCGTGCGCGTGTCGCGCTCGGCCTGGAACCAGACCTCACACCCGAAGCGGTGGTACCACCACTCCCGCTGAACGCCCGCGACGTTCCGCCGGAAGTAGACGTACTCGCAGAGCTCCCGCAGCGACGGTGAAGCTTTCGGTCGCACCGTGACCTCGCCGGCGCACGTGAACTCGTTCACGTCGCGGGGGCCGCAATTGGGGCACGGGAGGAGGAACGACACAGGGAGAAGAGCCTAACCAGATCCGTTCGCGCCTGGGATCCAATCCGTCCCGGCCAGTGGGACGCGCGCCATGGCCGCAGCCTCGACTGTGAGCGCGACGAGATCCTCGGGCTCCAGGTTGTGGACGTGCGACTTCCCGCATGCGCGCGCGAGCGTCTGGGCCTCGAGCGTCAGCACGCGGAGGTAGTTGGCGATCTTCCGTCCGCCGAGCACCGGGTCGAACCGCGCTGCCAGCTCGTCCTCCTGCGTCGAGATGCCGGCGGGGTCCCGGCCCGCCTGCCAGTCGTCGTAGTAACCGGCGGCGCTTCCGAGCTCGCGGTACTCCGCGTCGAGCTCGGGCGCGTTGTCGCCCATCGCGATGAGCGCCGCGGTGCCGATCGAGACCGCGTCCGCGCCGAGCGCGAGAGCCTTCGCGACGTCGGCGCCGGTGCGGATCCCGCCTGAGACGATCAGCTGAACCTGACGGTGCATCCCGAGCTCCTGGAGCGCGTCGGCCGCGATGCGCACCGCGGGCAGGGTCGGGATGCCGACGTGCTCGATGAAGACGTCCTGCGTCGCCGCGGTCCCGCCCTGCATCCCGTCGAGCACGATCACGTCCGCGCCCGCTTTCACGGCGAGCTGGACGTCGTAGTACGTCCTCGTCGCGCCGATCTTGACGAAGATCGGCTTCTCCCAGTCGGTGATCTCACGCAGCTCGCCGATCTTGATCTCGAGGTCGTCCGGGCCCGTCCAGTCGGGGTGCCGGCAGGCGCTCCGCTGGTCGATGCCCCGCGGAAGGTCGCGCATGGCCGCCACCCGGTCGGAGATCTTGTGGCCGAGGAGCATCCCGCCTCCACCCGGCTTGGCGCCCTGCCCGACGACGATCTCGATCGCGTCGGCCTTGCGGAGGTCGTCTGGGTTCATCCCGTAGCGAGAGGGGAGCAGCTGGTAGACGAGGACCTTCGAGTGCTCCCGCTCCTCCGGCGTCATGCCCCCGTCGCCGGTGGTCGTCGAGGTGCCGACTTCGCTCGCCCCGCGGCCGAGCGCCTCCTTCGCCGGGGCGGACAGGGCGCCGAAGCTCATCCCGGCGATCGTCACCGGGATCTTCAGCTCGAGCGGCTTCTTGGCGAAGCGGGTCCCCAGCGTGACGTCGGTGTCGCAGCGCTCGCGGTAGCCCTCGAGCGGGTAACGGGAGATGCTCGCGCCGAGGAAGAGAAGGTCGTCGAAATGGGGCAACCGCCGCTTGGCGCCGAACCCGCGGATGTCGTAGATGCCCTCCTGGGCGGCGCGCTGGATCTCCGCGATCACGGCGCGGTCATAGAGGTACGACTCGCGCAGGTTCCAGGGCCGCTGCTCGGACTTGGGCACTAGTACGCGTTGTCGACGTGGAAGTTGTAGAGGCGGCGCGCGGAGCCGTAACGGCGGAAGTCCGTGGGGTCGATGTCGTCGATCCCCGCCTGGGCGAGGAGGTCGGCGAGCTCGGCCCGGTGCTCCTCGCGGAGCTCCTTCTCGACGCAGTCCGCGCCGAGGCCGGCGACCTCCCCACGGACGTAGATGCGAGCCTCGTAGATCGAGTCGCCGAGCGCGTCGCCGACGTCGCCGCAGACGACGAGCCGCCCCGTTTGCGCCATGAAGCCGCTCAGGTGCCCGACGGAGCCCCGGACGACGATGTCGACCCCCTTCATCGAGATCCCACAGCGTGCGGCCGCGTCGCCGTGGACGACGAGCAGGCCCCCATGGGCGGTTGCTCCCGCCGACTGGCTTGCGTTCCCCTCGACGACGACCGTGCCCGACGTGAGGTTCTCGGCGAGCCCGGGGCCGGCGTTTCCGTGCACGCGCACGGTCGCCAGCTTGTTCATCCCGGCGCAGTAGTAGCCGACGTGCCCGTCGATCTCGATCTCGATCTCGGCATCGATGCCGCAGGCGACGGCATGCGCCCCGTTCGGATTGAGGACGCGCCAGCGGCGGGGGCCGGGCCGCCCGTCCGCGAGGTCGTGGAGGCGCTGGTTCAGCTCCCGGAGAGGGGTGGACGCGAGATCGACGACCTCCACCGCCGCCTCGGTCGCGGCCTCCATCATCCTCAGACCTTCTGCCGTTCCCAGGCGTAGACGACACCCGGGGCCGGCTCCCATGCCTTGGCAGTCGCGGCTCCGGGGAGCACGGCGAGCGCGCGCCATTCCGAGGCCATCGCCACCCACTCGTCGGTCTCGGCGAGGACGGCGGGCTTGCACGCGATCGGGTCGCGGAGAACCGCGAAACCGTCCGCCGTGCCGACGAGGAACGTGTAGAAGCCGTCCAGGTCCTCGAGGCACCCCTCGAGCGCCTGCTCGAGCGATGCGCCCTCGCGAAGGCGCCAGGCGAGGTAACCGGCGGCAACCTCAGTGTCGTTCTCGGTCTGGAACTCGATCCCCTCGCGCCTGAGCTCCCGGCGCAGGCGGTTGTGGTTCGAGAGCGAGCCGTTGTGGACGAGGCAGACGTCGAGCCCGGTGGAGAAGGGGTGCGAGCCTGCGGTCGTCACGCGGCTCTCCGTCGCCATGCGCGTGTGGCCGAGAGCGTGCGTTCCATGGAAGTCCTCGAGCGCGAATTGGCGGATGAACTCCTCCGGGCGCCCGATCTCCTTGTAGATCTCGATCGACCGCCCCGCGCTCATGACGCGCAAATCTGGGTGGGTGCCTCGGATCCATGCCTCCGTGTCAGACGCCTCCGCGTCCACCACGAAGACCGCGTGGCTCGCGCGGACGCTCGGCTCGGGGGCGCCGCCGAAGGCGTTGCGGAGCTCTCCGCCGAGTGCCTCCCAGTCCTCGAGCGGATCGGGGGAGAACAGCGTGAGCTTGCACGCGCCGCTCGGCGCGGGCTCACGGTAGACGGCGACTCCGGCGGAGTCGGGGCCGCGATCGCTCATCTGCGCGAGCATCGCGGCGAGGTGCTCGCCGAGGCTTTCCTCGATCTCGCTCGACTTCGCAAACAGTCCGACGATCCCACACATATGTCCTCAATCTACATACGTTGTCTGCTTCTGAATCCCTTGGTTCCTACGATTTTCGGGATATACATATGTAGCTTTTATACATAGATCAGAAGCGCGTCAGGTATTCCTTGATCTCCCAGGGCGTGACCTGCTCGTGGTAGCGGTTCCACTCGTCGCGCTTCACGCGGATGAAGTAGTCCAGGTAGTCCTCGTCGCGACCCCTGCCGAAAGCCTTGCGCAACACGGTGTCGCCCTCGAGCTCCTCCGTGGCGTCGAGCAGGTTGCCGGGGAGCGTCTCCAGGCCACGGGAGCGCAGCTCGTCGTAGGGAATGGCGTAGAGGTTCTCGCTGTTGGCCTCCCCCGGATCGAGCTTCGACTCGATCCCGTCGAGGCCGGCGGCCAGCACGGCCGTGGCCGCGAGGTAGGGGTTGCAGGAGCCGTCGATCGTGCGGTCCTCGATGCGCCCGGGACCGGGGATGCGCAGCATTTGCGTCCGGTTGTTGTAGCCGTAGCTGATCCAGACCGGCGACCAGGTGGCGCCGCTCGAGGTCGTCCCCACCTTGAGGCGCTTGTAGGAGTTCACCGTGGGCGCGGTGATCGCGCTGTAGGCCCTCGCGTGCTTCTTCAGCCCGCCGATGAAGTGGTACGCGGTCTCGGACAGGCCGAGCCCGCGCGGGTCGTTCTCGTCGAGGAAGAGGTTCGTGTCGCCGTCCCAGAGCGACATGTGGAAGTGGCAGCCGTTGCCCGTGAGGTTGGTGAACGGCTTGGGCATGAAGGTCGCCACCATTCCTCGGTGCTCGGCGAGGACGTGGACCATGTAGCGGAAGAAGATCGCACGATCACAGCTCGTGAGCGCGTTGGCGTAGGTGAAGTTCTGCTCGAACTGGCCGTTCGCGTCTTCGTGGTCGTTCGCGTAGTTGTCCCATCCGAGCCCGTTGACGTACGTGGAGATCGTGGTGAGGAAGTCGAGGTTCCGGGTGAGCCCGACGAGGTCGTAGCAGGGCTTCTCTAGCGTGTCCATGCGGTCGGCCAGCTCGATCGAGCCGTCGTCTCGCGGCTGGACGAGGAAGTACTCGAGCTCGAGCCCCATCTTGAACTCGAAGCCCTTCTGGCGGCCGGCCTCGAGCTGCCTGCGCAGGATCGTACGGGGGTCGTAAGGCCACTCCTCGCCGTCGACGTGGATGTCGCATGCAAAGCGGGCCACGGAGGGGTTCCACGGGAGCGGGGTGAAGGTGTCCGGGTCGGGGATGGCCGCGATGTCGGGGTCGCTCGGTACTTGGCCGATCTCGCCGGCGGCGAACCCGGCGAAGCCGGCTCCCTCGTTCAGCAGGTCCTCCAGATGCGCCGCGGGGACGAGCTTGGCGCTCGGGCGTGCGTACATGTCGACGAACTGCGCGAAGAAGAACTCGATCTCGCCCTTCTTCGCCCTGTCGCGGATCTCGTCGAGGCTTGGCGTTTGCGCGGTCGTGGTGGCCATGCGGGGTCCTCCCTCGGTCAGGTCCCCGCGACCATAACGCGGGAGCGCAGGCCCGCCGATGGTCGCTTTCTACAACGGAAAACGCCCGCTTATGTGCGGTCTTTACCGCCCCAGAGCCTCCCGCAGCTTGACCATCTTCACGGCGATCTCCACGAGGAGCCAGTCGTCCTTGCGCAGGTCGATGCCTGACAGCTCCTGGATGCGCCGGAGACGCTGGCGAAGGGTGTTCGGGTGGACGTAGAGCGCCTCGGCCGTCGCGCTGATGTTGCCTTGCCGGCGTAGGAATTCTTCGAGCGTTCGCAAAAGTGCCGTCTGGCGCTGGCGGTCGTACTCGGCGATGCGCATGACGGCGTCGCGATGGCTGTCGCGGAGGTCCGAGTCGATGGGCATCCGCAGGAGGTACTTGTACGGCCCGAGCTCTTCGTAGCTCATGACGGCGGGCTTGCCGCGGATCACCGAGGCGCCGACGAGCGCATGCTGCGCCTCTTCGAACCCCGCGCGGAAGCTCGCGGCGCCCTGGCACACCTGAGAGACGCCGATCGAGACGGGCGCCTCGAGGACCGCGTGCACCTCGTGAAGCTTCTCGAGGAGTGACGCCTCCCCGGTGGAGGGGATGCGCAGCAGCCCGCGAACGGACTCGCCCCGCCGATCGAACAACGATCGTCTGGGAGCCGCCGCCGCGAGCTCCTTCTCGAGCACGTCGTCGGCGGGAGCAGCGGCGAGAACGAGATAGCGGTCGTCCAGGTCGACCCCGAGTCGCGCAGCCCTGCCTTCCAGATCGCCGGGCACGGTCCCGCCCGCCAGCTGCTCGAAGAAGTCCTTGATGAGGTTCTTCTCCGTGAGGCGCTCGATCAGCTCGATCTTCTTGAGGGCGACCGCGGTCTGGTTGGCCGCTGCGCGCGCCAGCTCGACCGCGGAGGTTCCCTTCGCGGTCAGCAGGCCGAGCAGCTCTTCGTCGGCCACGAGCGAGACCGCCACCGCGGCCGAGCGGCCGCTCCGGGCGAGCTCGGGCCCCAGGCTCTGCAGCTTGATCACGTTTGGCGCCTCGGCGTTGCGCGGCGCGGAGGCTCGCAGGCGGAGCTCCTCGGACCCGGCATCGAGCAGGTAGACGTGGAAGGAATCGGCGCGCAGGAGCTCGAGCCCCTGGGACGCGACCGCGGGCAGGAGCTCGTCCACGCTCTGGGCGCGCGTGAGCGTCTCCGCGAGCTGCGTCAGATGCTCGAGCTCGCCGACACGCTGGCGCGTCTCCTCGTAGAGGCGCGCGTTCTCGATCGCGCCGGCAACGAGAGACGCGCTGGAAGTGAGCACCTCGATCTCGGGCGGCGTGAACTCACGCGGCGCCTCCGTGTGGAGTGAGATGACTCCGATGACGTTCCCGTCACGCGCGACGATCGGCACGGAGAGGAGCGACTGGAACTTCTCCTCCTCGAGCTCGGGCACGAACTTCGTGCGCGGATCCGAGAGCAGCTCCTGTGTGAACGCAGGCTCCTTGTGCTCGGCTGCCCACCAGGCGATTCCCTCAGGGCGTTCGAGCGCGATCTCGCCGACGAGCTGCGAGTAGGGCTCTGACGCGGCGCGCAATACGAGCCGTTCGCCTCCGTCTTCCACCAGGTAGACGAAGGTTGCGTGCACGGCGCTCGCGTCGGAGAGGAGCCGGACGACCGCGTCGAGCACCTGCGCCAGCTCGAGCGACGACCCGACCGTCGAGATGATCTCGTAGAGGATCCGGTTCTCGCTGGGTGGGGCCGCGGGCCGAGCGATGGCCCGCATCCTATTCTGCTTGCAGGGACTTTTACGAGATCGCGAAGGTCACTGTGAGCGCCGCGGAGATCTGGTCGACTCCCGGCTCGATCGGCACGGCCGACTCGGCACCGCCGGCCATGGCGCGGTCGTAGACTCGGGCCTGGGTAGCTGACACCGCTCTCGACGATGGCAATCGGGCCCCCGAGGGTGACGCCGGCCCTGGCGGCGAGCGCCTGGGCGCGGGCGCGCGCGTCGTCCATCGCCGCGTCGACCGCTGCCCGGTACTGCGCCCGGTTGTCGGAGACGCGAAGCGACGGCCCGTAGACCTGGTTCGCGCCGGCCTTCACGGCGGCGTCGACGACCGAACCGGCCTTGCCGAGGTCGCGGACGGTCGCGTGCACGCTGCTCGAAGCGCTGTAGCCGATGACCGAGAGGCCGTCGTTGCTCGTGCGTGGATAGAGCGAGACCTGCTCGGTGCGCAAATCCTCCTTCGCCACGCCGGCGTTACGGAGAGCGTCGACGATCTTCCGGGTCGCATCTGCGGCTTGCGCGAGCGCGTCCTTTGCGGTCCCGGCATCGGATTGAACGCCGAACGACCAGTCGGCGACGTCCGGTACGGCGTCTGCGGTACCCGAGCCCGTGACGGTGATCCCGGGCAGCGTTCCAACGCTTCCGATAGTCGTCGGATAGCTGATCGAAGACGCGACTCCCATGTCGCCCTTCTCCGAGACCGCGATCGTGTCTCCCGTGCTCCCACCCTGGCCCTGACCCAGTGCGACTTCGCTGCCGTCGCTCGAGCCGCCGCATCCGGCGGCGAGCATCGCGAGCGCGGCGACAACGGCGAATAGCGAGAACTTCATGGCGCCTCCGTTCCTCATTTGCCGCTTTGACGGCGTTTGAGGCGGAGATGTTCCCGAGCGCTATCGAGCCGCCGGCTTGAGCGCCGAGCCGATCGGCTCCACGCGCACCGCGGAGGTCTTGTACTCCGGCGTGCCGATCAAGGGGTCGCCGACATCGTGCGTGAGCCAATTCACCTTTGCCTGCGCGAAGTGGAGCGCCATCCAGACGAGACCTGGGTAGACGCGCTCGCCGACGGCGGCGCGGGCCTCCAGCTCGCCCCGGCGGGAGACGAGGCGCACCCAGTCGCCGTCCTGGATCCCCAGCGCCTGCGCGTCCTCGGGATGGATCTCGACGAAGGGATCCTCCTGCTTCTGGACGACCCCCTCCTCGCGCATGGTCATGGTCGCCGAGTTGTAGTGGTAGAGCGTGCGGCCGGTGGAGAGCACGAACGGGTACTCCGAGTCCGGCTGCTCGATCGGCGGCTGGTACTCGACGGGATAGAACTTGCCCTTGCCGTTCGGGCGCGACGGGCTCGGGGAGTGGAGGTAGGGCGTTCCGGGATGCTCGCGGTCGAGACACGGCCACTGGAGCCCGACCTCCTCGATGCGGTCGTAGCGGATCCCCGACCAGAGCGGCGCGAGGTCGGCGAACTCGTTCCACGCGTCCTCCGGCGTCGTGTACTCGGGCCAGTTCGCGCCCATCGTCCTGGCGAGGTCGACGACGATCTGCCAGTCCTCGCGCGCCTGGCCCGGAGTCGGAACCGCCTTTCGCACACGGTTCACCCGCCGCTCCGTGTTCGTGAACGTGCCGTCTTTCTCGGCGAAGCTCGATGCCGGGAAGACAACGTCGGCGTGCTGGGTGCTCGTCTCGTTGAGGAACAGATCCTGGGCAACCATGAAGTCGAGATGGCCGAGACCTTCCTCGACGTGGTGTGCGTTCGGCTCGGTCTGGGCCGGGTTCTCTCCGATCAGGTAGAGCGCCCTGATGCGCCCGTCGTGGAGCCCCGACATCATCTGGTCGAGCCGGTAGCCCGTCGTTTCCGGGACGGGAACGCCCCAGGCCTCCGCGAACCTCTCCTTGATGCGCGGGTCGTCCGCCGGCTGGTAGCCGGGGAGGTAGGCGGGATTGGCCCCCGCGTCGTTCAGGCCCTGGACGTTGTTCTGGCCGCGCAGTGCGTTGAGGCCCGTGGACTCGTACCCGAGGTGGCCGGTCATGAGGACGAGGTTCGAGAGCGACCAGATGTTGTCGACGCCGCAGGCATGCTCGGTGATGCCGAGCGTGTAGAAGATCGCCGCGTGCTTCTCGGAGGCGTACTCGCGCGCCGTGGCGACGATGTCCTCGGCCGGGACGCCCGTGACCTTCTCCGCCTCCTCGGGTGTGTAGCGCTGGACGACCTCGGCGACCGCTTCGAAGCCCTCGGTGTGCTCCCGGATGTAGTCCTCGTCCTGGAGCCCTTCGCGGAGGATCACGTGCATGATCGCGTTGATCAGCCACACGTCCGACCCCGGCCGGAGCTGGAGGTGGCGCTTGGCGAGCTTCGTCAGCCAGATCTTGCGGGGGTCGGCGACGACGAGGGTGGCTCCGTTGCGGGCAGCTTTCTTCATGCGCAGTGCGAGCACGGGATGCGCCTCGGTCGTGTTCGAGCCGATCACGAGGATGAAGCGGGAGTTCTCGATCTCGGGGATCGAGTTGGTGGTGGCGCCTCTGCCTAACGACCTGACCAGGCCGTAGAGGGTCGGAGCGTGTCAGGTGGCTTCGCACGAGTGGACGGAGTTTGTTCCGACCACCGTGCGGGCGAGCTTCTGGATGAGGAAGTTCTCCTCCATCGTCAGCCGCGCCGAAGCGAGGAAGCCGATGGACTGCGGCCCGTGTTCCGCCTTGACGCGCTCGAGACCGTCGGCCGCGACCTGGAGCGCCTGCTCCCAGGTCGCTGGGTGGAGCTCGCCGTCCTCACCACGAACGAGTGGCTCGGTGAGCCGGTCCGGATGGTGCACGAAATTGAACGCGAAGCGGCCCTTGACGCAGAGGTTGCCCTCGTTGGAGACGTACGTCGGGTCCGAAGTGATCTTCTCGATCCGGTTCGTCTCCGGATCGACGTTGATGTCGATCTGGCAGCCGACTCCGCAGAATGTGCAGGTCGACTTGACCTTCGTGAGCGCCCGTTCCGGCTGCTCGGTGCCCTCCTCGAACTTCTCGTAGATGGCTCCCGTCGGGCAGACGCCGAGGCAGCCGCCGCAGAGCTCGCACTCGGTGTCGAGCCACGAACGGCCCCACGTCGGGACGACTCGCGCCTCCGGCCCGCGGCCCTCGAGGGAGAGCGCAGAGCACTGCATGACCTCTTGCGTGTAGCGGACGCAGCGCGCGCAGAGAATGCACGCGTCGGGGTCGTAGCCCATGAACGTGTTGCGGTCCTCGTAGGGCTCGCGCTTGGCGTCCGGGAGGATGAAAGGTGCCTCCACATCGAGATCCGCCGCGAGGTCGGTCAGCTCGTTCGGGCGGCCGCCGGGATTCGCGTTCAGGTGCTCTGTCAGGAGCATCTCGGTGAGGGTGCGCTGGTACTGCGGTACCGAGGAGTTCGTCGAGACGACCATGCCTTCGGCGACCCTCGTTGCGCAGGCCGGGAGCGGCCGGGGCGACCCTTCCACGCCGACGACGCACATCCGGCAGCCGCCGTAGGGGTCGAGCTTGTCGTCGTGGCAGAGGGTCGGGATGAAGACGCCGTGCCGCGCGGCCGCATGGACGAGCAGCTCCCCTGCGGGCGCGCTCACCTCCCGGCCGTCGAGCGTGAAGCGGATCACGGGGTGCTCATCGTAGCCGTGTCCCCGAGGGCCGCAAACGTCTCCGGCCAGTGGCGGAAGGCGTTCCGCATCGGGAACGGAGCGCCCTGCCCCAGGCCGCAGATCGAGGTCGACACCATCGCGTCTAGCCACTCCTCCACCTTGGCGCGCGGCATGGCCACCTCGCCGTGCTCGAGCTCCTCGAGGAGATGGTGCATCCCGCGGTTCCCGATCCGGCAGGGCGTGCACTTCTGGCACGACTCCTCGGCGAAGAACCGCATCGTTTCGGCGAGAAGGCGAAGGGGGGTGTAGCTCTCGGGGAACACCTGGAGTCCGGCCGACCCGGGCCCGGCGCCCCATTCCCGCAGCGAGTCGCGCGAGAGCGGCACGTCAAGTGCGTCGGGTGGGAGGATCCCGCTGGCGGCGCCTCCTGGCACGACGGCCGAGATCGCGCCTGTCAGCCCGCCCGCGTAGCCGTCGATCAGCTGCCGCGGAGTGACGTCGAGCGGCGCCTCGTAGCAGCCCGGCTGCGCGACCGCTCCTGAGACGGACCAGAGGCGGACGCGTGGCCACGCCTTGCCGCCGTCACGGAGGATCGCCGGGATGTGCGCCAGCGTCTCGACGTTGTTGATGAGCGTCGGCCGGCCCAGGTATCCCACCTGGCTCGGGAAGGGAGGCTTGAGCCGCGGCATGCCGCGCCGGCCTTCCATGGACTCGAGCATCGCGGTCTCTTCTCCGCAGATGTAGGCGCCGGCGCCCACCACGAGCTCGAGCGAGCGTCCCTCGAGCAGGCCAGCGGCCCGAAACTCCTCGATCGCATGCGTGAGCCGATTCCGCGCCGTCGCGTACTCCTCGCGGAGGTAGATGAACCCCTCCGTCGCATCGGCGAAGTCCATCGCGATGAGCGTCCCCTCCAGCATGAGGTGCGGGCGCAGCTCCATGACGTAGCGGTCCTTGATCGTCCCGGGCTCGCCCTCGTCCGCGTTCACGACCACGTAGCGCGGCGCCGGCTCCTTCGCCACCGCCTCCCACTTGAGCCCGGTGGGGAAGCCCGCGCCGCCGTAGCCCGTGAGCGCCGACGCCTTCAGCTCCTCGACGACCTTCTCCTTCGAAGGAAGGTTGCGAAGCGCGGCCAGGCCGCCGCGGCGCTCGTAGTCGGCCAGGGTCTCGTCCCGGGTGCCGAGACCCGTCGAAGGGCCGTCGTTGGCCCGGTGGACGACCTCCGGCTCGACGAGGTCTCCACGGGTCAACACGGGGGCCAGGTCGCAGTGACCCAGGCACTCGACGCCCAGCACGGGAGTTCCGTCCGACCGCTTCTGCTCGCGGGCAAGGAGCTCCTTCGCGCCCAGGCAGTCGCAGACCGGCCCGATGCAAACGCGCACGGCGTCCGCCGGCACCTCGAGGAACGAGTAGAACGACACGACTTCGTGCACCTCGCCTCTGCGGATGTTCATGTGGTCGGCGAGGGCGTCCGAGACCTCGGGCGTCAGCGGGCCGACCTCGCGGCGAACACGCCCGAGGTTGTCCAGGAGGCGCGTTCGCTCCTGCGGGAGATCCGGCAGGAGCTCGGTGAGCCGGAGGACGTCGATGCGCTGATCATATTTCGCCGCCCATCGCGGGACGGCACCCAACGGCGGCTATTTACTTTTGGCACAAAGTCACCCACAGTGAGACCTGTCCGTGGATGCCCAGCGCGGAGATAAGGGGTAGCTTTGGAGGCCAGTCCGACGCTCGTCAGGGAGCGGCCGGTCTCGGTCATTGCCGAGTCCGCCGCCGACGGTGCGGCGCTCCTCTATGAGCGCTACTACGACCGCGTCTTCGGCTACTGCCTCTACCAGCTCGGCAGCCGCGAGGAGGCCGAGGACGTCGCCCAGACGACCTTCATGTGGGCCTTCCGTGGCCTTCGGCGAGGCGTCGTTCCCCGCGCCGAGGCGAGTTGGCTCTTCACGATCGCGCAGAACGCCTGCCGTGCGCGCCATCGCTCGCGTGGTCGCAAGCGGGCCCGCGAGGTCCTGAGCGATCCCGTCCAGCTGGCCGACATGTCGCCCGCGCATGCCGCGGACACCGATGACCTGATGGGGCTCGAGGACGCGCTCGCCCGCATGCCTGACCAGCAGCGGCGCGCCATCCTCCTGCGCGAGTGGCGCGGGCTTTCCTACAAGGAGATCGCGGCCGAGATGGAGCTCTCCAACGCCGCCGTCGAGACCCTGATCTTCCGCGCCCGCCGCTCGCTCGCCGACCTGCTTTCCGGCAAGACGGCGCCCAAGCGGGCGGGACGGTTCGCCTTCTTCCCCGGCGCGATCGCGGCCGCCTGCAAAGGTCTCATGGGCTCGGGGGCGGTGGCGAAGCTCGCGGCGGGGCTTGCCGCCGCGCTCGTCGCGACCACGGTGGCCGGCTCGACCGAGGAACCGCGGTCAGCGTCGAGCAAGACGCCGACCGCTTCCGCCGCGGTTGTGGCGCCGCACCGGGCCACGCAACCGTCGAGGACCGCAAAGGCCCCGCGGCCACACGCCGCTCCCAAGCGACACTCGACGGCGAGGCCCTCTGTGCCTCCCGCCGAGACGCCTCAGGCGCCTACGGGACCCGTGAAGACCGTCGTCGAGAAGCCGGCCAAGGCCGTCACCGAGACCACCGCTCAGGCGATCGAGACGGTCCGCAGCGTCAGCGCGCCGGTCACGGGCGCCGTACCCGCGCTCGGCGTCGAACTGCCTTAGAAAACTCTGCGCAAGTGAAAACTCTGCGCAAGTATTCGTCGGAGGCGGCTTCCTTTGAAGCATGCACCTCCGAGTACTCATCGCAGACGACAACATGCTCTTCGCTGAGGCGCTCACGCAGCTCCTCGAGTCGGATGAGCGCATCAAGGTCGTCGGTTGCGCCTACAACGGCGCCGAAGCCGTCGACTTCGCACGCAAGCTCGAGCCCGATCTCGTCCTGACGGACATCCGCATGCCGCTGATGACGGGCATCGAGGCCACCGAGCGGATTCTTGCCTGGCGCCCCGGCACGACGGTCGTCCTCGTCACCTCGCACGGCTCCGCCAGCGAGATCCAGAGCGGTCTCCAGGCGGGCGCCGTCGCGTGCGTGACGAAGGACGACCTCGGCCTTCGCTTGGTCGACACCGTGCTCGCCTATGCGGCCGATCCCGCTGAAGAACACGCCGCAAGTTTTTCCGAGGACGGGCTTCCTTTGCTGACAGGAAGGCTCGCAGCTTCCGCATAAGAGGGCGGCGACACTCCCTCGCCGATCCTCCCTCTCCCAAGGAGGCGGTCTCACCGGCCGCCTCCTCTCCCTTTTTCGGGAGCGTTTTAGGGAAGGGGAAGGCTGACCGTGACCGTTCCGGGAACGGCGATCTCGGTCTCTGGGAGCTTCGGGACGCTTGGGACGGGAAGGCCAGTGTCGGGCAGGTTCGGCTGCTCGATCGTGACCGAGCCGACGCCGGGGACGGTCGCCTGCACGAGCGGATCCTTCTTGCCGCCGCCGGTTGCCGGCGGGTCGTTGTCCCTGTTCCCACCTCGGGAGCCCGAGTCATTTTTGCCACCGCGGTCGTGACCGGCGGCCGGGCCACCTGCGGTGGTCTTGACTTCGCGCGGTAGCGACGACAGCTCCTGGCGATCCGCGAGCACATGGGTCCCGGCTGCGTTGGCGGTGGTCGGCGTGGCTACCTCCACCGAACGGAAGGGCACTCCGTTGGCTCCACGCACCGCGAACCAGACGGCCGCTGCGACTGCGGCGAGCGCGATCAGGTCGCGGGCTTGCGGGCGCCACCGGGCCCTCGCGGCAGGGGGCTCGGACGGCGGGCCGACGTGGTCGGCCACGGCCCAGTCATGCGGAGGAGGGGGCTCGAAGCTGACGGCCGGCGGGCTGCTGGCCGCCAATAGCGGCGGGCCGAGCAGTTGCTCCTCGGACGGCGTCGTCGTCCACCGGAGCGCTTTCGTGGCGGGGATGGAGTGAGGGCGTTCCATGGGGGCTCCTGTCTGGGCACTCGTATGAGTACGAACTAAATGTCGGTCTTGACACTGGTCAGCGAAAGAGGCGAGACCTAACTCGTTCGGGTGATTCGAATTACGCTTCTCGGGATGGCCGTTCCCCCGCAATCCGCGGCGCGGGTCGAGGTCCTGCGCCTGCCCGCCGGAGCGTCCGAGTGGGACGAACTCGCGGTCGAGGAGCCGCTCGAGATCCGTGTGAACGGCGCGTCTGTCGCCGTGACGATGCGGACGCCGGGTCACGACGAGGAGCTCGCAGTCGGCTTCTTGCTCTCGGAGGGCATCCCTGCCGTCAAGGCTCAACCTCCGCAGGATCTCGCTGCCAATGTCGTCGAGGCGGAGGTCGCCGGGGACTTCGACCTCGGCCGGCTGCAGAGGAACTTCTACACCTCGTCCTCGTGCGGGGTCTGTGGAAAGGGCGCTCTCGAGGCGGTCGCGGTCGAGGCCGACCCGGTGACGAGCGACCTGAGCGTCTCGGCTCAGCTCGTCGCCTCCCTCCCGGACCGGCTGCGGGAAGGGCAGCCGACCTTCGCGGCGACCGGCGGCCTTCACGCGACGGGCCTCTTCGACGAGAGCGGCAATCTCGTCACAGTTCGCGAGGACGTAGGGCGACACAACGCGATGGACAAGGTGATCGGCCATGCGTTCGAGGAGGGGCTGCTTCCTCTGGCGCGGCACATCCTGTGCGTGAGCGGGCGCCTCTCGTTCGAGCTCGTGCAGAAGGCCGCGGTCGCCGGGTGTCCGATCCTGGTGGCGGTCGGTGCGCCGTCCTCGCTCGCGGTCGACCTCGCCCGCGACCGGGGCATCACCCTGTGCGGCTTCATCCGGGACGGACGGGTCAACGTCTACTCGGAGCCGCAGCGGATCACATGACGTTCGCGGTCGAGGCGGAGATCTACGACCGTTTTGTCGGCCGCTACGGCGACGAGCTCGGGCGGGAGCTCGCCGGTCGCGCTGACGTGCAGCCGGGCATGCGCGCATTGGACGTCGGTGCCGGAACCGGCAAGCTCACCCGGGTGCTTGCGCGCATCGTCGGCGAGGAGAACGTGGCCGCAGTCGATCCGTCGGAGCCCTTCGTGGCGGCGCTCACCGAGCGCTTTCCGGCCGCCGATGTTCGTACGGGGGCAGCCGAGGAGCTCCCGTTCGCCGACGACTCGTTCGACGCCGTCCTCGCCCAACTCGTCATGAACTTCCTGCACGATCCGGAGCGCGGCGTGGATGAGATGCTGCGCGTCGCGCGGGACGGGGGCGTGGTGGCTGCCGCCGTCTGGGATTACGGCCATGAGATGACCCTGCTCACGACCTTCTGGGAGGCTGCGGCGGCGCTCGACGCCCGCGGAGTCGCGGCCCTCGACGAGCGCGCGCGCATGCGATTCGGCTGGGAGAACGGCCTGGGAGAACTCTGGCTCGACGGAGGAGTCCGAGGGACGACGAGCGGAGAGATCGTCGTATCCGCCGCTTACGAAAGCTTCGACGACCTGTGGGAGCCGTTCACCCGCGGCGTCGGGCCCGCGGGGGCGTATGCCGCCTCGCTCGAGCTGGAGGCGCTGCAGGCGCTTTGCGACGAGTACTACCGGCGGCTCGGCTCTCCTGAGGGCCCCTTCGAGCTCACGGCTCGGGCGTGGTACGCGGTCGGGAGGAAGTAACCGGCGTTCTGCTCGTCGGCGGAGCGAGCGCTCGCTTCGGATCGCCCAAGGCGCTCGCCGAGTTCCGCGGCGAGCCGCTCGCGGTGCGGGCGCACCGCCTGCTGGTGGAGACGTTCGACAGGGTGCTCGTCGTGGGAAAGGAGGCGGACGCGCTCGAGCTGCCGTTCACCGTGGAAGACGACGGCTCGGACGAGCGGGCGGCGATCGTCGGGGTCACGGCCGGCCTGCGGCTGGCCGAGAGCGACCTCTGCGTCGTGCTGCCGACCGACATGCCGCTCGTGAGCGCCCAGCTCCTGCAGGCCTTGGCGGCCGGCGCCGAGGGAGTCGACGCCGCGATCGTGCAGACGGGCCCCCTGCCGGGCGCTTATCGGCGCTCGGCGCTTCCGGTGCTCGAGCGGAGGGTTGCCGCGGGAGAGCTCGCGCTGCATCGCGCCCTGGCCGAGCTCGAGACACGTGTGGTCGATGTAGACCCGGGACAGCTCAGGAACGTGAATACGCCGGCTGATCTGGCGTGATGACCCGCTCCCGGTCGGCGCCGGTGCCGATCATCGTGACCTCGATCCCCAGCGCGCCGCCCACGAACTCGACATAGTCCCGCGCCGTTCCCGGAAGGCCGTCGTCGAGCGGCTCGCGCCAGCCCGGCAGAGTGTCGTAAACCGGACTCGCGTGGTGGAAGTCGCTCTGGTGCGCCGGGAACTCGGCCGTCTCGCTCCCGTCCGGCAGGCGGTAGGCGGTGCACACCGGGATCTCGTCGAACTCCGAGAGAACGTCGAGCTTTGTCAGCGCGAGCGACGTCATCCCGTTGACGCGGACGGCGAAGCGCAGCGCAACGAGGTCCAACCAGCCGCAGCGGCGCTCGCGACCGGTCGTCGTTCCATATTCCTCCCCGAGCTCGCGGATGCGCTCCTGGTCGGGGCCTTCGATCTCGGTGGGGAACGGGCCTTCGCCCACGCGGGTGACGTAGGCCTTGGCCACCCCGAGGACGCTGTCGATCCGGGTGGGCCCGATCCCGATCCCCGTCGCAGCCGCGCCGGCTACGGGGTTGGACGAGGTGACGAACGGATACGTGCCGTGGTCGAGATCGAGGAGCGTCCCCTGAGCGCCCTCGAGGAGGACGCGCCGGCCCTCCCGCAGAGCCTGGTCGACCAGCAGCGAGGTGTCGGCCACGTACGGCCGCAGGCGCGCCGCGAAGGTCTCCATCCGATCCGCCAGGTCGCCCGGCTCGAGCGGCTCGTCGAGGAGACGGTTCTTCTCCGCGAGGGCGGTCTCGAACTTTTGCCGGAGGATCTTGGGGTCGAGGATGTCCTGCACGCGGATTCCCAGGCGTGCCGCCTTGTCGGAGTAGGCCGGACCGATCCCGCGGCGGGTCGTCCCGATCTGGAGCCTCCCGAGCCTGCGCTCGCTGGCCGCGTCGGACGCGACGTGCCACGGCATGATCACGTGCGCGTTGCCGGAGATCCGCAGGCCGTCGGTTTTGATCCCTCGCGCCTCGAGCTCGTTGAGCTCCTCCGCGAGCAGGCCCGGGTCGATGACGCACCCGGCGCCGACGACGCAAATCGTGCCGCCGTAGAGGATTCCCGACGGAACGTGGTGGAGCTTGAACGTCTCGCCGTCGCGGACGATCGTGTGCCCCGCGTTCGGGCCGCCTTGGTAGCGGCACACGACGTCGGAGCTCTGGGCGAGCAGGTCGACGATCTTGCCCTTCCCCTCGTCGCCCCACTGCGCCCCCACGATCACGGTCGCGGGCACGGGGGAGAGCTTAGATGCGGGCCAGGCCGGAGGACGCGATCAGCCCCCGCAGGCGGGACCACCACGAGCGCGAAGGCGGGTCTGTCACCGCGGTCCAGCTCGCCATCAGGCCGCCGCCAGGTCGGCAAACTTCGCGTACCGGCGCAGGAACGAGAGCTTGATCGTGTCGGTGGGGCCGTTCCTGTGCTTGGCGACGTGGACCTCGGCCAGGCCCTGCTGGTCGGACTCGGCCTCGTAGTACTCGTCGCGGTAGATGAAGACGACGATGTCGGCGTCCTGCTCGAGGCTCCCCGACTCGCGCAAGTCCGAGAGGATCGGGCGTTTGTCGTGGCGCTGCTCGACCGCGCGGGAGAGCTGTGAGAGCGCGATGATCGGAACGTCGAGGTCGCGCGCGAGCACCTTCAGCGACCGGGAGATCTGCGAGACCTCCTGGACGCGGTTCTCCGCCGAAGTCCCCGAGGTCATGAGCTGCAGATAGTCGACGATGATGAGCCCGAGGTCGGGGTGCTTCCCCTTCAGCCGCCGGGCCTTCGAGCGGATCTCCATCATCGTGATCGAGCCGGTGTCGTCTACGTAGATGGGGGCCTTCGCGAGCTTGTCGCACGCGGCCGTGAGCCGGGGCCAGTCGTCGGCGGCGAGCTTGCCCGTGCGCAGGCGTTGCGATTCGACCTTCGCCTCGCTGCACATCAGGCGCTGCGTCACCTCGGACTTCGACATCTCGAGCGTGAAGAGCGCGACGGGAGTCTCCTTGCGGACGGCGAGGTTCGCCGCCATGCAGAGGCCGAGCGCCGACTTCCCCATGCTCGGGCGGGCCGCGATGATGATCAGGTTCCCCTCCTGGAAGCCGGACGTGACCCGGTCGAGGTCGCGGAAGCCCGAGGGAACGCCCGTGACGTCGGCGCCGGACTCGTAGAGCGCGGTGATGCGCTCGAAGCTCTCCTTGAGCAGCGTCTCGATGTGGCTGAACTCGCCGCGGGCCCGCTGCTGAGAGAGGTCGAAGACGATCTGCTCGGCCTGGTCGACGAGCTCGGTCGCCTCCCCGGGGCGCTCCCAGCCGAGGCGGGAGATCTCGCCGCCCGCGCGGATGAGCCCGCGCAGGGTGGCCGTCTCGCGGACGATCTGCGCGTAGTGGCCGGCGTTCGCCGTCGCAGGGACGGTCGCCGCCAGCTCCTGAACGCGCACCTTGCCGCCGACATCCTCCAGGTCGCCCCGCTCGTCCAGCTCGTCGGCGAGGGTGATCGCGTCCACGGGCTCGCCCTTGACGTACAGGCCGAGCGCGGCGCGGTAGATCTTCGCGTGGCTCTCCCGGTAGAACTCGCGCCCGTCGCTCGAGAGGATCTCGCTCACGACGGCGATCGCGCCTGGGGAGAGCATCATCGCGCCGAGGACGGACTCCTCTGCATCCAGGTTTTGCGGCGGGACGTGCGCGTCCTGCGCACCCTCGTTCGCTCGCCCGTTCCGTACCGCCCTCGCCGCCACAGGACTAGACCGTAAAGGCCGAGCCGAGTTGGTTTTGTCCACAGAGCGGACACGCCTCTTTGCAGGCATAAGGGAACAAATGTTCGCACCCGGGGCGGACGACATCCACCGATTCGGGCGAGCTTTCCACGGTCCGCGCGCGGCTTCCATCGACGTTTTTTCCGCTCGGAGCGGGCTTTTCAGCCCGTTGTCCAGAGCGGTGTGGAGAGACCTGTGGAGGAGGCTAGGAGCGGAGACTAGGAGGGCTGGGCCTCGGGGTCGACGACCTCGGGCTCTGCTTCCTCCGATGCCTGGGCGGTCTCATCGCCGGAGGGCTGCTGCGCCTCGGCGTCTGCCTCGGCCGCGTCGACCTCGGCCTCGGCTTCTTCTTCCTCGGCCTCGACCTCGGCGATCGCTTCCTCGACAGCGGCTTGGGATTCCTCGGCTGCCGCCGCCTCGGCGGCCTCGGCCTCGCGCCGCGCCGCCTCGAGCGCTTCGAGCTCCTCCTCGGGCGGCAGCTCGCCACCCTCCGGGACGACCATGACTCTCACCTCGGCCGTCACGTCCGTGAAGACCTCGATCGGGAGGGTGTAGCGGCCGATCCGCTTGATCGGCTCGGGAAGCTCGATCTTGCGGCGGTCGACTCGTACTTTGAGCGCCTTCCAGATCTCGTCGGCAATGTCGGTAGGCGTCACCGAGCCGAACAGCGTTCCCTGCGGGCCCGCATTCACGTCGAAGCGAAGCTCGGCCTGCCCGAGCTTGCCAGCAATCTCCTGTGCCTGCTCGAAGGAGGCAGCCTCGTGCCGCGCCCGCTGCGAGTCGCGCTTCTCGAGCTCCGCCACGCGAGCCGGCGTCGCTTCCTCGGCGAGGCGCCGGGGGGCGAGGTAGTTCCGCATGTAGCCGCGCGCGACCGAAACGACCTCGCCGCGCAGGCCGACCTTGTCGATGTCTTGCAGAAGGATGACGTCCATCGGGGCCTAGGGGGAGACGTAGGGCAGGAGCGCCATCTCGCGCGCGCGTTTCACCGCGACGGCGATCTGGTCCTGGTGTCGCCGGCACGCCCCGGTGATCCGGCGCGAGCGGATCTTGCCCTTCTCCGAGACGTACCGGCGAAGCTGGTTGTAGTTCTTGTAGTCGACCTCTTCGATCTTCTCCTTGCAGAAGTAACAGCTCTTCCGCCGGATCGGACCTTGGTTGGCCGACGGCCGTCTGCGGCCGGTCTGCTGCTTGGACTGTGGTGGCATGCCCTGGCGCTTCTCCTTCTAGAACGGAATGTCGTCGTCGGCGGCCGCGGCGCCGGCCTTGACGAAGTCGGACTGGTCGGCGGAGACGTCGGACGGCGGGATGTACTGCGACTGGCCTTCGCTGTCGCCGCGGCTCCCGAGGAACTGGACGGACTCCGCGATGATCTCGACGGCCTGGCGCTTCGTGCCGTCCTGGGCCTCCCACTCGCGCCAGTCGAGGCGTCCGTCGACGCCTACCGGCCGGCCCTTTGAGAGGTATTGGGCGCAGCTCTCGCCCTGGTTGCCCCACACGGTCACGTCGAAGTAGTTGGGCTTGTCGCCCCACTCACCCGTTGCCTGATCCTTCTGGCGCGTGTTCACGGCCAGCCGGAGCTTGCATACGGCGGTTCCGCTCGGGGTGTGTCGCAGCTCGGGATCCTTCGTCAGATTCCCGACCAAGACGACGCGATTGATGTTGGCCACGGTTTTCTCCTTCCTCAATCGAACACTTGTTCTGATGCTACCCGGTCGGGGTGACAGCCTTCTCTCGCTCAGCCGGACGCGGCACAGGCCTGCGGACGGCCATGTGTCGCAGGGCGCCGTCGGTGATCCTGAGCACGCGGGTCAGCTCGGCGAGTGTCTCGGCGTCCGCGTCGAAGTGGAAGACGTGGTACGTCGCTTCCCCCTTGTGCTGGATTTCGTACGCGAGCTTGCGCCTGCCCCAGGGCTCGTGGCCGACCCAGCTTCCGCCGCGCTGCTCGATCAGCTCGCGCGCGCGCGCGAGGATCTCGTTCTGGCGCTCCTCGGGGAGCTCGGGGTCGAGCATGAGCATGATCTCGTATGCGTTCACGGTTCCCGAATCCTCCTTCCCTCGGTCTAGCGGCCTCGCCTGCTCGCGCCGCTCGGGAACCAAACGGCGCCGGGCGAGACAGGAAGTCGTTCGAGTATAGCGACGGTCAAGGGTTGCCCTCCCCCTCTTTGTCATGGGAGAGTGACGTCTATGGATCAAAAGGGCGCACTCGCGCTCGGGGCGCTCGCCGGGGCCGGCGTGGCTCTCCTGCTTCGGCGCCGAGCTCCTCAGACGCCCGCGCCGGCGGTGCAGACGACGACGCCTCCCGACGAGGACCTCCGCAGGCGGCTCGACGAGGCCCGTGCGGCCCAGGTCGACGAGGCGGACTTCGACGCAGCGGGGATGGGCCCCGAGACGATCGTCGTGGACGAGCCTTCTGATCGGGAGCCCGCCCCCGCCAACGAGTTCGAGGCTATGCGCCGGCGCGTGCACGAGGAGGCTCGAGCGGCCGCTGACGAGATGCGCCGGCGCGCCGAGACCGACGCCTAGCGCTGGAGCGCATCGAGCACACGGTCGAGATCGACGCCCCGCCCGAGAACGTCTTTCCGCTTCTCGAGGCGAGCGATCAGCGCCTGCGCTGGATGGGAGCGCTCGTGGAATCCGAGCCGCTCGCGGAAGGGCGCTTCCGCGACGTCTTCGAGGACGTGGGGCAGCGGGTCGAGCTCGAAGCGGAGGTGCTCGAGCGCGAGCCTCCGAAGCTGCTCGTTGTCAGGCTGAGCGCAAGGAGCTTCGAGGCGACGAGCACGCAGCGCCTCGACCCCGCGGGCGCCGGCACCCGCCTCTCGACCGTTGTCGAGACCAGATACACGAAGCGGCTCGCGCGCCTGGCCGGACCTGTCGTCGCCCGCCGCGCCCAGAGACAGCTCGAGCGGGACCTGGCGGCGCTGAAGCAGCTCGCCGAAGGCTAGAGCGGCGCGAAAGCGCGGGAGGCCCTCATCAGTCCGAGCGCCACCTTTTGCTGATACCAGGCGTGCCGCAGGCGCCTGCCCTCGCGCGGGTTCGTCATGAAGCCGGTCTCGATCAGGATCGCGGGCACGTTGGCCCAGTTGAAGCCGGTGAGGTCGGCACGCCTCACGAGGCCGAGGTTCGCCGCGCCCGTGGCCCGGACCACCTTCCTCTGGACGATGGCGGCCGCCTCCTTGCTCTCGGGGAGGATGTCGTCGGTCCAGCCTTTGTGCCAGGCGGGATAGAGGGTGGAGACCCCGTGGCGGCTGCTGTCGGTCGACCCGTCGGCGTGGATGCGGATCATCAGCGCGGCAGCGTGACCATTGCAGAACTTCGCGCGGGCGATGTTGCCGCGGTTTCCGTACGTGAACTCGTCGGTCGTCCGCGTCATCGCCACTCGGTAGCCGTCGGCGAGCAGCAGCCTGCGGAGCTTGAACCCGATCTTGAGGACGACCCCGGCCTCGCCTGCGGTGCCGCCCGGGTCCTTGATCTTGTAGACGTCTGAGCCGGGGCCGATGCGCTCGTAACCGCTCTGGCCGGTCGCGTCGTGTCCAGGGTCGATGCAGATGAGCGGCGGCGCGGCGTTCGCGGTGGGCGCGGCGAAGAGAGCCGCGACGGCGAGGATGAGGGCCTTCACCGGTTGCAGTTTGACAGCCTCGGAGGAGCGGCCCTATGCTCACCCCGCCGTTTGTCAGGTACACCTTACAAAGCACCGTAAGGTGCTCAGTCACGAGAAAGGAGATCCGAGCGCATGTCGACGAGCCAGACCCTCGCGCTGGGCGCGGTAGCAGGATTTACGATTCTTCTGGGCCTGCCCCTCGGGCGCGTCCAGAGCACCGACGTCAGGTTGCGGGCCGGTCTGAGTGCGCTCGCGTGCGGCGTTCTGCTCTTCCTGCTCTGGGACGTGCTCGTCCACGGGGTTCAGCCCGTCGAGGAAGCGCTCGAGGGAGCCGTCGAGGGCGAGGGCTCGTGGAGCGAGTTCGTGGGCTTCGCGGCCCTGCTCGCCGGCGGCCTCATCGCGGGCGTCATGAGCCTGGTCTACTACGACCGTTGGATCAAGCAACGGCGCAGCTCGCCGCTCGTCGGCCCCGGTGCGGCAGCGATCGACGAATTTGCCTCGCGGCCGTGGATCGACCGTCTTTCCACAGGACATCAGCTGGCGCTTCTGATCGCGGTCGGGATCGGCCTGCACAACTTCGGCGAGGGGCTCGCCATCGGCCAGGCCGGCGCGGCAGGCGAGATCAGCCTCGCGCTCGCGCTCATCATCGGCTTCGGCCTTCACAACGCCACGGAAGGGTTCGGCATCGTCGGGCCCATGTCCGGAGAGAGGGAACGCCCGAGCTGGGCGTTTCTCGGACTGCTGGGGCTGATCGGCGGCGGCCCCACGTTTCTTGGGACCGTGGTGGGCAGCGCCTGGGTCAGCGAGGCTGTATCGATCGCATTCTTCGCCGTCGCGGCCGGTTCGATCCTCTATGTGGTCCAGGAGCTCATGCACGTGAACCGCAAGTTCGGCCTCCCGGTGCTCGTCAGCTGGATGCTGCTCCTCGGGCTGCTCCTCGGGTTCGGGACCGACTTCGTCCTCGAAGCGGTTGAGCACGCAGGCTAAAGCGGCGCAAACCACTAGCACGGCTACGCCGTGAAAAACGGCCTGCGGCTGCGCGAGCTTCCTTCGTAGCCGCCCCTTTACAAGTCGCCGTTCCTCGACTAGATGAAGAGGGCGGGAGGGTTATCGAAGGGGGAGCTGATGGAGCCCGAAAGACGCAAGGCCCTGTGGGAGGCAGACGCCGTCGTCCCGGAGCTCGTGGACCGGGTCGAGTATCAGGAGGAGCAGCTCGAGCTGCTCCGAGACCAGCTCGAAACTCTCCGCAAGGAGCGCGAGCAGCTCGAGACCGATCTCGTGATCGCGGAGCGCTGGGTGGTGGCGCTGGCGAAGGAGCTCGAGCTCGCGGACGCCCAGCTCAAGGAGCTCCGGCCGCTCTACTCGCGGATCGGATCGCCGCTCCGGCCTGACTAGCCCGAGTTCTCGCGCAGCCAGTCGGCGAAGTTTCGCGCCGTGCCCGCCGCGTCCGAGGCGGGCGGGACCGGCTGCACGGCGGGCGTGTTCGACGCAGGCTGCTGCTTCCCGCCACTCCCGCCGTTCGTGCCGAGCGCCAGTCCGATCACGATCGCGACGGCCACGGCGATTCCGGCAAGGGCGAGCCAGAGCCGCGGGTCACTGGAAAGAGCGCGCCGCGGTGCGCGCGTGCGCGGGGCGCGCTGCACCTGCGTCGGCGCCTGCGAGGGAAGGGCTTCGGTCGCCGGTGTGCCGGTTGCCCTGGGCAGCTGCCGGGTCGGAGGCTCGGGTGACGCGATGGCCAGCTCCTCTGCGAGCGCCGCGGCGGACTCCGAGCGATAGTCGGGGCTCCGCGCGAGCGCGTGCATGATGGCTGCCTCGAGGCGCTCCGGAACGTCGGGTCGCAGCTCGCGCACCGGGGGAATGGCCTCTTCCCGATGCTTGACGACGAGCTCGGGCAGCGTGGAGAAGACGTACGGCGTTCGCCCGGTGAGGAGCTCGTAGAGCACACAGCCGAGCGAGTAGAGGTCCGCGGCGGTGGTGACCTCCTCCCCGAGGGCCTGCTCGGGCGAGAGGTACGCGGCGGTGCCGAGCACGCTCCCCATCTGGGTGAGCCGCGTGCTCTCGGCGGCCCTGGCGATGCCGAAGTCGGCGATTTTCACGGTCCCGTCAGGGCGCAGCAGGAGGTTCTGCGGCTTGATGTCTCGATGGACGACGCCCGCCGCGTGGGCGTGCTCGAGCCCGCCGCAGATCTGCAGGGCGAGGTCGACGACCTCGTCCGGATCGAGCCGGCCGCGCTCCTTCAGCTCGTCCGCGAGAGTCGAGCCCTCGACGCACTCCATGACGATGAACGGGGCCCCGTCCTCCTCGCCGACGTCGAAGACCTGCACGATGTTGGGATGGGAGAGCTGCGCGGCCAGCTTCGCCTCGCGCAGGAACCGGTCGTGGAAGCCCGGCTGGTCGGCGAGGTGCTCCGCGAGCACCTTCACGGCGACCGGCCGCTCGAGCTCCGCATCACGGGCGCGATAGACCGCGGCCATCCCGCCCCGCCCGAGGACGTCCTCGATGCGGTAGCGGCCGCCCGCGAGGGCCTCGACGCTCATCCGCTCTCCCCGGTCGTGGTCGAGACGGTCGTCCCGAGCGTCGTCGTGTCGGCGTGGCCCTTCTTCTTGCCCTTGTCCTCGTCCTTGTGCTCCTTGCCGTGCCCGTCGCAGTTGACGTCGTTCTGGAGCTCGGTGGCGGTGCGCTCGAGCTCGTCCTGGTAAGCGGCCGGTACGCGGCCGTCCGCGATCGCGGCCTCGACCTTGTCCTTCAGCTCGTCGGCGTGGTGAGCGGCGCCGCACTGGTCGCCGCGGTCGAGGGCGTCGGCGATCTCATCGCTCTTCGCGGCAAGGTCGTCCGCGACGGCGCGAGGGAGGGCGGCCGCCTGCCCGCCGGTGGTGTCGGAGCCGCCGCCGCAGGCGGCGAGCACGATGGCCAGGGTCAAGGCCGCAAGCGTCCCGGCGCTCGGTCTCACGCCTTTGAACCTACCCACGTCGCCGAAACGGCGCACATTGCTAGGAGGTTTCGCGGAGCGTCGCTTGCACCTCCGGCGGCACAGGCGATGCTTTCGCCAAGCCCTCCTAATCGACCGCGATGACGACCTTGCCTCGCGCGTGATGGCCGAGCATGTGGGCCACCGCCTCCCCGGCCTGGTCGAGCGGGTAGACCCGGTCGATGACCACCCTCACATCACCGGACTCCAGCAGCCACGCCAGGGCGCCCAGGTTCTCGCGGTCGACCGTGCAGTTGACGAACTTGACGGTCGTCGAGCCGAGCCCCAACGGGACGGCCCCGGCCATCCTCAGGAGCCCGGCGAACATGCCGCCCGTGTTACCGACGCTGTTCGGGATGAAGACCCCGCCGGGCGCGAGAGCACGAACGGTCGTCCTGGGCCGGTGGTTCAGGACGTTGTCGAGGATGACGTCGTAGCGGCGCTCGCCGCGGGTGAAGTCCTCCTGCGTGTAGTCGAGCGCATGCACCGCGCCGAGCGACCGCGTCAGCTCGATGTTCTTTGTGCTGCAAACGCCTGTGATCTCGGCCCCGAGCGTTCGGGCGATCTGGACGGCGAAGGTCCCGACGCCTCCCGAGGATCCGTTGATCAGGACTCGGGTTCCCGAGCCCACGCCCGCCACGTCGCGCATGGCGATCAGCGCTGTGAGGCCCGACATGACGGATCCGGCAGCCTCTTCGAATGTGAGCCCTGGAGGCTTCTTGATCAGCTTTGACGCCGGAGCGACGGTCAGCTCCGCGAACGCGCCGGTCGTCGCGAGTGAGCCGCCCCACGCGGATCCGAAGACTTCGTCGCCGGGCGCGAGATCGGTGACGTTTGGGCCTACGTCCTCGACGATTCCGGCCACGTCGGTTCCGCGCACCCGCGTCCGCGGCCCCCGCAGCCCGAATCGCATCCGGAGGATGTAGGGGATTCCCGCCACCGTGATCCAGTCCGGCGTGTTCACGCTGGTCGCCCGAATTCGGATCAGGACGTCGTCGTCGCCGACCTCGGGAGGGTCGATCTCCGCCGGCACGAGCACCTGCTCGGGCGCCCCGTATGCGCTTTGGACGATCGCTCTCATTGCGACGGAGCGGCGCAGGAGTCGAACCTACCCAGCGTGGGGCTGCCACGCCTCACCGGTTTTGAAGACCGGCTGGGCCACCGGGCCCGGGCCGCTCCACGGCCAAGGTAGCTCAGCGGCGAGGTGGTCGGAGCTGCAGACCGGCCCAGTCGGCGTCAGATCTGCCAGCCCGTGTAGCGCGCGAGTCGGGTCATCCACTCGACGAGGTGGCCGCTGATCAGGAGGGCGCCGAAGGCGATGAGGAGCGCTGCAGATACCGAGCTAACCACCCGCCAGCGGCGGCGCAAGAACCACACGACGCCAAGCGAGCGCGTGAAGGCGAGGCCGAAGGCCAGGAAGGGGAGACCGAGGCCGAGCGAGAACGCGGCGAGGAGGACGGCCCCATCCGCGGCGCTCCCTCCCCCCGCCGAGAGCGTCAGGATTGCCGCGAGTGTCGGGCCCACGCAGGGCGTCCAGGCGATGGCGAAAGCGGCGCCGGTGAGGCTGGCGCCCGCAACGCCGCCGCCACGTGCAACGGGTAGTCGGCGTTCGGTCGAAACGACGCCCGGGAGCGGCAGCCCCGCGAAGGTGAGCGCCGCGAAGATGATCAGAGCGCCTGCGGCGATCTCGAGCGGGCGGCGGTTTGCCAGGAGAAACGTGCCGAACCAGGCGACGCCCGCTCCAAGCGCGACGAACATCACTGTGAAGCCGGTGACGAAGGCAGCCGTGCAGACGACGACTCGCCGAGGGCGACCTCCCAGCTCGTCGAAGCCCACTCCCGAGACGAAGGAGAGGTAGGCAGGGACGAGGGGGAGGACGCACGGAGAGGTGAAGGTGACGATTCCTGCAGCGAGGGCGAGAGCCAGCCCTCCGGGGCCGAGCTCGATCACGCGGCTCTCGGCAGCGTGAATGAGATCCTGGCACCGCCGCCGGGCCGGTTCTCGGCCCAGATTCTGCCGCCCTGCGCCTCGACGAGCCCGCGCGCGATGGCGAGTCCAAGACCGGCGCCGCCGGTCTCGCGCGAACGGGCGGGATCGCTTCGCCAGAAGTGGTCGAAGATGCGTTCGCACGACTCCGCGGAGATGCCTTCTCCGGTGTCTTCCACTGCGACGCAAACCTCCTCGGCGAGGGGATGGACGACGACGGCGACTGAACCATCCGAGGGCGTGTGGCGGATTGCGTTCGTGAGGAGGTTGAGCAGAATGCGCTCGACCTTGTCCGGAGCGCAGAGGACAGGCGGATCGCCGTCGATGTCCGCGTGCAGGGCAACTCGGCGGGCGCGGGCCTCGGCCTCGATTCCGCGCAGGCAGGACTGGACGAGGCTGGAGAGCGGTGCCCTTCGCAGCTCCAATGGGAACGCCCCGGCGTCGATGCGGGCGAGCTCGAACAGGTCGTCCACCAGGAGGCCGAGCGCTCGCACCTGCTCGCGCATTGCAGGCAAGTAGCGCTCGGGCTCGGCCAGGCCGTCCTCGATCGCCTCGAGCATCGCCTGCAAGGAGGCAAGCGGCGTCCGCAGGTCGTGGCTCGCCCAGGCGACCAGCTGACGCCGCGCGTCGAAGAGCTGCTCGATCTTCTCCGCCATGTCGTTGAAGGAGGCCGCCAGCTCCGCGAGCTCGGTCGGCCCGGTCTCCGAGGCTCGCGCGGTCAAGTCGCCGCGTGCCAGCGTCGTAGAGGCCTCTCCCAGGCGCTCGATTGCGCCGAGGATCGAGCGGCCGAGCAGGATCGCCGCGCAGAGCACGACGGTCGAGGACGCAACCGCCACGAAGAGAATCGTCATGTCGTGACCCGAGCTGAACATGACGACGCCCGAGAGGGTCACCGCTGCCAGCGGAAGGAGCGCGGACAGGAGCCCGAGCCCGACAAGTTGGAGACCCAGGCTCGGTAGCCGGCGCAGTAGCACGACAGCGACGAGGCCCGCCGTCAGGGTCGCCGCGGCGACGACGAACGCGAACGCGATCACGGCGGGTTAAAGCGGTAGCCGACACCCCACACTGTCTGCAGCAGGCGCGGGTGAGACGGGTCGTTCTCGATCTTCTCCCGCAGCCGGCGAATATGCACGGTGACGGTGCCTGTGTCGAACGCCGCGTCGTAGCCCCAAACCCGGTCGATCAACTGGTCGCGGGAGAACACGTGTCGCGGATGGTTGGCCAGGAACCAGAGCAGGTCGAACTCCTTGGCCGTCAGACGCAGGTGCGCGCCTTCCTTCGTCACCTCGCGCGTCCGCGCGTCGACCTCGATCCCGTCGAACGAGAGCAGCTCGGCGCGCGGGATCTCGACCGACGTGCGGCGGAGCACGGTGCGGACGCGAGCCGCGAGCTCGCGAGGAGAGAAAGGCTTGGCGACGTAGTCGTCGGCCCCGAGTTCGAGGCCGACGATCCGGTCGGCCTCGTCGCCGAGCGCCGTGAGCATGATCACGGGCAGGTCCGAGCGGGCCCGGATCCAGCGGCAGAGGTCGAGCCCGTCGACTCCGGGAAGCATCAGGTCGAGCACGACCAGGTCGGGCGCCTCCGCCTCGAGCAAGTGCCGGGCCGTGTCGCCGTCTCCGGCCTCGAGCGTCGAGTACCCCTCGTGTCGGAGGTAGGCGGCAACGACCTCCCGGACGATCGGCTCGTCGTCGACCACCAGCACGGTTGCGCTCATGGGAACAGTGTGACGATGCCCGCTTACGAAAAGGTGAAATCCGGGCCGGGTAGGTCCGGCCCGGATTTCCCGCGGTACCTAATCGGCCCGCTCCATCGTGATCTTGGCGACTGCTCCTTCCCAGCCCCACACGGCCGGATCGAGATCATGGCCCCCTGTGATGCCGCGGTGCATGCGGATCAGCTTGCCCTCGGGATCGCGCACGAACGGGTTGCCGCAGCAAGGGCCGGGGATGTAGGCCAGCAGTTCGTTGTTTTTTTCGCTGCCGGCGTCGTAGGCCATGCGATAGAGCGTGGCCCCGCCCCCGCGTAGACGGTACGAGTCGAGGCCGGTGAAACCGTCGTTCGTATTGACCAGCATCGTCAGGATGCTGAGGCGATTGAAGCCGCTCTCGGTCTCGACCGTGTACGTCCGAGACGTGCCCGAGGGAATGGGCCCGCCGGGGCCCGTGAAGACCTCGTGGACTCCGCGCAGCTTCGGGAAGGCGGACTCGGCGATGGTGTTATCCGCATCCTCGGCGATCGCCGCGACCGGGTGACTTGCGATGGCTCCGACGCTCCAGAGATCGGTCCGAGACGAGTGGACGACGAAGAGCGGCGGCGAGAGCGGCTGGGATCCCGGAGCCCCTGGCCCGGGCGGAGTGAGGTTCTCGATCGTCACGTGCCAGCGCTTCGTAACGGCTCCCTGCCGGCCGGGATCGTCCGCGAAAGCGGCTGCGGTCAGGGCGGCTGCCAGGACGATCGCGGCCAGGGAGAGCACCAGAAAACGCTTCATTGTTCTCCTCTCCTAGGGTGCCGCGACGGTAATCGGAGAGCCTTGCGAGGCTCTTGCGCGGCTCTTTAAGAGGCTCTTAATTCGAGTTCATGGCTGTGTAAGCTCCCTGGGCTAGGGTGGAGGCGATGGTGCGACTCGTGCCCATCCTTGCCGCGCTAGCCGTCGCCCTTGCCGCCTGCGGGGGAGACGTGGCCGAGCCAAGCCGAAGCGTCGCCACCGACTCGCCACGGGGGCAGGCCGTCGATCTCGACGGCGAGACCGTCGACGGCGAGCGGCTCTCGCTCGCGGAGATGCGTGGGAAGCCGGTCTTCGTCAACGTTTGGGCGTCGTGGTGACCCATCTGTAACGGCGAGGCGGTCGCCTACGCACGCTTCGTCGAGAACCACCCGGAGTACGAGTACGTCGGGATCGACATCAACGACGACCGGAGCGGCGCAGTCGACTTCGTGCGCAAATACGGGTGGAACTGGCCCTCGCTGTTCGATCCGGATGCCGAGCTTGCCGGCCGGCTCGGCCTCTTCGGACACCCGGCCGTTGCGCTCCTCGACAAGAACGGAGTCGTAGTGGCGCGCCACATCGGCGGCGGCGGCGCGGACACCTGGAGCGCACTCGCCGACGAGCTCTAGCTTCCGACTGCCACGCCGCTCCTTCGCCAAAGGCTGCTCAGCCGGACTTCGCCCTGCGTCTCAGCACGCGCTCGTCGCCGACCCGCCGGGTGAGCCCGTCCGCGTCGAACCGCTCGAGAAGAAGCTGGGCCTGCTTGCGGCCCCCGCCGATGAGGTCGCGGAAGCGAGCGAGCGTGATCGACCCCGTGGCCTCGCACTCGGCGAGCACGAGCTCCCTCGCGTCGGCGTAGGCCTGGCCACCGACGGCGAGCCCGTCGCCGAGCCGCACGAGGCGCCCGGCCCGCTCGAGGTAGGCGGCGAGCTCCTTGTCCTCGACCTTGACCGGCGTAAAGCGGGCCGCCTCGAGCTCGGCCTCGAGGGCGGCCGCCTCTTCCGCGCGCTCCCCGAGGGACGCCTCGGCGCCCGGTAGATAGATGCGCGACCCGCGCCGTTCGACGCCAAGGAGCGGCAGGACGTCGCGCGCCCACGGCTCGGAAGGCGGCGGCACGCCCGGATCAAGGGGATCCGCGGCCTCGATCTGCGAGTGGAGCTCGCCCCGTGCCTGCTCGAGCCACGCGGCCGAGAGGATCCAGTCGCCCGCTCGGAGCAAACCCTCCGGCTGGGAGAGGTGCGACAGTGACTCGACGCGCACGGGCTCGTGGACGAGCGCCGCGACCTCACCGCGCTCGAGGAGCTCGAAGCGGCCCTCGTCGGCGTGGCGCGGAGGCCTGGGGTCGAGCACGGCGCCGCCGCCGAGGGTGGTGCGGTCCCGGAGAACGACCCGGTCGCCTCGAGCCGCCACCGCCGGAGACGCGAGGCGCAGCTGCGCGAACCGCCCCGCGCGAACAACCCGGGCGTAGTGCTCAGCCGTCCCGTGGTGCACGTGCAGGCGCATCCCGTCTGGGATTTCTCCGATCTCTTCGAGAGCCACGTCGAGTCGGTAGCTGACCGGATAGGCATGCGGCTGGACGAGCGCATTCCCGCGGGCGAGCTGTCCGCGCTCGACGCCGGGAAGAGAGACGGCCACACGCTGGCCGGCCTCGGCGCGCTCGACCGGCATGTCGTGCACCTGGACGCTACGGACACGGACGTCGAGCCCTTGCGGCTCCGCGCGGAGCACGTCCCCTTCGCCGATCGAGCCCGACCAGAGCGTGCCGGTGACCACGGTCCCGATGCCGCGGAGCGTGAAGACACGGTCCACGAAGAGCCTGGTCGGGCCGTCGGCCCGGCGCTGCTCGACGAGGTCGGCCACGGCGCCGAGGGCCGCGCGGAGCTCGTCGAGCCCTTGACCGGTCTTGGCGCTCGTGGGGACGACTGCGGCCCCTGGGACGAGCTCCTTCGCCTCCTCGACGGCGAGCTCGACGAGGTCGGGCTCGACCGCGTCCGCTTTCGTGACGGCGACGAGGCCGTGCTGGATTCCGAGCAGACGGATCACGGCCAGGTGCTCGTGAGTCTGCGGCCGCGCTCCTTCGCCCGCGTCCACCGCGAGAAGAAAGAGGTCGATACCGGTCGCCCCAGCCACCATGTTGCGGACGAAGCGCTCGTGGCCGGGTACGTCCACGAGGGAGAGCCTGCGGCCGTCCGCCAGTTCGAGCGGTGCGTAGCCGAGGTCGATCGAGATGCCGCGCTCGCGCTCCTCGGGCAGGCGGTCTGTGTCCTTGCCGGTCAGAGCCCGGACGAGCCACGTCTTGCCGTGGTCGATGTGACCGGCCGTTCCTACTGTGAGCGGCATGCCTTGACCGCTGCTGCGACCTCCTCGACCTCGTCGTCCGAGATCGTCCGGCAATCCAGGAGGAGCAGGCCGTCGCGCACGATGCCCACGACCGGCGGCTCCGCCGAGCGAAGGGGCGCCGCGAGCCCCTCTTCCAGCGCGCAGGCGTAGCTCTCGATCTCGGCGAGTGGAAGGGCGCCGCCGCCGGCGCGGGCGACCGTCTTCTCGACGCTGCCGTCGGTCAGTCCGGCCAGCCGCTCGGCCCGGGCCCGGACGCTCCCGGCGGGCTCGGACAGCATGCGGAGCACCGGTGGCGCCCCGCCGCGGCGGTAGAGCCCGAGGGTTCCTTCAAGCGCGGCGAGCGTGAGCTTGTCCGGCCGGAGCGCGCGCTGCAGCGGGTGGCGACGCGCGCGCTCGACGAGATCAGCCCGCCCGACGACGATGCCCGCCTGCGGTCCTCCGAGCAGCTTGTCGCCGGAGAACGTCACGAGATGCGCCCCCGCCTCGAGGCTCCCGCGCACGGGCGGCTCGTCGCCGAGCTCGCCGAGAACTCCGGAGCCGAGGTCGTCCACGAGCACGAGACCCTGGCGCTCCGCGAGCTTCGCCAGTTCGCGCAGCCCGGTCTGCTCCGTAAAGCCGACGATGCGGAAGTTCGACTGGTGCACGCGCAGGATCGCGGCGGTCTCCGGGCCGACGGCACGTTCGTAGTCGTCCAGGCGGGTGCGGTTCGTCGTGCCGACCTCCACCAGGCGGGCGCCCGAGCGCGCGAGGACGTCCGGAATTCGAAAGCCGTCCCCGATCTCGACGAGCTCGCCCCGGGAGACGACCACCTCGCGGCCCTCCGCGAGGGCGGCGAGCACGAGGAGCACGGCCGCCGCGTTGTTGTTGACGACGACGGCGGCCTCGGCCCCGGTGAGTGCCCGCAGCAAGGCGCCTAGATGGTCCTGCCGCGACCCGCGGGTCCCCGCCTCCAGGTCGTACTCGAGGTTCGAGTAGCCGCGCCCGATCTCGTGGACGCGGGCGAGCGCTTCGTCGGAGAGCGCCGCGCGGCCGAGGTTCGTGTGGACGACGACCCCGGTGGCGTTGATCACCCGCCGCAGTCGCGGTTCGAGGAGCTGCGCGAGCTCGGCCTCGGTTCTGCCGACGAGGTCGTCCGGGTCGAAGCCGGCCTTGATCTCTTCGCGCGCGCGCGCGAGGGTGTTGCGGGCTGCCTCGAGGACGAGGTCACGACCGTGCTCCTCGCTGAGCGCCTGCAGCCGATCGGCGGCCAGCAGGCTGTCGACCGACGGAAGTTCCCTCAGAGGGTTTTGCTTCGGCAACGGAACAAAATGATATTGACCTGCGTTCGCACTAATCTGCGAGTCCCGTGACAGAGATCGCCGCACGCCTCGTTCGCCCGATCCGCAGGCTGGGGCCGCTGAGCCTCACCGCGATCGGCTTGGCCGTGCTCGTCGTAGCGGTCACGACGTTCGTACTCGTGCGCTCGTACACCCTCCGCGCCTCTGTCCTCCCGGGCGTGCGCGTCGCCGGCGTGGACATCGGGGGAATGTCACGGCCCGATGCCCGGGGCCGCATCGAGACCGTCATCGGCGAGCGCCTGCGCCGGCCGGTCGACATCGCCATCGGCAGCGAGCTCTTGACGGTCACGCCGAGCAACCTCTTCACCGTGGATGCCACCGCGACCGAGCGGGTCGCCTTCGACGCCGCCCGCGACTCCTTCCTCGACCAGGTTGGAGCCGTGGTCGTCCCGGTCGCGGTCGAGCACGAGGTCGAGCCCGTCCTCGTCGCCAATCAGACCGCGCACGACGCGCTCGCGAAGGAGCTCGCGAAGCGCACGCATCGCCCGGTCTCGGCCTCTGTGTCGATGGACGGCCGAGAGCCGGTTGTCGTCCCGGGACGCGCGGGAACGGCCATCGACGCGCCGGCGGTCGTCGCGCTCGTTCGCGACGCCGCCCTACGCGGGCTTCCCACGGTCGAGGCGCCGGTTACGACCATCGTTCCCGCCATCACGACCGAGGAGGCCGAGCAGGTCGCCGCCGAGGCGCGGGCGGCTGTCTCCGCTCCAGTGAACTTGCGCTTCCGCCACCACGCGGTCGGGAGGCTCGGGCCGAACGAGATGGTGCAGCTCATTCGCTTCGACGCGGCGGCGGGCGTCCTCGAGCTGTCGCTGGCCGCCAAGGGCCTGCGCACGGAGCTCGCCCCGCTCGTCGAGCGGTTCCTGAAGGAGCCGAAGGACGCCTCCTTCCGCGTGTCCGGGAAGCGCGTGCACGTGGTCAAGGGACGCGACGGCACGACGCTCGACGTGGTCGGAGCCGAGGCTGCCGTCCTCGCCGCGGCGACTGAGCCCGGGGCGCGGGAAGCGCAGATCGGGCTCGCCGCGCTCGAGCCGAGGCTCACCACCGCCGAGGCACGCGCGCTCGGGATCCGCCGCCAGGTCTCCACGTTCACAACCGACATGGGGGTCTCGTCTTCCAACCGGATCTGGAACGTCCACCTGATGGCCGACTACATCGACGGCACGATCATCAAGCCGGGCCAGACCTTCTCCTTCAACAAGACGGTCGGCCCCCGCACCCCCGAGCGGGGCTTCCGTGAGGGCCAGATGATCCTCGGCAGCCTGCTGCTGCCGGCGATCGGCGGCGGGGTGTGCCAGACCGCCACGACGCTCTTCAACAACGTGCTTCTGCTCGGCCTGCCGGTCAAGGAGCGGCACAACCACTCGTGGTACATCAGCCATTACCCGCTCGGCCGCGATGCAACGGTCTCCTGGGGCGGGCCTGATTTCTCGTTCAAGAACGACCTCGACCACGCGCTGCTGATCAAGACGTCGTACACGAGCTCGACGCTCACGTTCACGTTCTACGGAACGAAGCAGGGCCGCAAGGTCGAGCTGGAGACCGGCCCGCAGACGAACTTCAGCTCGCCGCAGCCGAGCTACGCGTTCGATCCGAGCGCCCCGAAAGGGTCGGTCCACACCGTGACGGGCTCGCACGCATCGGGCTTCGACGTCACCGTCTTTCGCAAGGTCTACGAGCACGGCAAGCTCGTCCGCAAGGACTCGTTCACGAGCCATTACGTCGCCGTCGGCGACACGGTCATCTACGGGCCCGGGACGGATCCGCCGCGGATCGACTTCACCATTCCGTCGATCTAGCCGTAAACTCCGCGGCCGATGAGGCCGGAAGCGGCGACACTCAAGCTCGCGGTCTTCCCGCAGGCGCGGTTCCTGACCGACGTGCTGCTCGTGCTGGCCGGGACTGGGTTCGTAGCGCTCGCCGCGCAGGTCAAGATCGACCTCTCCTTCACGCCGGTGCCGATCACCGGTCAGACGTTCGCGGTCATCCTGGTCGGCGCCTCGCTGGGCGCGTTGCTCGGCCTCGCGAGCCTGGGGCTCTACCTGTTCGTCGGCGCGCTCGGCGCGCCGATCTACGCCGACGGCCAGCACGGCTGGGACGTCCTCACCGGCCCGACGGGCGGCTACATCATCGGCTTCGTGTTCGCCGCGTGCCTGACCGGGTTTCTGGCGCAGAAACACTGGGATCGTCGCTTCTCGTCGGCGGTGGCGGCCATGCTCACCGGAAACGTCGTCATCTACCTCTTCGGGCTCCCCTGGCTTGCCGCGAAGATCGACACGGGCCTCGAAGGCACGCTGGAAGCGGGCCTCTATCCGTTCGTCGTCGGCGACCTCCTCAAGCTTTACCTCGCGGGCGCGCTGCTCCCGGCCGCATGGGGCCTGGTCTCCCGCTTCAAGGGTTGACCGAGTCCGTTAGTCGCTAGCTCGCCCTACTGGGCATCTGCTTTGGCGGGGGCGGCCGGTGTGTCCGCGAGCCGGCGGTCGTAGCCGGCCACGACGGTCGCCACCGCCTCCGCCGGCTCGTCCGTGACGACGAGCAGCTCGAGATCGTCCGGCGAGATCATCCCCTGGGCCAGCAGCGGGTCGCGAATCCAATCCAGTAGGCCCCTCCAGTACTCGGAGTCGTAGAGGACGACGGGGAAGTGGAGAACCTTCCCGGTCTGGATCAGGGTCAGGGCCTCGAAGAACTCGTCCAGAGTCCCGAACCCGCCGGGGAAGATGACGAATCCCTCTGCGGCCTTCACGAACATCGTCTTCCGGGCGTAGAAGTGTCGGAAAGTCAGGCTGACGTCGAGGTAGGGATTCGAGTCCTGCTCGTGCGGCAACTCGATGTTGAAACCGACTGACAGGCCGCCACCTTCCCTGGCGCCGCGGTTGGCGGCCTCCATGACGCCGGGACCGCCGCCGGTCACGACGGTGAAGCCGGCGCCGGCGAAGAGCTTGCCCGTCTCGACAGCAGCCTTGTAGGCCGGATGATCCTCCCGTACGCGCGCGGAGCCGAAGATCGTCACGGCCGGCTTGGCGATCTTCGCGACGGTCTCGAATCCCTGGAAGAACTCGTCCGCGATCCGCTTGACGTGCAGCCGCTGGGGGTGCTCCTCCGCCTTTAGGATCCGCCGGTCTTCCATGCGCGGATCCTAGCCCCCTCGTCCCGCATAAAAAGAGAGGAGCGCGCCTTTGGGCGCGCTCCTCTCGATCGGACTTGTCTTCGACTGTTTGCTAGCAGCTCGAGATGTGGTCGCCGCTGTCCCGGCGACAGGTGTCGGCCCCGGGCCCGCCGTTGGCGTGGTCGTTGCCGTGCGCGCCGTCACGAGTGTCAAGGAAGTCCTTGCCAGCTTTGCCGTTCAGCGTGTCGGCGCCGGTCCCGCCGATCAGCCGATCCTTCCCGTTGCCGCCGTTGACGGTGTCGCCGCCCGGACCCGCGATGACGACGTCGTTCCCGCCGGCCGCGCTGATCAGGTCGTTGCCGCCCCACGCGCAGATCCGGTCACCGCGAGAGGTGCCGTTGATCGTGTCCACCCCGGGGGAGCCGGTGATGTTGCAGCCGGTCCCCGCAACCTCGGTGAGAGCGCGCCCGAGGACGGGCCTGCCAGCCGCCGTTCTGTTGCCCGGCATTCGGCGGGTCGGAGTTGAACCAGTCCCAACCGAGGAAGACGATCTCCCCGTTCCCGAAGGTGAACGCAACCACGGACGAGTTGGCGCCGTTCGCGTAGATCGAGGCGGCTCCCGCCGGAAGCCCGGTGAGGAAATCGGTCCCGTTGTTTTCAGGAGCGATCCGGGCCCGGCGGCGAAGTTCGTGCCGGCCGCGGCGGCCTGCTTCGTCGTGGTGCCGGGGCCGGAACCCTGCGTCACGGCGATCCCGAAGACCCGGTCGAGCAAGGTCGCCACATTCGTTCCTGTGTTGTCGCTGAGGATCAGCCCGCCGCCGCTCGCGACGTAGCTGCGAATGATGTGCACGGCGTCGCCCGAGAGGTCGGGAGCCAGCTCGTTGATTTCCTGGTCGGGAATGACGAGGACTTTGGCGCCCGCGAGGGCGAAGCTGAAGTTAGCCGCGGTGATGCCGGTGAAGGCCCGGACCGTGTGGCCCTTGGCCGTGATCGACGCCTGGATGTTGTCCGATTCGGCGCCGGAGCCGCCAGCGGTGTCGACATAGGCCGGGTCGTCAAACACGGCGACCGTTGCCGCCGACGCCAGGGCTGGTGTGATGAGGAAGGCAGCTGCCGCCGCGACAAGGGCGGCGAGCAGCCTGCGAGGCGTCAAGCTCATAGTGACTCTCCTAGGTTTGGGGGGGAGCGACGAGAGGTCTCTATCACGCCGAGGCGGCGAAAGAAAGACCTGCGTCGCCGATTCGTCCGCTCTTTACGAGCCCCGGCCGATCCACTCCTCGCCGCTCTCGTAGACCTCTTTCTTCCAGAGCGGGACAGTGTGCTTGAGGGTGTCGATGGCCTCGGTGCACGCCGCGAGCGCGTCCTGCCGGTGCGGAGCCGAGATGGCGATCGCAACGCTCGCCTCGCCGATCCCCACGCGGCCCACCCGGTGCGTGATCGCCACGTCACAAAGGTCGTACTTGACCTTGAGCGCCGAAGCGAGCTGCTCCATGACCTCCTCGGCCATGCCCTCGTAGGCCTCGTACTCGAGGTGGAGCACGTCGCGGTCGCGCGAGCTGGCGCGAACCGTCCCCACGAAGGAGGCGATCGCCCCGGCCTCGGGCCGCTCGACCTGGGCGAGCACGCCGGGCACGTCGATGGGCCCCTCGACGAGACGGAAGTCGCCGCCGGAGACCGGCGGGATGATCGCGAGCTCGTCGCCGTCCTCCAGGCCGTGATCGCGGTCGACGTACTGGCGATTGACCGCGTAGGCGAGGCCGGCTGGCTCCTCGCCGAGCTCGAGGAGGTCCCAGACGTCTCTCGCGCGAGCCCCGTCGGGCAGCTCCAGCTCGTTCTCGCCCATGCCGAGCCGCTCCCGCAGCCCCGCGAAAACCCTCACTCGCACGCGCACGCCGTTAGCCTAAAGACGCATGGCGCTCGAGGAAGACCGGCGCGAGACCGACTCGGGCATCGAGGTCAAGCCGGTCTATACGGAAGAGGACGTCGCCGGGCTCGCCCTCGAGCCGCCCGGCGAGTTCCCGTTCACGCGCGGCCCCTACAAGGACATGTACCGCGGGCGCCCCTGGACGATCCGCCAGTACGCAGGCTTCGCGTCGGCGGAGGAGACGAACGAGCGGTTCCGGTACCTGCTCGAGCGGGGCCAGACCGGTCTCTCGGTCGCCTTCGACCTCCCGACCCAGCTCGGCTACGACTCGGACGATCCGCGCGCGGCGGGCGAGGTGGGCCGGGCCGGCGTGGCGATCGACTCGCTGGCGGACATGGAGCTCCTCTTCGACCGGATCCCGCTCGGCGAAGTCTCGACGTCGATGACGATCAACGCGCCGGCTGCGCTTCTCCTGCTGCTCTACGAGCTCGTCGCCGAGAAGCAGGGCGTCCCGGGCGCCGAGCTCCGCGGCACGGTGCAGAACGACATCCTCAAGGAGTACGCGGCGCGCGGGAACTACATCTTCCCGCCGAAGCCCTCGATGCGGATCACGACGGACCTCTTCGCGTACTGCCACGAGCAGCTGCCGAAGTGGAACACGATCTCCATCTCCGGCTACCACATCCGCGAGGCGGGAGCGACTGCCGCGCAGGAGCTCGCTTTCACCCTCGCGCACGGAATCGCCTATTGCCAGGCCGCGATCGACGCGGGGCTTTCCCCGGACGAGTTCGGCTCGCGCCTCTCGTTCTTCTTCAACGCGCACAACCACTTCTTCCAGGAGGTGGCGAAGTTCCGCGCGGCACGGCGCCTCTGGGCAGGGATCATGCGCGACCGCTTCGGGGCGACGAACCCGAAGGCGCAGGCGCTGCGCTTCCACGCGCAGACCGGCGGCTCGACGCTGACTGCGCAGCAGCCGGAGAACAACGTCGTCCGCGTCGCGGTCCAGGCGCTGTCGGCGGTTTGTGGAGGCGCCCAGTCGATCCACACCAACGCGTTCGACGAGGCCCTCGCCCTGCCGACGGAGAATTCCGTGCGCATCGCGCTTCGCACCCAGCAGCTCCTCGCGCACGAGGCGGGTGGGACTGACACGGCCGACCCATTCGGCGGCGCGTATTTCATCGAGTCCTTGACCGCTGAGCTGGAGGAGCGCGCCACTGAGCTGATCGACCGGATCGACGAGCTCGGCGGCGCGGTCGCCGCAATCGAGCAGGGCTTCACGCAGCACGAGATCGAGGAAGCCGCCTTCGACCACGAGCGCAAGGTGGCCTCCGGGGAGCGTGTGATCGTCGGCGTCAACCGCTACACCGAGGACGACGAAGAGGAGATCGAGCTCCACGAGCTCGACCCGGACGCGGAGAAGCGCCAGGTCGAGCGCACGCAGCGGGTGCGCGCCGAGCGTGACGCTCAAGCGGCGGAGGCCGCGCTTGCCCGCGTGCGCGATGTGGCGCGCGGGACCGGGAACCTCCTGCCGGCGATGCGCGAGGCGCTGGCCGCGATGTGCACCGTGGGCGAGATCTGCACCGCGCTCCGCGAGGAGTTCGGCACGTACGACGCGCACCTGGCGCCGTGAGCGTCGAGATCATCGACGTGCGGCCGGGCCTCTGGGTGTGGCGACAGGACCACCCCGACTGGCACCCGGAGGCCGGCTGGGACCCTCCGGTCAGCTCGACGTGCGTCGAAACGCGCAGCGAAGTGATCCTGCTCGATCCGTTGGCGCCGCGCGAGAACGCGGACGAGTTTTGGGCCCGCCTCGATGCCCGGCCTCCGACGATGGTCGTGATCCTCAAGCCCGACCACGTGCGGGACGTGGACCTCTTCGCGCGCCGCTACGGCATCCCGGCCTTCGGTCCCGATGTGTTCCACCGCGGCGATACGCCGGAGACGTACCTGGAATGGATCGGGCCCGGCACACAGCTTCCCGGCGGCCTGCAGGCGCTCTACGACGGGCGAGGACGCAACGAGACCCCGATCTGGGCCCCGGAGCAGCGCGCTCTGGTCTTCGCCGACGCCCTCACCGAGCGCGACGGGCCGCTGCTCGTCTGGGGAACCCCGTGGCACGAGGAGCGGGTGCTGCCGGCGCTCCGCGACCTTCTCGAGCTCCCCTTCGAGGTCGTGATCGTGGCGCACGGCCAGCCCGTCCACGACCGGGCTGCGTTCGAGCAGGCGCTCGAGCTGCCGCCGTTCGAGGAGGACGATTAGACCCGGTTCAGGTGGGTGTCCTTGAACGCCGTCGGGTACTTGAGCCCGAAGCCGAGCAGCCGGTCGGCGCCGATGTGCGCGGCCCAGATGAGCGCGACCTGCACGGGCAGCCCGGCCTCGCCCGTGAGGAGGCAGCCGGTCGCCAGCGCGACCGGGAACACGTAGGTGTGCGCCAGGTTGTAGACGACGGCGCCGGCGCGGGGGCCGGCCAGGTAGGCGGCGAAGGAGAGGTCGGGCGCCAGGAAGAAGGCGAAGAACGCCCAGAGCGCGTAATCGCCGTAGACGTAAAGGGCGACGGCGGCGACTAGAACCGCGAGGCCTTCCAGGCGGAGGAAGACCGCTGGGAGGCTGGGCCGCACGGCCTGATTCTGACGGGAATCGAGCAGGCCGGAGTTACACTCAGGCATGGCGCAGTGCACCCGTTGCGGGGAGGACAACCCTGCGCGAGCGCGGTTTTGCCTCGCATGCGGCGCACCGATCACGGCCGCCCCCGACCGCCCGCCCCTCGAGGAGCGCCGGACGATCAGCGTCGTCTTCACCGACATCGTCGGCTCGACGGCCACCGCCGAGCAGCTCGACCCCGAAGACGTTCGCGCCCGCCTCGCCCCCTACTACGCGCGCGTGCGCCGCGAGCTCGAGAGCTTTGGCGGCACGGTGGAGAAGTTCATCGGCGACGCGGTCGTCGCCATCTTCGGCGCTCCTGTCGCCCACGAGGACGATCCCGAGCGAGCCGTGCGTGCCGCGTTGGCCATTCGCGCCGCGATCTCGGAGCTGAACGCCGCCGATGAGTGGCTCGACCTCAACCTCCGCACCGGCGTCCACACGGGCGAGGCGCTCGTGGTGCTCGGCGCCCGACCGGACGAAGGCGAAGGAATGGCGGCGGGGGACGTGATGAACACGGCGGCGCGGCTTCAGTCGGCGGCGCCCGTCAACGGGGTAATCGTCAGCGAGGCGGCGTATCAAGCGACCGCGGATGCGATCGAGTACCGCGAGGCCGAGCCGGTGCAGGCGAAGGGGAAGGCGGAGCCGCTCCACGTGTGGGAGGCGACGGCCGTGCGCGAACCTCCCTCGGGCCGAGCCGTTTCCGGCGCTCACTTCGTCGGCCGGGAACAGGAGCTCGAGCGGCTGGTCGGCTCGTGGGAGGACGTTCTCACGGCTCGCCGCCCGGGCGCCTTCACGATCTTGGGGCCGCCCGGTATCGGCAAGAGCCGCCTCCTGCGCGAACTCGCGACCAGGATCGGGACAGCAGGGCGCGTCTTCCGCAGCCGTTGCCTTCCTTACGGCGAGGGGATCACGTACTGGCCGGTCGCCGAAATCCTGAAGGAGGCGGCAGGGATCCTTCACGACGATGCGGTGCCGGCGATCTCGCGCAAGCTGGGCGCGCTCCTGCAGGGGCTGCCGACGGACGATCGAGACGAGCTGCGCACGATGGCCGCCGCGCTCGCGAACCTCGTCGGAGCCCCCACGACGCCGGAGGGCACCTACTCCGCCAGCGAGATCACCCAGGCGGAGCTCCACTGGGGCATCCGGCGGGTCTTCGCTCTGATCGCGTCCGAGCGGCCCCTCGCTTTGATCGTCGAGGACCTGCATTGGGCCGAGCCGACTCTGCTCGAGCTTCTCATCACGATCGCAGAGGAGACGGTGCCGATCTTCCTCCTGGGAACGGGCCGCCCGGAGCTGGCCGAGCGCTACCCCGCTCAGACAGCGGCGAGCGAGCGTCGGGAGGTCCTCGAGCTCACGGCTCTCGGTCAGACCGCGAGCGAGGCGCTCCTACGCGACCTCCTCGGCGCGGAGGCCGTGTCGGAAGGCCCCCTGGCGACGCTCGTGCGAAACGCGGGCGGGAATCCGCTCTTTCTCGAGGAGACGGTCGGCATGCTGGTGGATGCGGGACTTCTCGTCGACGGGCAGGTCACCGGGGACATCGGGGCATTGCCGGTGCCCACGAGTCTCCAGGGGCTCATCGGGTCGCGACTCGATCAGCTCGCTCCGGAGCAGAAGCGCTGCATCCAACACGCCTCGGTCGTGGGCGAGACCTTTTGGTCCGGATCGCTTGCCCACCTCGACGGTGTCGGAGACGAGCTTGTAAGCGCTCTCGAAGCGCTCGTCGGTCGCGACTTCATTCGGCCGCATGCGACGTCGACGGTCGCCGGGGAGCGGGAGTACAGCTTCAAGCACGCTCTCATCCGCGAGGTTGCGTACAGCCAGCTACCGAAGGGTCGGCGGGCCGAGCTGCATCTGCGCTTCGCCGACTGGACGGAGGCGCTTCCAGGAGGCGACGACGAGCTCATCGAGATCGTCGCCTATCACCTGGAGCAGGCATGCCAGACGGCCCGGGCGATCGCGCGCAGCCCCGTGGCTCCGCCGATCGTTCGCGCCGTCGAAGCGCTGAGCGGCGCGGCCCGCAAGTCGGAGCGACGCGAGGGACTCCGGGAGGCAGAGCGGTACTACGCCCGTGCGCTCGACCTCGTCCGCGACGGGGAGCCGGAGCTTCTCGCCGAGACGCATCTTCGCCACGCGGTCGCGCTCGCGGCCCTCGGCGACTTGACCGCTGGCTCGGAAGAGCTCGCCGCCGTGGCGGACGAGGCGCGCGTCCTCGAGCGCCCCGACCTCCGTTCCGCGGCGCTGGTCGAGCTCGGCGACATCGACCAGCGTCAGGGCCGAGCGGCCGCCGGGCGCCGAACGCTGGACGAGGCCCGGCGCCTAGCCTCCGACCACGGAAACCGCTTCTGGCAGATCCGCGCCGAGTTCGTCCTCGCGGGCCTACGGGCCGACTTCGACGGCAAGCTCGAGGACGCGGTCGCCGATCTCAGGCGCTCCGTCGCCCTCGCCGAGGAGATCGACGAGCGCTCTCTTCGTGCAGAAGGCCACCTCCGGATCACAGCCCTACTGGTCAATCTCGGCCGGTTCGCGGAGGCTGAGGAGGAGCTGTCTCGCTGCCTCGAGCTGGCCGGCGACATGGGCAGCCGTCGCGTCGAGGCGGAAGCGACCTCCTGGCTCAGCATCGTCAAGCGCTATCGCGGCGAGCTCGACGAGGCCGAGGGCCTGGCTCTGCAGGCGGCGGAGTGGCTCGAGCGGACGGGCGACAGCTACTTCCGCGTCCAGAACCTCGTCAGGCTCGCGATATACGCGCTCGACGAGGACGACCCAACGCTCGCCGAACGCTGGTTGCAGGAGGCGGTGCCGATGGCGCTCGCGATGGAAGGCTGGCTCGTCGTCGAGGTCTACCGTTTCCTCGTCGAGGCGCTCGTCAGGCAGGGGCGCATGGAGGACGCGCGGAGGCTGGCGGACTTCGCCGCGCGGGGCATCTCGGACGAGGACGCCTACGCGCGCGCCACGGTTCAGCTGGCGCGGGGAATCATCAGCTCGGCGGACCGCGAGCTCCGCGAGGTGAGCCTTGCCTTCGAGGAAGCGCTGATGCTGCTCGAGGACCTCCAAATGCCCGTCGAGGTCGCGGAGGCCCGAGTCGCCTTTGCGCGTGCGCTGTCGGAACTCGGCGAGGGAGAGCTCGCGCGGGCGCAGCTCATCCGTGCCCGTGAGCTCTTTGCGGCTATGCGTGCCCCCGGCGCTCTGTCGCGCATCGAGCGGGAGCTCGTCGACGCTTGAATCAGTCGCCTACGTGATGTCTTCCCGGAAGCACTCCTGCGTCGACGTGTACTCGCTGCTCAAGACATACAGGTCGGGCTCCACATTCGTGCAGTCGAGGAGAATGTGGCAGCTCGGGCCGGGGCCACAGCTCTCTGTTTCGGCCGGTTCGTCGTTCTGCTTCACCAAGAGGTCGGCGGAGATCGAGCCGCCGACGCTGTCCGCGTCGTAGGTCAGCCGCGCGTGCTGGCCCCCGAAGCTGGGCGTGAAGACGCCGTCCTCCAGCTGGAACTGGAAGGCCCGTTGGTTCCCGGTCCAGAGGCTGCCCTCGGCTCCTTGCTGCGTCGAGAGGAGATCCTTCGAGATCCTCGGATCCTGCTTTTGAAACAGCGACCCGACGTTGTTCGCCTTCTGGTACTGGAAGCTGTTCTGGCCTGTCGTGATGTTGGCCACTCCTCCACCCAGCTGAGTGATCGCGTGCGCGAGGCCGCCGCTGAAGATGTTTGCCCCTCCCTGGCGCTGATCGGTGACCGCCGTCCCCTTCCCGCGGGCGTTCTGCAGCTGGACGTAGAGCTGGTTCAGGTCTTCGTCGTTCTTGCCCGATGCCGTGGGATCGCTGTTCTGGTCGACGTCCGCGCACATGTTCGCCGGGTCCGCAACCGCCGGGCAGAAGGCCGGAGCGTCCGTGTTCTGCTCCTGGGTGACTGAGCCCCGCGCGGCGGCCTGCTCGGTCTGCCACTGCTTCTGGATGACGCTCGAGTTGTTGTGGGAGAGCATTCCGACGCTGCTGTGACAGTCCTCCACTCCGCCCTGGCAGACGTCGGCGACCTGGGTCGCGTTCTGAATCTGGTTGGCGTTCGCGGTAAAGCTCCAGGAGCCCCAGTCGTCCCCGTCGTCGTCGAGCCGGCGCCCCAGCGCTTGCCTGACGATCTGCGTGATCCACGAGTTGTTCGTCCGGACCGTATTGCCTTGCTCGACGCTGGCGGTCTGCATCGCGTCATGCGGAGACGTTCCGCCGCGCTGCTCGGCAATTTGAACCACGTATGCGAAGTTGGCACGCGTTGTGCTCGTCTGCTTGATCGTGCACGTCTGCGTGATGGGAGACGTAGAGCTCTTGTACTCGATGCACCAGGCGGTGCCGCCTGCAGGTTGGGTGATCGTGCAGCTCTGACCCGACTTGGTGACCGTCGCCGGAGACGTTGCCGCGCACTTGACGTAGCTCGACCAAGAGCTCAGCTCGAATGAAAGCGGCGGCGGTGACCCCGCCCAGGCAGGCCCTGTAAAGAGAGCCGCCATCACGCCGGCCACGAAGACGAGTAGCACGAGACGCCGCATCGCCTCTCCCTTCTCGACGGATCCCCGGCGCCGAACCTACCCCATCAGGGGCCGTGCTTCAAGGGCCTCGCCAGGAGTAATCTCCGGACGTGGTTCGACGGGACGTCACGCGCGCCAAGCTGGAGGAGCTCGAGCGTCTCCGCGCAGAGGCTCTCCATGCCGGTGACGAGAAGGCGGTGGAGCGGCAGCGTTCGCGCGGAAAGCTCCTCGCGAGGGAGCGGCTCGAGAAGCTCCTCGACCCGGGCAGCTTTGTCGAGCTCGACCGCTTCGTCCGCCACCGCAACGAGCAGCTGAGCGACCGGCGCCCGTGGGGCGACGCGGTCGTCACGGGCCACGGGACGATCTTCGGCCGGCGCGTCTTCGTCTTCTCGCAGGACTTCACCGTCTTCGGTGGGACGCTGTCGGAGGTGTTCGCCGAAAAGATCTGCAAGGTGATGGACCTGGCCCTCAAATACGGCTGCCCGGTGATCGGAATCAACGACTCGGGGGGCGCGCGCATCCAGGAGGGCGTGGTGTCGTTGGGCGGCTATGCCGAGATCTTCTGGCGGAACGTCCAGGCCTCGGGGGTGATCCCGCAGCTCTCGCTCGTGATGGGCCCGACCGCCGGGGGCGCCGTCTACTCACCGGCGATCACGGACTTCGTCTTCATGGTCAAGGAGAGCTCGTACATGTTCATCACCGGCCCCGAGGTGGTGAAGACGGTGACCGGCGAAGAGGTGACCTTTGAGGAGCTCGGCGGGGCGACCACGCACGCGTCGAAGTCGGGCGTCGCCCACTTCACGGCCGAGGACGAGGAGGCATGCCTCGAGGACGCCCGCTACCTCCTCTCGTTCCTGCCCCAGAACAACGTCGACCCGCCGCCGTACTTCGAGCCGTCGGACCCGATCGGGCGCGAGGACGCCGAGCTCGACGGCATCGTCCCCGACGAGCCCACGAAGCCCTACGACATGCGCGGGATCATCGACCGCGTCGTCGACGACGGCGAGTTCCTCGAGGTGCACGAGCTCTGGGCGGAGAACATCGTCTGCGGCTTCGGGCGCCTGGGCGGGCATCCCATCGGCGTCGTCGCCAACAATCCGAAGGCGCTCGCGGGCACGCTCGACAGCGACTCGTCGGTGAAGGCGGCCCGCTTCGTGCGCTTCTGCGACGCGTTCAACATTCCGCTCGTCACCTTCGTCGACGTGCCGGGCTTCCTGCCCGGGACGGCGCAGGAATGGGGCGGAATCATCCGCCACGGCGCCAAGCTCCTCTATGCCTACTGCGAGGCGACGGTGCCCAAGATCGCCGTCATCACGCGGAAGGCCTACGGCGGCGCCTACGACGTCATGAGCTCGAAGCACATCCGCGCGGACTTCAACTTCGCCTGGCCGACCGCGGAGGTCGCCGTAATGGGGCCGGAGGGCGCGGTCAATATCGTCTTCCGCAAGGAGATCGAGGAGTCCGGCGATCCGGAGGCGAAGCGGGCCGAGCTGATCGAGGACTACAAGGAGCAGTTCGCCAATCCGTACACCGCCGCGGAGCGCGGTTACGTGGACGACGTGATCGAGCCGCGGCGCACGAGGCCCGTCCTCGTCGACGCGCTGAAGACCTCGATCACGAAGCGGGAGCGGCGCCCGCCCCGTAAGCACGGGAACATCCCGCTCTGAGGCTTAGTAGCGCCTGGCGCCGGCATACGTCGAGCCGTACCAGGACTCGCCGAGGCTCGAGATCTTGACGACGTCGCCGGTATGTGGTGCGTGAACGAACCGGCCGCCGCCGATGTAGATCCCGACGTGCGAGGCGCCGTTGAAGAAGACGGCGTCGCCCGGCTGGAGATTGCTACGCGGCACGTAGCGCCCGAGGTGGAACTGCATGTAGGAGCTGTGCGGCAGGTAGACGCCGACCTTTGCGAAGGAGTAGACCAGTAGGCCCGAGCAGTCGAAGCCCGACGGGGAGGCGCCGCCCCAGCGGTAGGGGACGCCGAGGTAGTGCAGCGCAACGCCGACGACGCCGCCGTGCGTCGAGGGCGGCGGGGGGCTCGGAGACGGGCTTGGGGAAGGCGAGGGCGGCGGGTCGCTCGCCGGCGGCGGCGAAGACTGCTGCCCGCCTGACGACGGTTGCGTCGAGCGAACCTGCTGACGCGCCTGGCGGGCGAGCCTGGCCTGCCGCGCTCGCTCGGCCGCCTCGAACGCGGAGATCTCGTCTTTGATCGACGCGAGGAGCTCCTGGCGGGCCGCGAGCTGCCCCTCGATCGCCGCGCGCCGATCCGCGCGCTCCGCGACCACCTTGCGCTGCTGGGCCTGGGCCTGCTCGAGATGCTGCTGCCGGCTACGCACCTCGTTTCGGAACCGTGTCACTTCCTCGGTGATTCGCGCGTCCTCGTCCGAGATGCGGTTGACGGAGTCGATGCGCTCGATCAGGTCGCCGAGGCTCGAAGCCCCGAGGATGACGGCAAGCGTGTCAGGCTCCTCTGAGGTGTAGAGGGAGAGGACACGGTCGGCGACCCGCTTGTGCGCGGTCGCGAGGTTCGTCCGGGCGGTGGCCAGGCGCTTTCTATTCGCGGCCAGGTCGCGGTCGATCCGGTTGAGCTGGACCGTCGCGTAGTTGTAGGCCTCGACCGCGCGGTCGAGCTCCATATCCATCGCGCCGATCTCGGCGAGCACGCGCTGGGCGTCGGCGCGCTTGGACGACAGCTGCCCGGGCTCGGCAGGGGATGAAACGACCACCGCGAGGGCGGCGGCCAGCACGGCGGTGAAAGACAGGCCGAATCGCATGGCTGAGGCTTCTCTCGCGGAGAAGCGGGTGAGCCTAACGCAGCCTTCTTCTAGACGTCGGGGCCGACCCCTGTGCTCAGGGGCCGGCGAGCCCCGTCGTAGGTCCTTCCGTACCGGGACCCCCACAGGCGCTGGACCCGGACGACGTCGCCCGAGTGCGGCGAGTGGATGAAGCGGCCGTGCCCGATGTAGATCCCGACGTGCGAGAGGCCGTTGAAGAAGACGATGTCGCCCGCCTGGAGACCCCTGCGGGCGACCGACTTCCCAACCCTCCAGAGCTGGAAGCTGTTGTGCGGCAGCCGAACGCCGATGCGGCCGTACACGTACATGACGAAGCCGGAGCAGTCGAACCCGGAGGGCGAGGAGCCGGCCCACCGGTACGGAGTTCCGCGGTAGCGGAAGGCGATCTGGACGATTCGCGGGCGACCGACCGGCTTCTCGTCGATCTGCTCGCCCGCCTTCGAGATCACCGTGTGCTCGAGCATCGGGGCCACGTCCTGGACCGCGTCCGTCGCGCCGAGCTGCGCTTCCTCTGCCGCCGCCGAAGCAGGGAATGCCAAGGCGAGCAGGACCAGCGCGAGGAGAAAGGGGCGACTGAAGCGCATAGCAAGGGCTCCGCCACGCAGGGGGCGCGAGCCTGAGTCCGCGTACCTCGGCAGATCCCCTGGACGGGCTTAACCCCAAACCCCTCCTTCGGGGTTTGAGGCAATCCGCTCTAGCTCGTCGAAGGCTTCTCTTCGAGCTCTTTCTGCGTCTCGCCGCTCCCCAGCTCGCCCTTGAGCTTCTCGAGCTCCTGGTCGACCTGCTGGGAGGCCGAGACCTTGGCGAGCTCACGGTCGAGCTCGGTCCCGGTGCTCGTGTAGTCCTCGAGCGTGCCCGACTCGACGAGCTCGTCGACCGCGGCTGCGCGGGCCTGCATCTCCTCCGTCTTGTCGCGCGCCCGCTCGATCGCAAGCCCCGTGTCGGCCATCTCGTCGCCGATCCCGGTCGCCGCCTCGCCGATCTTCACCTGCGCCTCGGCTGCTGAGTACTGCGCCTTGATGGTCTCCTTCTGCGTGCGGAACGCCTCGACCTTCGCCGCCAGTCGCTTCTCGCTCTCCTCCAGGCTGGCCTGCTGCTTCTCGAGGTCGGCGATCTGCCCGTCGAGCCCCTGGAGCTGCTGCTGAGCGAATGCCTTGCGCTCGAGCGCGGCGCGCGCGAGATCCTCGCGACCGGCCGAGAGGGCCTGGCGCGCCTGCGTGTCGAGCTTCGGCAGCTCGACCTCGAGCTTCTGCGACTGGAGCTCGAGCCGCTTCTTCGCCGTCACGACGTCGGCGATGCCCTTCTTGACCTTCTGGAGCATCTCCCGCTGGCGCTCGTACGAGTAGTCGAGCGTGACGGAAGGATCCTCGGCGCGGTTCAAGAGCTTCGACCACCACGCCTGGATGACGTTCGACGTACGGCTCATCAGACCCATCAAGTCCTCCTGGAATCGGTCGCCTTGTCATCCTACCCCCGGCGTGATCGTCGAACGGAGCATGGATTCCTCGTGGCTCTCGAACGCCTACCTCGTTGCCGACGAGGTGGGTGGATCCGGATTGTTCGTGGACAGCGGTGCGCCGCTCGAGCCTCTGATCGAGGCTGCGGAGCGTCTCGACATCCAGGTGACGCACCTGCTGACGACGCATGGCCACTCGGATCACGTTGCGAACCATGCGGAGATCGAGCGGCGCTTCGGCGCAAAGGTGCTGGCCGACCAGGAGGAAGGAGTCGCGGGCGCGGAGCCGATCTCCCACGGGAACGTCGTCGAGACCGGAGGGCTCCGGGCGGAGGCCCTGCGCACGCCGGGCCACAGCCCCGGCGGGCTCTCCTTCGTCGTCAACGGCGAGGCGGTCTTCACCGGGGACACGCTTTTTGCCGGCTCGGTCGGCGGCACCCGCGATCACTTCGAGGATGTCAGACGCTCCGTCATGGACGTCCTCATGGGCCTGCCGCACGAGCTGCGCGTCTATCCCGGCCACACCGACGAGACGACGATCGGACGCGAGTGGGAGGAGAATCCGTTCGTGCGCGTGTGGCGCGGAGTCGATCCGGAGGGAACCGAGCGCTGCCATGTCTCCGGCGAGGAGGCGACGCTGATCGTGTGGGCCCGCGACTACGACGGCGGCGGCAAGGCGTGGGTGCGCTTCAAGGACGGCCGCGACGCGATCGTGGGCGGCTCTAGGGTGGAGCGATGAGCTTGATCGTCCCGGAAGAGATCGAGCGCTACGCCGAGCAGCACACGACTCCGCACTCGGAGCTCCTCCAGCGGCTGGCCGAGGAAACGAAGGCGACCCTGGATCGTCCGCAGATGCTCACCGGCACGATCGAGGGCCGCTTCCTCGAGTTCATCGTCTACATGACGGGCGCGCGCCGGATTCTCGAGCTCGGGACATACAGCGGCTACTCGGCGATCTCGATGGCCGCAGCGCTCCCGGCCGGCGGCCAGCATCGACACCTGCGAGGTGGAGGAGGAGCATGCAGCGGTCGCGCGGCGCTACATCGAGGAGGCGGGCTACACGGATCGCATCACGATCCACCTGGGTCCCGCCCTCGAGACGATCGACCGCCTGGAAGGCGACTTCGACTTCGTCTTCATCGACGCGGACAAGGAGAACTACGTCAACTACTACGAGGCGGTGCTTCCCAGGCTTTCTGGGCGAGGCCTCATCGCCGCCGACAACACGCTGTGGAGTGGCCGCGTCGTGGACGAGTCCGAGCAGGACGAGGCCACGAAAGCGATCCGAGCGTTCAACGACCACGTTCGCGACGACGGCCGGGTGGTCGCCGTGATGCTTTCCGTGCGGGACGGTGTCACCCTCATTCGCCGCTGCTGTAGGGCATCACCGCCGCTTTCAGCAGGTCGTCCGGTGGGTTCTCGAAGAGGCCTGCCACCTCGTCCAGACCGACCTGGTGCGTCACGAGCCGCTCCCACGGATGCGCTCCGCTCGCGAGGAACGCCAGCGCAGCGCGGACGGTTCTCGGCGTGTGGTGGAAGGAGCCCAGAAGCGTGAGCTCCTCGTAGTGGAGGCGATAGGTGTCGAGCGGGAGCTCCGTGCCGCGCTCGCGACCGCCGAAGAAGAGAACCTTCCCGCCGGCCCGGACGAGCTCCACTGCGTCGGCCCAGGACTCTTCTGTCCCCGCGGCCTCGATGACGACGTCGGCGCCCTGCCCGTCTCCGGGGGCCGCGCCGAAGTCCCTCGCCAGCTCGCGCCGCTCCTCGCGGCCGCCGACCACGACGACTTTCGCGCCCGCGTCCCGGGCGGCCGTGCAGAGCATCAGCCCGATGGGCCCGGGCCCGAGGACAGCGACGGTTTGGCCCGACTCGATCCCGGCGCGGTCGACGCCGTGAAGGCAGCACGCCAGTGGCTCGACGAGGGCGGCGACCTCGGAAGGGAGCCCGGCCGGCACCGGCAGGAGATTTCGTTCCGCGATGTGCGCCGGGACGAGCACGTACTCCGCGTAGGCCCCGTTGAGGAGCGGGTAGAGGTTGGCGCAGAGCTCCTCCTGGCCGCGGCGGCAGGGCGGGCACGTGGCGCACGGAGCCGAGTTCGCAGCCACGACGCGCCGCCCGGTGGCCACGTCGACCCCGCAGAACTCGTGCCCGAACGGGCTCGGCAGGTCGGCGAGGAGAACCGGATGGCCACGGTGGAACGTCTTCGCGTCGGTCCCGTCCGTCAGTGCGACCTCCACCTGGACGACGACGTCGCCCGGCTCGGGCTCCGGCTCCGGAACCTCCTCGAGCCGGAGGTCGCCGGGTCCGTAGAAGAGGAGCGCCTTCACGGCGTGTACACGACCTTGAACGCTTCGCCGTTCCTGTACGCCTCCAGTCCCTCGGCGAACCTTTCGAGCGGCAGCACTGTCGTCGGGACCTGCTCGAGGTCGGGGAGAAGGTTCACAGCTGCCAAGACGTGCCGCGGCGTCCCCGAGCGAGAGCCGAGTACGTGCAACTCGCGCCGGTAGACCTCGTCGAGGTCGAGAGAGCCGCCGGAGGCGAACACGAGGAGCGTTCCTCCCGGGGCGAGCTTCGCGACTGCCGTCTCGGCGCCCGCGGGCGCGGCCAGAATCGCGGCGCCGACTTCGCGCCGCGGCGATTTCACCCCCGCGAGCTCGAGGCGCTCCTTGCGGGGATCGATTCCGTAGATGTCATCGCCCCGCCGGCGCAGGACCTGCACGAAGAGGTTGCCGATGAAGCCGCAGCCCACGACCAGCACCCGGCCGCGGGGAACGCGCTCGACCGCGCGGAGCACGCAGGCGAGCGGCTCGGCGAAGGAGGCGACCTCGTTCGGGATCGCCGTCGGAATGTCGATCCACTCGCGCGCGAGCGCGCGTTCGGCGAAGCCGCCGGGCTCGATCGTCGCGGCGCGGAACTCCTCGCAGGTCGACTCGTGCCCGGCCATGCAGCGCTCGCACTTCCCGCACGGAAGGTGGTGGACGAGCGCGACGCGGCGGCCGTCGGGGAGCTCGGCGGCCACCTCGTGTCCCAGCACGGTGCCCGGAGCTGCCTGTCCGATCTTCTCCACGTCGCTGCCGCAGAGCCCGCATGCGAGCACGCGGACGACCTTGCCGTCCCCCTTTGGCTCGGGCACCTCTGTGAGCCCCGGCCGGCCCTGCTCGTCTAGTACGACCGCTCGCACCGGGCTATCGTAGGCAGGCGGAGAAAGGAGCCCGTATGGCGATCAAGCTCTATCGCTGTAAGAACCTCTGGGTGAAGACGTCAGGCCATCCCTGCTGGCGCGTGCAGAGCGCTCTCGACGAGCAGGGAATCGAGTACGAGGTGATTGCGGGGCCCTGGCCCGGGCGGGGTAAGCGCGGCGACATCGAGAAGCTGACCGGCCAGACCCGCTATCCGGTCATTCAGTTCGAGGACGGCTCCGTCTACCGCGAGGAGTCCAAAGACATGGCTGAGACGATCAAGGCCGGCAATCTGTTCGAGAAGCAAGGCGCGAGTCAGCCCGCCGCCTGATCCGAAGCCGCTAACCGCCTGCGCGTCGCGCGCGTCCAAGAAGCCGTGCGACGTCTCGTGTGCGCTGCTCTCGCTCTTCTTGCCTGCGCCGCGTGTGGAGGCTCCGAGCAGTCGAGCAGCGAAACACGCCCGCAGCCGAGCCCGAGAGTTGCCTCGCCTCTTCCGGGAGGGGTCGGCTTTCGCATCTGCGCCGGCGACGAGAGCCCGATCCCCCAAGTCGATCTCGTTGCCGCGTTCGACTCGCCCTGGGTGGCCTGTCGCGGACAGGGACAGGTGCTGCGGATCGATTCGGAGACCGGCGAGGTTCATGCGCGCATCCCCGCTCGCGGTGTCGTCTCGCTGGCAGCTGACGACCAGTCCGTCTGGGCCGTCTACCGGGAGCTCGGCACGGTCTACCGAATCGATCCCTCCACCGACCGCGTCACGTCAACGGTCAAGCTCCTCCGCGACACGCCGTACATCTGGAGCCAGGCGGGGTCGGTCTGGGTCGGCGTTCCAGGCAACGTCGTCGGCCGCATCGACCCGGCGCGCAGCGAGCTGACCGAGACCATCGACATCGGCGACGGCGTCTCCGACATGGTCGCGACCGAGGACGGTCTGCTTGCCATCTGCCACCGGGACAGCACCCTCTGGCGCATCGACCCCGAGAGCGGCAAGGCGATCCTGCTCGGGGAGGTGCCCGGTGACACTCCGGAGCGGCTCGCGCTTTGGGGCGACACGCTCTGGGCGGCGGGGAGAGGCGTCGAACTCATGCAGCTCGACCCGGCCACCGCGAAGGCGAAGCGCACGATCGAGGTCGGGACGGGCACGATCGACGTCGCCTCGACGGACGACGCTGTCTGGGTGGCCGTCGCCCTGCCCGAGGCAGATCGACAAGGCCTTCCACAGCTCGAGCGGCTCGTCCGCGTGGATCCTGCGAGTGGCAAGATCGCGGACTCTGTCACGCCCAACGGCCCGGTCTTCGTCACCGGCCTCGCGGCAGAGGGAGGCAGGCTCTGGGTGGCTGACACGGTCAACGGAGTCCTGCTCAGGCTTGGCTAGCGGCGGTTCGGCCGCCGGTACACTGAGACCGCAGCGGGGCTATAGCTCAGTTGGGAGAGCGCCTGGATCGCACCCAGGAGGTCGCCGGTTCGAGTCCGGCTAGCTCCATCAGAATCCATGCAGGTTTCCCCGCATCGCCTCATCATCGAAAGACCGTGTGGCGAGCGATGTGGCGAGTGTTTTCTCCCACGTCACTCGTAATGAAGGGGTCCCCGGTTCGAGTCCGGGCGTCGGCTCTCACCGATCTGCAGCTCTCGAACCGCGTCGGTTCAGCAGACGGGTGTAGTCAGGTCGTCGACCGCCTGCCTCAATGCCCGGTTCTCCCTCATCCACTTCCCGGCCGAGATCCGGTGGCTCCGCAGGGCGCGGTCGGCGCGATCGGCGCGTTCGAGACCGGCGGCGAGCCGCGCGCTCACGTCCTCGCCCCAGCTCGTCCGCGCCTTGAACCGCTCGAGGCGCGGGACGACCTCTCTCACGGCCCGTGTCTGCTGCTCGAGCGCTGCGTCGATCGTGTCGGCCGTCGAGTTGCGGATGGCGTCGGTCGCATCGCCGTACGGCTTGCCGAGCGCGTTGAGGTCCGCTTGGTCCTGGCAGATGTCGGCCGACGCCAGTTGGTCGTCGGGCGCGAAGGTCGTGACCGGCGGTACGTCGCTCGAGGTTGCTGACAGGAGAACGACTCCGCCTGCGGTGCCCAGAACCGCCGGTATGAGCATCGCGAGCCACACCAGTGATCCACGCGCAGCGCCGAGGGTGGGCTTCGCCGCCGGCCCGGCGTGCATCCGGTGCGGCAGCCAGCGGCGCAGGGACATCCACGCCAGCGCGATGATCGCAAGCTGCAGGGCCGGGTAGACCGGCGTCGCCGCACTGAACGACCCGCGGTCGTAGGCCGACGACATGTCCTGCTGCACCCTGTCGAAGCCGAGCGCGATGAGCACCGTCCAGCAGACCACGACGGCCGCGACGAGCGCGACGGGCGTGAGGCGCCGCCGCCTGAGCCACCGCGCGAGCAGGAAGGGAACAGGGGCGAAGGCGAGGCAGAGGACGGTCGGCCAGACAAGGTCGCTTCGTCCCTCGGACGCCCGCAGCGCCAGGGCGTAGGAGGCGGCCTCCGCCGCGAGCACGGCCATGCCGTAGAGCGTCCACTCGACGACCGTCACCCAGCGCGGCAGCCGGATTCGCTGCAGGCTCTCCGGGACGTCGCGAACCGGGCTCACGTCGCCGACCGGCTTCGCCACGAGGTCTGCGGCGAGCGTGCGGAGGACCTTCCGCTGCCTGGCGCGGTAGTCGACCCATTGGTACCGCTGCAGCACTCCTCGGACCGGTAGCGCAATGCTCGTTGCCGCCACGGCGATCGGCTCGCGCAGGTCGTCCCGCGAGAGCCACTCGGACGGCGTCCTGTCGCTGACGACGATGATGTCGCGATCGCCGCCGCCTGCGTTCGCGGCCTCGTGGATGTCCACCTCGGCCAGGGCGCTGCGGATCTCGTCGCGGACGCTCGCATCGTCGTCGGAGGCGAAGAGCCGATAGGAGCGGAGGGGGCGCCGGTCGGGCGGCTCGGGAATGGCGCCGATGTGACGGCGACGAAGGCGCATTGGAGCCGTGCCCGTTCGGAGGTGGCGACACAGGCCCGCCGACAGCTCCGTGGCGACGAGGGCGGCGAGGCTCACGGCCATGACGGCCACGGCAAGGAGATACGGCGTGGCGTCCAAGGTCGACTCGTCCGACGAGCCGAACAGCGCCTCCAGCGGCGAGGTTGTGACGTAGCCGGCGAGGGACTCCACGGTCGCAACGGCGACCGGCGTGGTCACCAGGATGCTGAACAGGCCGCCGCGCAGGTACATCCAGGTAATGCGGCGTCTGAGAAATGCCCAGAGGGTGTATGCAGACCAGACGCCGGCGAAGGCAATCGTCGAACACGCGACGCCGATGGCTACGTCTGTCTTGTCGACGAGCTCCGCCTCGTGTCCCACGACCGCCCGGAGGAAGGAGACGCAGAGGACGGCTGCAAAGAGGACGCTAAGCGCGGGCGCGAGGGCGACGAGACACGCCCCGGCCGAATACGGTAGCCCGATGCGGCGGCGTCGTCCCGTCGCGCGTCCTGAGGCAAGGTCGCCGGCCAACGCGTCGACCCCTCGCTCGAAGGAGCTCGTGAGGTCGTAGGTCGGCAGCGCGAGGTCGTCAGGGAGCCGCTCCGAGTCGGTGTCACCGCGACCTCCCGCCGGCCCAGCTCGGCGGCCCGGTCGCGCTCACGGCGAACGTAGGAGAGAAAAGGTGAGAGGAGGAGGATGATAGAAGATAGCAAGGTAGATTTTGTTGAAAATAGGTAATAGAAGCTAGCTAGTGGATGTAGAAAAAGGTGGTGAGCTGGCTGAAGTGCGCTGCTCGGCGAAGTAGAAGTCCCTTCGCGAATAGCTGACGAAGATCCGACGGCCCACGTTCAGCCTCCGAGCAGCGGCGTTCGACACCCTCGAGTATCGCGGTCGAAACGACCGATGCTGTCCAGCTTGTTCCTACTGGCACGGCAACGCAAGACCCGTCCCGCTCGTGTCTGTGCCGGCGGCCTACGTGGTCAACATGACCGACCGAATAGGAGAACGATCATTGAACTCCACGGGCGCGGAACGTGAAGGGGTTCCCGGTTCGAGTCCGGGCGTCGGCTTCAGATTCTAAGCCGGTTGCAGCTCGCGGCCCCTCTCCGTGGAGCTCCTGTGTCAAGCGATGCGTCAAGTTGCCAGCTAAATGAAGTGGGCTAAGGTCTTCGGCTTCTCGGGACAAACATGTGTGACGGAAGGCCGTGAACGGGCCACGGACGCGCAAAGCTGGATCGCACCCAGGAGGTCGCCGGTTCGAGTCCGGCTAGCTCTAACACGAAAGATCCCTGCAAAGAGGCCCCTTTTTGCTTGGCTGCACCTGTGGAAAACTCACGGACGCTCTCGCGGGTGCCACGTTTTCGACACCTCTTCAGCCGCTCGCGCTGTCTCAGGCTGGCCTCTCGGGACGTCGCACCTTGTGTGAAACCGTATCGAGAGCGGCGTCGAGCGCCTGAGAGTGACACACCCGGACGCCGCTCCATCACTTGTCATGAAGGGGTCCCCGGTTCGAGTCCGGGTGTCGGCTTCCAGGATTTGCGTGGACTTTGGGCGCTGCCGACTTGCCTAGATGAGTCGACCAGCGTTGGCCGTGGCCGTCACCCCAAGGTTCGCTCAAGATAAATGTACTGCCGGTAGCCGTACTTGCGGAGCGGCACGATGCGAAACAGCATGGCGTCGAGCGATCCGAGCGGCCGTTTCAGATGACCGCGGAACAGGTAGTCGCCGGCAAGGCGCATCAAAAGCAGCTCCGGGTAGGCGACGCGCACGCGGAAATGGGGGCGCAACGTGTGGATTTCTTCCGGTGTGAGCGGCGACTCCTCGGGGTCGCCGCTTTTCGGAACACCGAAGCGGCCGACAACGTGCCTCCGCAGAAGCATGAGCAACGGATTTCTCCCATTGTTCTCGTAGAAGAAACCCTTTGCGTCCGCCTTCATCAGTGTACGCAGAACGAAGCCGAAATCGGCGAAAGGCTCGAGGTGGTGCAGGACCATGCTCCCAAACACCAGGTCCGCGGGTCCGTAGCTTGCGACGTCGAAGGCAGAAGCGCAGACCGGCTCGAGGTTCCTGATCCCGTTTTCCGTGGAGAAATGCGAAAGGTTTTCGATTGCCACCGAGCTCGAGTCAACCGCGATGACCCGAGCCCCGTGTCTCGCAAAGAACAAGCTTGCCTTACCGTTTCCGCAACCGAGATCGACGAGCGTTCTTCCAGCGAGATCCCCAAAGAACGCAAGTGCGTCGAGGAGCACTGGGTCGACCTTCGCGGTCGCCTCGATCCCGGGGACCCTGCTGACGCGTGTGTATCGCTCGTTCCAGAATGCGTCTGCGCCCACGTGGTGAGGGTAAGTGACCCTTGGGACGGAAGCTGACCTAGCCGACGAGTGGCTTCAGGCCGCGTGTGCCGACGAGAACGCTGTAGGTACCGGTCGGAAGCTGCAGCGGCTTTCCGTTCAAGCGCGCTGTGAGATTCGAGGCGGCACCGAACGATGCCCACACTTGCGTGCTCGTGAAGCGTTTGGCGTTTCCCTGCGGGAGGATCCCCGAATAGAGCACGTCCCCATCGGCCGAACCGGCGCGAATCTCGACCCACGTGTCGGCGATGGCCTTCAATCGCAGCGTGATGCCGCTTGGGGTGCGTGGCGGTTCGGGCGTCGCCGTCGTCTCGGCCATCGTCTCGGATGCGGTCGTGGACTCCACCGTCGTGGTTGCGGCGGGAGTCGCCGCCTGCCGGGTCGCGGCCTGTGTCTGACGCGTCGCGAATCGGTCGGTCATCTCGAGCACGATCAGGGCGACGAGCGCGGCAACGGCCAAGGCGCCGACTCCGAAGATGATTCGCTCGACCCTAGTCTCCGGCATTCCATCAGCGTAACGCGGGTTCCGGCGATCACTAATGGCGGCCGCACAGCTCAGCGCGCTAGTCGATTCGAGCGCCCTCGCCAGCACCTTTTCCAATCTCTTACGAGGATATCCAGGATCCGGATTGAACGGTAGAGCGGATGAGGGGTCACGACTATGCACGACCTACGGACTATCCGTCTTGCTTCTGTATCGCCTGAGTACGCACGCTAACGACTGCGATGATCGAGACGGATGCCGTAACGCTGCACGACTACCTTCGGGTCGTCCGACGCCGGAAGTGGATGGTCGTGCAGGCGGCGCTGCTTTTGCCGCTCGCCGCCATCGCCTACTCGCTCCATCAGCAGAGGCGCTACGAAGCCTCGGCGGACGTGCTTCTAAGCGCGGAGAACCTCTCCGCCACTGTGCCCGGCGCACCTCGTGAACGGCCTTTCGCAAGACCCGGAGCGGACGACCCAGACACAGGCGCAGGTCGCGCGTGTGCCAGAGGTCGTCCAAGGCGCGCTCGATCGGGTCGGCGGAACCGGCCTGACCGTCGTCCGATTTCCTCGCCAACTCGAGCGTCTCGAGCTCGCCGACTTCGGACATCCTCACCTTCTCGGTCACGAGTCCCGACTCGGCGCTCGCGCAGCAGCTCGCGAACGCCTACGCGCAGTCGTACAGCGCATATCGCAAGCAGCTCTACACAAGACTCGATCGAGCGCGCGCTCGCAGACGTCGATGAGCGACTCCAACGGCTCGACCGCACAGGTGCCTCCCTCGAGAGGAGCGGTAGGGGCGCCGGACTTGGAGCGCTCACGGCGTACGGGGCCTCAATACGCGATCCTGGTCGACCGCCAGCAGACGCTCGAGTCGATGCAGGCGCTTCAGCCATCCGTCGCATCGGTCCTACGGCAGGCTGATGGGGCCGTCCTGACACAGCCGAAGACGGTCCGGAACGGCGCGCTCGGCCTCGTCGTCGGCCTCGTACTCGGCCTCGGGCTCGTATTCCTCCGGGAGGCGCTCGAGACGCGCGTGCGCACCACTGAAGAGGTCTCAGCTCGCCTGGGCGGCCTCCCGCTTCTGGGTCGCTTGCCCAGGCCGCCGAAGCGGCCTGCGAAGGTCGGACAAGCTGGTGATGCTTGAGGAGCCGGCGAGCGCCCAGGCCGAAGCGTTCCGGATGCTTCGCGCGAACCTCGACTTCATGACGCTCGATCGCGACGTCCGCACGATCATGATCACGAGCGCGCTCGAGCAGGAGGGCAAGTCGACGACCGTCGCGAACCTCGCGGTCGCTTTCGCCCTCGCCGGCAAGCGCGTCGCGCTCGTCGACCTCGACCTGCGCCGCCCGGTCCTTGCGCGCTTCTTCGACCTCGAGGGACCAGGACTTACCCAGGTCGCACTCGGCCATGTCCCGCTCGAGCAGGCGCTGACGCGAATCGTGATCAGGTGACTCGCCCGGCGCCGAGGCGTCGCCTTGCGCTGCGTCGCGGCGGCAATCGGAATGGCAACGTGACCCGGGAGCTGCTGGGTCTGCTCGATGTGCTGCCCTCGGGCCCGTCCCGCCCGACCCGGGCGAGTTCGTCTCGTCGCCAGCGCTCACGAAGATCCTGGGCGCTCTGCGCGACCGCGCCGATGTGGTCCTCGTCGACGCGCCGGGAGCGCTGCATGTCGGAGACGTGGTCGCGCTGAGCTCCCGCGCCGACGGGATCGTCATCGTCGCCCGCCCGAAGGTGCACTACGCCGGCAGACGCTGGTCGAGCTCGACCGGCTGCTCGCGATCGTGCGAAAGCCCGCCTGGGCTTCGTCGCCACCGGCGAGGACGAGGGCGATGGCCATGCCATCGGATTTTCGACTCAGGCGCAACCGCTCATTCAGCGTTCGAGACAGTCGAAGCAATCGAGCCGAACGGAGCACGCTTGAACGCCGTACTCGTGAAGCGCTGTGGGGCCTCCCGCCGATGAGCGTGACGGATCGAACCCCGCTGCTGCAGAGCCTGCAGCTCCAGGAGGAGCTCCGGACGACGGTCGACGAGCGCACGCTGCAGATCCTCGACCGCCGGCGACGCACCGCGTCGTCAAGCGGCGCGGCTGGCTCGTGCGGCGGATGCTCCTCGCTGCCGATGTCGTCGGTCTCGTCGGAGCGCCCTCCTGCTGGCCCAATGGCTGGCGCCGGCGAGCGACAGCGTCGACGCCTACTCGCCGCGACTGGAGATCTTCGCGTTCCTGCTCACCGTTCCGGCGTGGATCGTGATCACGAAGCTCTACGGCCTTTATGACCACGACGACGAGCGGGCCAACCACTCGACCGCGGACGACTTCGGCGGCGTCTTCCACATGGTCACGGTCTGCACATGGCTCGTCATCGTGGTCACGTATCTCAGCGACATCGCGAATCCGACTGCGCAGAAGCTCGTCGTGTTCTGGGCCGCCGCAATCGCGTTCGTCTGCCTCGCCCGGGCCGGAGCGCGAGCGCTGGCACGGCGGAACGAGGCTTATGTCCAGAACACGGTCATCGTCGGCGCGGGCGACGTCGGCCAGTTGTTCGCGAAGAAAGTCCTGAACCATCCGGAGTACGGGATCAATCTCGTCGGGTTCGTCGATACCAAGCCGAAGGAGCGCCGAAAGGACCTCGAGGGCGTGGCGTTGCTCGGCGACTCGGGCGGCTCCCGGCAATCGTCCGCCTGCTCGACGTCGAGCGCGTGATCGTCGCCTTCTCGAACGACTCGCACGAGGAGACGCTCGAGTTGCTTCGCTCGCGTGAAGGATCTCGAAGTCCAGATCGACATCGTGCCGCGGCTATTCGAGTTCGTCGGCCCTGGGGTCGAGATCCACACCGTCGAGGGTCTGCCGCTGGTCGGGCTGCCGCCCGCTGCGGCTCTCGCGGTCCTCCCGCCTGCTGAAGCGGGCGACCGACCTCGCGCTCACGATCCCCACGCTCGTCGTCCTCGCGCCACTCTTCGCATTGCTCGCGCTGATGATCAAGATCGACTCGCTCGGGCCCCGTCTTCTTCCGGCAGGTCCGAGTGGGCGCCGCCGGCCGCACCTTCCGGATCTTCAAGTTCCGCTCGATGCACGCCGACGCCGAAGAGCGGAAGCACGAGTTCGCGCATCTCAACCGGCATCTCGCTCCAGGCGGCGATCCGCGGATGTTCAAGATCGTCGGACGATCCGCGCGTCACGCGTGTCGGCAAGCTCCTGCGGCGCTTTGCTCTCGACGAGTTGCCGCAGCTTTTCAATGTCGTCGTCGGCGAGATGAGCCTCGTCGGCCCGCGCCCGCTCATCCTGGACGAGGACCAACACGTCGAACGATGGGCGCGTCGGCGGCTCGAATCTCAAGCCTGGCGTGACGGGTCCATGGCAGGTGCTCGGGCGGAGCGAGATTCCGTTCGCGGAGATGGTCCGTCTCGACTACCTCTACGTCACCCGCTGGTCATTGATGGGCGATCTCAGGCTGATGGCACTGACGATCCCGGCGCTCTGCCGACGTGCCACTGCGCGTGTAGACGGCCGCTCGTCTGGACGAAGGATGTCCTGACGTGACGCCGCTCCAGCCATTACGGATTGCACATGTCATCACGCGTCTCATAAACGGCGGCGCGGATGAAAACACGGTCATCTCCTGCAACCAAGCCGTGCGCTCCGGGCACGCCGTCATGCTCGTCCACGGCGCTCAGACGCGGCCGGAGATCCTCGCCACGGTGGATGCGCGGGTGGAGATCGTCGAGCTGCCCAGCCTGGTGCGTCCGATCGCGCCGCTCAGCGACGTGAAGGCCCTCGGCGACCTCGTGCGGACGTTCCGCCGTCACAGGCCCGACGTCGTTCACACCCATACGAGCAAGGCCGGCATCCTCGGGCGTCTGGCTGCGCAAGCGGCGAGGCGTGCCCGTCGTCGTCACGGCGTGCACATTGTGCCCTTCGTCAACGTCGGCCGACTCGAGACGTGCGCGTACCTAACGGCGGAGAGGGCGGTCCAGGGGATGACGCACGCCTTCATCGACGTCAGTCCCGGTATGCGCGATCTGTGTGTCAAGGCAGGCGTCGGCGCACCCGAGCGCCACTACGTCGTGGAGTCGGGCTTCGATGTCTCTCTTTTCCGCAATGCGAGAGAGCCCGAAGACTGGCGCGATCTGCTCCGACTCGCGCCCGAAGACCCACGGCCGCCCGTCGTTCGTGATGCTTGCCGTCTTCGAGGCGCGCAAGCGGCATCTGGAGTGCCTGGAGAGGCTTCCGAGAATCGTGGCCCGCTTCCCTGAAGTCCGATTCGTTTTCGCAGGGGACGGCAAGCTCAGAGACGCCATCGAGCGCGTATCAAGACGCTCGGGGTCGAGCGGAATGTCATTCTGCACCGGCTTCCATCCGCATCCTGAGCAGCTGATCGCACTCGCGGATATCTGCCTGCTCGCCTCCGCGCGCGAGGGGCTGCCGCGCGTCCTCATGCAGTACCTCGCCGGCGGCCGGCCCGTGATCGCGACGGATCTGCCCTGAATCGACGATGTGCTACGCCACGACGTAAACGGGCTCGTCGTTGGGTCCGACGATCTGGATGGCCTGGCCGACGCCGTCGTCGCGCTTCTGGACGACCCCGCGCGGCGCGCCCGGCTGGCTCGCGGCGCGGCGACGACCGAGCTTTCGAAGTGGGACGCGGCGCGCATGGGCGAGCGCCTCGAGGCCGTCTACGCCGATGTAATGCGCGAGCGAATACCGCAACGCCTGCCGGGGCGAGCGGGAGGCGGTGATGTCGTGAACGCGCTGCTGACGGTCGCCGTCTTGAGCCTGATGCTGCCGATCCGGATGGAGACGGGGCTCATCCTCGTGCGTCCTTTCGAGTTCTTGATCGCGCTGGGAATGCTCGGATGGCCGCTCATCGCGGCGCGGCGCGGCGTCCGCGTTCCGGTCGGGCTGCTGCTCCTGCTCCCGTATTTCTCTGTGGCACGTGGCGTCGGCCACGTCGGCGGGCCGCGGAACACCGCGCGGGAAGCGCTGCAGGTGCTGGTGGTGATCGATGTTCGCCTTCCTGCTGGCGCAGGAGGCGCCGCGCCTCGACATGAAGCGTTTCTCGCGGTGGTTGCTACTCGGCATGGCCGCGATCGCGGCTCGGGACCATCTGTGGCACATCGCCCACGGCTACTGGGTGGGATGGAAGCAGCTCCCTGACCCGCGCCTCTCCTTCGTCTTCCTTCCCGTAGTGCTCGCCGGGTTGATCCTGTTCGCCGAGGCGGAAAGGCGCCGAACGCTTCATTTCGTCTGGGCCGGAATGTTTCCCGTGCTCGTGATGTCGGGCGAGCGCAAGGCGCTGGTCATCTACCTCATCCTGAGTGCGCTGCTCTTCGCGCGTGGCCGACTCGCCCTGATCGCGCCGGCCCTCGCGGCGGCCTTCGTCGGATTGCTCCTGCTCTCGACGGTTGTGGAGAACCCGTATCTGCAGAGGCAGATTCGGACGCTCGTCGATCCTGGCGGTACCGGCAACTACGAATACGTGCTCGCCACGGGCCGGTATCTGCCGGGCGATACGCCGAGCGACGTCCAGCGCGCCTTCGCCTTACACGTCTCTAGACAGATGTTCGCCGAGCATCCGCTCTTCGGCGTCGGCACCAACCAGTACGAAGAGATCGTCGGCGACACGTATCCCAACGCGCCGGAGGACGTGCGCCTCGGGATCCACGGCGAGTTCCAGCGGATCCTGACGGAGAATGGGCTCGTCGGGCTCTCCCTCTATCTGCTGATCTGGGTCAGCCGCGTGGGTCGGCTGTCCCGGGTGCTGCGGGGTGCGCCTCGATCACGGCCGACTGACGGGTACCCAGGTGCGGGTCTTGCCGCTCCTGGTCTTCATTCCCGCTGGCGCTCTTCGTCGGAACGGAGGCCTCCGGAACACGCGCCTTCATCGGCGCGATCATCATTTCGCTCCTGCCGGAGCTGGTAGGCGGGGCATTGGCGCGGGCTCGGGCGGCCGTGTGCTTCTCCGATCCGGCCTGGCGGCTCGCCTCGCGCCGGCATTTCATCTCGCGGGGGAAGCCTCATGAGCGTCTCCGTCGTCATGACGTGCCACGACGAGGAGCGGCACTGATCGAGCAGGCCGTGCGCAGCGTGGAAGCCCAGACGACCTTCGATGTCGTAGAAGAGATCATCGTCGTCAACGACGGCTCGCGGGATGGGTCGGAGGTCGTGCTGGAGCGGCTGGCCGGCGAGATCGACAAACTGAGGATCATCAAGACGCCGGGACTGGGGCGTCCGGCAGCGCGAAATCGCGCGGTGCGCGAAGCGAGAGGCGAGTTCATCGCCTTCCTGGACGGAGACGACTTCTGGACGCCTGAGAAGCTCGAGCGCCAGCTCCCCGCGTTCGCGCGCAGCGCGCAGACGGCCTCGTCTACGGCGATTTCGTCGATTTCTCCCGCGATGACGCGGCGGACGGCCGCATCATCACGGTGCGCCGCTTCGATCCCGAAAGCGCTCACCAGCTTCGCGACTACTTCGTGCACGACGGGCCGATCATGCCGTCCACGCTTGTCATCCGCCGCTCGGTTTTCGACGACGTCGGCCTCTTCTATGAGTCTCTTCCGCATCGGTGAGGACACCGAGTTCTGTCTGCGGGTCGCCGAGAAGTGGCGGTTTTGCCACGTGCCGGGCGCTTTCACTTTCAAGCGTCGTCATCCGCGTCAGCTCTCGGCGAGGCTCGACGCCTTCTACCCAACGCCTGCTCGGGTGACGCAGCAGTTTGCCTCGCGCCATTCCGAGCTCACGCTCTTGCCGGCCGCCGCATGGCACGGGTCCACGCAAAGGTCAGTGCCGACTGTGCGATGAAGGGCGAATGGCGGAAGGCCCTGCGTCACGACCTCACGGCGATCCACCTAGCCCCTCTTTACTGGCGCGCTTGGGCCAACCTGGTGCTTCTGCTCGCGCCAGTCTTCTGTCGTGCGGCCCTTCTACGAGGGGCTCAAGAGGCCGTGGCATGCCCTGCGGCAGTCGTGGCATTCCGCCTGACCATGATGTAAACGGCTGTCTGGCGGCGACATGCAGCGGAGCCGCGTTCTACCCGCGGCCCACCAGCCTCTCAGTGACGTGGGAGAGGGGCGATCTCCAGTGTGCGAGGTGACTGCGGCCGAGTTTCCCATCGCCGCAGGCCAGCCGTATCTTTTTTTTTTTTTTTTTTTTTTTTTTTTTTTTTTTTTTTTTTTTTTTTTTTTTTTTTTTTTTTTTTTTTTTTTTTTTTTTTTTTTTTTTTTTTTTTTTTTTTTTTTTTTTTTTTTTTTTTTTTTTTTTTTTTTTTTTTTTTTTTTTTTTTTTTTTTTTTTTTTTTTTTTTTTTTTTTTTTTTTTTTTTTTTTTTTTTTTTTTTTTTTTTTTTTTTTTTTTTTTTTTTTTTTTTTTTTTTTTTTTTTTTTTTTTTTTTTTTTTTTTTTTTTTTTTTTTTTTTTTTTTTTTTTTTTTTTTTTTTTTTTTTTTTTTTTTTTTTTTTTTTTTTTTTTTTTTTTTTTTTTTTTTTTTTTTTTTTTTTTTTTTTTTTTTTTTTTTTTTTTTTTTTTTTTTTTTTTTTTTTTTTTTTTTTTTTTTTTTTTTTTTTTTTTTTTTTTTTTTTTTTTTTTTTTTTTTTTTTTTTTTTTTTTTTTTTTTTTTTTTTTTTTTTTTTTTTTTTTTTTTTTTTTTTTTTTTTTTTTTTTTTTTTTTTTTTTTTTTTTTTTTTTTTTTTTTTTTTTTTTTTTTTTTTTTTTTTTTTTTTTTTTTTTTTTTTTTTTTTTTTTTTTTTTTTTTTTTTTGGGGGGGGGGGGGGGGGGGGGTACGGAAGATCGAACGAGCGGTGCCTCGACGAAAATAGATCGTCTCCTGCTACCTCGGATCGGCTTCGTGGGAGGTCATTGCGATGCGAATTCTCTATGTGCTGAACGGGTTCGATCGAGGCGGCGCCGAGCACGGGCTGTTGACGCTGGTCGAGAACGGGGCGTTCGAGGACCACGACCTGAGAGTGCTTGCTTTCTGCCGCGGGCCGAGGCGATCTCGCGGACAGGATCGCCGCCAGGCTCGGGAAGCGGGTTCAATTCGTCACGAACAGCGACACGTTGACGCTCTGGGCCTGCTCGGCAGGATTCTTCAGCATTCTCCGCACCGCCGTCGCGTTTCGGCCGCAGAAGATGGTGCTCTCCCTGAAGCAGGCGAATGTCGTCGGTCGCTCGGCTGCGGTGCTTGATGCCGCGCATCACCTGCGTGGCCTTCGAGCATGTTGCGGAATACCGAGCTCGCCGGTTCCAGAGGCTCTACGGGCCTCTGCTGCATTTGCTGTCGAGGCGCGTCGACGAAGTCTGGGCCGACTGCGAGCGAGACGCTCGATGAGACGCGCCGCTATTTCGTCCGCGCCGCCGAGCACGTCACGTGATCCCTCTCTTCGTCGCGAAGAGACATGGGCCATTCAAGACCGATTACGCGTTGGAGAATCGCACTTCGGCTCGCTGCTGCCGGCAGGCTCGTCGCGCGCAAGCACGTGCCGCTGATGGTGGCTGCCGTCGATGCTCTGCGTCGGCGAAGGCGTCGATGCGACGCTCGCTGTCTACGGCGACGGCCCGGAGAGACGTGCCATCGAGACGCTGGTCGTGAAGCGCGGCCTTCAGGACTATGTGCTCCTGGCCGGCTACCAAGCCGACTGGGTGGCACAGGCGATCGAAGCGGACATCTTCCTCAACCTCTCGGAGGCGGAGGGCTTTTGCATCGTCGTGGCCGAGGCGATGCTCGCGGGTTTGCCTGTGATCGCCGGTGACGTCGGCGGCATCCGCGACTACGGCCGCGAGGGTGAAAACATGCTGAAGCTTTGGGCGACCAACTGCGGGAGACACCGCTACCGCGATCCTCCGCCTTTTACGTGATTCTCGTTTGCGCGAACGCCTGGGCAAGCAGGCACGCGAAGACATGCTTCGAGACTACGACGTCCTGGCAGCCCGGCACCAGGTGGCGGAGGCACTCTCATCTGCATGACGGCCAACGTTCTCCCCGGCACCGGCGCTCCGCGAATCGTCATGGTCTTGCCGGCGTATCTGCCCGAGAGCTTCGGCGGCGCCCCACAACAGACACGACGGTTGGCGCAAGCGCTCGCCCGGCGCGGAGCCGCCGTGACGCTGTTGCGCCGCGTCTCGCAAGGGGAACGCCTGCGCAAGAGCGCGAGGGGCTGATCGAGGTGAGGCGATTTCACCTGCGCGCGGCCCCGAATCTGGGCGGGCGGGACGTCGACGCCTTCCTGTGTTGGTGCGGTTGCATCTACGCCTGGCTGTGGCGAAACAGGCGTAACTACGACGTGATTTACGTTGTCCACGGCCGCCTGCACGCCTTTCCAGCAGTTACCGCAGGAAAGTGGCTGGGGGAGCCGGTTCTTGTGAGGCCTGGGCGCGGCGGCGAGGCCCATTTTGACCTGTCGGTGGTCCAGCGTAAGCGATTGCTCGGCCCGTTCTTCGCGCGGAGCATCGCGCGGAAGACGACCGCCTGGGTTGCGAACAGCCAGGAAATCGAGGCGGGACATAGAACGGTGGGGTGTGGCGGGCGAGCGCGTTCATGCGATTCCGAACGGTGTGGAGATTCCGCACGATGAGGAAGCAACGGTCCCGAAACGGCGTCGTTCATTTCGTCTCCATGGGACGGCTCGAGACCGAAAAGGCAGTCGAGCAGACGATTTGTGCGTTTGCCAGCCTGCCGGCCGATGCGCCGGCCCATCTGACGATCCTTGGAGATGGACTGTGCCGCCCGGAGCTGGAAGCGCTGAGCCGACGCCTCGGGCAAGAGAGGCGGATCGCATTCACGGGTGCGGTCGGCGGACGTGACGCCGTACCTGAAGGAGGCCGATGTCTACGTGTCCACGTCGGTCTCCGAGGGCATGTCCAATGCGCTCCTGGAGGCGATGAGCCGCGGTGTGATGCCGGTCGTCTCGCGGGTGAGCGGCGCCGACGATCTGGTGGAGGAGGGCGTGTCCGGCTTCTTGTTCTCGCCGGGAGACGAGGTCGCTCTCGCGGCGCATCTTGGGGAGGCGCTTGCGATGACGCGCGAGTGCCGCCGGGCGATGGGTGAGGCTGCACGGGCGGCTGTACGCAGCTGCTTCCTGTTCGATCAGGTCGCCGAGCGACACTTGGCGCTCTACCGAGAACTCATCGAGGCGGAAACATGCGCGAAAGCCTGACGAAGCGGGCGCTTCGACACCGGCTGGTTTTACGTGGCTACGGTTCGACAGCCAGCAGCCAGGCAAAAGCCGTGGAGGATGGGACGTCTTCTCCCGAGCGCATCATCGTTCTCAACTGCTATGGCCGGGGAGGATCGGGCATCGTCTGGCGCATGATCGGCTCGTCGCCGGACGTCATCATGACGGGCGACGAATGGCATGTAGGTGTGTTCGGTGGAGCAAGGCTTCCGCGCAAGGGAGCACTTCTCGCTTTCCGGTCGCTTGGCATCAGCTCCTTTGAGCCCCTGCGACGCTACGCGTTCAAGAAGACCATCGAGATGCAACGGCCGGGCGATCTCGCTCGAAGTCTGAAGCCCGATCCTGCGTCATCAAGCTGATGGATTACCACATCGTGTTCTCGGATATGATTCGTCGCTCTTTCGAGTCGACGACGTTCGTCAATCTCATCCGCCATCCCTATGGCCAGTGCGAGAGCCTGATGCGCAGCGGCTTGTCGCTCGAAGGCGCTTCTCGCTGGTACGTGGACGTCGGTCGGATGATGGTCCGCCGCGCCGAGTCGGGAGCAATCTCCGTGAGATTCGAGGAGATTGTGACCCAGCCAGTGGAGGCTTGCGATCAGCTGTATCGAGCCCTTGCGTATGCTGGGCCGGCGACGGGAAATTCGATTTCAAGATCAAGCCTTATGGTGAACGGCGGACCGAGGATGTCGATGTCCGCGATGGAGAAGTCGTTCGCATCGGCTCAGAAGATGTCGGGCGCCGCATCGACCCGTCGGTTCTGCGCGGCGAGAGGAAGCGTCTCTCCGATAGCCAACGGAAGGCAATCTGGGACCTGACTGGTGAGGTGGCCTCACGCTTCGGCTACGACCAGTCTGGATCTCCTGAGTGATCCACGGGGAAAAGCTGAGTGTGGGCTGCTCTAGCTGGTCCAGCCGCTAGGCAGTGCGGCGACGTAACCCGGCGCCCCCCGGTGTCCGTGCGGAGGTCTTGTTTCCAGACCCGACCACGCCGCTCGACTGCCCCTCACGAGTCGCACCGTTCGGATCAGGGAAGTTCCAGAATGCAACAAGGTCGCGTTCGACGAGACCACTGAGTCGCGCGACATCCGGCGCGAGCTTTTGCGCGAGCTCCGCGCGTAGCCGCGGATCGAGCGGCGGACGCGCCTGTTCCTTCTCGTTCATTGCGATCACCGTTCGCTTTAGGCGCCTCCAGCTCTTTCGGATGGGCCCGAGTCGCATGCGATTACCGATTGGGGTTGGATGAAAGCGAAGAACGTTCCGCAGTAGTCGGCTCCGCACAACCCTCGATGGATTTATTCGCTCGAAGTTTGGGACGAACGTTGGATCGACCTCCAGAAACTCGCACACTTGCCGGTACGCCGCACCGGGGTCGCGACGAACTCCTCGAAGATCAAAACGAGGACGCGATCACGGCCGAAGGTGTTCAGGTACTCCTCGACCTGACTCGCGTACTTCACCACCTCCGTATAGAGAAGGCCCTTTAGGACATATGCATGCTTCGGGAACCGCTCGCCGTTGGCACGGTCTTTCTCGGCGCGAAGCGCTTCTTCGAATGATTCGAGATCTTCTGCACCCCTGGCGAGACGGTGGGCGTGCAATGAGTGCATCATCTCCACCGGATCGCGAAGCATGACGATGATCCGCGCATCGGGGGCGAATTGCTTGATTTGGTCGGCCGCAATCTTCGAGTACAGGTACCAGACGGATCCCTCCCCTACGCGGCGCTCACCTCGCCAATCGGAGAAGAGCGCGAGATACTGGTCGAGATCGCGGGTGAAAAGACGGTCGTCGCCGCGCTTTCCTTCATCGAGGTCCTGCGCGAAGAAGGTCGGCTCCTTGGTGCGCGGCATGAACACATCGGGGTGCGCGGCCAGGTAGTTGTACATCGCCGTCGTGCCGCACTTTGGCGCGCCCACGATGAAGAAGTTTGGTGTGACGCTCACGCGATCCTCGGCAGGCGGATCCCGAAGATCGTTGGCCGGATTCGAAGCTTCTTCACGACGGCGATCATGAACAGGACGTTGATCAGCACGATGCTTGCAGCTGTGGCGGACGCCGCTCCTGACGGGCCCCAACCCGGTATGAGCAAGGCGCAGAGCGCGATGTTGAGACACGTGCCGCCGAGCGTCGCGATGATCGCGGACCGCTCGTGCTTCGTCATCACGAGCGCCATCCCGACGGCCCCGGTTCCGGCGTTGAACACTTGACCCAGAACCAGGATCGTGAGGGCGGTGCTGCCTTCGCTGAAGCCATGCCCGAACAGCCCGAGAAACCAAGGCCCGACCAGCGTGAGAAAAAGTGCGGGCGGCAGTGCAAGCGCCGCCGTCGCGCGTGTCCCCCTCACAAGGAGCCGCTCGATGCCTTCGCGATCCCCCGACGCATAGAGGACGGATACCCGCGGAGCCATCACCTGTCCGACCGCAGCTAACGCAAGGGAGACGAGCGCAGCGCTCCGCAATGCGGCGTTGAATCGGCCCGTGTCGGCTGTGCTCCCCAAGGCGCCGAGCATGATCACGCCGATCTGGGCGTTCAGAATCGTCAGGGCCGTCAGCAACGCCAGCGCCGGCAGGCTCTTCGCCCACTTTCGTCCCTCGTACTCGGGTGCGGACCGGACGACTTCCCGGGGCAAGACACGGCGCATCGCAATGCTCCCCGTAACGACCGCCGCAGCGAACGCGAATGCCTGTATCGCAACGGCGGTCTCCGGATGTATTCCCGTCGTCCCAGCCACGGCGAGTGCGGCGCCCATGAAAACGAGGAAGTACGCGGTCCGCCCCACGGACTGCGTGAGCTGGCCGAGCGAGGCGTGCTTCAATCCCTGCAACGCCGCCAGCCGGACGCGGCCAAGAGCGGCGAGCGGAATGGTAAGCAGCCCGAGCGCGACGCTGGCGCGCAGCGCAGCATCCGATAGGGGCAGCGCGACGGCGGCCACGAGCGCTGCGAACACGCCGGCGACAACGAGTGCGACCTGGTCGGAGCGTCGGAGCAGGCCGCGCATGAGACCGAATGCCCGCGCCTGCCGGTATGTCGGTAGTTCCCGGACCAAGACGCGATCGAGGCCTACCAGTGACGGCTGTACGACCATCGTGGACCACGCGAGCGCGTACGAGTACGCGCCGTATCCGGAGATGCCGACAAGCCGGGCGACCACGAGTTGCGAAAGAAAGCCCAGTCCGAGCGACACGACCTGAAGGACGTACGTCCCGGCAGCGTCCATTCGGCCGCTCGTGAGGCTTCCATGAAGTCGCCACCTCTCCCTACGCAGAGCCCCCGGTGCGGCGATCGCCGCGCGCTGAACAGATCGGCTCACCCCGGACGTCTGGCGGTCGGAAAGCGGCGCCCGACGACGAGGTGGAAGCTGACGTGGATACGAGACAGCATCGAGAATGGGCGGTGATTCATGGCGCCCATGGATTTGCCGACCCCCTTGGGATTCTGTGCTGCGCGACAGCCACTACCGCGCCTGATAGTGACTTCGTCGCGTGTGAGTGCGTCCCTCCCCCGACGCCTCGTGTTCTGCCAGTCTCAGCCGGGTTGGCTCAGCGACAATCCTACGTTGCCTAGATTGGCAATTAGCGATGACACAAATATGACGCAGCTTGAGCGCTAATCAGCGTGACGATTCGTGCAGGCGTCTCGATCATCAGGCCCCGAAGTGCCTGCAAATGGGGAACTTTGTGAAGAAGGACGACACGACGTGAAGGGCGTTCAAGTGCCCGAATCTGGATCGCACCCAGGAGGTCGCCGGTTCGAGTCCGGCTAGCTCTATGAGAGCCGTGCAGATGCGGGTCTAAGCCCTGATCGCTCGGCGCAAAGAGCTGTGCGAACGTAGCTCCGCGAGATCAGCTAAGAGGGATCCATCTCCTCCTGCCGAAACGTACCCGCGGGGTTCGATTGTGCGCAGATCTCGTTGGATCTATCTCGCCGTGGGCATGGCCGCATTGGCCGCGCCGGTGTCCGCGCACGCTGCAGTCAGTTGCGTTTTCGGAGGTGGGACGGCAACCGTGAGCATGAGCGCCGCTGGCGACTCGGGCTCCCTTGCTGTTGGCACCGGCGCCAACGCCGGACGGATCATGGTCGGCGCCGCCGCCTGTGGTGCGGCCACGGTCACGAACACGGACACGATCGTTGTCAACGGCAACACGGGAGCCGAGACCATCACGATCGATCTGAGCGGGGGTCCGTTCGGCCCGGGCGTGGCCGTCGAGGGCTCCGGCACATCCGAGATCGAGTTCGCCATCGACCTTTCGACCGGCGTGCAGGATCGCCTGACGGTGACGGGAACCAGCGGAGCGGAATCCGTCGGGCTGGGAACGCTCGGCGCCAATCTCAACGGCGACAACGACGTCGACGCGACGCTGACAGGGGTCGAGCTCGGCACTGTCAACGCGAGCGACGGGGCAGACCTCGTCTCCGGCGCGGGCGGCGCTGTCACAGGCTCGGCGACCTCGCTGCTCCTGACAGTCACCGGCGACGCGGGCAACGACACGCTGACGGGCGGGACCGGCGACGACACGATCACGGGCGGCACGGGAAACAACGTCCTCTCGGGCGGCGGTGGCGACGACACCATCACCGGTGGATCGGGCGACGACACGATCGCGGGCGAGGCCGGCGGCGACACCCTCACCGGCGGGCTGGGCAACGACGTCTTCGACGAGGGAGCGGCTACCAACGGGACGGACACGATGGCTGGAAGCGGTGGGAACGACCTCGTAACCTACGGCGGTCGCGCAAGCGGCGTCGTTGTGACCATGGACGGCGTCTTTGACGACGGCGAGCCCGGCGAGGCGGACAACGTGGCCGCAGATGTCGAGAACGCCATCGGCGGCGCCGGGGCAAACACGATGGTCGGGAGCGGGAACGCAAACGTTCTCACCGGCGGCCCGGCTGCCGACGTGATCGACGGCGCCGGAGGGGACGACACGATCGCGGGCGGGATCGGCGGCGATCGCTTGACGGGTGGTGCCGGGAACGATGTCGTTTCTGGCGGGGCCGACGGCGACTGGATCTTCGAGGGCGCGGGGAGTGACGACCTGGACGGGGGAGCGGACAGCGACACCCTCGACTACTCCGGCGTCGCTGCGAGCGTCGTCGTGAGCCTCGCTGACGCCGCTCCGCAGACAACCGGTGGCGCGGGGACTGACACGCTGGCGGGATTCGAGAACCTGACCGGCGGAACGGGTGCGGACACACTCGCCGGAGATGCAGGCCCGAACGTCCTTTCTGGGAACTCGGGCAACGACACGATCCTGGGCGACGACGGTGACGACGCCATCAACGGCGACGTCGGCACCGACACTGTCGATTACTCCTCCTATTCAGGTGCCGTGACTGTGGTGTTGGGCCCGGCCGCGGGGCCCACCCCAGGTACGAGTACGGGCGCCGCAGGCACCGATTCACTGCTGCGCATCGAAAACGTGACGGGCGGCTCTGGTGACGACTCGCTGACCGGTGAAGCTGGTGCCAACGTCCTCTTTGGAGGCGCAGGCGCAGACGTCCTCGCAGGCCTGCGAGGGAACGACACCCTCGACGGGGACGCTGGAGCGGACACGCTCGACTACTCGGCCGCGGATTCAGGGATCACACTCAACCTCGCCTCCCTGGCAGCGCAGAACACCGGCGGTGCGGGCACGGACACGGTGCTCAACGCCGAGAACGTAGTGGGCTCGCCCTTTGCCGATGCCTTGACCGGAACCGTCGGGGCGAACTCCCTTCAGGGCGGGGCCGGCGACGACAGCCTCTCCGGAGCGGCTGGCGACGACGCCCTCGACGGGGACGGCGGGACAGACACGGCGGATTACTCCGCGGCCGCGTTCGGGATCACGGTCGATCTTTCTCTCACAACCCCACAGGACACCCGCGCCGCCGGAGTCGACACGCTGACGGCTCTCGAGAACCTGACGGGCGGCGCTGGCCGGGACGATCTTACGGGGTCGACTGCTGCCAACACCATCGCCGGGGGCGCCGGAAACGATGTCCTTCGAGCCACCGCGGGTGACGACGTCTTCGACGGTGGTGCCGGCGCCGACAGGGTCGATTACTCGGCCCGACCGCCGGGAGTCGCCGTCAACTTGACCGAGGGAAGAGCGACCAGTTCCGGTGCCACCGACCTTCTCGTGGCGGTGGAGAATGCGACTGGCGGCTCGGGGGCGGACCTTCTCACCGGAGACGGCAACGTCAACATCCTCGAGGGCGGCAGTGGGGACGACAGGCTGCGAGGGTTTGGCAACGCGGACGTCCTGGACGGTGGAATCGGGACCGACACCGCCGACTACTCCGCGTTCTACTCGGCAAACCGCAGCGTCGGTGTGATCGTCGACCTGTCGGCGGGTGACGCGACCGGCGACGGTGCCGACTCGCTCGCCGGGATCGAGAACGTGCGCGGCTCAAGCTTCGATGACAGCATCGTTGGCGACGGTCAGGCGAACCGTCTCAGCGGCGGCGACGGCCGGGACACGATCACCGGTCGGGGCGGGAACGACTTCCTGCTCGGCGGAGACGGCGCGGATTTCTTCGCGGCCAGGGACGGCCTCCGCGACCGCGTCTACGGAGGTCCCGGCCGCGACCGTGCTCGCATCGACCGTCGCGACATTGTTCGCGGCGTAGCGGTTCTTCTGCCGTAAGCGACCGTCAGCGAGCAGCTGGCTGTACTGAGGTCCGCGCAGCCGTTCCCTGCGCTCGTCTCTAGGTCAGGGGGTCACCACCAGCTGAGGCAGGTTGGCTCCCTCGGAGCTCGAGAACCAGGCGTGGTCGCTGGAGCCGCCGGTGAGGGCGAAGCTGAAGGTGCCGTTGCCGGTGATGCTGTTCTTCAGGTCGTACTCGACCCAGCTGCCGGTGCTGACCGCGCCGAGGCTCGAGAGGACTGCCGTCCCGATCGCGGGCTTCGTGTTCCAGGTGAGGGTGCTCTCGCTCCAGGCGGTGCCGCCGGGGGTGGTGTTGGAGGCGGTGTAAATGGGCCCGGCAATGGGGCTCGGGTCGGTGACGAAGAGGCGCAGCTTCGCCGCGCTGGGAGCGCCGGCAAGCCCGGTGACCGTGAACTTGAGGTAGCTATGGACGCTGTTCGAGCCCTTGCGCACGATCAGGCTCCCGTCGTTGAAGACGGAGGTGGGGAAGGCCTGTTTGACCGTCGCGTCGTCGCTCGGGGCGACAATGAGGCTCGAACCGCCGCCGCTTGCGCTGACAGTGATCGTGACGGTCGCCGTGTTGCTCTGGGCGGTGCCGTCGCTTGCCCGGTAGCTGAAGCTGTCCGTGCCGTTGAAGCCAGCGGCCGGCGTGTAGGTGAACGAGCCGTTCGCGTTCAGGGTCACGGCTCCGTGGGCGGGATCGGTCAGCTTGCTCGCGCTCAGCGGGTTCCCGTCCGCGTCGCTGTCGTTGGCCAGGACACCGGGCGCGGCCACGCTGAGCGTCGTGTCCTGCATCGTCGCGAAGAAGTCGTCCCCCGCCACCGGGGGCCGGATTTGCGGGCGGCGAACCGCCCGCAGTGATCACCAGCTGAGGCAGGTTGGCTCCCTCGGAGCTCGAGAACCAGGCGTGGTCGCTGGAGCCGCCGGTGAGGGCGAAGCTGAAGGTGCCGTTGCCGGTGATGCTGTTCTTCAGGTCGTACTCGACCCAGCTGCCGGTGCTGACCGCGCCGAGGCTCGAGAGGACTGCCGTCCCGATCGCGGGCTTCGTGTTCCAGGTGAGGGTGCTCTCGCTCCAGGCGGTGCCGCCGGGGGTGGTGTTGGAGGCGGTGTAAATGGGCCCGGCAATGGGGCTCGGGTCGGTGACGAAGAGGCGCAGCTTCGCCGCGCTGGGAGCGCCGGCAAGCCCGGTGACCGTGAACTTGAGGTAGCTATGGACGCTGTTCGAGCCCTTGCGCACGATCAGGCTCCCGTCGTTGAAGACGGAGGTGGGGAAGGCCTGTTTGACCGTCGCGTCGTCGCTCGGGGCGACAATGAGGCTCGAACCGCCGCCGCTTGCGCTGACGGTGATCGTGACGGTCGCCGTGTTGCTCTGGGCGGTGCCGTCGCTTGCCCGGTAGCTGAAGCTGTCCGTGCCGTTGAAGCCAGCGGCCGGCGTGTAGGTGAACGAGCCGTTCGCGTTCAGGGTCACGGCTCCGTGGGCGGGATCGGTCAGCTTGCTCGCGCTCAGCGGGTTCCCGTCCGCGTCGCTGTCGTTGGCCAGGACACCGGCGTGGCCGACGCTGAGCGTCGTGTCCTGCATCGTCGCGAAGAAGTCGTCCCCCGCCACCGGGGGCCGGTTTGCGGGCGGCGGTGGACCGCCCTCGCTCTTCAGTCGCTGGAGCTCGGTGGCAAGCATTGCCTGAATCTCTGCGTAAGCCGGCTGATCCGCGAGGTTCGTGAGCTCATACGGGTCGGCAGCAAGGTCGTACAGCTCTCGCTCGCCGGTCGCTAGCTCTGAGTACTTCCAACTGTCGGTCCGAACCGCCCAGAACATCGACGGCGTCTGCCCCGATTCCTGGTATCCAACTCAGCAGGCTCGATCTCCAGCTCACCGCCGAATTCGTCAGCAGCGGAACCAAGCTGAAGCCGTCCGGGCCATACGGCATCGAGACACCTGCAAGCTCCGCGATCGTCGGAGCGATGTCTGTGTTCAACGACAACCTCGACTCCGTGCGCGCCTCGGTCCACGGATAACGAATCATCAGCGGCGTGCTGATGCATTCCTCGTAGACACACCGCTTCTCCTTTGCCCAACGATGGTGGCCGTAGCTCAGGCCGTTGTCCGTCATGAAAATGATCACTGTGTTGTCGAGGGCCCCGCGCGCCGACAACGTGTCCATGAGCGTCTTGATCGCCTCGTCCACGGCAAACAGGGTTTCGGAAGCAGTCCTCTGCCCCTTGTCGAGACCGTCCTCCTCGGACGTGGTGAAGAGCCGCAGGTTCCTTAACCAGGCCGGCTTGTCGGAGACGTCGGCTTCGTTGAAGTTCGGCGCGCGCGGGATGGGCACCCCGGCAAGCCTGCCCTTGTGACGGGGAGCGGGCGTAAAGGGTTGATGGGGGGGCCTGCGTGCTGAAGT
>CAVTYV010000006.1:0-247249 GCA_963739065.1 uncultured Actinomycetes bacterium
CGAGGCGCCCGAAGTCAGCCCGACGGTCTCAACACCGTCGAGCCACTCTTCCCGGATCTCGCTCTCGTCGTCGATGAGGTGTGCCTCGACGCCGCGCGCCCGCGCCACCTCCACGAGCCGGGTCGAATTCGAGCTGTTGCGCGAGCCCACCACCAGGAGGAGGTCGATGCGCCCGAGCAGGCGCTTGACCGCGCGCTGCCGATTCGTCGTCGCGTAGCAGATGTCGTCCTTCTCGGGTGCCTCGATTCCCGGAAAGCGACGCCGGAGGATGCTCACGATCGCGCTCGTGTCGTCGACGGAGAGCGTGGTCTGGGTGATGTACGCAAGCCGCTCCGTCTGAGGCGGGCGCACCAGCTCCGCGTCGGCGGCCGTCTCGACGAGCACGGTCGCGTGTGGCGCCTCCCCCATCGTCCCGACGACCTCCTCGTGGCCCGCATGGCCGACGAGGAAGACCGTGTACCCGCGCCCCGCGAAGAGTCGCGCCTCGGCGTGCACCTTCGAGACGAGGGGGCAGGTAGCGTCGATCGTCTTCAGGCGGCGGGCCGCCGCGTTCTCGTAGACCTGGGGGGCGACTCCGTGCGCGGAGAGGACGAGCGGCGCGCCCTCGGGCGCGTCCTCCTCGCTCTCGATGAAGATCGCCCCGCGTGCCTCGAAATCGCGCACGACGTGTGCGTTGTGGACGATCTGTTTACGGACGTAGACCGGCGGACCGTGGAGCTCGAGCGCCCGCTCGACGATCTCGACGGCTCGCTCGACTCCGGCGCAGTAGCCTCGGGGCGAGGCGAGGAGGAGCCGCTTGACCACTTCGACCCATGCTAGTCAGGGCCTCGGCGCGGGGCGTCAGTTCCCCGGCTGCGTCCTTAAACGAGAAGACCCGCCGCTCGGGGGGGTAAGCGCGGCGGGTCTTCCCACATTTGCTCACCGCGGCGTACATGGCCAGGGACACATGCCACGGTTCGCATCGCCCAGTGGCTGCACGCTATCGAGGGCCTTCGGCCAAGCCAATAGGTCCATCGGCCTATCTTTGAAAACCACACTACCCATGCTCGTCCGCCTCGACGGCTTCAGGGACCGGGCCTATCATCAGGGTGCCCAGTGGATCACACGACGCGCGTAATCGTTCTCGAGGCCGCGCCCCTCCTGCTCCTCGCCGTGCTGTACCTAGGAGTGGCGCTCGCACTTGCGCCCGACCTCTGGCGGCGGGGCCGGTTTTCATGGCTCGGCTTCGGGGTGTGGTCCCTTTTCCTGCTCGTGGGCGCCATCACCGGGGTTCTCGGGGGCGCGAAGCTCAACGACGACGACTTCCTCGGGGGAATCACGCCCTGGCCGGTGCTCGCGCTGATCGTGCTCGCGCTCGTCCCTCCGATCGTCTTCATCGCCCGGTGGCCCGAGCGGAAGCTCCTCGTCCAGGCCGGCTCCCGCATCCGCGACGCCGAGGAGGAGGCCTCCGATCGCCAGCGTGAGGCGGAGTCGATCTCGCGGCTCTCGACCGCCCTGACGCAGGCGGGGAGCGGGGAAGCGGCCGCCGCGCATCTCTTCGACGAGCTCGAGCGCGTCCTCGGGATCGACAAGACGATGCTCGCGATCGTCGACGAGGAGACCCGCAAGGCTCGCGGTTTTGCCTCGAGCGGCGTCGACGCGGACTGGTGGCGCTCGATCCTCCTCGACCTCGACGACGACAAGAGCGCGATCGTGACCGTCGTTCGCGAGTGCACGCCGTTCGCGGTCTTCGACGTCCAGTCCGCTCCGAACATCAACCAGCAGATCGCGGAGACAGTCGGCGCCCGGAGCGCCGCTTTCGTCCCGCTCCTCTCCGAGGGCCGCTGCACCGGCGTGCTCGCGGTGGCCTCGATCGAGCCTCGCCTCTTCTCCACCGCAGAGATGGAGCTAATGGTCGACTTCGCGAACGAGACGGCCCTGGCGCTCGGTCGGACGCAGTCGAAGGAGGCGCTCCAGGCCGCGCTCGACCGCGAGCGGCTCATGGCCGAGGTGTCGCACCGAGTGCGCTCGGAGCTCGACCTCGACGCCGTCCTGCAGGTCGCGGTCGAGGAGGTCGGAAAGGCTGTGGGCGTCTGCCGCTGCTTCATTCGCCTCGGGGAGGCCGGCGAGGTGCTCCCCGTTCGCGCCGAGTGGGACGCTCCCGGCTTCGAGCCGCTCGGAGACCATGCGGAGCGCCTGCCGGTCCTGAACCTCGCCGTCCGGGAGCGCCGGACAGTCGCCATCGAGGACATCGTGACCGCGCTCGAGCTCGACGATCCCTCCCTCGGCAGCCGTCAGACCCTCGTCGACCTCGGCACGCGGGCCGTGCTGGCAGTCCCCATCCTCGTCTTCGATCGCATGATCGGCGTGTTCGGCCTCCATCGATCCGAGCCCAGGCCCTGGGCCGCCCACGAGATCTTTCTGGCGGAGGCGATCGGCCGCGAGGTCGCGCTCGCGGTGCACACAGCCAGGCTGCTCGGTCAGAACGAGCGCCGCGTGGAGGAACAGGCCGCGCTCCTCAAGGCCGCTCAAGTGCTCACGAGCGATCTTCGCTTCGAGGCCGTGATCCAGAGACTGGTCGACGAGCTCGTGAAGCTCTTCCGTGCCGACGCGGCCGACTGCTGGATCTTCGACTCCTCGCGCAAGCTCTTACGCTGCCACGCTGTCACGGGGGTCTCCGAGGACAACGTCGGCCGCGAGATCCCACCTTCGGGAACCTTCGAAACCGTCATCGAATCGGGCCGGCCGGTGCTGAAGCGCGAGTTCGCGAAGACCGAGGAGCCCCCGCCGAGCGCCGACTACCAGGTCTTCGCCGAGGTGATGGACGCGCCGATCACGTGGCTGGGCGAGCAGCGGGGCGTCCTCGGGGTCTGCGCCAGGGATGACGGTCATTTCGACCTGACCGACCTCGAGCTCCTGGACACCTTTGCGCGCATGGCGTCACTCGCGCTCCACAACGCGGAGAGCTTCGGCGAGCGCGAGCGCCAGGCTCAAGTGCAGCGCGGCTTCTACCGCATCGCGCAGGTCCTCGGCTCGACGCTCTCCTTGGCGGAGACGCTCGACGCGCTCGCGCAGGCCGCCTGCGAGGCCCTCGGCGGCTCGGCGGCGCTCGTGCTCGAGCCGCGGGGCCAAAGGCTGCACTTCACCGGCTCACACGAGCTCCCTGCGGTACTCGCCGAAGAGCTCGCGCCTGGCCTCCTGGATGCATCCGCGCCGTTCGGAGCCGTCGCGCAGGGCGAGCGCATCCTGACTGCCTCAGAGCTCGAGCGCGACGAGCGCTTCTCGGAGAGCCTCCGCACCCTCCTCAGCGACATCGGCTACCACTCGCTTCTCTGCGCGCCGGTGGCGGGAGCGCGTGGAGAGAAGAACGTCGCCGTCGTTCTCTTCGCAGACTCGCGCGCCTTCTCCGACGACGACCTCGCGCTGGCCCGCCACCTCACCGGGGCGGCGCAGGGTGCGATCGAGCGCGCTGAGCTCTTCGAGAGCGAGCGGCGTGCGGGGCGGTTCGCCCAGCGTCTTGCGGATGTCAGCAGCCGCCTCGCGACCACGCTCGATCCGGCGGCCGCATTCGAGGAGGTAGTCACGGAGGCGCCGGAGCTCCTCGGTGCCGACGCGGCCGTGCTCAGGGTGCTCGAGGACGACGAGCTCGTCGCCCGAGCGGCTTCGGGGTCGGCGACGGCCGGAGTTGTCGGCACGCGGTCGAGCTCCGCGGCCGGCGTCGCCGGCGTCGTCGCCCAGTCGCGGTCGTCCCTCGCCGTCGGCGACGCGTCCGAGACTCCGCGTTTCGCCCGGGAGGACCCCATTCTGCGCGGCGGCACGGGGAGCGTGGTGGCAGTGCCGATGTTCGCGCACGGCGGGGGGCTGAGCGGTGTCCTCGCCGTCTATGATCGGCGGCCGCGAACGTGGCGGGAGGACGAGACGCAGGCGCTGGCAGCGCTGGCCGCTACCGCCTCCGCCGCGTCCTCGAGCGCCGACCTCTACGCGCGCGTCGCCGAGGAGAAGGAGCGCAGCGAGGCGATCCTCGCGAACATCGCCGACGGCATCGTCGCCGTCGACCGCGACGACGCGATCGTGCTCTGGAATTCGACCGCGGAGGGGATCACCGGCGTTCCGGCCGAGGAGGCGCTCGGCCGCCGCGTGGCCGACGTCCTCCAGCGGGAGCTCGCGGGCGGCGGCGACGATCTGCCCCGTGAGCGGCAAGTCGCCTTCTTCCGCGGAGGCAAGGAGGTCTGGCTCTCGCTGACCGAGGCCGTCATGCTCGACGCAGCCGGGGCCGTCGCGGGCCGCATCTTCGCCTTCCGCGACGTTTCCAGCGAGCGGGTCGTCGACCAGATGAAGTCGGACTTCGTGGCAACCGTCTCACACGAGCTGCGGACGCCGCTGACGTCCATCTACGGGTTCGCCGAGACCCTGCTCCGCGGTGACGTCGAGTTCACGGATCTCGAGCGCAGCACGTTCCTCGCCTACATCGGGTCGGAGTCGCAGCGGCTGATCAACATCGTCGACGACCTGCTGAATGTGGCACGCCTCGAGACGGGGACGCTCGGCCTCAACGTGGCGCGCACCGATCTCGGCGAGATCGTGAGCGATACGGTCGGCCGGTTCAACGAGCACCTGAACGGGGACTTCACGCTCGACGTCGAAGTTCCACGCAATACGGTATTCGTCCGCGCCGATCGCGAAAAGCTCGCGCAGATCGTCATGAACCTCGTCGACAACGCAATCAAGTTCTCACCGGACGGCGGCCGCATTGCCGTGAGCGCCCGGCGCCGTTCCGACACCGCCGAGATCCGCATCGTTGACCAGGGGATCGGGATCGCGCGTGCCGACCAGCAGCGGATCTTCACGAAGTTCTACCGGGCTGAGGACGCCGCGCGGCATAGTCCGGAGGGGACCGGCCTCGGCCTCTTCCTCGCGCGCGGCCTGCTCGCAGCGATGGGCGGTCGCATCTGGGTGGAGTCCGAGGAGGGCGAAGGCTCGACGTTCGTCTTCGAGCTTCCTGTCGCCAAGGAAGGGCCGAGCGAGCCGGCCCGCGAGCCCGAGTCGGCGGCGAGCGCCTGATGAAGACGCTGATCGTCGACGACGAAGCGCCGATCCGGCTTCTCTGCCGCGTGAACCTGGAGGCCGAGGGGATTGAAGTGCTCGAGGCCGCGGACGGGGCCTCCGGGCTCGAGCTGGCCCGCAGCGAGAAGCCGGACGCGATCCTCCTCGATGTGATGATGCCCGGCCTGGACGGGTGGAACGTCGCCGAACGGCTGCTGACAGAGGAAGGGACCAGCGCGATCCCGATCATCTTCCTCACCGCCCGCGCGGACCTGCGCGACCGCGTTCGGGGCATGGACGCGGGTGGGGTGGACTACATCACGAAGCCGTTCAACCCGCTCGAGCTCGCGTCGCTCGTTCGCAGCGTCGTCGAGGCGGTCCAGCGCGGGGAACGCGAACAGTTGCGCACCGAACGAATCGCCGAGCTGCGCGCTCTGTTCGAGTCGACCTAGGGCTAGCTGAAACGGGTCACGCCGAGCCGCACGCAACTCCAGCCCGACCAAGGCCCCTTTGCCAAACCGACCCCGATGCGCCGCGCGCTCCGATCGAGCAGGTGAACTCGGTGAGTCGGACTGTTCAGCCACATGCGCACGAGAGTGCGCGCCCACCCCTGCCGGCACGAGAGCCAGCCGATGTTCTCGCTCGTGCCGGAGCTCAGCCGCCCGTGGAAGAACGCGCTGTGCTGGCGGAGGTACCTCGCCCAGGCATGGGATGCCGTTTGCAGGGTTGATACAACTCGAACTCGCCTGAGTCCATGGGATGCCCGGGTGTCGTTCACCACGTGCAGGAGGCGAAGCTCACTCCTTGTCATGGCTCCGGCCTGGCTGGGGCGTGAGACGCCCACGGCGATGGCACAAAGCATGACAATTAGGGCGATGCGTGCCGTGCGGCGGAGAGGCACGTCGCGCATGGTGAATGGAAATTTTCGGGATTGTTTTCGGAGTGAGTATGAATTTTGTTAAACTCGTCGTCCGCCTGGTTGTCCAAAGAGGGGCAAGAAACCAGTAATTTCTGCCGCTAACTTACGGTTTCTAATTGCATCTCCTAATTTCGCAGGGGGCGCGGTACGGCGAGGCACTCGGCTTCGTCCGTCAGGATTCCCGGGACCCGAAAGCCGGCCAACGGTCAGTCGTGAACGGTCGCCCACCCGATTGAGCGCTACGATCAGCTTGCCACGGGACGTGGCGCAGCCTGGTAGCGCGCCTGCTTTGGGAGCAGGAAGTCGCCGGTTCGAATCCGGCCGTCCCGACTGAAAGCGGTTCCCCTCTGATAGACAGGCGCACGTGCGCTACCGCAAGCTCGGCAAGTGGGGCCTTCGGATCTCGGAGATCGGGCTCGGCTCCTGGCTGACCTACGGCGGCTCGGTCGAGGATCGGGCGGCGACCGACTGCATCCACCGGGCCTTCGATCTCGGCGTCAACTTCTTCGACACCGCGAACGTGTACCGGCGAGGCGCCGCCGAGGAGGTCACGGGCCGGGCGCTCAAGGACTTCCGCCGCGACGACTACGTGCTCGCGACCAAGGTGTACTTCCCGATGGGGGACGGCCCCAACGACCGAGGCCTCTCCCGGAAGCACATCATGGAGCAGTGCCACGCGTCGCTCAGGCGGCTGGGCGTCGACTACGTCGACATCTACCAGTGCCACCGTCCCGACGAGACCACCCCGCTCGAAGAGACGCTCCGCGCACTGGACGACATCGTCACTCAGGGGAAGGCGCTCTACATCGGCGTCTCCATGTGGTCCGCGGAGCTGCTCGACGAGGCGCACCGGCTGCACGACAAGCTGCTCCTCGACCCGATCGTCTCGAACCAGCCGGAGTATTCGATGCTCGTCCGCGACATCGAGCGGGACGTGCTTCCCGTCTGCAAGCAGCTCGGGATCGGACAGGTCGTCTACTCGCCGATTGCCCAGGGGGTGCTCGCGGGGAAGTACAAGCCCGGTGAGCAGCCGCCGGCGGGCACCCGCGCTGCGACGCCCGGCGATTCGGGCTTCATGGAGCGCTTCATGCGCGACGATCTCCTCGAGGCGGTGCAGAACCTACGCCCAATCGCCGACGAGCTCGGCATCACGCTGGCGCAGCTGGCGATCGCGTGGGTTCTTCGTGAGCCTGGGGTCTCGAGCGCGATCGTGGGCGCGTCCCGTCCCGAGCAGGTGGACGAGAACGTCGCGGCGAGCGGGATCGAGCTACCGCCCGAGGTGCTCGCGCGGATCGACGAGATCCTCCAGCCCGTGCTGCTCTAAAAAACTTTCGCGACGATCGAGCCGAAGAGGAACAGCCAGACCAGGGCGAGGATGACCGCGAGCACGATCCCGATGACCGTGCTGGCCTCGCGCGGAACGCCCTGCCGCGCGGCGCGCCAGCCGACGACGCCGAAGATGACCGCCATCAGCGACGCGAGGCTCGTGGCCGGGAGCAGCGAGTCTGCGACCGCCGCCGTTGCGAACCAGGTGACGATCCCGGCGCCGCCCAGCCAGAGGAACGCAGACGCGGCGCGCTCGTCGTCCTCGAGCGAGCGGACATCGTCCTCAAGAGACCGAACCAGCTCCCACACAGGCTCAGAGTAGGCCCGCTGCAACCCTCGTTCGTCCCCCGGAGGGGTTACAGATCGCGGCGCTGGAAGCCCGCGATCGCGATGAGAGCGACGAGGGCGAGGTAGCCGAGAACGAAGGGTGCAAGCGCGTTGCCGGCCGCCTGGGCGCCGCCGAAGGGGCCGAGCGAGAGCGCCGCGCGCGTGAACCCGGTCGTGTCTGCGGTGATCGCGTTGAGCCCGTCCTGGTAGAGCGCCTCGAAGGGGAGCGCCCAGGACGAGACCTTCGCGATCGTGTTCAGGCTGTCCGAGTTGAGAGCCTCGCCGATCTGGCCCAGCAGGCCCGCGACCAGGCCCGCTCCGAAGATCATGAAGATGGCGATCCCGTTCGCGATCGCCGAGAGGAAGACCGAGCCCAGAAGAGCGAGCGCGACGATGACGATGACGGCTCCGGCGAGCTCGACGCCGGGCTGCGCGATCCGATCGGGCCACCAGCCCGTGACCCGGTTCGTGATGAGCAGCGCGCCAGCGTAGACGACGGCCACATAGATCGAGCAGGCGACCGCCGCGGCGAGGAATCGTCCGGCGAGGACGCTCGTTCGGCCCACCGGGCGGACCACGAGCGGCTGAAGCAGGCCCCGCTCCGCATCGCCGCGCACGACGGCGTGGGCGAAGAAGATCGCGAGGACGGTCGCGAGGAACAGCGTGCCGAACATGGAGAGGCCGAACAGCGTCGCGCTGAACAGGATCCCCTGATCGATGAGGACGTTCGACGGGCCGATCGTCTCCTGTTGAAACGGATCGATCGACTCCCAGGCCTTGTAGATCCCGAAGCCGTAGAGCCCGAGGAAGGCCGCCGTGAGGACGAGCACGATCGGCAACACCTTGCGCCGGAGGCTCTCCTGCAGCGCATAGCCCGCGATGACGAGCACTCCTCTCAGCTCGACTCCCCTTCGACGGCCTCGAGGTAGATCTCCTCGAGGGTGCTCGTGAGGACACGGACGGCGTACACCTTTTCGCCGCCGGCGACGAGGTCGGCCACGATCCGCGGTACGTCCTCGCGGCCGCCCTCGAAGTGGCGTGTGCCGCCGTCGACCTCCACCTCGATCCCGCGCGGCTTCGCGAGCTCCTCCGGCCGGCCCGCGGCCACCACCTCGCCGCGATGGATGATGACGACTCGATCGCAGACGAGCTCGACCTCCGAGAGGAGGTGGGAGTTGAGGAGCACCGCGACGCCACGGCGGCGGAGCTCTTCGAGGAGGCCGCGAACGGTTCGCCTCCCGGCCGGATCCAGAGCGCTCGTGGGCTCGTCGAGGAACAGCATGCGAGGAGTTCCCACGAGAGCCTGCGCGATGCCGAGGCGCTGCTGCATCCCCTTCGACATCTCCTCGACGCGCCGCCCGCGCGCGTCGCTGAGGCCGACGAGCTCGAGCAGCTCGGAGCGCTCGGGCTCCCCGCCGGTGGAGCCCGCTAGACGCTGGTGCAAGAGCAAGAGCTCTTCCGCGGAGCACCAACCCGGGAAACGAAACAGCTCCGCCAGGTAGCCCATCGAGGCGCGAGCCTCGCGGGAGCCTGCGCTCGCTCCGCAGACCTCGGCCACGCCCGAGCTCGGGCGCACGAGGCCGCAGCCGATCTTCACGAGCGTGGACTTGCCGGCGCCGTTCGGGCCGAGCAGGCCGACGAGCTCGCCTTCCTCGACCGTAACGTCAACGCCGGCGAGGGCTCGCACGCTTCCGTAGCGCTTGGCGAGTCCCTGGGCTCTGAAAGCGGTGCTTTTGACGGCTCCGGCGATTCCCGCGACAATAGCCGCCCACACGGGTTCGGGGTGACGAGAGGAGGCGGCGATGGAGGCACGTTCGGTGCCTGGGGAGAGCTTCGATCACCTGAGGGAGCGCTCGATCGGGCTCCCGGAAGTCCTTTTTCAATCGATAACCCACATGGCGCCGGCGGCGGCCGTCGCGTTTTCAATCCTCGTCTCCGTCGGCTTCGCAGGCCAGGCGCTCCCGCTCGCCGTCCTGCTCGCCGCGATCGCGTGCGCGCTCGTCGCGAACTCGATCGGGCAGCTCGCCAAGCACATGCCGTCTGCGGGCGGCCTCTACACGTACGTGAGCCGCGCGCTGGGGCCTCGGTCCGGATTCTTCACCGGCTGGTGCTTCCTCCTGTTCGAGCCCCTCGTCGCTCCGCTCCTGTTCCTGATCTTCGCATGGGCGACCGAAGACGTCGTCAAGAACGAGATCGGCTGGGACATCGGCTGGGCGTGGTGGGTCCTCGTCGCCGCCGCGATCGTCTTCTTCCTGACCTATCGTGACGTTCGGCTCTCGACCCGCGCGGGCGTCATCCTCGGTGCGATCGAGATCGCGGTCTTCGCCTCGCTGGCGATCTGGATGCTGCTCTCCAATGCCGACTCGCTGAACCTCGCAGCGTTCAACCCCGAGAACGCGAACCCCGACGCCACGAGCAACTTCTCCGGGATCTTCAAGGGGATGATCTTTGCGATCCTTGCCTTCATCGGGTTCGAGGCCGCGGCCCCGCTCGGTGAGGAAGCGAGGGAGCCGCGCAAAACGATTCCGCGCGCGGTCGTCTACTCGGCCGTCCTCATCGGCGCGTTCTACGTGCTCTGCTCGTACGCGTGGGTCTACGGCGCCGGCTTCGACAACTTCCTGACGCAGGCCACGGAGAACCCCGACCCGTGGCGCGCTCTCGGCAAGGTGTTCTGGCACACGGGCTGGATCCTCGTCTTCTTCGCGATCATCAACTCGGCGATCGCCAACGCGAACGCGGGTGTCAACGCCGCGACCCGCGTCCTCTACGCGATGGCCCGCAACGGCGCGATGCCGAAGCAGCTCGCGCGGACGCACCCCGAGTACCGGACCCCGCACATCGCGATCATCCTGAACGTCGTCGGCGGGACGATCATCGCCCTCCTGCTCGGGTGGAAGTGGGGCCCGCTGCTCGCGTTCGCGACGATCGCGACGGCCATCACCGTCGTGGTCATCCTCATCTACATCGCCGTCTGCTTGGGGACGATCGTCTACTACCTCCGAGAGCGGCGCGGCGAGTTCAACCCGATCCTGCACTTCGTCTTCCCGTTGCTCGGCGCGGCCGCGTTCGCGTTTCCGCTCTACTACCAGTACAAGGACTGGCCGGACAATCCGCTCGGCTACGGCAACTGGGTCGCTCTGATCTGGATCGCGCTCGGCATCGTCCTCACCATCCTCGTCTCGTTCATGCGGCCGCAGGCGCTCGAGAACGCCGATCGGATCTTCGTCGAGGAGGAGCCCGTCGGCATCGCCGGGCCGATGACGGCGCCGGGCCCGAGCTAGGCCATGGCGGTCGCCGAAGTCACCGAGGTCATCGGTCGCGACAGCGTCGTCTGGGCCTTCGGCCCCGATCTCGAGCCCGTCGTCGAGGTCGAGCCGGGCGCGGTCGTCAGGTTCGAGACGAACGACTGCTTCACGGGGCAGATCCGCTCGGAGGAGGATCTCGTCACGGAGATCGACTTCGACCGGATCAACAGCGCCACCGGGCCCGTGGCGGTCAAGGGCGCCGAGCCGGGAGACTCGCTCGTCGTCGAGCTCCTCGAGGTGAAGCCGATCGAGTGGGGCGTCGCGACGCTCATCCCCGGCTACGGGCAGCTCATCCAGCAGGTGCACTCGCCGCTGACCAAGATCTTCAAGGTTGAGGACGGGTGGATCCACATGGACGAGCGGATCCGTTTTCCGGCTCGACCTATGGTCGGCGTCGTCGGCGTCGCGACCGAGGGTGAGACGCTCACGAACGCGCTCCCCGGGCAGCACGGCGGCAACCTCGACAACCACATGCACGGCCCCGGTGCGAAGATCCTCTTCCCCGTGCGCCAGCCAGGCGGGATGTTCGCTGTCGGCGACATGCACGCGCGGATGGGCGACGGTGAGATCTGCGGGACCGGCGTGGAGATCGCGGGCGAGGTCACCGTTCGCTTCGACCTCGTCAAGGGGAAGCAGGGGAACTGGCCCGTCACCGAGCTTTCAGATAGCTGGGTCGTGCACGGCACCTCCCTCGAGTTCATGGACGCGATGCAGCTCGCCTGTGAGGAGGCGGCGCGCATGCTCGTGGACGAGTGGGGGATGACCATGGAGGACGCGTTCATCTTCCTCTCGGTGGCGTGCGACGTCGGCGTGGCGCAGGCCTGCAAGCCGGGGCCCGGCTTCGAGTGCATCGCCCGCGTGGTTATCCCGCGCATCGACGCCATCCCGGGCCCATTTCGGGTTTGACCCCCTAGAAGCGCCGTTCGGACACCCATAGGCTTGTGGGCATGACTCCTTGCGCGAATTGCGGGCAGGAAAATCCCGAGGTCGCCCGCTTCTGCCTGGCGTGCGGCACGTCGCTGGTCGACTCGGGCGCTGCGCGAGAAGAGCGCAAGGTGGTCACGGTTCTCTTTGCCGACCTGGTCGGCTTCACGAGCCGGGCGGAGCAGCTCGATCCCGAGGATGTGCGCGCAATGCTCTCGCCGTACTACGCGCGCCTGCGTCAGGAGCTCGAGTGGCGTGGCGGGACGGTGGAGAAGTTCATCGGCGATGCCGTCATGGCGCTCTTCGGCGCGCCGGTTGCCCACGAGGACGACCCCGAACGGGCGGTGCGTGCCGCGCTCGCGATCAGGGATGGGTTGGCAGAGCTGAACGAAGCGGACCCGAAATTCGAGCTCCAGGTGCGGATCGCGGTGAACACGGGCGAGGCGCTCATCGCCCTCGGGGCGAATCCCGCCGAGGGCGAGGGCATGGCCTCCGGCGATGTCGTCAACACGGCTGCGCGGCTCCAGGCCTCGGCGCCGGTCAATGGCATCCTCGTCGGGGAGACGACCTATCGCGCGACGGATCGGGCGATCGAGTTTCGCGAGGCCGAGCCCGTGGCGGCCAAAGGCAAAGCCGAGCGGGTCAAGGTATGGGAAGTGCTGGAGCCCCGCGCACGCTACGGGGTCGACATCGGCCTGCGCGGGCGGGTTCCCCTCGTCGGACGCGAGCAGGAGCTCGATGTGCTCCTCGGTGCGCTGTCACGTGTCCGCTCCGAGGGCGCCTCGCAGCTCGTCACGCTGGTCGGCGTGCCGGGGATTGGAAAGAGTCGACTCGTCCTCGAGCTCTCGGCGGCAGTGGACCAGGATCCGGAGCTCATCTACTGGCGCCAGGGTCGCTCCCTCCCGTACGGAGAGGGAGTGATCTTTTGGGCGCTGGCGGAAATCGTCAAGGCGCAGGCCGGCATCCTCGAGACGGATTCGGCCGAGGCGGCGCTCGAGAAGCTCCGGCGCACCGTCGAAGACGTCGTCACCGACGCCGATGAAGCGGACTGGATCGAAAGCCACCTGCGTCCTCTCGTAGGGCTCGAGGACGAAGCCCAGGGGGGAGGTGACCGCCAGGCGGAGGCGTTCGGCGCATGGCGCCGCTTCTTCGAGCATCTGGCCGAGCGCAGTCCGCTCGTGCTCGTCTTCGAAGACTTGCACTGGGCGGACGATGGGCTGCTCGAGTTCGTCGACGACCTCGTCGAGTGGGCGAGCGCAGTGCCGTTGCTCGTCGTCTGCGTCGCCCGTCCGGAACTTCTGAGCAGGCGGCCGGGATGGGGTGGCGGGAAGCCGAACGCGACGACGCTCTCGCTCTCACCACTGACTCGCGACGACACGGCGCGATTGGTCGCCGCCTTGCTCGAGCAGGCAGTGCTTCCGGCGGAGCTCCAGGCGGCGCTCCTCGCCCGCGCCGAGGGCAATCCTCTCTATGCAGAGGAGTACGTTCGGATGCTCCAGGACCGTGGGTTTCTCCGCCGAGAGGGCGGCGCCTGGCGCTTCGAGGGCGCCGACGATCTCCCCTTGCCCGAGTCGGTGCAGGGCATCGTGGCTGCGAGACTCGACGCACTCGTAGCTGATGAGAAGGCGCTCATCCAGGACGCGGCGGTGATCGGCAAGGTCTTCTGGGCCGGCGCGGTGGCCGCCGTCGGCGGCTGCGAGCGAGCCGCCGTGGAGGAGCGCCTCCGCGGACTCGGGCGCAAGGAGTTCGTCCGCCGGGAGAGGCGCTCCTCGGTCGCGGGAGAGGATCAGTACCTCTTCCTGCACGTGCTCGTCCGCGACGTCGCCTACGGGCAGATCCCGCGCGCCCGGCGCGCCGCCAAGCACAGGGCCGCGGCCGAGTGGATCGCCTCGCTGAGCGCCGATCGCTCCGAGGATCGGGCGGAGATGCTCGCCCACCACTATCTGAGCGCTATCGAATTGGCGCAGGCATCGGGTCAGGATGAAAGCGAGTTCGCGGATCCTGCGCGCCTCGCCCTCCGCGACGCCGGCGACCGAGCGCTGGCGCTGAACGCTTTTGCGGCCGCCGCGCGTTTTTACGAGTTCGCACTGACGCTTTGGCCGCGTGACGATCCCGAGCACCCGAGTCTGCTGCTTCGACTCGGCAAAGCCCGATGGTCGGCCGATGCCGCGGGCGAAGAGGTCATGAAGGAGGCGCGTGACCGCTTCGCCGCTGCTGGTGACAGCGCCGGGCAGGCGGAGGCGGAGGCCTTGCTCGGTGAGTTCTACGGGAACCGCGGCGAGCGCGAGCGCGAGGGCGTCCATCTCGCGCGCGCAGCCGAGCTGATCGAGGGGTTGCCGGCAACGGCCTCGACGGCATACATCCTCGGGCATCTCGCATCGGCTGCGGTCATGGCCGGCGATGCGGAGGGGTCGATTCCGACGGCTCGGGAGGCTCTCAAGATTGCCGAAGAGCTCGGTCTGTGGGGGCATCAGGTCCAGGCGCTGAAAGTGCTCGGCATCGGCCTGGCGGACACCGGCGACCTCGACGGGGTCGCCGTCCTGGAGCGAGCCGTAGAGTTGGCCGTGGAGCGCAGCCCGGTCCAAGCAGGAGGCGCGTATGGGAACCTGGCCGAGGCGGTGGCCAATTATCTCGGCGATCTCAACCGGGCAGCGGAGCTGCGCGCCGAGGGCCTTCGGATCGCCGAGCTCGTCGGACCGGCGGACGTCGCCCAATTCCTTCGGGGCGAGCGCGTCGTCGCGTGTTACTGGATGGGCCTTTGGGACGAAGCTTTGAGCCAGGCCGAGGAGATGCTCGCGGCAGCCGAGGGCGGGTCGCCGAGTTACATGGACGTTCAGGCTCGTCAGGTCAAGGCGCGGATCGCGCTCGCGCGCGGCGAGGCGGAAGCATATGGGGAATCGGTGGCCGTGTTGGATCAGGCTCGCGCGAACGGAGATCCCCAGGTTCTCTATCCGGCGCTCGCTTTCGCCGCACGCGCGGCCAGGGCGACCGAACGGCTGGACGAGGCGGGGTCGCTCATCGACGAGCTTCTCAGTCCCTGGCGGGAACGGCCGCGCACCGTGCTGCAGTCGCACATGCAGTCGTTGGTCGATGCTGCCGAGGTGCTCTACGCGCTCGGCCGTGGGTCCGAGCTGGAAGCGGCGGCAGCAACGGCACAGATGCAGACGCGGTGGACCGACGCGGCGAGGGCCTACGTGCGCGGCGACTTCCAGGACGCCGCCGAGATCTACGCCGAGACCGGCTCGCTCCCCGACGAGGCGTACGCGCGGCTTCGGGCCGCCGAGGCACTGATCGGAGCCGGCAACCGGACCGAAGGAGATCGCGAACTGCAGCGTGCCCTCGCCTTCTACCGCTCGGTCGGCGCGAAGGCGTACCTCCGCGAGGGCGAGGCGCTCCTCGCGCAGACGGCGTGACAATCGAGCCGGACGTAATCGCCGAGGGGCGGAGGTTGCTCGCGGTGGCGGCCGAGAGGAAGGTCCCCATGCGGCTGCTCGGCGGCGTGGCGATCAAGCTCCGGGCGCCGGGCGAGCTTCCGCCTGCCTTCAGGCGCACGTACGGCGATCTCGACTTCGCGACGACGAAGAAGGCCGCCGGGCGCGCGACCGGCCTCTTCCGCGCGGAGGGCTACGTACCGCACACGGCCTTCAACGCCCTCCACGGCGGCGACCGACTGCTCTTCTTCGACGACGACAACGGGCGACAGGTGGACGTCTTCGTGGGGGCCTTCTCCATGTGCCACAAGATCCCGCTCGACGCGCGGATCGCGGTCGACCCGACCTCGATCCCGCTCGCGGAGCTCCTCCTGACGAAGCTGCAGGTCGTCGAGCTGAATGAGAAGGACGTTGTCGACGCGCTCGCGCTCCTCCACGACCATCCGGTCGAGGAGCGCGACGGCCACGCGCTCAACGCCGCTCGCGTCGCCGAGCTCTGCGCGGCCGACTGGGGCCTCTGGCGGACGATCACGCGCAACCTCGACGCGTGCTGCGCGCTTGCGCCCGGGTACGACGTACCCAATCGCGCCGAGGTCGAGGCCCGCCTCGAGCAACTGCTGAACCGCATCGAGGCCGAGCCGAAGTCGCGTGCGTGGAGGCTGCGCTCGAAGATCGGCGACCGCAAGCGCTGGTATGAATTGCCTGAAGAGGTTGCAGGAGGGCCGTAAAAGGTTTTCAATCCGCGCCGAAGGCGATATGCGCCTCTTCTTCGCCACCGACATCCACGGGTCCGAGACCTGCTGGCGGAAGTTCCTGAACAGCGGCAAGCACTACGACGCCGATGTGATCGTCCTGGGCGGAGACATGACCGGGAAGGCGCTCGTCCCGATTGTCCACGACGGCGACGGCCGCTGGCACGCGACATTGCTCGAAAACCGCGAGGAGCTCGACGGCGAAGAGGCCGTCGCAGCGTTCGAGGATGCAGTCGGCCGCCGTGGCTACTACCCGTTTCGAACCACGCCGGACGAGCTCAGAGAGCTCGCCGAGGACGAGCCGCGCTGGCACGAGCTCTTCCACGACAAGATGCTCCAGACGGTCGAGCGCTGGATGGCGCTCGCAGACGAGCGCCTCGAGAGCGCAGGGATGCGTTGCTTCGTCTGCCCGGGGAACGACGATCAACTCGACATCGACGAGGTCGTGCAGGGGGCTCGCCACGTCGAGCTCGCCGAGGGACGCGTGGTCGCGATCGACGGTTTCGAGATGGCCTCGACCGGCTGGTCGAACCTCACGCCCTGGGACACATATCGGGAGGAAGACGAGCCGCAGCTCGCCGAGCGCATCGCCAGAGTCGTCGGCCAGGTGACCGCCGAGCCGGAGCGAACGATCTTCAGCTTCCATTGCCCGCCGTACAACTCGGGCCTCGACGAGGCGCCGGACCTGACGGAGGACATGAAGCTGAAGGACGCCGGCCGCGCGACGAAGCCCGTCGGCTCGACCGCCGTCCGGCAGGCGATCGAAGATTTCGAGCCGGCCCTGTCACTTCACGGTCACATCCACGAATGCAAGGCCTCGGCCCGCATCGGGCGCACCCTCTGCATCAACCCCGGAAGCTCCTATGAGCAGGGCGACCTGCTTGGAGCTGTAATCGATCTCGACGGCAAGAAGAAGGTCAAGCGCTTCCTGCTCACAAGCGGATAGGAGGAGAACTGCATGGCCACGACAGCGGGTGAAATGCCGTACCAGGAGCGTTCGCTCTTCGTGCGGAAGGCAACGGGCCTCGTTCGGGGCTGGTCGGTGCAGGACGCGTTCATCTACGCGACCTTCTCGATCAATCTGATCACGCTCGGCCTCTACATCTTCTCCTTCGGGCCGTTCATCCCGGGGGCGAGCTTGCTCCTGGCGGTGGCGTTGTCCGGGGCGTACCTCCTCTTCCAGACGATCGTGTATTCGTCGCTCATCGCGGTGATGCCGCGGGCGGGCGGCGACTACGTGTGGGTGAGCCGCGTGATCGGGGGCGGGATCGGCTTCGTCCTCGCCGTCTGCGGCTGGTGGTTCATCAACTGGCACTGGGTGCCCATCTACGCGAACATCCTCGTGAAGGAGTTCTTCCAGCCGCTCGCGGCCGTCATCGGCTGGGACCGCGGCATCACCTTCTGGGGCGAGCCGAAGGGCATCTTCACCGCCTCGGTGATCACCGCCGTCCTCGCGGCCTTCTTCATCTCTCTGGGCATGCGGGGATACGCAAAGCTGCAGAAGCTTTGCTTCTTGGGTGGTCTGATCGGTCTCGCGATCGTGTTCGGCCTCCTGCTCTTCCACTCGAAGGATGCGTTCATCAACGCGTTCAACGACGGGGCGGCCGACCAGTACGGAGCGAGCGGGAACGCCTACCAGGCGACCCTGGACAAGGGGGGTTACGAAGGCGCCGGCAACCTCGGCGGCCTCGCGTTCGGGTCGACGGTGTTGCTGATTCCGATGATCGCGTTCTTCAACCTCTGGTCGAACTGGGGCGCGACGCTCTACGGAGAAGTTCGCGGCGCTTCGGACTTCCGGAAGAACATCTACGCGATGGCGGGGGCGCTGGTGACAACCTCGATCGCAGCGATCATCTTCTTCCTCTTGATCTCGAAGACGATGGGCTGGGACTTCTACAACTCGGCGAACAACGCCTTCTGGTCGGGAACGGACTCGATGGGAGGGGTCTGGCCCTACCCGGTGACGCTCGCCACGTTCTTCATCAGCCCATGGCTGCAGTTCATCGTCATCCTGCTCATGTCGCTCTGGTTCTTCGGCTGGGTGGGAACCGTGTTCCTCACTGCGAGCCGCGTCATTTTCGCGACCGCGTTCGACCGGATCCTCCCGGAGCGGGTTGCGCAGGTCTCCAAGAACGGCGTGCCCTACTACGCGATCCTGATCATGTTCGTCCCGGCGCTCGTGATCGCGTACTTCTACGCGTACAACTCGACGTTCACGAGCTGGACGCTCGACGCCACGCTCGTCATAGCCGTGACGTTCGTCGGTTCGACCGTGGCGGCAGGCATCCTGCCCTTCACGAAGCCGGCGATCTACAACGCCTCGCCGATCGCGAGGTACAAGATCGGGCCCGTGCCGCTCATCACCATCGCAGCGGTCGCGTTCCTCGCGTTCCTGGGCTTCTGCATCTACTACTGGCTGAAGGACGACGTGTACGGCTCCAACGACAAGGGGTCGCTCATCTACATGGGCTGCCTCTACGGAGTCGCTCTGGCGATCTACGTCGTCTCCAGGATCGTTCGAAAGCGGCAGGGGATGGACCTGAAGATGATCTACAACGAGATCCCGGCCGAATAGGTCGTTCGACGGGGCGCGCTCTCGTGGCGCGCCCCGTCAATCTTCGCGCTGGACGTCCTCGAGCAGGCGCTCGAAGTCGGGACCGTCGAACTCGGCGACGGCGCGCTCGTACTTCTCCATGCCCCAGCCCCAAAAGTCGAAGTCGATGTCGGAGACGCCGTCCTGGATCGACGCCCAGAGCGTCCAGCCGTACTTGGACATGAGGCCCCAGAGCCGCGCCCGCGCCACCTTGTTCGCGAGCGGCCGTCCGTAGTAGTGGGCGACGAGCTCCTCGAGCTGCTCGAGGGAGAGATTGGACTCGCTCCAGACGTTCCCGAGCTCGAAGCACGCGTCGTTGTTACCCGAGTACTCGTAGTCGATCAGCCGGAAGCCGTCGCCGACGTCGATGAAGTTCTCGGCGAGGAGGTCGTTGTTGCACGGGACCGTGCCCTCGTCCCGCACGGCCATCGCTTCTTCGATCCGGCGCACCTGCGGCTCGAACTCGAGGTAGCGCTCGGGGAGCCGGAAGCCGCGCTCCTGCACGATGCGGAGGTAGCGCGGCTGGATCTGGAACATGTTGAAGTCGTCGCGGAAGCGGCGCGCGCGGTGGAGCCGCCGGCAAGCCGCGGCGACCCAGTCGAGCCGGTCGCCGCGGCGCAGGTCATCCGCGGTCTGCGTCTGGCCCTCGATGAACTCGAGGACGAGCACGCCCTGCTCCGGGAGGTAGGCGATCACGGCTGCGCCGACGCCGGCCTCGGCCGCCGCGACGGTGTTCTCGTACTCGTTCTCGCGGTCGATGGCGAGGAGGCCCGCGTCCTTGGCCGAGATGCGGACGACGTACGCCCGCCCGTCGGCCTCCACCTTGTAGTTCGTGTTCGTGAGGCCGCCGGCGAGCTCGGAGACCGACTGCGCGCCGCGCAGCTCGGGAACGAGGTCGAGGATCTCTTCGATGTGCGCGCCGCCGCTCATGTGGCGTAGGTTTCTATCGCATGGAGAGGGCGAGAGTGGTCGTTATCGGTGGCGGGATCACCGGGACGAGCGTCGCCTACCACCTCGCCACGGCCGGCTGGACCGACACCGTCCTCGTCGAGAAGGGGGAGCTGACGAGCGGGTCCACCTGTCACGCCGCCGGTCTCGTCACCCAGTTCAACCCCTCGCCGACGATGATGCGCTTCAGGCGCTACAGCGTCGAGCTCTACCGCGAGCTCGGCGTCTTCGAGACTGTCGGGAGCCTGCGCATCGCCTCCAGCCCCGAGAGCTTGAAGGAGCTGCAGCGCGGGGCGAGCCGAGCCCGGGCGATCGGTCTCGACGTCGAGCTTCTGGGGCCCGAGGAGGCCGTGCGCCTCATGCCGGCGGCGACCGCCGAGGCGCTCTACGGGGCCGTCTGGATCCCGAGCGACGGCGCCGTCGATCCCCACACCGCCACACATGCTCTCGCCGCGGCGGCCCGCGAGCTCGGCGTTGAGATCCGCACGGGGACGCGCGTCACCGGGATCGAGCTGGGGCCCGGCCGCGAGGTGCGGGCGGTCGAGACCGACGGGGGCTCGATCGGGACGGAGTGCGTCGTCAATGCGTGCGGCATCTGGGCGCCCCAGGTCGCGGCGATGGTCGGCGCGTTCGCGCCGTCAGTTCCCGTCGACCACCAGCACATCGCCCTCGCGGCCGTCGGGGGGCACGAGCTCCCGCGCGAGATGCCGTGCTTCCGCGACACGGACAACCTCGTCTACGGAAAGGCTGAGGCGGGCGGGATGCTCTTCGGCGGCTACGAGCCGGACCCGGTCTCCCGCTGGGAGGACGGCGTGCCCTGGGAGCACGGGAGCAGTTCCCTGCCGCCCGACCAGGAACGGTTCCGGCCACTCATGGAGGGCGCAATCCGCCGCTTTCCCTTCCTCACCGACGCGGGCATGGTCGCGCTCGTCTGCCACCCCGACGCCATGACGCCGGACGGCAACCCCCTCCTTGGGCCGATGCCGGGAGTCCGCGGCTTCTGGACGGCCGCGGGGCTTTCGCTGAACGGCTTCGGCGGCGCCGGAGGGATGGGGAAGACGGCCGCCGAGCTCATCACGACGGGCGAGACCGAGCTCGACATCCAGGGCTACCGGCCGTGGCGCTTCGGCTCGCCCTATCGCGATCCCGACTTCACGACGGCGGCTGCGCGGGAGGTCTACAAGTACTACTACCGCCTCCGCTATCCGCTCGACACGGACGAGTGGGGGAGGCCGCAGAGGCTGAGCCCGCTCCACGGCCGGCTGCAGGAGCTCGGAGCCGTTTTCGGGACGAAGAACGGCTGGGAGCGCGCCGACTACTTCCGCCCGGGGGAAGCCTGGCGTCGCGCGGGAGCCGACCAGCGCGAATTCGGGTGGACGGCGCCGCCCTACCTCGACCTCCTCCGCGAGGAGCACCGAGCCTTCCGCGAGCGGGTCGGGATCATCGACATGACCTCGTTCGGGAAGCTCGAGGTCAGCGGCCCCGGCGCCGTGTCGCTCCTCGAGCGGGTCGCGGACAACCGGATCGACCGGGCGGTGGGGAGCATCGTCTACACCCAGTTCCTCGACGAGCGCGGCGGCATCGTCGCCGACGTCACGGTGACACGGCTCGGAGAGGACCGGTTTCGAGTCGTCACCGGAGCAGGCGCCGTCGACTCCGACCGCGGCTGGCTCGAGCTCGCCCGCCGCGAGGAGGACGGGGCGGTCGAGATTCGCGACCGTACGGACGAGCTCGCGGTCGTGGGCATCTGGGGGCCGCGGGCGCGGGACGTCCTCCAGGCCGTCACCGAGGACGACGTCTCCGCGGAAAGCCTCCCTTTCAGGCGGGCGCAGGAGATCTCGATCAGCGGTGCGCCGGTGCTCGCGCAGCGCATCACGTATGTCGGAGAGCTCGGCTTCGAGCTCTACGTCGAGCGCGAGTGGGCCGTCCAGGTATGGGACCGGCTGATGGCCGCCGGCCAGCCGCACGGGATCGTCCCCGGCGGCTATCGGGCGCTCGACTCGCTCCGGCTCGAGAAGGGCTATCGGTACTTCGGGGCCGACCTGACCGCGGGGGACACCCCGCTTGAGGCCGGGCTCGACTTCTGCGTCGCCTGGGACAAGGACTTCCTGGGGCGGGCGGCGCTCGAGGGGGCGACAACCGCACGGCGCCTCCGTACCCTGCTCGTCGGCAACGAGCGCTACGAGACCGTGTACGGGGGCGAGGCGATCCATGCCGAGGGCGTCGTCGTCGGGCGTGTGCGGAGCGCCGGCTACGGCTTCACCGTCGAGCGCAACGTTGCGCTCGGCTACGTCCCCGCGGAGTTTTCGGAGGGAGCCCAGGTCGGGATCGAGGTCTTCGGCGAGCTCGTCCCGGCCGAGATCGCGGCCGACACGCTCTACGACCCGGACAATGAGCGCGTTCGTGCCTAGGAGGGGTTGGCGGAGCGCCTCCGGCGGCACAGCTGTTGTTTCGTCAAACCCTCGTAGTTGCGGGGCCTCGATCCGGGCTGGAGAATCGGTGGCCTGATGGCCTGGGAGCTCGCATCCTTTTCCGCCGATCTCTTGCCCGGCCAGATCGAGGTCGAAGGCGCGCAGGTCGAGATCGTGAGGCCCGGCGAGCCCGTCCGGGTGACGCACGTGCTCGACGCGGTCGAGCCCAGGATCCGCCCGGACGGCCGGGCCGCGTTCCCCGCAGAGCCGCCCGCGGGCGAGGGCCGGACGCACCGCCTCGACGGCGTCGTGATCCTCTCCTGTCTCGACTTCGCCGCCGAGGAACGACCGTTGCACGAGCAGGAGTCGATCGTCGACCTCGCCGGCCCGGGCGCTGCATACACCCCCTTCGCCGACGAGACCTGCGTTGCCGTCACGTTTCACGCGCCTGACGGCGCTCGAAACGAAGAGGTCGAGGCAGCCGCGCGCATGCAGACCCTCGCCCTGGCTGAACGCCTCGCTTCGGCGACGCTCGAAGCCGAGCCCCAGCACGTCGAAAGCTTCGAGCTACGCGGCGTCGGCGGCGACTTGCCGCGCGTCGCTGCGCTCATCCAGCTCTCCGACCTCGGCCCGCTCTACTACCAGTTCGTCTACGGGACGCCCGCTGGTGAGGCCGGGCTTCCACGGGTGATCGACCCGGCCGAGCTCCTGGACGGGGCGGTCGCGTCCGGGGAGTACCACTGGGCGGCCATGAGGAATCCGACGCTCTTCTTCCAGCGCAACTCCCTCGTCCGCAGCCTCTATCGCGAGCACGGACAGCGCGTGAACTTGGTCGGGGTCGTGCTGATGCGCGGCTACGAGCAGTCCGCAGACGACAAGCAACGAGCTGCGCAAGCCGCGGCAGAGCGTGCCCTGGAGGTCGGCGCCGACGGTGTGATCATCACGACGGATGCGGGGGGAAACTCGCACACGGATGTCATGCTCACCTGCCGCGCGTGCGAGCAGGCGGGCATCCGGACAACCGTCGTCCTCGCGGAGGAGACCGACCCGGAGTCGACGCGGCCGATCCTCACCGACTGGGTGCCCGAGGCGGACTCGATCGTGTCCACGGGGAACGTGGAGGAGCTCGTCGAGGAATGGAAGCCGGAGCGGGTGCTCGGCGGCGACACGTTGCTCGACGGGACGGATGCGGTCAACGCCGGCCCGATCCCCGTCAGGAACTACCTCGGCGCGGCGAATCAGATGGGTCAGTTGGCGCTGGGAGCGCGCACGGAGTGAAGGCCGTCCACTACGTCAACCAGTTCTTCGCCGGTCTGGGGGGCGAGGACAAGGCGGAGACGCCCCCGACGCGTCTGGAGGGCGCCGTCGGTCCCGGACGGGGCCTCGTCGCCGAGGGAATCGAGATCGTGACGACGATCGCATGCGGCGACGACTATTTCGCCGAGCATGAGGAGGAGGCTCTGGCCACTCTGCTCGGCCACCTGGAAGAAGAATCTCCTGACGTGCTCGTCGCGGGGCCCGCCTTCGGCTCGGGCCGCTATGGCTATGCCTGCGGGACCCTTGCGGCTGCGGCCGCCGAACGCGGCATCCCGGCGGTGGCGGCAATGCATCCGGAGAACCCGGGCGTGGACGCTGCGGGCAAGGCCTATGTCGTTCCCACCTCGGTCAACGTGGCCGGCATGCGCAACGCTCTCCCGCGACTGGCTCGGCTCGCCGCCGCGTTGGCGGAGAGACGGGAGCTCGGGCCTCCCGAGGAAGAGGGCTATCTGCCACGCGGGCTGCGTCGCAACTACTTCGCCGAGAAGACGGGTGCCGAGCGGGCGATCGACCTTCTGCTCGGGAAGCTGGCCGGTGACCCGCGGACGGAGGTCGGCGGCGGGCTCGACCGGGTCGAACCTCCCCCGGCCGTTCCCGCGCTCTCGGAGGCGCTCGTCGCGCTCGTGACCGAGGCGGGCTGCGTGCCCCAAGGGAATCCCGACCGCCTTGCGTCCGTTCGAGCCCAGGGATGGCTTCGGTACGACCTGAACGGCGAGGACACGCTGGCTGCGGCCCGATACGAGTCGGTCCACGGCGGCTTCGACGTCACGCTCGCGAACGAGGACCCGAACCGGCTGGTTCCGCTGGACACGGCGCGGGAGCTCGAGCGCGAGGGCCGCATCGGCCGCCTGCACGAGGCCTTCTACACGACGACCGGCAATGGGACGCCCGTCGTCACATCGACGCGCTTCGGGCGCGAGATCGCCGGGGAGCTGCGTGAGGCAGGCGTCGGAGCAGTGCTCCTATCCGGCACCTGAGGGACGGGCACGCGCTGCGGGGCAGTGCTGGCGAAGGAGATCGAGCGTGTGGGGATCCCGGCGGTGTACGTGACCTCGTTGCCCACTGTGGCAACAATGATCGGCGCGAATCGAATCGTCCGTGGGCCGGCGATCACCCATCCGTTCGGACTGGAAGAGGGGGAGCGACGACGGATCGTCGAGCGGGCGCTCGAGCTCCTGGAAACCGACGTCGAGCCCAACACCGTCTGGGAAGTCGACCGATGACCCTTCTTATTGGGGCCACCCCAAACCACCACCCGATTCGATCGTACTGCGGAAATCCGCGCCCATGGCGGACGGGATCAACCGAAACAATCGCGGAACCGAGGCGGCTCTCATGAGCGCCGCCGTCCACGGCTGCTCGCTCGTCCTCGCCCACGCTCCCGACCTCGTCCGCCACGGATCGAAGCCGACGCGTGAGGACGCTGCCGAGCAGATCGCGCCCAAGCTCCGCAGCTTCGACGCGGCACTCGGCTACCCGCCGCACCAGGTCTTTCTCGGCAACCTGAGGCCCGAACAGCTCTGGGAGATCGAGCGCCCCTGGTGGAGAACCCCCAGCGAAGCCAAAGCGGTGGGCCCCTTTGGCGTCTTCGTCGACGAGGAGGAGCTCTACGGCCGAATGGAAGCCGCGGACCAGTTTCAGCTCCTCAAGCTTGACGGGCGCGAGGCGGCTGACGGATCGCTGCCCATCTACCGGAACGGCGACCGCGCCGGCGTCATGCTCCGCGCGCACGAGCTGGACGAGAGCCTCTCTGCCTCGGTGCTCCTCGAGAACCTCGCGTGCAAGGCGACAGGCGCGCTCGCGCTCGAGCACCTGCTCGCAAGCACCGGCTTCCCTGCAGAGGATGTCGAGTACGCCATCGGCTGCGGCGAGGAAGCGGTCGGCGACCGGTACCAGCGGGGCGGTGGCAACCTCGGCAAGGCCATCGCCGAGGAGGCGGGCTGTCGCAACGCGTCCGGCAGCGACGTGAAGGCCTTTTGCGCCGGGCCGGTGCACGCGCTCGTCATGGCCGGGTCGCTGGTGTCCTCCGGCGTCTACGACCACGTGGTCGTCGTCGCGGGAGGCTCGCTCGCGAAACTCGGCATGAAGTTCCCGGGAGCCCTCCGCCACGACGTCCCGGTGCTCGAGGACGTTCTCGCCGGCCTGGCGATTCTCGTCGGGCCGCCCGGAGACGGCGCCCCCACCCTTCGCCTCGACGCGGTGGGCCGCCACAGGGTCGGCTCCGGCTCCGCCCAGCAGGCCGTGCTGGAGGATCTCGTTGTCGAGCCCCTCGAACGCCTCGGCCGCAAGATCACGGACGTCGATCGCATCGCAACAGAGCTGCACGATCCCGAGATCACGGAGCCCGCCGGCGCCGGCAACGTCCCGCAGCGGAACTACAGGCTGATGGGCGCACTCGCGGTCAAGCGCGGAGAGCTTCCCCGCGAAGGCCTCGACGGCTTCGAGCGCGACCACGGTCTGCCGGGCTTCTCGCCCACGCAGGGTCACGTCGCCTCAGCCGTTCCCTGGCTCCCGCACGGCCTCCAGGCCTTGCGCTCCGGTGAGCTCGGCTCCACGATGCTCGTGGCCAAGGGCTCACTGTTCCTCGGTCGCATGACCGAGCTGGCCGACGGGATGTCGATTCTGCTCGAACCAGGAAAGGAGTGAGATGCCGGTCGACGCCACCTCGGACACCTATAAGGAGCTCACGAGCGAAGGCAGCGTCTTCGTGGACTTCTGGGGGCCACGCTGCCAGCCGTGCATCGCGATGATGCCGACGATCGCCGCGCTCGAGGACGAGGCCGGGGGCGCAATCCGCGTCGTCAAGGTCAACTCGCCCGAGAACCGTCAGGTTTGCCGCGATATGCGCGTGATCGGCCTCCCGACCTACATACTCATGCGCGACGGCGAGGAGCTCGAGCGACTCTCCGGCGAGGTGACGAAGCAGCAGGTGGAGGAAGCGTTCGCGACCCTGAGGGGAGGTGAGGCTGCATGAAGCTCGACGGCAAGAAGGTGATCGCCCTCGGGGAGCGGGACGGCGTCCCGGGCCCCGCGATTGCCGAATGCGTCCGCTCGGCGGGCGCCGAGCCGGTCTTCGTCGAGACGGAGTGCTTCGTCTGAACGGCGGCCGGGGCCATGGACCCGGAGAACCAGGATCGGATCAAGAGCCTCGTCGATGAGCACGGGGCAGACGATCTGGTCGTCGTCCTCGGTGCGGCCGATCTCGAAGCACTCGAGGTCGCGGCCGAGACGGTGACCGTCGGAGATCCGGCCTACGTGGGTCCATTGGCAGGAGTCCAGTTGGGGCTCCCAGTCGTTCACATCCTCGAAGACGACGTCAAGCGGGACGTCGACCCAGCTGTGTGGGAGGAGCAGGTGGGGCTGCTCGAGATGACGCTCGACGTGGGCGAGATCCAGCGAGCGGCAGCGACCTTCCCCGGACGCGACGGAAGCTAAGGCGCAACCTCGGTGTAGCGGAAGCAGTCGGTCGTGTGGTCGTTGACGAGGCCGCACCCCTGCATGAACGCGTAGCAGACGGTGGGGCCGACGAAACGGAACCCGCGGCGCTTCAGCTCCTTGCTCATCGCCGTCGACTCGGCGGTCCCGGCCGGAATGTCCGCCAGCTTCCTGAAGCGATTCTGCTTCGGCTCGCCGCCGACGAAGCTCCAGAGGAGCTCGTCGAGGGTCTCCTCGAGCGCAAGCACGGCCTGCGCGTTCGCGATCGCGGACTCTATCTTGAGCCGGTTGCGCACGATCCCCGCGTCGCCCATCAGCCGCTCCACGTCGTTGGGCCCGAAGCGCGCGATCTTTGCGACGTCCCAGGCTGCAAACGCGTTGCGATACCCGTCGCGCTTGCGCAGGATCGTCGACCACGAGAGCCCCGCCTGGGCGCCTTCGAGGACCAGCATCTCGAAGAGATAGCGCTCGTCGTGTGACGGGACGCCCCATTCTTCGTCGTGGTAGGCGACGTAGAGCGGGTCAGCCTCGGGCACCCAAGCGCAGCGGGTCAAGCCGGCACCGCCTGGAGGTTCGCGGTCTCGATCAGGTGCCCGACGCAGCGGTGCGCGTTGGCCGCGATCGTCGCGGTCGGCGGCTGCGGGCCCGAGGTGACGAAGACGCTCCCGTCGACGATGTAGAGGTTGGGGATATCGTGCGCGCGGCCGAAACGGTCGACCACCGAGGTCGCCGGGTCGTCGCCCATGCGGCAAGTGCCGAGCAGGTGCCAGCCCCATTGCGACCAGTCGGTGGCGACTGTCTCGACGGCCCCCGAGGCCTCGTGCGCTTCCTTCGCCCGCTCGAGCTGCCAGGCGAGGTTCGCCTTCGCGCCGTCGTCGATGCGGTAGCGGATCTTCGGCGCGGGGATGCCGTCACCGTCGGTCAGCGATGCGTCGAGTGCAACTTCGTTCAACTCCGACGGAAGGTCTTCGATCCCGATCCCCCAGTCGAACGCGCGACCCAATGTTTTCTCTACGAGCCTATGAACGGAGGGTCCCCAGCGCTCATCAAAGGGCAGTCCGTTCCAGCGCTCGAGCGCCATCAGCGGCCCGCCGATCGGCATGACGTCCCACTGGGCCCCACGTGGGAAGCCGCGGGACTCGTCAGTATCGGCAAACTGGAGCGACAGCAACGGCGTTCCCCAGGGCCCGAGCCAGCTCTCGAGGTCCTCGTCGTAGAGGCCGAGGACGCTCATGTACGGGTGGAGCATGAGCCGCTTGCCGACCAGGCCGGACGAGTTCGCGAGCTCTGAGAGGAGGAGGAGCCGGGGCGTCCCGACGCCGTTGGCGGCCAGGACCACCAGGTCGGCCTCAGACCGCTGCTCGTTGCCGTCCTGGTCGATCCAGAGCGCGCCGGTCGCGAGGCCGTTCCCGTTGGCCGTGATCTCTCGCACGCGGGCGCCCGTGACGAGCTTCGCCCCCGACGCCAGAGCCTTCGGCCAGATCGTGAGGTCGGTGGAGCCCTTGGCGCCCTCGGGGCAGCCGAACATGCAGGTACCCCGGCGCGCGCAGGCAGCCTGGGTCGCGGTCGCCACGGACGGAATCGCGTGCGCCGCCGGCCACCAGTGCCAGCCGAGCTCGTTCATCCCCTCGGCCGCCTTCCGGCCGATCTTCCCGATCGAGAGCGGCGGGAGCGGGGGAGGCGCGCCCCGTGGGTAGGCCGGGTCGCCGCCGATCCCCGAGACGTTCATCTCGACGTCCATCGCCTCGTAGCTCGGCAGGAGCTCGTCGTAGGAGATCGGCCAGTCGTCGCCCACGCCTTCGAGCGAGCGCGTGCGGAAGTCGGAGGGGCGCATGCGCGCCCACTGGGCGCCGAAGTGGATCGTGCTCCCGCCGACCGCGTTGAACATGACCGGCGCCACCTCGGCGTCCGAGAGCTCGCACGGGTAGTCCTCGCGCCACCCACGGACGTTCGGATTGGCGTTCCAGTCCTTGCCGACGAGAAGCTCGAACTCGAGCTTGTCGCCGGGGTACTCGCCCGCGCTGTGCCAGCCGCCCTGCTCGAGGCAGGTGACAGAGAACCCCGCTTCGGCGAGCTCCTTGGCCGCCACGGCTCCGGAGGCGCCCGCGCCGATCACGAGCACGTCCGTCTTCCTCTCGCGCTTGCGTCGAGGTGGCCCCGGCCGTGCAGCCGGCAGTGGCTCGTCGCGCTCCGGCAGCAGCCCTTCGAAGTAGTACTCGGCCTCGTCCGGGAAGGGCGGGTTGGACTTCTGCCCCGGATAGCCGATGCGCTTTCGAACCTTCATGTTCATGTAGTGGGCGCCGGAGACGATCTCTGCGAGCGCGGCGAAAGCCTCCGGATCCTCCTCCCACAAGCTCTCGACGTCGGCCGCCCCGAGCGCACGTTCGAGGGCCGGGCCCAAGTCGGGTCGGGCGGCGAGGGCGCGATCGGTCCACTTGCCGGTGGCGTCTGCCTCGGCGGCTCCCGGAATGAGCGCGTCCGCGAGGGCAGTCAGGCGGGGGTCAGGCATCGCCTTGACTGTAACCCGCCTCTTCCTCGGCCATGAAGCGGACGAAGTAGACGGCGAAGACCGCGAAGAAGAGGATTCCCTCCGACACCGCCATGAGCACGCCGCCCAGCTGCTGGTCGGAGAGCGGGCCGATGCCCCAAAGGCGGTCGGCGTTCTCGTAGAAATCGTAGATCGGACTGGGGAAGAGGGCGAGCACGAGGCCGAGCGGGCTCGCGAGGACGAATGCGCCGAAGAGGTACGCGGCCTTGCCGCCCGGCCGGATCTTCCGCGGGACGTCCTGAAAGACCGGCCACCAGAGGAGGCAGCCCGCGATCAGGTAGGACGCGTGCTCGACGTCCAGCACGGCCCGGTGCCGGAGCGCCGCGTCGTAGAGCGCGGGGATGTGCCAGAGGCCGTAGACGGCGAGCCAGAGGGGCAGCGCGACGAGGGGATGGACGAGCGCCCGGACGATGCGGGGCCGAGCCAAGGCCGTTGCGAGTGCCGGAGAGACGCCGAGCACCGCGAGCGCCGGCGCCCACTCCGCGAGCGCGACGTTCTGGAGGAGGTGCGCCCAGAGGAAGTAGTAGAGCGAAAGGGTCGCGAGGGGGCTGACGACGGCGATGAGCGCGATGAGAAGCGCTCCTTCGAACGCCTGCCGCCGAATCGACGGGATCTCGTACCTGCGAACCGCGCGGCCGTACGCGATCGCCACGAGCGCGAGGGCGGCCACCTCCTCCCACGCCGCGTGCCAGCTTCCCGGAGCGGGCACGGAGGCTCTCTACGAGGGCGCCTGCGCGAGCGCTTCGTCGCGGGAGCCGACGACCGAGAAGACGCGATTGAGACCGGTCACCTCGAACACCTTGACGATGTTCGGGTCGGAGCAGGCGACGACCAGCCGCCCGTTGTTCATCTTCAGGCGCTCGACTCCCCGGATGAGGACGCCGAGCGCCGTCGAGTCGATGAACGTGGTCTGAGTGAGATCGACGACGACGAGCGTCGTGCCGTCGCCGATCACCCGCAGGAGCTCGTCCTTGAACTCCGGGCACGTGTAGAGGTCGAGCTCGCCCGAGAGGGCGATGACCGCGACTCCGTTTCCGGTCCCTTCGGTCGTCATCCCCAGCTCATGCATGAGGTGCGTAGCTAAACACTCTGACGGCGAGCGCATCAATAGGCGGGCCGCTATCGTGGCTCTCACGCGGGCGTAGCTCAACGGTAGAGCCCCAGCCTTCCAAGCTGGTGGTGAGGGTTCGATTCCCTTCGCCCGCTTCGCCCGAAAGGGTCGAGCGCTGACGGTTTCTGCGGTCGTCTCGTTCTGGAAGACTCAGCGTGCCGTGCCGGGCTCGCCCCACGCTCAGGATCTACGCATGGTCGCCGCCCGGCGCGCTCTTCGCCGCGGCGGCTTCCAGGTCCAGCGTCTGGGTCGGCTGAACGACCACCTCGTCTTCGTGGTTGGAAGCCCCCGCTCGGGAACGACCTTTGTCGGCCGCGCGCTCGGATCGCTCCCGGGATTCGTCGACTTGGGCGAGGTCGAGCCGCTGAAGGCTGCGGTCGGCGAGCTGGTTGGGCTGCCCGAAGACGAGTCCGCGCGGCGGATCAGGAGGATCCTCGACCGCACCCGCCGTCTCGGCTTGCTCGGGGGCCTGCGCGCAGTGGAGCAGACGCCCGGCAACGTGTTCGTCCTCGCGGCCGTGCAGCGGGCCTTCCCGCGCGCGTCGTTCGTCCACATCGTGCGAGACGGCCGCGACGTCGTCTGCTCACTTCTAGACCGGGGCTGGCTGCGCGCGGAGCGTGGCGGCCATGACGGCGTCGGTCAGCCCTTCGGCCCGGTCGCTCGCTTCTGGGTCGAGCCGGGGCGTCGCGGTGAGTTTTCACAGGTCAGCGATGCCCGCCGGGCGGCCTGGGCCTGGCGCCGCCACATCGAGGCGGTTCGCGGTTCGAGGGTCGCCGTCCATGAAGTGCGGTACGAGCGCTTGCACAGCGACTCCGGCCTCGTGGCTCAGGAGCTCGCCTCTTACCTCGACGTGGCCGTGGCTCCGCTGTCGCGGGTGCTCAGGCGGGCGCACGGCAGGTCCGTCGGACGCTGGCGACACGAACTCGACGAGGGGCAGCTGGCCGATGTCCTTGCCGAGTCGGGCACGCTCCTCGACGAGCTCGGCTACGCGTAAGCCCCGCGGATGGGGGCTCACGTCCGGCGGTTTGATCACGCTGTCGGACATGGCCGCCGCGAGCAACGAGCGGGTCGTCTACATCCGCCCGCGGACCGTGCTCATCGTTCTCGGGATCCTGCTTGCGACGCTAGGGATCCTCGCGCTCATCTACCTGGCGTGGCACATCATCACGTGGATCCTCATCGCTACGTTCCTCGCGTTGGCTCTCAACCCAGCCGTCGAGTTCTTCGAACGGCGCGGCCTCCGACGCGGGTACTCCGCAGGGCTCGTCGCGGTCCTCGCGCTCGCTGCGATCGTCGGCCTCGGCTTTCTCCTGATCCCCCCGCTGATCGACCAGGTGCGAAGCTTCGTCGACTACGTCCCGCAGGTCGTCGACGATCTCACAGCCGGCCGCGGGCCGTTCGGCTTCCTGCAGACGAAGTACCACATCGTCGACCGCGTCCGGGAGGCGATCGAGAAGCAGGGCGCCGGCGGCGTGCTCGGAATCACCGGCGCGGGGCTGGCCGTCGCCCGGGGCGTGATCACCGCGGTCGCCGGCGCGGTCGCGATCACCTTCCTCACCTTCTTCATGCTCCTCGACGGCCGCCGCATGATCGAGCGCTTCTACAACTTCCTCCCGGCCGAATCCCGCCCCCGCTGGCAGCGGATCGGCGGCGAGATCTACAGCACCGTGGGCGGTTACGTCACCGGCAACGTGTTCATCAGCGTGATCGCTGCCGTGGCGAGCGCCATCGCCCTCTTCGTCCTCGGAAGCAGCTACGCGATCGCCCTGGCGGTCGTCGTCGGCGTGCTCGATCTGATTCCGCTCGCCGGCGCGACTCTTGCCGCCATCCTCGTCTCGGCCGTCGTCTTCGTGGAGCTCGGCTGGGTGAAGGGCCTGATCATCGTCGTCTTCTTCATCGTCTATCAGCAGCTCGAGAACCACGTGCTCCAGCCAGTCATCTACGGCCGCACCGTGCAGCTTTCGCCGCTCGTGGTGCTGATCTCGGTGCTGATCGGCGCCGAGCTGGCCGGGATCCTCGGCGCGCTGGCCGCCATTCCGGTTGCCGGGATCGTGCAGGCAGTGGGACGGGAGTTTCTCGGGAACCGCAGGGAGGCTTCTCCCGAACCCACCTAAGAGGGGGATATTCGCGCCCTCCAGCTCGGCCTACGCTCTGATGCGAAAGGAGTCGTGCATGGCTGAAGACCTTCGCCATGCGGCCGGGCAAGCGACATACGAAGTACGCGAGATCCTCGACGGCGACGCCTGGATGGACATGGGCGTTCTCTACCACTGCGACGACTACGCGCGAGCGGTCGACTTCGCATTCGACTACCTGGGGCGGCGTGACCCTCGCCGCACGGGCGCAGTGGGGGGCCTTCACGTCATCAAGACCGAGAACGGCCGACGCGAGACGGTGTGGACATACGACCACGCCGCCCAGGAGGACCGGCAGGATCCGGTTCAGATGTTCGGGTTCGACGTCACGAGGCGCTGGTCCATCCCGAGCGGGCCCATCCAGCGCCCGACGCCGCTTCGAAGCCGCGTTCCCCGCCGCGTCTAGTCCGAACGACGCGCCGCTAGGCGTCTAGCGGCGCGCGGCGTCGATGGGCCGCTAACTTTTCCATGGACCTGGCCGTCAGTAGCAAAAGGCATCCATGAAGCTGACGGTACTCCTGGGACTCGTGGCAGTGCTCGCCGCCTGTGGCGGTGGGTCGAACCAGGCCGCCAGCTCCGGCACGGAGCCCTCAGCCGCCACGACGACGACGACGGGCGCCACCATTCCTTCGCTCGAAGAGCGCGCCCAGTTCCTCGCCTACGACGCCACGGTGCCGCTCGGGCTCGTCGAAAAGAAGACGAAGAGCATCAAGGGAGCGGCGGTGGCCGACGTCACCTTCGACGCCGGGGATCGCAAGGTCTCCGCCTTCCTCGTTCGTCCCCAGGGGAAGCCGAAGGCGGCGGTCCTCTGGGCGCACTGGTATGGGGAGGAGGCCAACACGAACCGCACTGAGTTCCTGCCCGACGCGATGGCCCTGGCGCAGGACGGCGTGCTCTCGCTCCTTCCGCAAGGGCTCTTCCCCTGGGAGGAGGACGTCAGCGAGGACGCGCAGGTCGACCAGGAGCTCGCCGTCGAGCAGGTCGTCCAGCTCCGCCGTGGGCTCGACGTGTTGCAGGACGAGGCCGGCGACGCCCCGCTCGGCTTCGTCGGCCACGACTACGGCGCCATGTTCGGCGCGGCGCTCGTCGCCGACGAGCGCCCGCAGGCCTACGTGCTGATGGCGCCCGACGCGACCTTCTCGAACTGGTTCCTCAAGTACTTCGTCCGCGGGGCGAGCAAGACCGAGCTCGACGCGACCTTCGCGCCGCTCGAGCCGGTCAACAACGTCGGCGACGCACCGCCTGCGAGCGTGCTCTTGCAGTTCGCGAAGAGCGATCGCTACGTGCCCTACTACGTCGCAGACAAGCTGACCGAGGCCGCAGGCGACAGCGCTCAGACCGAGACCTACGAGTCGGGGCACGAGCTCGACGAGAAGGCTCGCAAGGATCGCCTTGCGTGGCTCCGCGCCGAGCTCGGACTTTCCTAGGAACGGCCTAGGGAGAAGCTTTCTCAGACCCATTGTGTGTCCCGCCACGAGGCTCCGCCGTCGCTGCTGGCTGTTCAAGAGGCGGTATGGTCGCCGGCACCGGGATCCTTGTTCGACAGAGAGGGGAGCGTCTTCATGATTCGAAAGGCCATGCTGATGGCGCTGGTCGTCGTCTCGTCTTTGGCAGCGGCGGCGCCGGCGATGGCGATCACGGACGGCGGTCGGGACGACACGCACACCAACGTGGGCCTCGTCCGCTTCACGACGGTGGGCGGGCGTTTCCGCTGCTCGGGGACTCTGATCGCTCCGAAGGTCGTCCTTACCGCGGGTCACTGCACCGAGGGCCCGGCGACGAACGTCTACGTCTCGTTCGACACCGACCTCGCGCTCGACCCGCTCGCCCCCGGGATCACTCCCGAGGAGAAGGCTCTGCGAGCGGCCCAATACATCAAGGGCACCGCCCACCCGGATCCGGGCTGGACCGGCAGGCTTAGCTTCTCCAAGCAACACGACATGGGCGTCGTGGTCCTCGACCAGCCGGCCTCGACCAAGTGGGCCATCACGCCTGCGCCGCTGGCTCCGGTCGGCCTGCTCGACACGAACCAGGGTGCGCTCAAGAACCAGACCTTTACGCTCGTCGGCTACGGCGTCGACATCGGCGCCAAGAAGGCGCAGATCGTCATCCGCGAGCGGCGCTTTACGACGTCCTATCTCAAGAACGTCCAGAGCCAGGTCGTCGTCTTCCAGATCAACTCGAACGACTCGAAGGCGGGCGGCGGATCGTGCTTCGGCGATTCTGGCGGCGCTGCGTTCCTCGGGCAGTACGTGCTTGGGGACGCCTCGTACGTCAACTCGCTGAGTTGCAACGCGACCGGGAGCTATCAGCGGGTCGACACGAGGTACGCGAGGGCATTCCTCGCCGACTTCCTGCCCTAGCCAGCACCGGACGCCGTAGTGGCGAGAGCCCCCGGAAAACGGGGGCTTTCGCGTATTGAAATCGGGCGCTGAAAGTTGCTGCGGTGGCATAGCGCATGGCTGCTGCGCCCAGGTGCTGCTAGCTACGCGGGAACTCTTTCCGGCTCGCGGACATAATCGGTCGATGGGGCAGGCGACCGATGGTGACCTGTGGCGACGTGCGGTGGACGGTGAGCCCGACGCCTTCGGTGTTCTCTTCGAACGGCACGCTCAAGGCGTCTACAACTATCTCTTCCGCCGCACGGCGGATTGGGCGCTCGCAGAAGACCTGACCTCGGTCGTCTTCCTCGAGGCCTGGCGCCGCCGCACGGACGTGCGCCTCGAGCGAGAACTCGCCCTCCCGTGGCTGCTCGGGGTGGCAACGAACGTTCTCCGCAACCGACGTCGCTCGCAGTGGCGGCACCGCGCTGCGCTCGAGCGGCTGCCGCGCGAGCTCGCCCGCGACTTTGCCGATGAAGCGAACGGCCGGCTCGACGACGAGCGTCAGATGCGAACCCTGCTACGAGCGATCGCGAGGTTGCCCAGGCGGGAGCAGGACGTGCTTGCTCTCTGCGCCTGGGCCGAGCTCAGCTATGAGGAAGCCGCCGTTGCGCTCGGCATTCCGGTAGGCACGGTGCGCTCGCGTCTTTCGAGGGCCCGGGCGCGAATCCGGGAACTGGCCCACGAAGACGAACCGGACTGCTTGCCTGCCGTTCCGGCGAAGGAGGCGTGAAGGATGGACGACGAAACTCGCATTCCGGCCCAGCGCGACCTCCCTCCGGGACGGCTCCAGCTCCGAAGGGAGCATCTCGTAATGGAAGTGGCCATATGGGATCGAGCGGCCCGCCGGCGAAGGCGTCGCCTCGCTCTCGTCCTTGTTCCGGCGGTCCTCGCCGTGCTGGCCGTCACCGGCTTCACCACCTACGCGCTTACCCGGGAGCCCAGCCATCTCGAGAGCATTGGCTGTTTCGAGACAGCTGAACTCGACGGGAACATCGCAATCGTGAACGCCGACGGAAGGGGTGCGAGGGCGATCTGCGCCGAGCTGTGGCGCCAGGGAGACATGGGACCTGGACCTGCGCCCAAGAGTCTGGCCGCCTGTGTGCTTGAGACGGGCGCGGTCGGCGTCTTCCCGAGCTCGGGCAAAGACACCTGCGAACAGCTCGGACTCGCCGACCTCCCCCCGACGTACGCGGCGGAGGCGGAGCGCTTCGCCGCTCTTCGCGACGCGATCGCCGCGGAGCTCGGTGCGTCGTACGGAAGTACGGAGCGTGATCCGAAATGCCTACGGGAGGACGAGGTCCGTGCGCTCGCTCGCCGCGAGCTCGATGCCCGCGGGTACGAGGACTGGAGCATCGAGGTCATCGGGAGCGGGTTCACCGAGAGTTCGTGCGCAGCGGTGAGCCTTGGGTTCGACGGCGAGCGAAAGGTCGTCCTCCTCGTCCCCGAGCCGGACGAGTAGCCGTCTCGACGCTGACTCATGCCAGACTTGAGCAATGTCTCCAACCAGATGAGCTGACTGTTCCGGGTATGCGGATAGGTATTCATCACCGCAGGCTGGCCCCTGTTCCAGATCACCGCACCAACAGCAGCGAACAAGACAGCGAGCACGCGCGAGACCCAGATCAGGAGAACCCCGGCCGTTCGGGCAGTAGTAGCGGGGGTCGAACTTGTGCCTACGGGGCAGCCGCCCGCCTCGTGATCATTGACATCGATGACTACGGGCGGGGAAGCGCCGCACGGCGTGCGGCAAAGCTCTCCTAGCGAGGACCCGAGTAGCCGGGCGGCTGACGAGGTCTAGCGGCGGTGAAGGCTTAGCCCCAACCAGGTTGGAGCTCAGTCTGCACCGTGACCTCCCCGGCAGTACCGTCGGGATAGTGGGCGATAAGACGAACTGGAACGCTCACCGGATTGCCTCCCGCCCAGTAGTCGTTCGGCCCGTCGGGAGTGACGCGCAGCGGCCCCGGCGAGGAGAGGCCAGCCGGGTGGAGGTGGCCCTCGAAGTACCTTCCCTGCCCCTCACGCTCCGCACTGTCGGGACGTATTGCCATCGCAACCGGCGTACCGCCGATCCATGCCTCCAGTGCACTGGCCGGGGCCGACAACCCGACGGCTAGCCCGACCCGGTCACACGTGATCACGTTCGACTCGCCGCGGCAGCTCACGCCAAGGTGCACGCCAAGGTGCGGCGGCTGGGCAAGGATCGGAGTGGCCGCAGTCCGTGCGGCCGTAAGTCCCTCGGCGGCAGGCTCACGACCGTTGCCACCACCGCACGCGGCGACTGCGATCGACACTGATGCGAAGAGCGCCGGAAACCTCACCCCTGGGATACGACGCGACCCTCTCGGGAAGTCCGCCGGGATCGCAAAGGGAGGGAGTAGCGGCTGTCAAGCTGGTGGACCTGAAAGGACCCGCATCGACGTAGTGGACCCGGAATGAGGTTTGGTCTTGCTGTCGTCGCGCTCGCGCTCGCAGGAGTCGTTGCCGCCTGCTCGGCGGGAGGCGACCAGGAGCTGAGCCTACTTTCTCCCAGGCGCCCAGGTGCGCCTGGGAGGATTCGAACCTCCGACCTGCGGATTAGAAGTTTCAAGCGGCGTTCTCGGCGCCCCTTGGCATCTCTTGGCTCTCCCTGTTGTCGAGCGCCTTCCGCCTCCTCGAGCGCAGACCGGTCAATCGCCTCGCTCGGCTAGCGACCGGCTGACCCTGCGTCCTGCGCAGGATCCTCTGTTCGGTCGATTCCGACCCGCGGCGCTCGTTGAGATCGTTGCGTCGTGAAGCTTTCCCACGACATTCCCGGAGGAGACCGCTACGCCGCGCACGTCGCTCGCGAGCACCGGTGCGGCCGATCTTTCCGGGAGATCCTCGACGACTCGTATCTGCGTCCACGCCTTGTGAAAAGGCGTTGACCGACTTGGAGGAAGCATGACAACGAGCGAGACGCTAGCGCCACTACCCCCGATCCACGCGCCTCCGCGGGAGCCGCTGATCGGCGAGAAAGGGCTGAAGACCAACGCCATCGGGTTCCTCTCGAACATGGTCATCGGAGTGGCGTCGACGGCGCCCGCCTACTCGCTCGCGGCGACCCTCGGCTTCATCGTCGCGGTGGGGGGTGTCGGCATCCACGCCCCCGCGGTCTTCATCGTCTCGTTCGTCCCGATGCTCTTGATCTCGTTCGGCTACCGCTACCTGAACCGAGCCGATCCCGACGCCGGCACAACGTTCGCCTGGGTGACCCGGGCACTCGGCCCCCAGCTCGGCTGGTTGAACGGATGGGCGATCGTCGTCGCCGACGTCATCGTCATGGCGTCGCTCTCAGTGATTGCGGCCACCTACACCTATCTGCTGTTCGGCTGGAATTCGGCGGCCAACTCGACCACCGCGATCATCATCGGCGCGGCCGTCTGGATCGCCCTGATGACGTGGATCTGCTACCGCGGCATCGAGCTTTCCGCCCGCGTGCAGCTCTTCCTGCTCAGCGCGGAGATCGTCATCCTCGGCGTCTTCGCGGTCGTCGCGCTGGTCAAGGCATACACCTCGAGCCCGGCCGGCGGAATCCATGTCTCCGGGTCGTGGTTCAACCCCTTCGACATGAGCTGGACGGCGCTCGTCGACGGAGTGCTCCTCGGTCTCTTCATCTACTGGGGCTGGGACTCTGGCGTCTCCGTCAACGAGGAGTCCGAGGACTCGGCCGAAGGCCCGGGGCGGGCGGCGGTCCTCTCGACGATCGTCCTTCTGCTGATCTATGTCGTTGTTTCCACCGCCGCGCAGGCCTACGCCGGGACCGGGTACCTCGCGAACAACTCCAACGATGTGCTGAGCGTCCTGGGCGGGCGGGTGTTCGGCTCCGGCTGGGACAAGCTCCTCATCATCGCGGTCCTCACGTCGGCGGCCGCATCGACGCAGACGACGATCCTGCCGACGGCGAGGACGACCCTGTCGATGGCGCATTGGGGAGCGATTCCCTCCGTCTTCGGCCGGATCCACCCGCGGTTCCGGACGCCGTCGGTGTCGACTCTCGGCATGGGAGCGCTCTCGATCGTCTGGACGACCGTGCTCCTGGCGTTCAACCCGGCCCAGAACGTCCTCGGCGACTCGATCACGGCGCTCGGATTCTCGATCGCCTTCTATTACGGCTTCACCGGGCTCGCCTGCTTCGTCTATTACCGGCACGAGCTGCGCCGCCGTTGGCGCAACCTCCTCCTGGCCGGGATCGTGCCTCTGGCCGGTTGCCTCATCATGTTCGCGGTCTTCGCAAAGGCGTTCCACGACTACAGCCAGCCGGGCGCCGGCTTCTCGACGCCCCTGTTCGGCATCCAGATCCCGATCGTGATCGGCATCGGGACGCTTTTGCTCGGCGTTCCTCTCCTCGTCCTCGCCTGGACGCGGTACCGCTCATACTTCGCTCGCCGGCCCGAGACTTCGCCTCCAGGGCTTCTGGAGGAAGAGATCGAGCACGCTCCCGCACGCCTCTAGAGCGATGCGCCTGGCAGGATTCGAACTTGCAGGAGCGGCGGGTCTGCTCGACGCCTACCTCGAGCGGGCGAACACCGCGGCGCGACTCGCTCAGTCCGACGTACGTGCTTTCCTGAAAGACGGCGGGCGCCCTTGGCCGCAAGGGGGCGTCCGCCGTTCTCTGGCGCTTACCCGGCGCGCGTCCCTGCAAATCGCAACCTGCCCCGGATGCGCTAACCGGAGCGCCTAGGATCCCGTCATGTCGGAGCCGTCTGCGGACGCCCTGCAGGCGCTTTCGACGAAACCGGCGCGCCCGTCGTTGTCAAGGCGGAGATCATTCGGAGTCCGCCGATCTCCTGCCTTGGGCGATGCTCATCAAGGCACCGGTCGCGGCTTTCTTGATGGCCGTTGCAACTAAGGGCGGGCTCTGTTGCATGGGACGCGGTCGAGGTTTTCGGGTCTGCGTCACGGAAAACGTGCGGACAACGGTTTCCGCATCGGGGAAACCCGGATTCTTAGAAGAGGATCATCTGACTCGAACGGCTCAACCATGCGAGTTAGGCCGTTCTTTCTACCGCGAGTTTCTACCGGGTCAGGCTGACTTCGGTGGAACGTCGAGGACGACGGTGGCCGTTCCCTCGTCTAGGAGTCCCTGGATGAGTTTCACGAACGCGTGCGGATCCTCAAAGCGTGTACCGGGATCGAGGCCGGCGACCCTGAGGAACTCCCGATCGCCTTGCACGCGCCCATCTATCCACCTCGCCCACACTTCCTGACCTTGTCGCCTGCCTCCGATTTCCACTCTGGCCACGCCAGCCCCTTCTTTCGGTTCGTTCAGGGAAGGCGGCAAACGATCTTGCCGGCGTATTGGCCGCCGCCTGATGACGGTTCGGCTTGAGTCACGATGCAGGTCCCGTACCTGGTCTCGATCGCATCGCCTTCGCCGGGGAGCTGCGGCAGTTCGACCCCTTGGACATCTGTCCAATTCGGGGCCTCGATCGTGATTGTGAACCTCTGCACAGCCCCCATGATCGCACGACGGCGTTAGGGTCCGGCCCTGCCATCTGCGCTCGACAACGGCCAGCGCTCACACCGGCGATTTGCGTTCCGGCTTTGAGCTCCAGCACGTTGGCGTAGCCGAAGCCCTCGAGCTCTGTCTCCTCCTCCGCGACAAAGCGCCAGAGCGCTACCCACGGGCCGCGCTTCGCTGGCACGGCCGCCTGTGCCGGGAGGTCGACGTGAGCCTCGAGGAAGCGCAGGCGATCCTGGCGGCGCTGGTCCTCCTGGCGGGGGAGCGCAAGAGGAATGCGGCCTTCGCTCTGGCGGATCTGCTCAGCCGGCGGGGACTGGAACCGCTATGCGAGACACTTGTGGGGTGGGCGCGGGCCGATTAGGGATCGTTCTGAAGGAGGCGTTCAATAAGCGGCGGGTGATCGCCGTCTTCCATACGCCCCTCCGCCATAGGAGGCCAGATCGCCGAAGACCGCGAAAACAACCAGGATCCACTCCCAACCGTCCACGCCCCGTCCGTTTGTGTTCCACAGAATCACGTAGAGGAGCGTCGTAAGCGGGGCGAAGATGACGCCGAGGATGGGCCAGATGACCGGTCCGAATGCGCGATCGACCCAAGGCGTGAAGATCCACGTGAGTATCACCGCCAGTCGAGGTGAGAGCGCTGCGATCAGCAAGAACAAACATCCCATCGGAGGGTCCTTTCTTGGCAGCCGGTCGGGTGAGGTTGTAGAGCCTCTCACATGGAGGCCGTGTTTAGTCCGGCTCGCTCTCGCGGACCTACTTAGCCGGCGTTGACTCGAGCGGCCGTGCGAGGTGCTTGTGGCGTGGGCGCGAGAGCCATAGAAATAGCGCTCAGAAACGACCATTTCGCGCGGCCGCGCGGTGGATGTAGAGTCGGGTCGCTCACCGAACGGGAGGCTGGCATGGCTCGGAGCGGCGATCTCGATGTCACGAAGGAGTGCTCGGAGTACAAGGGCCGCGCCGGTGACTTCTGCACGATCACGTCCTCGAATCTCGAAGAGATCCAAGCAGGTGCGAAAGTGATCTACGCCGAGGCTGCGAATGAGGGCACCCTTGACACCGACGTCGAACTCGACGCCGGATCCGGCAGCACCGCGAACGGCCACGTTGTGCTCGATCTGGCTGCCGCCAAGAGGGCTCTGGCCCCTGCAGCCACACGCGTATGCGAATCTGCGCGCCTCCGAAGATTTCGACCCAGGCGCGCTTGCGGCTTACGGGAGTAGATCCGACAACAAATCGGCCCGCGAGGTGCTGAATCCGCGTGGGCTATCCGCGAGGATTGATTCCGTGACAATTGTCCGGCTGTTGGTGAGGTCATCCTGAGCGTAGGTGATCGCCAACTCTCGTAGGGATGGATCTTGGCCGGCGAAGTCGTCAATGAACTTGAGAGTCCAGACCTCGATGCCTGGCGCCTTTAAGAGCTCATCGATGTGCGTTTGAATGACTGACGCCGCAAACGTGGGAAGAGGCTTCGTAGCGTAGTCGCTGTCTATCGCGGCTATTGCGAGCACTGAACTCTGTGCGTTCGCATAGCGAGTCCACGCATCCACGACGTTTGCCTCGAAATAGGCTCGTAGGCGCGCATCCACCTTATTCTGCTCGACCTGCCACTTTTCCCAGGCGACTTGAGCGTCCGTGACGATTGCGCCCGCCGTCGCGGCCGCGACGGCCTCGGAGTCAGCGTCCAACCCGCTTGCGCCCGCCTCCGCGGCCGCCTCGGCCTCGGAGCTCGCGACGGCGATCTCTTCGATCAGAGAAGCCTGCAGTTCGCGCGCTTTTTGCCTGTCCTCCCACTGTCGGGTGAAGGCGGGGAGTAGCCATAACGTAAACAGCGCGCCAACCACTGTAAGGACGAGGGACTTTGGAAACCTGATCCGCGTGATGGCGGCCACGACACGCCCTCGCCGCGTCTCAGCCGCAGTGGAGGGTGCAGAAGGTGTCGCCATTTCACCCCAAATGTAGAACCCTTCTTGGAATGTGCCAAATCGCCCCAAAGATCCGATGCCAGACACCAACCTGAGGTCTAACCTGCCCAACATTCTTCTGGGCTGTCGTCAGCGACGAAATCGACGAGGTAATCGAGTTCTTCCCGACGCGCTGGCCCAATGTCCCGATATGTACGGGCCTCTTTTCCATAGACCCCTGCGCTCTCCCGAGAGCGGCCTAGTGGTGGGGCCCCACTCTACGGAGACGGTCGCGGGAGCTTCCCCGCGGCTCTCCCCGAATCGCCGAGGCCGCGTCCAGGGGTCTAGAGCGGTCTGGGCGTCCTGCGGTTGCCGGAGCGCGAAGCCGCAGTAGTAGTAGGCTGGGGTCGGCCCTGGAGATCGGATCGCGGCCCGATCCGCCCCCTCTCCGGGCTGCCTGGCGGCCAGCCCTTCCTGAGCTGGCCGTCCTTTTGCCCGGCATGTAACGGATCGATTGAGTTCTGCCGATGTCTCAACCGGGGGGACCTCACTGCGGGATGAGCTGCTTCGAGCGCCTCCGGTGCTTGGAGCGCCTCTCCGCTAGGGGCGGTGGGGTCCTTCCCACAGCGACGGGTCCGGCGGAGGCCCACCCCAAAGCCGGGCCGTTGCTATCGGCCGCGAAGGGCTTGCGGACGGGCGGCGGCGAGCGGGGGTCTCCACTATTCGAAGAACCCGCGGCCCGCCTTCCCGTCGAATTTGATCAACCAGCCGTCGATAACGCTCACGAGCTCGACCACCTCGCCGTTCGAGAACCTCGCCGCCGCTCGGTCGCCCTTGATCGCGATGTCTTGAACTGACGCGCCTTCGAACGACTTCCGAAACGCACCCGAGGGCGGCTTGCAGTTCATGATCTTGAGTCCACCCGCCATCGGCAGCTGCGGACGATCGGCGGGCGCCCTGCTCTTCCCCCGAGGCAGCCGCGCGGGCGACCCGGCAGAATCCCGCGGCTGCCGACGTCCGCAATAGGGAGGTCTCCATGATGATCACGGAGAGGTCGAAGCACGTGATTCCCTTTGGTCCCCAAGACGCGAAGCGCGTCGGCGAGGGCTGCTTCTATCTCGACCTGATCGTCTGGCTGAACGGCGACCGGATCGAACTCGGCGAACGGGTCGGCTTCAACTACGGGTGCTACGTGAACGGGTACGGTGGCCTCCGGATCGGCCACCGGACAATCGTCGGCCCCTACGCGATGATCCACACGGCCAACCACCAGATCTCCCCCGAGCGGCCGATTGTCGACCAGAACTGGACCGAGAAGCCGGTCGAGATCGGCGCGGACTGCTGGATCGGGATGGGCGTCTGCATCCTCCCGGGCGCGCGGATCGGGGACGGGTGCGTCGTCGGGGGCGGGAGCGTCGTGGCCGGCGAGCTCGAGCCGAACTGCATCGCTGTCGGTAACCCCGCCCGTGAGATCAAGCACCGCTGATGCGCATCCTCTTCCTGCAGCAGCAGCCCTGCGTGCGGGCGCTCAAGTACGCCGCCGCGTTGCGCTCGGCGTTCCCACGAATCCACCTCGGCTTCGCCTACCAGGGCAAGACTTTGAGCGGCTGGTACGGCGCAGGTGATGAGCTCTTCGAGCGCTGGTGGGACCTGGGCTCGGAGCCGCTCAAGGGCCTGCGGCAGGCTGGCGACGAGTTTCGCCCCGACCTCATCCACAGCCACAACCTTCCGGACTCCTTGACCGCGATCGCGCTTGAGCTCTTCGCCGGGCGTGTGCCGGTTGTCCACGACGTGCACGATCTCCAAAGCCTTAGACGAACGCCCTACGAGCACGGCTTCCCAGAGCCGCCCGAGGCGCTCGCGCTCGAGCAACTCGCGATCGAGAAATGCTCGGCGCTGGTCACCGTCTCGGATGAACTCTTGGAGGAGATCCGCGTCCGCTACAAGCCAACAGCGCCCTCGCTCGCGTTTCCGAATTACGCGCTTCGACGCGACCTGCCGCGAGTGCTTCCGCCCGCAGAGCGTCCGAACGGCAATCCTCCGCGCCTGGTCTACCAGGGAACCATCTCAACGAACGGCGGCCACTACGACCTGCGGGAGATTTTTGGCGCGATAGTCGGCGAGGGTGTCTCGCTCGACTGCTATCCGTCGCGCGCCGTTCCCGCATATACGGAACTCGCCGCTGGACTGGACGGCTTACGCGCGCACGCGACACTAACGCCCTCGCGGCTCCTTGCAGCGCTGCCGGCGTATGACTTCGGCTGGGCCGGTTTCAACGCCACCCTGAACGGGGCCCACCTCGACACGTGCCTCCCGAATAAGGCCTACGAGTACATCGGCTGTGGCCTACCAGTACTGACACTGGGGCACCGGGCTCTCTCGCAGTTAGTTGTCGAGAATGGGCTCGGCCTGAGCCTCGCGACGTTCGACGACCTCGTCGGGCAGCTATCGGCAGTGGATATGGTCGAGCTCCGCCGCCGCGTAGCAGCCGTGCGCCTTGAGCTCACGGTAGAGGCAAACATCCACCAGCTTGCCGAGCTGTATGAGGCTGTGGCCTGCTAGGGGCTGGCTGGGACATCCTATGACGGTGGCCCTCTTCGCACTGAACGGCCTCGCTACTCGAATCCGGCTGGAGGAAGAGATCGAGCACGCTCCCGCACACCTCTAGGGCGATGCGCCTGGCAGGATTCGAACCTGCGACCCGCGGATTAGGAGGCGGCGGCGGTCTCGGCCGTGTTCGGCTGGCCTGGTGGAACGTACGTCGTTCGCGCCATTACTCCCCGCCCATGGCCTGGTAGACGAGCTCGTAGGCTCGGACGGCGTCCTTTTCCATCTGGGCTTCTCGCAGCGCCGAGTCGTCGATTCTCGCGGCGATCCCGTCGATAAACCGCCAGTGGAGCACGCTTCGCCTCACTGCCTCGATCGCGTCTTCCGTGTAGGGATAGAGGTCCAATCCCAGGCGCTCCCCCTGGTCGCCATACCGCGCCCGGCGCAGCTCCACGGCGAGCTCGAGGGTCTCCATGAAGGCTGTTGCACCGACCATGTTGTCGTCGTCGAACGTGCCCCAACCGGAGTTGGCGTGCTGGTGACCGAGAACCCCCTCCGAAGCGCAAAGAGCCGCGTACTCGGCCAGGTTCTCACCGTTCATGATCAGGTGCTGCCAGTCCATGTTCACCTTGACGTTCTCGAGTCCCTGGGCCCGCAGCTTGTGGATCACATGCAGGGTCATTCCCACGTTGCCCATGTGGATCTTCATCGCGGGCTCCGAGTTCTTGTGCTCGAGGAACAGGAGGATTCCCCGCTCCTTGCACCGCTCAGCGGCCTGACCGATGCCGTCGATGAGCCAGGCCCAGCTCTCCTTGTAGGGAGTCTGGAACGGGTAGTTGTACCCCTCGATTCCAGGCCAGATGATGAAGTGAGAGCCGAGCTCTCCGGAGAAGTCGATGGCCGCCAGCGTGCGGCGGAGCGCCTCGTCGCGGGTGCCTTGGTCCGGTGAGACGAAGCCGCCTCGCCCGAAGCGCGGGTCGAGGTGCAGACCGGTTGCCATGCAGTAGATGTCGTGGCCCGCGAGTGCGTCTCGGACTTCGTCGAAGTTGTCCTCGTTCAGCTCCTGGGGATAATGGAACTCGTAGCCGTCGATCAGGTCGCCCAGGCCCGCCACCGCTCGACTGACGCGCTCGGCTGTCGTCTCGGCCGCGAACTCCGGTTTGTAGCCACCTGGGACGAAGCGCGTGACCATCGGGCCAAGCGCCCAGATGCCGAGACTGGTCTTCATGTGAGCCTCCTCGTTATGCGGGCGGACAATTCAATCGCGGGTCGGAACGCTTGACAAGTAATGAAAGATCGGGTTAGCGTCGCCCGTCACGTTCTTACAAAACATTTCAGCGGCGAGCCCCGATAGCGACCTCGCACTCCGCCGGCGTTTGCTGGCGGTTCCGCCCGGAACGCTGGCCGTGCGGGCGCTCGTGGCAGCGGCTCTCGCGTTCGTCGCCGCGTGGGTGGCATACAAGGCCTCGCAGGATCTGCGGGTCTTCGTCGTCGTCGGTCTCAACGGGCTCACGTTGGCGGGCCTCTATTTCGTCGTCGCCAGCGGCTTCACCCTCATCTTCGGGTTGATGCGCGTCGTCAACATGGCGCATGGCTCGCTCTACATGCTCGCGGGGTTCTTCGCCTTCGACTTGCAGGAGCGTCTGACGGGAGGAGAGGCTACCTCCGCGTTCGGAAGCTCCGAGGCGGGTGTCGGCGACTGGGTCATCCCACTCGTCGTCGCATCGCTCGCGGTCGGTGTCATCGGACTCGTGATGCAACAGCTATTTCTGCGCTGGAATCAGGGGCAGGAGCTTCGTCAGGCCCTCATCACCATCGCCATCTCCGTGATCATCGCCGACCAGGCGCTCGCCCATTTCGGAGGCATCGCGCAGGAGCTCGCGCCACCCAGCGTGTTCCCCGACAGCGTCCAGCTCCACGTCTACGGGCTGAGCTATCCGTTCTTCCGGATCTTCGTGCTGCTCGCGGCGATTGCGGTGGGCCTTGTCCTGTGGATCGTTATCCAGCGAACCCGCTACGGGATGATCGTGCGGGCGGGGGTCGACGACCGGCACATGGTCTCGGCTCTCGGGATCAACATCCAGCTCGTCTTCGCCGGAGCTTTTTTCGTGGGCGCCTTCCTCGCCGGCCTCGGAGGGGTTCTCGGCGGGACGATGATCTCGGTCGACAAGGGGAACGACACGCAGTACCTGCTCATCGCGCTGATCGTCGTGATCATCGGCGGCATGGGCAGCTTGGGGGGAGCCGCCCTCGGCGCTCTCGCGTTGGGCCTTGTCGACTCGTTCGGCGATGTGTATCTCCCGGAGGGCTACACGAACTACTCGGTGCTCCTGATCTTCGGCATGCTCGTGCTCGTCCTGGCCGTCCGGCCGCTCGGGCTCTTCGGAAGGCCGGCGTGACGCTGGAGCGCGGGATCAGGTGGGGCCCCGGCCTCTTCCTAGTCTTGATCCTTGCGTTCGCCCCCCTGATCTTCAGCGACTTCTACCTCAGCGCTGTGATCACGAAGGCGCTATGGACGGGCATCGCGGCCGTCAGCCTCATCTTCCTGGCCGGCTACGTGGGCATGGTGTCGCTCGGCCAGGTGGCTCTGTACGGGATCGCCGGATTCACGTTCGCGAACCTCGTGGTGGCGGACGGCGGCTCCAAGGTCGGTCTGAACCCGTGGCTGGCGACTCTGCTGGGACTTGCCGTGGCGGTAGCCGTCGGCTTCTTCCTCGGTGCGATCGCGAGCAGGAGCTACGGCATCTACTTCCTCATGATCACGCTCGCTTTCTCGGTGCTGACCTACTTCTTCTTCGCGCAGGTGACGCAGCTCTCCGGGTTCGGCGGCGTAAACAACGTCGAGCTTCCCTCGGTCGTCGGGAACCCCCTGCAGCAGCCGGCGCGCCTGTTCTACATCGCGCTCGTCGTCTCCGCGGTCGTCTACGTGACACTGCGCTACATCGCCCGAGCGCCTCTGGGGCTCGCTTTCCAGGGGGTGCGTGACGACCCGGCGCGGATGCGTGCGCTCGGCTACAACGTCCCGCTCCTGCGTGCCGTTGCCTTCGCTCTGGGTGCCCTCGTCGCGGGTCTTGCCGGGATCCTCTCCGTCTGGTGGAACACCCGAATTTCTCCCGGCTCGATCTCGCTGTCCCAGACCATCGACATCCTGGTCATCGCGGTCATCGGCGGCCTTTACAGGCTCGAGGGAGCCTGGGTGGGCGCCGCCGTGGTGGCCGTGCTGGACAACTGGCTTCGCGGCATCGACGTGGTTGGGAGCCGGTTCAACACTGTCATCGGAGTGATCTTCCTCGCGATCGTTCTGGTGTCTCCCGGGGGGCTAATGGGAATCTGGGGCGCCGCCACGAGCACGCTCCAGTCCCGCTTAGGGCGGGGGCCAAGCGGCGAGGGCCCCGATCCGTTGCCGCTGACCCAGGAACGCCACCCTGCCAGCGACACCCCCATCGTCCCCTAGTAACGAAGGAGGAAGCCACGCACACCAACCAACCCACTTGCAAGTCCTCCCGGCGGAGACCGGGATACCTGGTGAACTCGAGAAGAGGAGGAACGATGCGAGAACCCGGAGAGGGCCGGCCCAGCCGGCTCTGGATCCTGTGGGCCGTTGTCGTGCTTGCGCTCGCCGTGATTGCAGCGGGTTGCGGCGGTGACGACGAAGCGACCGGCCAGACAGGTGGTGCCACGACAGGCGGCCAAGCCACCGGCGAGGCGATCAAGATCGGCATCTTCGCGAACAACGAGGGTCCGTTCGCCCCGTTCGAGGGCCAGACGTGGGGCGGAGCGATGTTGCCGCTCATCAACCGAGGCGCAACTCCTGTCAGCGGCGATCCGAAGGAGGGTGTCGAGAACGCCGTCATCGCAGGACATCCCATCGAGCTCGTGTACGGAGGGTCGGACGCGACTCCCGACAAGGCGGTCGAGGAGGCCCGGCGGCTCGTCGAGCAGGAGAAGGTGGACATCCTCGTCGGCCCCCTCTCCGGGAGCGAGGGTATCGCGGTCGCCAACTACTCGAAGGAGCAACCGGGGGTCACCTTCGTGAACGGGATCTCGGGCGCGCAGGACACCACGTTGAAGGTGCGCTCGCCGAACTTCTTCCGCTTCCACAACGACGGCACTCAGTGGACGGCAGGGCTCGGCGACTACGCCTACAACGAGCTTGGCTGGCGCAACGTCGTCACGATCGGCGACGACTACGACTTCCCGTACTCGCAGATCGCCGGCTTCGTGGCGGAGTTCTGCTCCATCGGCGGCAACGTGTCGAAGCGGCTCTGGCCTGCGCTCGGTGAAGAGGACTACTCCTCGTTCATCACGCAGATTCCCGAGGACGTTGACGGCTTCTTCATGGGCGTCGGCGGGACCGGGACCGTGGCGTTCGTCAAGCAGTACGAGCAGCTCCGCGGCAACCTCGCGGACAAGATCATGGGCGGCATCTTCATGACCGACCCGGTGATCCTGAAGGAGCTCGGAGACCAGGTCGTCGGTGTCGTGACTGCCGGCATGACGGCCGGCGACTCCCAGGAGTCGTCGTACCTTGACTACGCGAACGGGCTCGGTGAGGCCTATCCGGATCTAGAGGGGACGGCCTCGAGCGTGTTCGCCTACGGGTACTACACGGCGATGGAAGCGATCGCCCAGGGCCTCGAGCAGGTCAAGGGCGACCTTTCCGGCGACCAGGCGGCGTTCAGGGACGCGCTGGCGAACCTCGAGCTCGACGCCCCGCTCGGGACGATCAAGCTCGACGAGAACCGACAGGCGATCATGGACAACTTCCTGCAGCAGATCGTCAAGGACAACAACGGCGACGGAGTGCCGGACGTGAAGACGATCAAGACGATCCCGCAGGTCGATCAGACCTTCGCGGGCGCCTTCAGTTCGGAGACGCCATCGCCCGACCGCACCCATCCACCGTGCAAAGCGGGCACCCCGCCCCCATGGACCAAGCAGGGTGGAGGCGGCTAAACCCATGATCCCCGAAGAGCTGTGTCCGTAGCAGCACCGGCAACGGAAAGCGCCGAGCCGATCCTCCGCTTGCGGGGGGTCGGCCGGCGCTTCGGGGGCGTACAGGCCGTCCGGAGCGTCGACCTCGACGTTCTTCCGGGCGAGCGACGCGCGATCCTCGGGCCGAACGGCGCGGGGAAGACGACCCTTTTCAATCTCGTGTCCGGCGAGTTCCCACCGACAGCGGGAACCATCGAGCTGTTCGGCCGCGACGTGACCAGGCAGCCGGCCCGGAAGCGGGCGCACGTCGGGCTCACCCGGACGTATCAGACCTCGCGTCTCTTCCTGGGCCTGAGCGTCGAGGACAACATCTATCTCGCGGTGCTGGGCGTTCGGGGCAACCACCTCCGGCCGGTGCGCCTTTCGGGCCGGGACGGCCCGATGCGTGCTCGTGCGCGCGAGGTGGCCGAGCGAGTGGGTCTCGCCGGTCAGCTGGGAACGCTCGTCGGATCCCTCTCGCACGGCGAGCAGCGCCAGCTCGAGGTCGCCATGGCGCGGGCCGGTGACCCGAAGCTCTTGATGCTGGACGAGCCCGCCGCCGGCCTCTCGCGCGGTGAGCGTGTCCTCCTCACGGAGCTGCTCGTAGAGCTCGACCGGGACATCACCCTGGTGCTCATCGAGCACGACATGGACGTGGCTCTGACCGTCGCCGAGCGAGTAACGATGATGCACGAGGGCCGGATCGTGGTGGAGGGGACTCCTGAGGAGATCCGTGCGAACCAGCTCGTCCACGACCTCTATCTCGGGAAGGGCCACTATGGCGACGAGTGAGCCCTTCTTCGCGGTGAAGAATCTGAACGCGTTCTACGGGCGCGCTCAGATCCTCGACGGCGTGTCCTTCGAGATGGGCCATGAGCCCGTCGCTGTCATCGGGCGCAACGGCATGGGCAAGACCACGTTGTGCCTCACGGTCATGGGGCTCATGGCGCAGGCCAAGGGCTCGGTGCGGTTCGAAGGCGAAGAGCTCCTGGGGCGACAGCCCTACAAGATCGCCGCCGCCGGAATCGGCTATGTCCCACAGGGACGGCGTCTCTTCCCCTCCCTCTCGACCGAGGAGCACCTGAGGATGCTCGGGAGCACGAACGGCGGCCGCTGGAACATCGACGCGATCTGGGAGGTGTTCCCGCGTCTCGCCGAGCGCAGGAAAGTCGGCGCGGCCCAGCTCTCCGGCGGCGAGCAGCAAATGCTCGCGATCGCGAGGGCTCTCCTACGCAACCCGAAGCTCATCGTCATGGACGAGCCTTCCGAAGGCCTTGCGCCAACGATCATCGAAAGCCTCGTCGGGACCTGTGAGACGCTCGTGCAGGAGGGGGTCGGCCTCCTGCTAATCGAGCAGAACCTGGGGGTGGCCACCGCGCTCGCAGACCGGCAGCTCGTCATGATCGCGGGCTCGATCCAGGCGGAGACGACAGGCAGCGCCTTGCTCGCGGATCCCGAGGCGCAGCAGCGCTACCTCGGCGTAACGCGGATCGAGGAGACTCCGAACACGGCCAGGGAAGGCTGATGGCCACCGTCGTCCTGCTCGGCACGCTCGACACGAAGGGCGACGAATACGACTTCCTCAGGCGGAAAGTGCGCGAGGAGGGCGTGGATGTGCTCCTCGTGGACACAGGGGTCCTGGGCGTACCGCTCGCCGAGCCCGACATTTCGCGCCAGCAGGTGGCGGCAGCGGCGGGCGCGAATGCCGAGGATCTCGCCGGGTCCGGTGATCGCGGGGCCGCGGTCGAGGCAATGGCGCGCGGTGCCGCCGAGATCGTCAAAGAGCTTCACTCGCAAGGCCGCCTCGACGCTGTTCTGGCGCTCGGCGGCTCGGGCGGCACGGCGATCGCGAGTCACGCCATGCGGGAGCTCCCGGTCGGTGTGCCGAAGCTCGTGGTCTCGACGATGGCTTCGGGCGACACTCGCCCGTATGTCGGAGCCGTCGACGTCACGCTGATGTACTCGGTCGTCGACATCGCGGGACTGAACCCGATCTCGAAGCGCATTCTCGGGAACGCGGCGGCGGCGGCGGCCGGGATGGCGAAGTCCCAGGGACCGCAGGCGGAGGCTGAGAAGCCGCTAGTCGGCGCGAGCATGTTCGGCGTCACGACCCCCTCAGTGACGGAGGCGAGAAAGCGTCTCGAAGAGCTCGGATACGAGGTGCTCGTCTTTCATGCCACCGGAACGGGCGGCCAGTCGATGGAGGCGCTCATGCGCTCGGGCTTCATCACCGCCTCCCTCGACATCACGACCACGGAGCTGGCCGACGAGCTCGTCGGCGGAGTCCTCTCCGCAGGCCCCGAGCGGCTCGAGGCGGCGGGTGAGCTCGGGATCCCGCAAGTCGTTTCCCTGGGAGCCCTTGACATGGTCAATTTCGGCCCCTTCGAGTCGGTCCCGGCCCAGTTTTCCGACCGGCTCCTGTACAAACACAATCCGACCGTCACCCTCATGCGCACCACGCCCGAGGAGTGCGCGGAGCTCGGTCGTGTGATCGCGCAGAAGCTGAATCGGGCGCAGGGGCCGCTCACCGTATTCGTGCCGCTCAAGGGGCTCTCGCTGATCGCGACGGAGGGCCAGGTCTTCCATGACCCCGCCGCCGACGAGGCTCTGTTCGGCGCGCTGCGCGAGCATCTGGATCCAGACGTCGACGTGCGGGAGCTGGAGCTGGACGTCAACGATCCGGAGTTCGCTAACGCGATGGCGGACCGCCTTCATGCTCTCTACGAGGCCTGGTCCTCCGAGCGGCGGGAGGTGCGGGCGTGACCCGCGAAGAAGCCTTACGACATCTGCGGGGGCAAGTCGAGCAGGGCCGGCCGATCATCGGTGCCGGCGCGGGCACGGGCCTCTCGGCCAAGTGCGCGGAGGCCGGCGGAGCGGACCTGATCATCGTCTACAACTCGGGCCGCTACCGCATGGCGGGCCGAGGGTCTCTCGCCGGGCTCCTCCCTTACGGCGATGCGAACGCGATCGTCGTCGAGATGGCGGGCGAGGTGCTCCCGATCGTCAAGCAGACTCCGGTGCTCGCGGGCGTCTGCGGCACCGATCCCTTCCGGATCATGCCGGTCTTTCTGCGGCAACTGCAGGAGCTCGGCTTTGCAGGAGTTCAGAACTTTCCCACCGTCGGTCTCATAGACGGCGTCTTCCGGCAGAACCTCGAGGAGACCGGGATGGGCTACGCGCTCGAAGTCGAGATGATCAGACAGGCTCGAGAGCTCGAACTCCTGACCGCCCCGTACGTGTTCGATCCGCACAGCGCGCGCCTGATGGCCGAAGCCGGTGCGGACGTGCTGGTACCTCACATGGGCCTCACGACCTCGGGAACGATCGGCGCGGAGACCGCCATCACCCTCGACGAGGCCGTCGAGCGCGTTCAGGCAATGCACGACGCGGCCAAGGAAGTCGACCCCGACGTCCTCGTGCTCTGCCACGGCGGCCCGATCGCTGAGCCAGAGGACGCGGCCTTTGTGCTTGAACGCACGCAGGGCGTAGTCGGCTTCTTCGGCGCTTCGAGCATGGAGCGTCTGCCGACGGAAGTTGCGCTGACCGAGACCGTGCGTCGCTTCAAGGCCATCTCGATCGAAGGAGGAGTTCGTGCAGGCGGTTGACCCGAACGCGATTCCCACCCAGACGTTCGACTGGGGCGCGATCAAGTGGTTCGTGACTCCCGAGCTGACCCAGGGGGCCGGCATCACCTTTGGCGAGGTCGTCCTCCAGCCGGGCCGCGGGCATGACCGGCATAACCATCCGGAATCGGAGGAGATCCTCTACGTCCTTTCGGGCGAGGGGGAGCAGATGCTCGACGACGGCGAGGCGTTCAGCGTCAAGCCAGGTGACGCGATCTACGTTCCCACCGGGGTTTTCCACTCGACGAGGAACACAGGCTGGGAGCCGATGCGCTTGCTCGCTCTCTACAACCCGGGTGGCCCCGAGAAGGTGCTGGAGGGGCTCCCCGACTTCCAGCAGGTGGACGCCGGTTCCGTGCCGGATTGGACGAGGAGCTAGGGCCGGCTCATGGGCGTCGCCGTCGAGAATGTCGAGCTCGTCGCCGGCGAGCTCCGGCAGCGCCTCGGAGGCGAGGCAGTTGTCACGGACGAGGAACGCCTCGACTCCTACGAGGCTGACACGTACTGGAAGGCGATCGCATCTCGGGCAAACGGCGCTCCGCTCGGCCGTCCCGATCTTGTGGTGCTCGCGAAGTCGGACGAGGACGTGACGACCGTCCTTCACCTCGCGAACCAGTTCGGGGTCCCCGTCGTCCCTTGGGGTGGCGGTTCGGGGAGTCAGGGCGGAGCGATCCTCACCCATGGCGGGATCGCCCTCGACCTCAAGGGTCTCGACCGCATCGTGGAGGTGGACGAGGAGTCGCTCACCGTAACGGCTGAGGCAGGCGTCAACGGCCAGAGGCTCGAAGCCGAGCTGAACGAGCGCGGGCTCATGCTCCCGCACTATCCCGCGTCGGCCGATCTCGCGACAGTGGGCGGCTACGTCGCGGCCCGCGGCTCCGGCGTCCTCTCGACGCGGTACGGGAAGATCGAGGACCTGGTCGTCGCGCTCCGTGTCGTAACCCCGGCCGGTGAAGTCATCGACACGCTGCCCGTGCCGCGGCACGCCGTAGGACCCGAGCTCACGCAGCTGTTCATCGGATCCGAAGGCACGCTTGGTGTCATCACGCGCGCGACGCTGGGACTGCGGCCCCTACCTGCGGCTCGCCGATTCGAGGCGGTCTCGTTTCCTTCGGTGCCCGACGGCATTGCCGCCATTCGTGACGCCATCGCCCGCGGCTATCGCCCGTCGGTCGTCCGCCTGTACGACGAGACGGCGACCCGGCTCACCCTGAGCCCGGTGGTCGGCGAGGAGCTGGACGGCGCCTGCACGATCCTCTGCTTCGAGGGTGAGCACGCCGTTGTCGACGCAGAGGCTGAAGGAGTGCTCGCGCTCGCCTCGGAGCGAGGCGCCAGGATTCTCGACGGAAGCCTTGGCGAAACCTGGTGGAGGAGACGCTACGAGTTCTACCGTCCGCCGCACCATCCGGAGTTGCCGGCCATGTGGGGAACGATCGAAGCCGTCGCAACATACGCGCGGATCTACGGCGTCTACCAGGCGGTTCGCAAGGCAATCGAGCCCTACGAGCAGGACGGCCTCACGCTCAGGATCCACCTCAGCCACTGGTACGCGTGGGGGACGATGATCTACGGCCGCTTCGTCATCCCCGACGCGGGGCCGAATGGAATCGAGCTTCACGACCGCATCTGGGAGCAGGGCGTCAAGGCCATTCTCGGGGCAGGAGGCGTCATCAACGACCACCACGGGGTCGGCCTCAAGCTGGCTCCTTACATGCGGGCCCAACACGGGCCGGCCCTCGACACTCTGCGACGGATCAAGGAGGTGCTCGACCCGAATCGGATCATGAACCCCGGCAAGCTGGATCTCTGACGAGCAAAGGAGACACATGGCACTCAAGGTGGCGATGCACAACTGGATGCGGCCCGAGCCGATCGAGGTCACGATCAAGCGGCTCGGCCGGAGCGGCTACGACGGAATCGAAATCTCCGGCGAGCCGGCGCTCTACGACACGAAGCAGGTCAGGTCCCTGCTCCAGGAGAACGGCCTCGAATGCTGGGGAGCGGTCACGCTGATGGTCGGGGGGCGCGACCTCCTCCACGAGGACAAGTACGTCCGCATCGGCAGCGTCCAGTACGTCAAGGACACGATCGACATGATCAAGGAGCTTGGCGGGAAGATCCTCACGATCGTCCCCTCGACGGTGGGCAAGGTCACGCCGATGGGCTCGCCCGAGGACGAGTGGGGGTGGGCGGTCGAGAGTCTCAAGGAGTGCCAGGATCACGCCGAGAAGCAGGGCGTCCGAATTGGCCTCGAGCCGCTCAACCGCTTCGAAACATACTTCCTCAACCGTGGGGACCAGGCGCTCGCACTCGCTGAGGACGTGGGCGGCGACTGCGGCATCTGCCTGGACATCTTCCACATGAACATCGAGGAAGCCGACTGGCCGGCTGCGATCCGAAACGCTGGGGACAAGCTCGTCGACTTCCATGTTGCCGACAACAACCGTATGCCTCCCGGCCAGGGCGCGATCGACTGGGAGCTGCTCGTGCGAACCCTCGAGGATGTCGGCTACGACGGCTATCTCACGGTCGAGTTCGTCGCCACGGTTGACCGCAGCCGCATCTCCCAGCGACGGGAGATCGGGGACGCGTCGGAGGCGGATGCGAGCGTCGGGCTCGAACAGTTCCTGCGAGATCACGGCACCGGCGCCGTTCCCGAGCAGCTGTATGACGAGTACGTCCAGGAGTCCATCGACACCCTGCGCCAGCACATCGGGGCCCAGCAACCCGCGCGGGCCTAGGGAGGAAGGGCCGTGGACCTACGTTCGTACAACATTGCAGACCTCGCTCCGCCGGATATCCAGGCCTACCTGGAGGAGAAGGACATCGTCATGGTCCCGATCGCGAGCATGGAGCAGCACGGCCCGCACCTCCCCCTCGCGACGGACACGATCCAGGCAGACGAGATCACCAGGCGGGCAGCCGAGCGCGCCCAGGTCCTCTACACACCGTGCGTGTGGTTCGGCTACTCCCCCCAGCACATGTACGACTCCGGGGGCGGGACCGGGACCATCACGGTCAGATCGCAAGTCCTGCTCGAGGTCTACCACGACGTTGCTCGTTCGCTCATCCACCACGGTTTCAACCGACTGGTGTTCGTCAACAACCACGGCTCGAACGTCAAGATCATCGACCCACTCCTGCGGCGCATCCGCTACGAGACGGGGGCTTTCGTGGCTCTCTCCAAGCTCTACGCGGAGCGCTACCTGGGGCTCATCTCCGACGTGATGGAAAACCCGCCGGAGGAGACGCCGGGCTGGCACTCGAGCGAGCTCGAGACCGCTCAGGTTCTGGCTCACGACGAGCAACTGGTCCGCATGGACAGGGCGGTCAACCAGCAGGTGAAGAAGCCCGACTGGTTCCCGGACTCGTTCATCAAGCTGGACGGAGCCCCGGAGGTCGAGTTTGAGGGCTACCAGTACTTCCTCTTCCCGACCGACCACGCCGACTTCACGCCAAGCGGCGTGATCGGGAACCCCTTCCGTGCGACGGCCGAGAAGGGAGAGACGACGTACGAGCTCTACGCGGAGCATCTCGCCGCTGCGCTGGAGGAGTTCCAGACGGTTCCGGTCGAGGTGCACACGCGGGAGTGGCGAGACCGGGCGTGATGACGGAGTCATGACCCAGCAGCCGGCCATCGCGCTGATCGGAACCCTGGATACGAAGGGTGCCGAGATTGCCTACGTACGCGACCGCCTCCTCGAGCTGGGCACGACGCCGATCGTGATCGACTCCGGCATCCTGGGCGAGCCGGGCATCAAAGCCGACGTCGAGCGGGGGGACGTCGCCAGGGAGGCCGGCTATGAGCTCGCGCAGGTGCAGACAGCGGGAAGCCGCGGCGCGGCGGTCGATCTGATGGTCGAGGGCGTACGGGCCGTCTGTCTCCGGCTCTGGCTCGAGGGCCGGATCAACGGGGTGTTGTGCCTCGGCGGTGCAGAGGGGGCGCTTCTCGGCGCAGCGGCCATGCATGCCCTGCCCGTCGGCGTGCCCAAGGTGATCGTCTCTCCCAGCGCGTCCGGCCGCCGTGCGTTCGGGCCTTTCGTCGGGGAGAGCGACGTCCTCGTCATGCACTCGGTCATCGACATCCTCGGGCTCAATCCGATCGCGCGATCCGTGTTCGACAACGCCGCTGCGGCCGTTGCCGGGATGGTGCGGGACGCGGGCCGGCCCGTCACCGAGTTGGGCGGGCGCAGCGTGGGCATCACCATGCTTGGCCACACGACGCCTGCCGTGATGCGGATCCGCGAGGCGCTCGAGCGAGGTGGCCACGAGCCGGTGATCTTCCACGCCAACGGAGTTGGAGGGCCGGCAATGGAGCAGCTCATCGGAGTCGGCGCTCTTGCCGGCGTGATCGATTACACGCTCTCCGAGGTCGCAAACGGACTGCTCGACGGCCTGCACGCCACGGGCCCGGAGCGCCTAACGGTCGCAGGCAAGCACGGGCTGCCGCAGGTAGTCGTGCCGGGGTGCGTGGACTTCTTCAACCAGGGGGCACCGGAGACGGTTCCAGAGCGTTACCGGAACCGGAAGAGCTACTACCACAATCCGGTTGCGACGCTGGTACGCCTCGACCGCGACGAGATGGCCGAGCTCGGGCGGGTCGTGGCGCAGCGCCTCAACGAGTCTCGAGGGCCTGTGCGCGTGGTGGCCCCGTCGCAGGGATTCTCTCTCGCAGACGTCGAGGGCGGAGATCTCTGGGACCCCGACGCCGACGCCGCATTTCTCGAGGCGCTCTCGTCGGGCCTCCGAGCCGAGACGGCCTTCGAGCTCGTGGACACGCACGTCAACGACCCCGCGTTCGCCGACCTCGTCGCCGAGCGATACCTGACCCTCGTCTCCGCCTCCCTCTCGGCGTCCTGAGCCCGACGATGCCCGCCGACCTTCGCAGAGCCAAGATCCTGGAGAGAATTCAGCGCGACGGCGGAGCCTCCATCGGGGAGCTCGCCCGCGACTACGGCGTCTCGCCGATCACGGTCCACAGGGACCTCGAGCGCCTTGCACGAGACGGCCTGATCGAGCGGATCCACGGAGGGGCGCGACCGACCGGCGACAACTCCACCCACATCCAGGTGCCGACCGACTGGACGAAGCGGCTCCGGCAGGGACAGGCCCACAAGGAGGCGATCGCCTCGGCCGCCGTCCAGTTCGTCGAGGACGGCGGGACGATCTTCGTCGACTCCTCGACGACTTGCCTCGCGCTTGCCCGTCACCTGAGCCGGAATCCTCCTCGTGCGCTGACGCTCGTGACGAACTCGCCGGCGATCGCCATGGAGCTCGACGCTCCGGCGATTCACGTGGTCGTGACACCCGGCGAGGTCGACCAGACGCTGAGAATGATCGGCGGCCGCTGGGCGGCCGAGTTCCTCGCAGGCCTGAACATGGAGGTGGCGTTCATCTCGGCCGGAGGGATCACGTTGGAGCACGGCCTGACAACCACTCGGCGGGCGCTTTCAGACACGCTCCACGCAGCGCTCGCGTCCTCGACGAAGGGAATCGGTCTGATCGACTCGTCGAAGTTCGGCCTGTCCGCTCTCCTCTCGATCGCCCGGCCCGAGGAGCTCGACGCGGTGGTCGTCGACGACGGCCTCGCTCCCGACATCATCGATGCCTACCACGCCGCCGGCGTGAACCTGGTCCTCGCCGGCGGCCAGCGAAAAGCTTCCTTCGTCGCCTAACACAAGGAGGGATCCATGGCACGACCCGTGACGCTCTTCACCGGCCAGTGGGCCGACCTACCACTCGAGGAGCTGGCCGAGAAGGCTGCCGATTGGGGTTTCGATGGGCTCGAGCTCGCTTGCTGGGGCGACCACTTCGACGTCGACCAGGCGCTCTCGGATTCCTCCTATACCGACACGCGGTGGGAGATTCTCCGCCGCCATGGCCTCGATTGCTTCGCGATCTCGACGCACCTCGTCGCCCAGGCTGTGTGCGACCCCATCGACGAGCGGCACCGTGCGGTCTTGCCGGCCGACGTCTGGGGGGACGGCGATCCGGAGGGCGTTCGTCGGCGAGCTGCCGAGAAGGTGGCCGATACCGCCCGCGCGGCCGCGAAACTAGGTGTGCAGGTCGTCAACGGGTTCACCGGCTCGAGCGTGTGGCACATGCTTTACTCGTTCCCGCCGAACGACTGGGATGCGATCGAAGCCGGTTACCGAGATTTTGCGGACCGCTGGAACCCGATCATCGACGTCTTCGACTCGGAGGGAGTCCGCTACGCACTCGAGGTGCATCCGACGGAGATCGCCTACGACTTCGTCACGACTCGGAAGGCGCTCGACGCGATCGACCGCCGCGAAGGCTTCGGGATCAATTTCGACCCGAGTCACTTCGCGCACCAGTCCCTCGACTCGGTCGCGTTCGTGGACGAGTTCGCCGACCGCATCTACCACGTGCACGTGAAGGACTCCCGCAAGCATCTTGACGGGCGCCGGTCGATTCTCGGCAGTCACCTCAACTTCGGAGACGCGGCACGTGGGTGGGACTTCGTCTCCCCGGGCCACGGAGACGTGGATTTCGAAGACCTCTTCCGAGCTCTGAACCGCATCGGCTATGAGGGACCACTCTCGGTCGAATGGGAGGACGCCGGCATGGATCGGGAGTGGGGCGCGCAGGACGCTCTTGCGTTCGTTCGCCGCACTGACTTCGCCCCGTCCGCCGTCGCCTTCGACGCCGCCTACGAAAGGAAGTGATCCGTGGCTGACCAGGAGGTGGGATTCGTCACGATGGGAAGGGCTTTCGGCGGGGACAGCGCGCGCACGATCGGCGTCGGGATGCTCGGCTACGCCTTCATGGGCAAGGCGCATGCCAATGCCTACCGGAAGATTCCCTATATGACCTGGCCGCCCCCGCTTGTACCGCGACTCGTCTCTGTCGCGGGGCGAACGGAGGAAGCGGTCGCCGAAGCGGCGCGCCGTTACGGCTTCGAGGGATACGCGACGGACTGGCGCGAGCTTGTCTCCAACGACGAGGTCGAGCTGTTCGACAACTCGGGTCCGAACAATCTTCACGCTGAGCCGACGATCGCTGCGGCGGAAGCAGGCAAGCACGTCATCTGTGAGAAGCCACTCGCTCGCACGGCGGATGAGAGCCACGAAGTCTGGCAGCGCGTGGCGACCGCCGGCGTCAAGCACATGTGCGCGTTCAACTACCGCTTCGTGCCCGCCGTGCGGCTGGCCCGCGAGATGCTCGAGGCCGGCGAGCTGGGCGACATCTACCACTTCCGTGGCAGCTACCTCCAGGAATGGGGCGACATCGACGATCAGGTCTGGCGGTTCGAACGGGCAACTGCGGGCTCGGGTGCCCTGGGTGACCTCGGCGCCCACGTCATCGACCTAAGCCGCTATCTCATCGGAGAGGTCAAGTCGGTCAGCGGGGGCACGCGGACGTTCAAGCAGGGCCGCGACGTCGACGACGCTTTCGAAGCGGTTGTCGACTTCGAAGACGGCGCAATCGGAACGATCGAGGCCTCTCGCTTTTGTCCGGGTCGCAAGAACGCGTTCACCTGGGAGATCAACGGCTCGAAGGGCTCGATTGCATTCGACCTCGAGCGCCTGAACGAGCTGCAGGTCAACCTCCAAGGCTCGAAGCCAGGTGAGCGGGCCCAGGGTTTTCGCACCGTGCTGGTCTCAGAGGCGGACCACCCGTTCTGGGAGCACTGGTGGCCCCACGGGCACATCATCGGGTGGGAGCACTCGTTCGTGCACGAGATCCATCACTTCCTCGGCGCAATCGCAGAGGATGGGGACGTCGCTCCGCACGGAGCCACCTTCGAGGACGGTTATCGAGTCGCTGAGGTCTGCGACGCGATTGTCCGTTCGAGCGAGTCGGGGCGCCGGGAAGAGGTTCCATATCGCTGAGCACCGAGTTCAGCTCTTCGCAACCTGCCTGGGCGATCTCCTCTTTCCAGAGGTGGTCGCCGACGCGGAGCTGCTTCTCCGGGAAACGGGCTGCGAGGTCGACTTTCCTCGCGGGCAGGTCTGCTGCGGGCAGCCAGCATTCAACGCCGGCCATCGCGCGGCGGCTCGGCGCGTCGCCCGCACCTTCGTCCAAGCCTTCTCTCGAGACCGTCCCGTGGTCTGCCCGTCGGGGTCCTGCACGACCATGGTCGCCAACTATCTGCCGGACCTGCTCGGCGTAGACCCCTACGAGATCTGGGAGCTCTCAGCCTTCGTCGCCCAGCGGGAGCCGACGCTGCCGGCGCGAAATGTGGGGTGCTCACTTGCTTACCACGACTCGTGCCACATGCTGCGCGAGCTCGGGGTAGCCGACGAGCCCCGGCGCTTGCTGAAAGGCTCGGGCGCGCAGCTCGTTGCGCTCCCTAGGCCGGATCTGTGCTGCGGCTTCGGCGGGACGTTCTCGATTCGCCAGCCAGAGATCTCAGTGGCCATGGCCGACGAGAAGCTGGAGGGCGCCCGGACTGCCGACGCCCTTGTGACCGCGGACCCCGGCTGTCTCATGCATCTGCGGGCCCGCGCGGCTCGGACGGGAGGTCAGCCCGTCATTCATCTGGCGACCGCGCTTGCGCGAGGGGCGATGGCTTGAGCGAGCTTGCGCAGGTCGAGGAACGCTTTCGCCGGGTTGCCCAGGGAGCGCTCGCCAACCCGCACACCCAGGAGGCCGCCGACGCGGCGACGCTCCGCATGCTCGAGGGTCGCACAACGGCCTGGGCCGACCTTCCCGACGTCGAGACGCTACGCGAGCGAGCGCACGAGATCCGCATGCGCACGATCTCCGACCTCGACCGCCATCTCGCCGACTTCACCGCCGCCTTCAAGGCCCGCGGCGGGGAGGTCCACTTTGCGCGAACGGCCGACGAGGCAAACGAGTACATCGTCGGCGTCTGCCGCCGGGTCGGTGCCCAGCTCGTGGCCAAGTCGAAGTCGATGGCGAGCGAGGAGATTCGCGTCAACGAAGCGCTCGAGGCCGCGGGGATCCGTCCCGTCGAGTGCGACTTGGGGGAGTACATCCTCCAGCTCGCGCAGGAGCACCCCATCCACATCATCCTGCCCGCGATCGAGAAAACGGCGGCCGATGTCGCCGAGCTCTTTTCCGCGGTCGAAGGCGCGCCCGTCTCCGCCGAGCTCCCTGAGCTTGCCGCCGCGGCGCGACGGCAACTCCGCCAGATCTTCCTGAACGCGGACGTTGGCCTCACGGGCGCGAACTTCGCCATCTCGAACACCGGCTCCCTCTGTCTCGTGACGAACGAAGGCAACGGCGGCCTGGTGACATCCCTGCCGAAGGTCCACATCGCCCTCCTCGGCATGGAGCGTCTGGTGCCGACTCTCGATGACCTGGCCGTGCTGCTCCAGCTCCTCCCGCGCAGCGCCACGGGGCAGAAGCTGACGAGTTACACGAGGATCTTCACGGGGCCTCGGCGCGTCGGGGAGGTTGACGGGCCGGAGGAGCTTCATGTGGTCATCCTCGACAATGGTCGCTCCAATCTCCGCGGCGGCCGCTATGAGGAGATGCTCGCGTGCATCCGCTGCGGAGCGTGCCTCAACGTGTGCCCCGTCTACCGCAAGGCAGGCGGAGGTGCGTACGGCCCGGTCTACTCGGGCCCGATGGCCGCCGTGCTGGTGCCGCTGCTCGTCGGACTCGACCGGGCGCCGGCCCTGCCCCATGCGTCGTCGCTCTGCGGCGCATGTACGGCCGCTTGCCCGGTGAAGATCCCGCTCCACGAGCTGCTCCTCGAGCTCCGCAAGGATCTTGTCGAAGAGCGGATCGCGTCCTTCCCCGAGCGGCTGGGCTTCACGCTCTGGTCGCTGGCCTGGTCGCGCCCCTCCCTGTACCGGGCGTCGACATTCCTTGCCCGCCTCGCACCGCGGCTCGGCGGACGCTTCGGGCCGGGCCGTGCTTGGACACGAGGTCGAGACCTGCCTGCACTCGCCCGCCGCCGTTTCAGGGACCTGCGATGACCCAGTCGCTGGCCGAACGCTTCGTCGTGAATGCCGAGGCCGCCGGCTTCGTCGTCCATCGCGGCGAAGCTCCGGAGATCGAAGGCTCTGAGTGCTCGACGGCAAGCTACGGGCTCGCCGACACCGGCAGTGTCGTGCTGGCCGCTGCTCCGGACGAGCCGCGCGCGCGCCATCTGCTTCCGGAGGTGCATGTCTCCGTACTTTCCGAACAGCGGATCCTGCCCGGTCTCGCCGAGCTCTTCGCCGCGGTGGGGGGCGATCTCCCGAGCGCTCTCGCAATCGTCACCGGCCCCAGCCGCAGCGCCGACATCGAGCAACGGCTCATCGTCGGGGTGCACGGCCCCCGCGAAGTCCATGTGGTCCTGCTGCCGTGACCGACGTCGTATGCCTCGGGATCCTTGTCGCCGACGCGATCGCCCGGCCCGTGGACGAGCTGCCGCCACGGGGCGCTCTCGAGCTCGTCGACGACATCTCGCTGCACGGCGGGGGCTGTGCGCTCAACACGGCTAGTGCGCTAGTCAGGCTCGGTCTGGAGGCGGCAGTCGTGGGGAAGGTGGGAGCCGACCCCTTCGGCGACTTCATCCTCCAGCTCCTCGACGAGCGCGGCGTCGACCGCCGTGGCGTTTCGCAGGATCCGGCCGTGCCCACCTCGGCGACGGTCGTCCTCGTGGACTCGCGGGGTGAGCGAACCTTCCTCCATCTTCCAGGGGCGAACGGCCGGCTCGCGCGCGGGGAGCTCGACGACGACATGCTCTTCTCGGGCAGAGCCCTCCATGTGGCAGGTGCGTTGGTCATGCCGGCTTTGGACGGCGACCCGACCGTGGTAGTTCTCGAAGAGGCCAGGGCGCGTGGTCTGACCACCAGCCTCGACACGGTCTGGGACGCCACCGGTCGCTGGGAGCGACTCCTGCCCAGCCTGCCCTACCTGGACCTGTTCGTTCCCAGTCTCGCGGAAGGTTCTGCGATCTCTGGCCAGCCTGAGCCCGAGTCGGTCGCCGCCTGGCTCCGGGAGCGCGGCGTCGGGACCGTGGCTCTCAAGCTGGGCGCCGACGGCTGCTTCGTCTCGAGCGACGAATTCGAGGGCTTCGTGGCCGCACCGGCGGTTGAGGCAATCGACAGCACCGGGGCGGGTGACGCCTTCGCCGCGGGCCTCCTCTACGGCTACCTCACGGGCTGGCCGCTCGAGCGAACAGCCGCCTTTGCCAACGCAGCGGGCGCCCTTGCGGCGACTGCGGTCGGCGCTGTCGAAGGGGTGCAAGGGCTCGAGGAAACACTCGATCTTGCCGGCCTGGAGTCGGCGGCATGACCCCGAGGCTCAACCGCCTGTTCGCCGCGGACGGCCGCTGCTTCGACGTCGCCGTCGATCACGGATTCTTCGGCGAAGGCTCCTTTCTCGCCGGGATCGAGGACATGGCGGGAACCGTGGCCACTCTCGTCGAGGCCGGGCCGGACGCGATCCAGCTCTCTCCGGGCCAGGCCGCGCTCCTGCAAGGCGTTCCGGGCCCGGGTAAGCCCGCGCTGGTTCTCCGCACCGATGTCGCGAACATCTACGGCGGCTCTCCGCCCAGCCGCCTCTTCAGCCAGGTCGTCGAGGGGGCCGTTGAACGGGCTGTCGTTCTTGACGCCGCCTGCGTCGTCGTCAATCTGCTCCTCCTCCCGGGGCAGCCCGAGCTGCACGAGCAGTGCGTCCGCAACGTTTCCGCCCTCCGGACCGCATGCGACTGCGTCGCTATGCCGCTCATGGTCGAGCCGCTGGCGATGAGGCTCGGCGACGGAGGCTACGGTGTCGACGGAGACGTGGAGAAGATCGTCCCGCTCGTACGTCAGGCCGTTGAATTGGGGGCGGACGTGATCAAGGCGGATCCAACAGACGATCCGGAGGACTATCCACGCGTCGTGCAAGCCGCGGGGACGTGCCCGGTGCTGGTTCGCGGGGGCGGCCGCGTGTCCGACGACGAGATCCTGCGTCGTACCGAGGCGATCATGAGGCGGGGCGCAGCCGGGATCGTCTACGGGCGCAACGTCGTGCAGCACGAGAATCCCGGAGCAATGACGCGGGCACTCATGGCGATCGTCCACGACGGCGTCTCGGCGGAAGAAGTCGGCCAGCGCCTGCGTGCCGGTGGCTAGCCGGGTCGTCCGCTTCGGGCTGATCGGCGGCGGCCTCATGGGGCGGGAATTCGCCAGCGCAGCGGCCCGCTGGGTCCACCTCGATGACCTCGGTGTCTCACCCGAGCTTGCGGTGGTCTGCGACGCCAACCCCGCTGTTCTCTCCTGGTACGAGCGGCTCAACCCGCGGCCACGGCTTACCGCGGATTACCGCGAGCTGCTCGAGGACGAAACCGTCGAGGCGGTGTACTGCGCCGTCCCACATCACCTGCACGAAGAGATCTACGTGGCGACGCTTCGGGCCGGGAAACACCTGCTCGGGGAGAAGCCATTCGGAATCGACCTGGCGGCGAATGAGGCGATCACTGCGGAGGTGCAGTCATATCCCGACCTCCTCGTCCGCTGCTCGTCGGAGCTCCCCTTCTACCCTGGCGGGCAAGAGGTCGTGCGCTGGATTCGAAGCGGCCGCTTCGGCAGCGTCCTGGAAGTCCGCTCCCTCTTTCTCCACTCGAGCGATCTCGACCCTCAGAAGCCCATCAACTGGAAGCGCCGTGCCCGCTTCAACGGGGAGTACGGGTGCATGGGCGATCTCGGCATGCATGCCCTCCACCTGCCACTGCGCGCCGGCTGGCTGCCGGCAAACGTCCGCGCCATCCTTTCCGACGTCTTCCCGGTACGTCCCGATGGCGCCGGCGGCACCGAGCCGTGCGACACCTGGGACAACGCAGTGCTCCTCTGCGAGGTCAAGGAGGACGGCCACGCCTTCCCACTGCGTGTCGAGACGAAGCGGATCGCCCCGGGCGAGACGAACACGTGGTCGATCGAGATCGACGGCACCGAGGGCTCGGTCGCGTACACGACCAAGTTTCCCAAGACGCTTCGCTTGATGGACTATGCGCCGGGAAAGCCCCAGGCCTGGCAGGTGCTCGATCTTGGCTCCCAGTCGGCGTATCCCACGATCACGGGAGCGATCTTCGAGTTCGGGTTCTCGGACGCGGTCCTGCAGATGTGGGCGGCCTACCTCGACGAGCTCGCCCACGGAAACGCCGGGATGCGGCAACCGTTCCACTGCGCCACCCCTGCCGAGGCCGCCCAGACCCACCGCCTCTTCACGGCGGCGCTCCAGTCGCAGCGGGACGCGACCACCGTCTCGATCTCGTGACCGCCGCCGTGCAGCGCGCGCTGCGCTCGCTCCTCCCGCACGAATCCGTCCTCGACGGCACTCCGGCGGCCTACCTCGCCGATGAGACCGAGACGCGCGGTGTCAGGGGCCGCGCTGACGCTGTCGTGCTCCCGGGGAGTGCCGAGGAAGTAGCCGGGGTTGTCCGGTGGTGTTACGAACAAGGGGTTCCCGTCGTTCCGCGTGGGGGAGGCACGGGCTTCGCCGCCGGGGCCGTGCCGCTCGACGGTGGTGTGGTCATCTCACTCGAGCGGCTCACGCGCATTCGCTCGTTCGATCCTCTCCTCTGGCGGATCTTCGTCGAGGCAGGCCTGAGAACGGCCGAGCTGCGCCGCATCGTCCGAGAGAGCGGTCTCTTCTTCCCCCCGGACCCGGGGGCGGCCGAGCAATCGCAGATCGGCGGCAACATCGCTACGAACGCCGGTGGCCCGCACGCTTTTAAGTACGGCGTCACCGGCGCCTGGGTCACGGGGCTCGAAGCGGTCTTGCCCCCTGGGGAGATCGTCTCGGTCGGCGGTGCGATCCGAAAGGACGTCGCCGGCTACGACTTGAAGGGTCTCCTCGTGGGCTCGGAGGGCACGCTGGGCATCGTGACGGCCGCCTGGCTGCGGCTGCTTCCGGCACCGGAAGCGTCGTACCCGGTCGCTGCCTTCTACCCCACGGCTGAGGAGGGCTGCGCGGCGATCGAAGCGGTTCTTGGCAACGGCCTCGTGGTGGCCGCGCTGGAATACCTCGACGGATCGACGCTTCGAGCGGCGGGGCCTGCCTTCCCTGCCCCGGTTCCATCCGATGTCGGCTTTCTCGTGGTGGCCGAAGCGGACGGGTCGGAAGCCGAGGCCACCGGAATGCGAACCGTCTTGCTCGACGTGCTCGGCGAGCAGGCGGTCGGCGTCCATGCGCCGGAGGAGACAACCGCCATCGAAGCTCTTTGGCGCTGGCGGGACGGTGTCTCGATCGCGGTAAGCGCTCAGCTCGGAGGGAAAGTGAGCGAGGACATCGTCGTCCCTCTCGACCGCCTGGCCGAGGCGATCGACCAGACGCTCGCCATCGGGAGCCGCCACGGCCTCTCCGCGTGCAGCTGGGGGCATGCGGGGGACGGCAACCTGCACGCCACCTTCCTCGTGTCGCCTGGCGCCGTTGACGAGCTCGAACGCGCCCGCGCGGCTACCGAGGAGCTCTTCGTGCTCGCCGTCTCCCTGGGGGGCTCCGTCTCCGGCGAGCACGGCGTGGGCGTCGTGAAGCGCGGCCTCCAGGGATGGTCTCCCAAGACGGCAGTGCTCATGACCGCCGTGAAGGACGCCTTCGACCCGCGTGGCCTCATGAATCCCGGAAAGAAGGTTTGACTCGGCTCGTCGCCCCATCGGACCGCTCGCGGAGCGCGCCTAGGCGGTGAAGCGCCTTGTAGAGCCCGGCGGCCTCCTCGGGAAACCGGGTAGCTGTTGCCAAAACCAGCCGACGTGCAGTTTTTTCGCATGAATAGCGAGGTGCGCCTGGGAGGATTCGAACCTCCGACCCGCGGATTAGAAGTCCGCTGCTCTGTCCACTGAGCTACAGGCGCGCGCGAGAGGTCAAGCTACCACCCTGGCTACACTTGTCCTTGCGCGGTGGCCGTAGCTCAGTTGGTAGAGCCCCGGGTTGTGGTCCCGGAAGTCGCGGGTTCGAGTCCCGTCGGCCACCCCTAACTTCGAGCGGGAACCCTCCCGCCGGCGCGGCGGATCTGGAGCGCGCGCGCCACGTCACTGGCCGAGAGGAGGCCGACAAAACGGTCTCCGTCCACGACGAGCGCGCGGTGGAGGTCGTTCTCGGCGAGCTCGGCCGCGGCATCGGCGAGGTCCTCGTGCTCCGAAACGACCGGCACTTGGTCGGCCGGCACCATGCAGTCGCGCACCGTCCGCCGCTCCCATTCGCTCCGGGGCACTTCGGCGACGCACCGGAAGGGGAGCAGTCCCAGGGCTTGCCCGTTGTCGGTGACCGGATACGTCGTGTGGCGCGTCTTCCAGACGATGTCGTCCATGAACTGCCCGATCGTCAGGTCCGGATGCGCCGTCACGGGGTTGCGAACTGCGAGGTCGCCGACGCGTAGACCACTCAGCGCCTGACGGGAGAGCATCGTCCGATCCTCCGCGGTCGCCGCGATCAGGAGGAACCACCCCAGGAAGGCGAGCCAGGCCCCGCTGAAGGTCCCCTGAAAGATGAGCATCGCAATGCCGCCCGCGATGAAGAGGTAGCCGAAGCCGCGTCCGACCCGTGCCGCCACGCGCGTCGCCCACACGAAATCCTTGCGGAGCGCCCAGAGGGCCGCGCGAAAGATCCGTCCCCCGTCGAGCGGCAGTGCGGGGAGGAGGTTGAAGACCAGCAGCGTGAGGTTGATGTAGCCGAGCCATGCGCAGACTGCGTCCGCGACCTCGGGCAGGCCCCCGAGCCAGGCGATGAGGACGAAGGCGACGCCGAGGGCGAGGGACACCAGCGGCCCGGCGACGGCGATGCGAAACTCGGCGCCGGCGCTCGGGAACTCACCCTTGAACTTGGCGACGCCGCCGAAGAGCCAGAGCGTGATTCCCTCGATCTCCATCCCTTCGCGCCTCGCCTGCAGCGCGTGCCCGAGCTCGTGGGCGAGGAGCGAGCCGAAGAAGAGGATCGCGGCGACGACAGAGATCGCCACATAGGTCGAGTCGGAGTAGCCCGGGTTGGTCTCGGGGAAGACGCCGGTCGCCCACGTCCAGACGATGAGTGCGAAGACGACGAGCCAGCTCCAGTTCACGCCGAAGCGGACGCCTGCGATGCGTCCGAGCGTGATGCTGTCGCGCAGGGCTTACCTCCCCTTGCGGCCGTTCAGCGCTGCGCTCACGTGCTTGGCCAGCACGGGGCCGTGCTTGCGCGCCTGCTTGCCGGCGTTCTCGAGCAGCTGCCGCCGCTGCGCCGGGGGAATGCGCTGCCAGCCCCTCTGGACCTTGAAGGCGAGTGCAAGAATTTTCCAGGCAACCATGGTTGGTTCGTTTCCCCTTCCGGGAGTTACCTAACGGCCGCTTCGTAGCTTATGTTCCCGGCGATGCTGCGGTTGCTGCTCCTCACAGGGGTGGTTGCGCTCCTTGTCCCCGCGCTCGCAAGAGGCCAGGTTTCCGCGCACGACGTCACGCTCACGGCCCCGGCCGGCGTTGTCTACGGCAGCTCGGTCGACGCGACCGGGACGGTGACTCCCGTGGAAGCGGGCCTCACGGTGACGCTCGAGCAGGAGGTTGCAGGCGTGTGGACCTCAGTGACCACGGCCACGACCGACGCCGCGGGAGCCTACTCCACCACGTTCTTACCCGCGACCAGCGGCCCGCTCCGCGCGCGGCTCGGCGGGGGAGAGCTGAGCCCGGAGCGTTCGCTGAAGGTCTTCCCGGCCGCCGCGCTTGGCTTCGGCAAGGCACGAGCCTTCCTCGGTGTCCGACTTCATGTCGCGGTTCAGCCGAGCACCTATGCGGAGCGCGCGAGGATCTCCGTCCGCGGCGGCGGACGACTGCTGGCCAGGACGGCCGCGCGTGTCCTGTCCGGGACCTTGATCAAGCGTGTTCCGACCCCCTGGGCGGGGAGAGTCGTGGTGCGCATCGTCCTGCCCGGCGGCGACGGCCTGGCCGCACGGACGATCAAGCGCCGGGTCTGGGTGTCGGCGAGAACTCTTCGCACGGGGTCCCGAGGTGCGGACGTGCGGGCATTGCACCGCCGCCTGGCCCACCTCCACATCCACGCTCCCGGCACGGGGACGTACTTCAGCGTTCGCAGCTACGACTCCGTGATCGCCTTCCAGAAGGCGCGAAGACTGCCGCGCACGGGTGTCGTCGGGACGACGACCTGGCGCGCGCTCGGGTTCGTCCGCGCCTTCCAGCCCCGCTACCCGAGGCCGACGCCGCACATCGAGATCGACAAGTCCCGTCAGATCCTCATGATCGTACGGCGAGGCGTTGTCACGGGGCTCATCCCGATCTCGAGCGGCGCAACCGGCAACACGCCCGTCGGTGCGTGGAACATCCTCTGGAAGGCGCCCGCCACCGGGACGTGGCTCGGAAGCGCCACGCTCTACCGCACGATGACCTTCCACGGGAACTTCGCGATCCACGGCTACTACTCCGTGCCGCCCTATCCGGCGAGCCACGGCTGTGTACGCGTGCCGATCTGGGAGGCGGACTGGCTCTACAACCAGTCCCCGGTGGGCGAGCGTGTCTACGTCTACGAGTAGGCGCTCGTTAAGCGCGCGTGAAGCCTGTGCGGAGCACAAGCCGCCAGCGTCGCGCGCCCGTATTTCCTTCTGGCAGAACGTTGCGGGAACCGGCCGGTCCTGCCCACACGACAACTGGGAGGACCACCATGGAGAAGTTGCTCTTGCCTCTAGCGCTCGGCGTGCTCGTGCTCGTCGCCGCGGCGTGCGGTAGCTCGTCCGGAGGGGCGGCGTCTGGATCCGTATCGTCCGGGACAGCCACGATGGTCTCGGTCAAGCACGTCGACGGCGTGGGAAACGTGCTCGTCGACTCGAAGGGCCAGGCGCTCTACTCGCCCATGCAAGAGGCTGGCGGCAAGGTCCTGTGCACGGGATCGTGCACCTCGATCTGGCAGCCGCTCATGACCTCCGGGAGCGCGAAGCCGACCGGCACCTCGGACGTGAGCGCCAAACTCGGAACGCTCGACCGCCCGGGTGGCGTCGTCCAGGTCACGTACCAGGGCAAGCCGCTCTACACGTTCGTCGAGGACACCAGCCCGGGCACCGTCACGGGGAACGGGTTCCAGGACCAGTTCAACGGACAGCAGTTCACCTGGCGCGTCGCCTCGGTCGGAGCCGTGAGCTCGACCGGCACGAGCACGGGACGCGGCTACTACTAGGGGTCTCTCTTCTCGGCGACGAACGCGATCTTGCGAACTCGTCCTACCCGCAGCCAGTCGCTCCAGAGCCGGTGGGCCGCCAACAGCTCCTCCAGCGCCCTGCGCCCGATCTGCCTGGCGATGGCCGGAGCGTCGGCGGCGTACGCGTCGATCAAGGAATCCGCCACGGCACCGTGGGACCGACTGCAGTCCTCCTGCCAGCGGACACGCAGCCCGACCCGCTCCAAGCAGGTGAGCATCTCCGGCAACGGGGTGAGCCAGACCGTGTCGGCGTCAGGCATGCGCTTACGCTCTGCCTCCGTAAGGGGGAGTCCCTCCTCCATCGTGAAGGCAAACCGCCCGCGGGGCCGGAGCGCCCGGGAAATCTCCTCGAGCAGCAGCTCCTTTTCGGGAAAGGCGAGCATGGTCTCGAACAGGAGCACCACGTCGAACGGACCGGGAAGAATCGGAGGAATTCGCGCGAGATCGAAGCGGCAGGGAAGGTCGCCGGCCCGGTCACGCGCGATGTCGAGCGCGCTGGCGCTGAAGTCCACGCCAAGATAGGTGCAACCCAGCTCTCGAGTGATGAACCGGCCGGGCCCGGCAATTCCGCAGCACAGGTCCAGCACGGAGACTCCGGGCGCGATGCCGGCCCGCCCGGCCAGGGCCCGGATCTCTGCGGCGCGCATGAAGCTCTCCTGCTCGACGAACTCGCCGGGGCCGTACGCGGACGCGCGGGCTCGCTGCAAGGCCTGGACGAACGGAGCGCGGTCGTCCTGGTTCATGGCTGTTTCGCGCGCAAACGGTTGACGATCTCCGGCCTCACTTTCAAGTGGCCGCGGCACTGAACCGGGGCACCGTGTCTCCCGTACCTATCCCACGTATGCACGTGTACGGAGGCACGATGCGAGCGGTTCAGGCCCTCCCGGTGACCGGGGCCATCGCGCTGGTGCTGATGGGCGCCGCCCTCGCCGGGACCGTCGGCCTCAGCGGAGCCGGCTGGGTCGTCGGAGTCACCTGCGGCTCGATCATGACTGCGGCGCTCGCGCGCGGGATTCTCCGCTACCGGCCTTACCGGGTGGGCTCGGCGGATTGGGTGACCCTTGCTCGGGCGACCCTCGCCGTCGGCGTCGCGGCCCTGGTTGCCGACTCTTTCGACGAGCCTGCGCACGTCACGATGCTGGTGACACTCTCGGCCGTCGCGCTCGCGCTGGACGCGGTCGACGGATGGGTGGCGCGACGCAGCGGGACGGCGTCGAAGCTGGGCGCGCTCTTCGACGGTGAGGTCGACGCTTTCCTGATCCTCGTCCTCAGCGTGTACGTCGCCCGCTCGACCGGCGCTTGGGTCCTCGCGATCGGCGCGGCACGCTATGTGTTCTTCGCAGCCGGGTGGCTGCTGCCGTGGCTGCGTGAGCCGCTGCCGCCGCGCTACTGGCGCAAGGTCGTTGCGGCGATTCAAGGGGTCGTTCTGACGGTCGCGGCCGCCGAGGTCCTGCCGTCGGCTCTGACCCAAGCTGCTCTCGTCGGCGCGCTTGCCCTGCTCTGCGAGTCGTTCGGCCGCGACTCGTGGTGGCTCTGGGCTCACCGACCCGCCGCGCAAAGCCGTGTGGCGGCGGTTGCAGACCGAGACCCCACCGCCGCGCGCGGACGCGTGCAAAGGAGTATCGCCGCCGTGCTCACGATCGCAGCCTTTCTGTTCGTCTGGGCCGCCCTGGTAGCTCCGGACCATCCGAGTCGTCTCACGCTCAGCGCGTTCCTGAGGCTTCCGCTCGAGGGCATCGTCGTCATCGCCCTGGCCCTCGCCCTGCCCGCCACGGGTCGACGCGTCCTGGCCTGGGTCGTCGGACCGGTTCTCGGTCTGCTGGTCCTGGTGAAGGTCCTCGATCTGGGCCTCTACACCGCCTTCGACCGGCCATTCGATCCCATCGCCGACTGGAGGTACACCGGGATCGGCATCGAGACGCTGCGCGATTCGGTCGGTTCGAGGGACGCGAACCTGGTCGTCGCCGGCGCGGCGATGCTGATCGTCGCCGTACTCGTCCTCACGACCCTGGCGGTGCGTCGCCTGACCCGGGTCGCGGCCGGTCACCGCCGGTGGTCTCTCCAGGTCATCATGGCGATCGGCGCCGCCTGGGTGCTTTGTTGGGCGTTCGGGGCACAACTCGTCTCCCACGTGCCGATCGCCTCGACGAGCGCCGCAGGCCTGGCCGTCGACGAGGTGCGCGCGGTGCGCGCCGGCATCAAGGATCGCGCGATCTTCGTGGACGAGATCCGCCACGACCGCTTCCGTGACACCCCCGGCGCCCAGCTGCTGACCGGCTTGCGCGGCAAGGACGTCATCGTCGCGTTCGTCGAGAGCTACGGAAGGGTCGCGGTCCAGGATTCGTCTTTCTCGCCACGCATCGATGCGGTTCTCGACCAGGGGACGGTGCGACTCGGCGCCGCCGGCTTCCGCGCACGGAGCGCCTTCCTCACCTCGTCCACGTTCGGCGGCGCCAGCTGGCTGGCGCACTCCACGCTGCAGTCGGGGGTCTGGGTCAATAGGCAATGGCGCTACGACCAGCTCGTCGCGAGCGACCGGTTCACACTCAGCCAGGCGTTCAAGCGGGCCGGATGGCGCACCGTCGATGACGTGCCGGCGAACGACCGGGACTGGCCGCAGAGATCGTTCTACGGCTACGACAAGGTCTACGACCAGCGCAACCTCGGTTATCTCGGCCCGAGGTTCGCCTTCGCTCCCATGCCAGACCAGTTTGTCCTCTTGGCGTTGCAGCGCCTCGAGCTCGCGAAACGCCACCGCCGTCCCGTCTTCGCGGAGGTCGACATGGTGTCGAGCCATGCGCCGTGGACCCGCATCCCCGAGCTGATCGACTGGGGCGACGTCGGCAACGGCTCGGTCTTCAACAGCATGCCGGTGGGCGAGATGACGACGGCCGCGCTCTGGAGCGACCACGACCGAGTACGTGCGGCGTACGGCCGTTCCATCGAGTACTCCTTGAACACCCTGGTCTCGTTCGTGCAGCACTACGGCGACGACGATCTCGTGCTCGTCGTCCTGGGCGATCATCAGCCGTCGACGATCGTCACCGGGCTGAGCCCGGACCTGAGTCACGACGTGCCGATCTCGGTCATCGCCCACGACTCGGCGGTGCTGGACCAGATCGCCGGGTGGGGCTGGGAGGACGGCCTGCGGCCGAGCCCGCAAGCGCCGGTCTGGCCGATGGACGCCTTCCGCGACCGTTTCCTCAGCGCCTTCGGCACGCAAACGAGCGCCGGGTAGCCCGGCGCCGTCCCGTGTCAGTGGCGGGGCGACGCGTGCAGTGTCGCTGACAGCCCGACGTCGAACGTGTGCGCGCCCCTTTGCGCCTTCGCCGCCAGGTAGCGCCCGTTCGCGGCCGACAGGTGCACGCCTGTCGGCACTTGCGCGGCGACGTTCACCCCGCACCGCCGGAGCTGCCGAGCCTTGTCCGGATTGTTGCTGAGCAGGGCGACCCTCGAGGCCCCGAGCGCATGCAGCATCTGCGCCGCCGCGACGTAGCTGCGCTCGTCCTCGCGGTGACCCAGCGCGAGGTTCGCTTCATAGGTGTCCAGTCCCATGTCCTGCAGCGCGTAAGCCTCGAGCTTGGCGTAGAGGCCGATGCCACGTCCCTCCTGCCGTAGGTACAACAAGAAGCCACTGGAGTCGGCGATCCGCTCGACGGCTTCGCGTAGCTGCGGCCCGCAGTCGCAGCGTTGACTGCCGAACACGTCGCCGGTCAGGCACTCGCTGTGCGGCCGGACAAGCGGGATCCGCCGGTATCCGCCCGGCGGAGGGGCGGCGGCCAGCTCACCCAGCCCGAATGTCAGATGCTCCCGGCCGTCGACGAGACCGTCGAAGCTGAACACCCTAGCCTCCGTGACATACCCGTCGGCCAACCGTAGGGGCACGGAGACCTGCGTCCGGATCGTCGCGGTGGGCAGTCGCATCAGCATCGGTTCCGTCCCTCAGTCGTCCTCGAACCGGGACGAAAGCGCGTAGCGCAGCAACACCACGTCGCCGATCTGGCGGACGGCGGCGAGCCTCGCGCGCCGGGCGGGATTCCAGGGGAAGCAGCCGTCGCGCACGAACCTCGGAGCCTGCGAGTCGCCGACGAACACCGGGGCGACGACAAGCTGCAGCTCATCGACGAGATCGGCGGTCAAGAACTGCGTGTGCACCGTCCCGCCTCCCTCGACCATCAGCCGCTCCACCCCGCGTGCCGCGAGGTCATTGGTCAGCTTGCACATCTCCACGGTTTGGCCGCCGTCGACGACGGTTGCGACCGGTCCCAGTCGCGCGCGGGCGTCGCGTACGCGCGACCTCGCGCAGTAGACGAGCTTCTCCGCCTCGCCGGTCGTGAAGAAGTCAGAGCGCGCGTCGAGCTCCGCCCGGCAGGTCACGGTGACCTTCGTCGGCGAGGGCGCGAGACCACGGGCCGTCCGCTCGTCGCGGCGCTCCTGCGAGCGCACGAGGAGCCGGGGGTTGTCGTTACGCACCGTCGTCGCGCCGACCAGGATGGCGTCGCACGAGGCGCGAACGGCGTCGACGCGGTCGAAGTCGGACTCGTTCGACAGCAGCAGGCGCGACGCCGCGCTCGCGATGTAACCGTCCATCGACACGCTGCAGGAAAGCAGTGTGTACGGGCGCTCATGCATCCGCGGCCCCATCGGTCTGTGCGACCGCGGCGCGAGGCACCGAGGCGGCTACGAGGACGAGCGCACCAGGCAGGCTGGCGACGAGGACCATGATGCCGTACACGACGGCGGTGGCCACGCCTTGCGCCGCGCCCAGCCCGGCCGCGGCGAACGCCCATGCCGCCGCACCCTCGCGCGGCCCCCAGCCGGCGACGCTGGGCAGCACCATCGCCAGCATGACGAGCAGGGCCAACGGCAACAGCTGGGAGAGTGACGCCGTACTTGCCGCCGTCCGCGCCGCGATCACGAACGCGGTCGCGTGGCCGAGGACGACCAGTGCGGATGCGAGCGCGATCGCCGGCCACGCCCTCCGGGCCAGGAGCCCGTCGCGAACGTCGCCGGCGATTGCACGACGCGCCCGCGCCCAGCGCGAGCGCCCAGCTCCAGGTCGCGCCCGGCCGACGAGCACCACGGCGATCACGGCCGCGACGAGCGCGGCTACCACCAGCGGCATCGATGGGCGCACCGCCGAGGGCAGCGCCACAAGGACGGCGACCGTTAGGACGGCCTGCACGACCTGCCCGACGGTGCGCTCCCAGGCGACCGCTCGCAAGGCGAGGCCGACATCACGCACGTCGCGGCCGTGGCTCACGCCGCGATGAACGTCGCCGGCGACTCCGCCGGGGAGCGTGAGGTTGAGAAACACCGACCGGTAGTACGCCGCGACGGCAGTCGAAAACGACAGACGGAGGTTGAGGCCGCGCGCCACAATCGTCCACCGCCAGGCACAGCAGACGGTCGTCAGGACGCCGATCGCCACTCCTGCCGCCAGCGCGGCGCCGTCCACCGCGCGGACGCCGTCGAGGAACGGGCCGACGCCCAGGCGCCAGACGACCACGGTCAACGTCGCAAGCGCGGCCAAAGGGCGCGCCCATGCCCGTACGGTCCCGCTCATTGTCCGGCGGTACGTGTGAAACACGCCATCGGTTTCGCGGACGCCCGTCGTCACGGAACGGCCAGCAGGTCGGCGTGGCCCACGGTGACGGCGAGCTTCCCTGCTCGCGCCTCCGCCAGACGCCGACCTGCGTAAGAACCGATATCGGAGGCAAGGTCGACGGACTGCTCGCAGGCGGCGCGGATCCACCCGCTGAACCACTCCACCGCCAGGTCGGCCTCGGCGGCGCCGAGCCGCCAGGGGGTCGGCCGGATGAGCACCTCGGCCCCCAGCCGCCTGAATCCCTCGACCGCGGCGGCGACGGCATCCGGGCCGAGCAGGCGGCCGCGTAGCGTCATTCGGCGCTGGTGGGCGTCGAATGCGGCCGCCACACGGGAGTCCAGCGGATCCGCTGGGGCTAGCTCGACGTGACCGACGACGGACAGGCTCAGTAGGACTGCGCATCCTGCTTTCGCGCACACGTCGATCAATCCGGCCAACTCGTCCTGCGTCATCAGGTCGAGTAGTGCCGAGGCCGTGATGAGGCTCGCGTTGGCGAGATCGTGGGGGCGCACTTGCGTGACGTCGGACCGCCGCGTCTCGACAACGACGGAAGCACCGTCGGCGGCCGGGCCGGGAGGCTCGCCGGCGGCGACCTGCAACAGGTCCGCGTCCCGGTCGTGCAGCACCCAGCGCTGCGGCCCCGGCAAGAGCGGAGCGAGCCAGCGGCCCATCGACCCGGTGCCGCAGCCGAGGTCGTGGATCACCCGGCAGCTCGTCGGCGGCAGATGCCGCAGGAGGTGCTCGACGAGGTCGCGAGCGCGCGCCGCGGCGTCGGCAGGCTCGCGAAGGTCGAGCCATTCGCCACTGACTCGAGTGCGCTCGACGATCATCGCGCCGCTTCTGCCAGCACGCCCGCCAGGACCGACGTCGTGGTCGACCACTCGGTGAGGGAGTCGCGCCGCTCCCGCGCGGCGCGGCGCCAGGTGAGTCGCACCTCGGCATCGCCCAGCCAGGCCCGCAGAGCCGCGGCGAGCGCGACAGGGTCGTCGGGGGGAACGAGCAGCCCCGGCCGGATCCCACCGGCTCCGTGACCGAGGGCCTCGGCGACCCCGCCGACATCGGTTGCGACGACTGGCAGGCCGCGGGCAAGCGCCTCGGTGACCACCATGGAATAGGTCTCGGCGCGCGAGGCCAGTACGAGCAGGTCGGCAGACGCGTAGCTGCGATCGAGATCCGCGCCGCTGCGCGGTCCCGGGAAACGCACGCGGTCGCCGAGCTCATCGTCCAGGAGACGGCGCTTGAGGCTCTCTGCGAACGCCGGGTCACGGTCCAGGCTGCCCACGCACAGACAGTCCCAGGACATGTCCGTCATCGTCGCGAGCGCATCGAGCAGCACGTCGTGGCCCTTGCCGGGGATGACCGCCGCGACGCAGAGCAGCGACCCTGCGGTCGTCGTCCCCGGTGAGAGAGGGGCGGCATCGACGCCGGGCTCGACGACATGCACCCGGTCGCCCGGCAACGAGTACAGCTCCAGCAGCGTTCGTCTGCTCCACGCGCTCGTCGTGACGACGGAAGCCGCAGCCGAGAGGACGGCGCCCTCCCGCGTGCGGGCGTCGTTATCTGCTGTGTCCTGGCCCAGCGGCATGTGAACGAGCGCGACCAGACGCAGGCGGTTCGCCTCGGGCACCAGCACATCCGGGGCCGTCGAGGCGACAAGTCCGTCGAGCAGCGCGAGGGCGCCGTCAGGGATTTCCTGGACGACGCCGGCGAGCGCTTCGTACGCCGCTGCGTCGGGTCGTGGCCAGGAGCCCGGCACGGTGTGGACATGCACCCGCCAGCCGATCTCGGCGAGCGCGCGGCAGACCTGGCGGTCGTAGGCGTTGCCTCCGCTCGGCCGGGCCGAATCGTCGATGCCGTCCGGTACGACGACGTGGACTGCCGTCACAGCGCTCGCTCGTAGCTGGCCCAGGCCACGTGCGACTCGTGCAGCGTGACCGACAGCGACGTCGAGCTCGCGGGCGGCGTCGCCGAGTGCGCCCCCTTGCACTCTCTCCGCGAGTCGGTCTGCGATCACCCGGGCAAGCGCCTCCGTCGAGGTGTTCATGCCTGCGAACGCCGGCTCGTCGTCGAGGTTGCGGTAGTTGAGGTCGGCCAGGACGGCGCGCAGCTCCTCGGTCGCTCGGCCGATGTCGACCACGATGCCGTCCGGGTCGAGGTCGCGGCGCCGGAAGGTCGCGTCGACCACGTACGTCGCGCCGTGCAGCTGTTGCGCGGGCCCGAACACCTCACCGCGGAGGCTGTGGGCGACCATCATGTGGTCGCGGACGGTCACGCTGAACACGGTCTACCCCTCGCCGTAGGTGATGGTGTGGCAGAGCGCCCGCAGGCTCCCAGCGGCCAGCCGGGCCATCACGTCGGGCAGTTCGCCGAACTGGGACTCCCCGGTGACGAGCACGTCAAAGGCAGGGTCGCGCAACAGGTCGAGCGCGAGTGCCAAGCGATCAGCCGTCGTGCGGCTTCCTCTTCGGGCCGGGGAGATCGTGCCGACCTGGCTGGCGCGGAGGCCGAGGCGTCGCGAATGGAACGCGCCCCCGAGCGACAGCCGAACATCGGTGTCGCCGTACCAGCTGAGATCGATGACCGTGCCCTCGGGGCCGAGCAGGTCCAGGGACAGCTGGAGCCCTGCGGACGTCGCGCTGGTGTGCACGACTAGGTCGCGACCGCCCGGGGCGTCGGCCGGCGCCGCGAAGTCGACCCCGAGCGCGTCGGCCACGTCAGCCCTTCCGGCAACTACGTCTACGAGCGTGACCTGCACCGCCGGGAACCGGCTCAGCAGGCGCGCGACGCTACAGCCGACCATCCCGGCGCCGACGACGGCGACCCGGTCGCCCACCATGGGCGCGGCGTCCCACAGCGCGTTGACGGCGGTCTCGACGATGCCAGCGAGCACGGCTCGTGCGGGCGGCACGCCCTCCGGCACGACGGTCACCGCGCCCGCCGGAACCACGTAGGCGGTCTGGTGCGGGTACAAGCAGAAGACCGTCCGGCCGTGCAGGTCCGGCGGGCCCTCCTCGACGACGCCGACGCTGAGGTAGCCGTACTTGACGGGCCCTGGGAAGTCCCCCTCCTGGAAAGGTGCCCGCATCGCGGCGTACTGGCCCGGCGGCACACCGCCCCGGAATACCAACGTCTCGGTGCCGCGGCTGACGCCGGACCGCAAGGTGCGTACGACCACGTCGTCCGGCCCCGGCTCGGGTAGTCGGACCGGCCGGATCTCCCCGCAGCCGGGCGCGCGCAGCCAGAACGCGCGTGCATCGTCCCGCACAGCGTGCATCGAACGGACCTACGCAAAACGGGGACGCCCGGATTTCAGCAACGCGCATTGGCCCCGGGAGGAGTCGAACCTCCGCACGCGGATTCGAAGGCTTGTTGTCGAAATGCGGATTTCCAGGCCAAACCGTGCAGCTTCGTGCCGTGCGCGCCACAGCTCGCGCCAGTCCTGTAACGGGTGCTATTCAGTAGTCGTGCCAGCGTGCGCCAACGCTTGTCTCTCGCGACCGGCGGGATTCACGTAGTGCTCTGGGCGGCGTGCGAGGGGCGAGGCGAAACCTCTTCATCGCGAGTGTCAGCCCAGCGGAATGCCTTCCTTGAGCTCGAACGGCTCAGGACCGCCCATTCCGGGTAGTTCCTCGGCGCTTTCCACCTCGGACGCGCGGCGAACCGGGAGTCCCTCCGCCGTCCAGGCGCTGAAGCCCCCGACGAGGTCCGTGGCTCGCGCAAAGCCGAGTTCACGCAGCGAGAGCGCAGCGAAGCTCGAGGAGTATCCGTCCGCGCACATGAGTATGACCTCGCGCTCGAGGTCGCAGGCATGGGCGTTGCGAAACTTGCAATCGGGATCGACTCGCCACTCGAGCACCGATCGCGGAATGTGAATCGAGCCCGGCACGACCCCTCGTTCATGGCGGCTGTCGTTCGAGCGCAGGTCGATGATAAGCGCCCCCTCTTGCAGCGCTTCGAAGGCTTGCGCAGGGGTGCGCCGAGGTTCGATACGAGCCCGCGCCTCTGCGAGGAGCTCGTCGACGTTTCGGCGGGTCGCGCGATGGTCGGCCGAGCGGTCCCGTTCGGCCCAGCGGGTGAGGGAGACCCATACCCCGCTCGCTGCCGTCAGGCCGGCCACGATCGCGATCGCGGGGCCAAACCCGGCCGCGTCGGCGACGAACCCCGCTAGGAGCGCGCCGATGACGAAACCGAAGTCGCGCCAGAAGCGGTAAACCCCTACGACCTGCACCCGTTCGACCGGTTGCACCGCATCAGAGACTGCCGCGATCAAGGTCGGATAGACGAGGGCCGTTCCAACGCCGAGCAACACAGCCGCGCCGAGCGCGGGCGCGAAGGCGCCGTCGCCAAGGACAAGCAAAGCGAGGGCACCCGCCTGCGTGAGCATGCCGGCGACGATCAAGGGCTTGCGTCCCGTGTGGTCGGAGAGCCAGCCAGTCAGAAGCTGGCCGGCGCCCCAGACGGCCGGGTAGACAGCGGCGACGGCGCCGATCTGGCGCACGCTGGCGCCATTCGCGGCGAGGTAGAGGGGCGCCAGGCCCCAGGCAAGTGCGTCGTTCAGGTTGTTGACGAGGCCAGCCTGCGAGCAGGCACGCAAAGTCGAATCGTGGAGCGTCGCGCGCGCGAACGCCGAGCGAAGTGTGTGAGTGACGCCGGTCCCGTGAGCGCGCTGCTCGCGCTCGACGTGGGCAGCGGTGTCGCGCACGAAGAGCATCGAGATCACGGTCCCGAGGACGGCGATGACCGCGCCAATCGTCCACACAAGCGTGCGCGGGGCGAACGTCGCGGCGAGTGCGCCCGTGACGAATGCCGTTGCGGCCACGCCGAGGTAGCCGGCGGACTCGTTGAGCCCGAGAGCGAGACCACGACGCCGGGGGCCGACGAGGTCGATCTTCATTACGACGGTCATCGACCAGGCGAGACCTTGGTTGGCACCGAGGAGCAGGTTGGCGGCCACGATCCAGCCCCAGGAGGGAGCCAGGGCGATCATGAGCGGGACGGGCAGGGCGAGCAGCCAGCCGATGACGAGCAGACGCTTGCGACCGACGCGGTCGGCGAGGCCGCCGGCGGCGAGATTGGCGAGCGCCTTCGTGATCCCGAAGGCGACGACGAAGCTGAGGATCGCGCTCTTCGATGCGAGATCGAAATCGCGCTCGCCGACGAGCGGGAGCATGCTCCGCTCGAGCCCGACCATGGCCCCGACGAAGGCGTTGAGGCCAACGAGCAGGAAGAACTGTCCGGCGTTCGCCCGAAGCCCCAGGCGCGCTGCGGTGGCACTCATGCCCGCGTTGGGACTATGCCGCGGCGGTTGGCGGCGACTATCTCGCGCTGGTTCGCCGGAGCTGGCGGCAAGTCGCGAAGAAGCGCCGCGGCAAAGTCGGCGGCATCCGAATGCTGCAATGCGTCGTTGTGGCGGCGCTCGAAGCCGATGCTCGAGAACGGATTGCTCGAGAGTCCACGCCCACAGACGGAACCGCCGTAGTGGCTCGGATAGATGAGTACGTGGTCGGGGAGCTCAAGCAGGCGGTCGATCGAGCCGTGTAGCTGCCTCGCTGCCGGCTCGGCATCACCCCCGGCATGCAGGTCAGGACGACCGACGTCGCCGACGAGAAGCGAATCGCCGGTGAAGACAAGCCAGGCTTCCTCTGTCCCACGGCGTCTGTCGGCGATCAGGTAGGCGTTGTGTGCAGGCGCATGGCCGGGGGTCGCCAGCGCCCGCACGATCGTGTTCCCGAGCTCAACCATCTCACCGTCCGCGACCGCGACGTGCTCGAAGTCCACCGTCGCCTCCGCCGGCAGATACGCCGTCGCTCCCGCCTCGACCAAGGCTGGAAGGCCAGAGACGTGATCGGCCTGCACGTGCGTCTCGAACACCGCACCGATTGGCGAGCCTAGTCGCCGTGCCTCCTCGAGGTACTCCTCGACGAGCTCCTCATGTGGGTCCAAAACGGCGAGCGTGCGGTGCGTGAGGCAGCCAAACAGGTAGCTCGCGCAGGCTGTCGGAGCAAAGAGGAACGGCCGCAAGACCATGCTTGCCTCACGGTACGCCGCAGCCTAATATTGGACAAGGCGAATCTTCCGATACCGTCCATCGACTTGGCCGATACGTCGCTCTCGCTCCTCTGGGACACCACCCGGCTCCGTCTCCTGGTCGAGATCGAGCGGCAGGGAACCGTTTCGGCTGCTGCGAGGAGCGTCGGGATCGGGCAGCCGACGGCAAGCGAGCATTTGCGACTGCTCGAGGCCGCGGCCGGGCAACGTCTCGTTGAGCGCAACGGGCGCGGCAGCCGCCTCACCGAGGCGGGCAGTCTGCTCGCCTCGAGAGCTCGCGAAGCACTCGCGGCCCTTCAGGCTGGTGAGGAAGAGCTCGGGGCGCTCGCCGGCCTCGAGGCCGGCACGATCCACATCGGCGCATCGACGACTCCGGGCGTCTATCTCCTGCCGGATACCCTCGGATGTTTCAGGCGCGACCACCCGCACGTGGACGTCGAAGTGGAGATCGCCTCGACGGACGAGATGATCGGACGCTTGCTGGTCGGGCGGGTGCAGCTCGCTCTTGTCGGCGAAACGGAAGTCGACGACCGTATCGAGCTGACGCCGTTTCTGACCGACGAGATCGTCGGCATCACCAAGCCGGGCCTCCTTCCGATCAAGGCTGGGCGAGTCAAGCCATCCGCTCTCGCCGATCAGACCCTGCTCGTGCGCGAAGCAGGCTCCAGTACTCGTCAGACGGCCGAGCGTGCACTCGCCGCACTCGACGCGGGGCCGGTGAGAGTCTGGGAGCTCGATTCGAGCGAGGCAATCAAGCGCGCCGCGCGCGAGGGACTCGGCATAGCCTTCCTCTCGCGCTACGCGGTCGCCGAGGAGCTCGAGCGCGGCGAGCTTGCGAGCTTCCGCCTCAAAGGACAACCGAAGATCGAGCGGCGACTCTACGTCGCGCGACTCGCCCGCCGACCTTTGAGTCCGAGTGAGCGTGGCTTCATCACCACCCTCACGCGCTGCTGCGCGAAGAACGCCGAGTTCGCAGCCGCCTGCGTCTCCTAGCCACTTTCCGAACGACCGGGATGGCCCATCGTCCGGCCTCGGCATGAATTCATGAACATATGCTCATGCTATCGTGTGCCCCGTGAGCCACGGGGTTCAAGCACGCGCGACTGATGCCACCCTCGACGCAGATACGGCGCGTCAGGTCGCCGAGACGATGCAAGCGTTGGCAGCATCGAGCCGCGTCCTCATTCTCGGTCGCCTTCGTAGGTCGCCCTGCTCGGTTGGTGAACTCGCAGAGGCCGTCGCAATGGAGCAGTCGGCCGTCTCGCACCAGCTTCGTCTGCTGCGACATCTCGGCCTTGTTGTCGGCGAGCGGCGCGGCCGAAAAACCGTCTACGCCCTCCACGACTCCCACGTGGCTGACCTGCTCGACCAGGCGGTCTTTCACGTCGAGCACCTCAGGCTTGGCTTTGCAGAGCCGATCCTCGAGGCGTCGTGACGCGCCACGCGATCGTAGCCAAGAGCCACTGCTGGCAGGAGGGGCACGACGAGGACCACTCCCACGGACTCGTCGATCGCTCGATCGTCCGCTCGCGAGCCGGCGTTGCGGCGGTAGGTAAGAGTCTCGCCGTCCTCGGCCTGACCGCCGGCGCACAAGTCGTAGTGTTTGCCCTCTCTGGGTCGGTCGCGCTCCTAGCTGACCTCATTCACAACTTCGGCGATGCTCTGACGGCACTCCCGCTGGGTATCGCGTTCTTCTTGCACTCCTTCCGCGCTGAGAGGCTCGCCGGTCTCGCCGTCGTGCTTGCCATTTTCGTCTCCGCCTGCGTCGCTCTCTACGAGACGATCATGCGCTTCATCGAGCCGCAACAGCTGACACATCTCTGGGCGCTGGCGGGTGCAGGCGTCATCGGCTTCATCGGCAATGAGATCGCCGCCCGGGTGCGCCTGCACGCCGGCCAGAAGCTGTCGAGCCCCGCTCTCATCGCAGACGGCAACCATGCCCGCGTCGACGGCTTCGTTTCCGTCGGCGTGGTTGCCAGCGCGGCCTTCGTCGCGCTCGGAGCCGAGCTCGCGGATCCGATCATCGGCCTGGTGATCACGCTCGTGATCCTCCAGATCACCTGGGCCTCCTGGCGCACCGTCTCGAGAACGGAGCCGGGCCATCCTCACGACCTCGCGCGGGCCCCAAGACCATGAAGGCCAAGGCGTTTGTCGAAGCCCACCTCCCGCCAGCGCCTGCCAAGGTGCTGGAGGTGGGTTGCGGGCACGGCGACCTCGCGCGCGCCGTCTCCGAATCAGGCTACGAGGTGATCGCCATCGATCCCGACGCCCCCGAAGGCGAGCTCTTTCAAGCCGTGTCGCTGGAGAAGTTCACAACCAGCGATCCCTTCGACGCTGTCGTGGCCAGCCGCGCCCTCCATCACATTCCCGACCTCGTGGAGTCGGTCGCGAAAATCGCACGCCTTCTGCGGCCACGAGGTTGCTTCATCCTCGACGAGCACGCCTGCGACCGCCTGGACGAAGAGACGGCTCGGTGGTACCTCGAGCAACGGGCGGGTGATCTCGACGCGCCAACTTCGCTGGAAGCGTGCCTGGGCGACTGGGAAGCTGACCACCACGACCTGCACGGATACGGGGCGATGCGCAGGGAACTTGACCGCCACTTCGCCGAGCGCTTCTTTGCCTGGACGCCGTACCTGTACGGAGAGCTCCCCGCGGTCGGCGAGGAGGAGGAGCGTGCACTGATTGAGGCGGGCGCAATCCAGGCCATGGGCTTTCGCTACGTTGGCGAAAAGAGGGGCTGAGGCGTCGAAACTGGCGGGCGGCGCCGTCCGCGGAAACGCTGCTGAATGCTGATGCGGGTTGCTCACTCGCAGCCGATCGTCGGCCAGCCTCGCAGCCGATCGTCGGCCAGCCCTATTTAGCCGATCGTCGGGGTAGTCGCTGCCGAGGGCGTCAGGAGAGGTGCCGGAGCAGGAACTCGGCGCAACGGCTGACGGTGCTGGGGCCGAATTGGGCGTGTTCCGCGCCTGGCTCGATGTCGAGTTCCGCGGTCGCTCCGGCCGAGTGCAGCGCTCGGTAGAGCGACCGTGACTGCGTCGCCGGCACCTGCGGATCGTCGCCCGACGAGACGAGGAGCGTCGGCGGCGCGGCGCCCGAGGCGTGCGCGATTGGCGACGCATCGCGCCACCGGTCGGGGCAGCGAGCGTACCCGCAGCCGAGGTACCTGGTGATGAGCGGGCCGGCAACCGGGTTGGACGCGAGATTCGCGAACGATGTCGGCGCGGACCACGCGACTACGGCGCCGGGTCGCGACGCCCCCGCCTCCGTGAAGGCGGCCAGGAGGGCCAGCTCGGCCCCCGAGCTGAGCCCGAAGACGCCGATCGGGCCCGCCCTCGCGCCGTGCTCGGCTCCGTGACTGGTCGCGAATTGAATCAGCGAGTGGACGTCAGCGAGCGGCGCCGGATAGTGGTAGCCGCACAAGGGCCCGCCGTCCGTGCACGCGAGCCGCACGTCACCTACGAAGACCACTAATCCCTGCCGGGCCAGTGAAATCGCGAGATCGCTGACGGTGTCGCGGGAGCTATAGCCCCACCCTCCCGGCCCGAGCAGCACGACGGCCGGCCGATTCGATTCGCCGTCCACCCGGTAGACGTCAACCGCGAGTTGGATTCCGCCCGGCGAGGCGAAGGGGATCGCGTCGACGGCGCAGACGTCCTCGGTGACGACGACGCAGGCGTCGAATGAGGTGGGCGGCGGGCCGGTCCCAGCGGCTGGCGAGCGGCTGCTCTCACTCGAGCCGCAGGCGGTCGACAGGAGAGAGACGGCTAGGGCCAGCGCGAATCCGGCGGCCGTCTGCCGCCTCCGGGCATTCCCAGCTCGCCGCGCTGAGTCGACGTCGCCTCCTCGAGAGGTGCGATGATGATCCTTCAGGCAGGTTCACGAAGCAAGGGAGTGAGGATCAAGATCGAAGGCGTCTTTCTCGACCTCGCGTCTGTGTTTGGGTCAACAAACGGCGACGCGCCCCCAACTGTGCAGGATGGAGTCGCAAGGCATAGTCGAGGACGCAATCACCAGAGACCAAGCGGTATGCGGAATCGGAGCCCCTCGGCTGCGCGCCAGTTGCGCGCCAGTCAGCCCCACTACCAGGCGGGCTTGAGCGGATTCGGTCGGAGATCAAACGGGAGCCGTGGAACGCCTTAAACCGCACGAAGGGTGGTTACTGCGCACCAGCAAAGGCCATGGCCCCGGGAGGAGTCGAACCTCCGCACGCGGATTCGAAGTCCGCCGCTCTATCCACTGAGCTACGGGGCCCTGCCGCCCCAGTGTAGCCCTGGGCTCGTCAGGCCTTCGTCGGCGCCTGGATCTCGTCGGCGGCCGCCGTCTGGCCCTGCCGGAGCTCGCGGCTCCGCTCGGCCTCAGCGTTAATCTCGGCGCCGAAGAGGAGCGCGCAACCCGTGAGCCAGAGCCAGGTCAGCATCACGATCACCGCGGAGAGGGAGCCCCACGCCTTGTTGTAGGAGGCGAAGGTGGCCGTATAGACCGCGAAGAGGCCCGAGACGAGCAGCCACACCACCGTCGCGAAGAGCGAACCGGGGCTGACCCACTGCCAGCGGCGATGCTCGACGTTCGGGCCGAGGTAGAGGACAGTTGCGAACGCCAGCAGCAGCCCGACGATAAGCACGGGCCATTGGGCGACCCACCACACCCACTTCAGGACGGCCTCGATCCCGACGGCGTCTCCGATCCAGCCCGAGAGCGCCGGCCCCATCACCAGCAACGCGAAGACCAGCGCGAAGGCGACGAGCATCACGACCACCATGAGGATCGCGCTCGCCCGCTGTCGCAGGAAGCCGCGCGTCTCGTGCTGGTCGTAGGCGCGGTTGAGCGCGCGCATGAGCGAGGTCATCGCTCCAGTCGTCGTCCAGAACGCGAGGACGAACCCGACTGCGGCCATCGCCCAGCCGCCGCTGTCGTTCTGGCTCATCCGGGTAAGGCTGTCGTCCAGGAGCGTTGTCACTTCCGACGGGGCGACGGTCCCGACCCGGTCGATCAGCGTCTGAACGGCGGAGGGACCCGCGAAGACGCTGAAGACGCCCAATGCGACGAGGAGGATGGAAGGGATCGCGAGGAACGAGTAGTAGGCGAGTGCGGCCGCGAGGTCGGTGATCTGGTCGTCGAGCGCCTCCTTCCCGGCGCGGATCAAGATCGCCTTGAAATCGCGTTTCGAGAGATCCGTCAGGTCGGGGTCGGCCAGGCGCGGTTCCGAGTGCTCGGGCTGCGGAGTCGGACCGTTGGCGTCCGCCTCCGGATCGCGGACCTGCGGCCCTTGGCGCGGCCGGTTTCGCTGCAAGAGCTTCACGAGCGCCTTGTACCCGCGCGCTATCGTTTTGCACCACGCGGGCGTGGCGGAACGGTAGACGCGGCGGGTTTAGGACCCGTTGGGTGAAAGCCCTTGGAGGTTCGAGTCCTCCCGCCCGCACTCGAGGCTGCTCACCAGGCTGTCACGAGTCGTTCACCCACCTGTAGCCCACGCCCCGCTCTCCTCGCACGACCATCAGGGTCGTTGGGGTTATCCAAGAGAGGAGAGTCTCGAGAATGAGGAAGCTCAGCGCACTCGCGCTTGCCCTCGTCGGCTGCGGTGCGGCCGCGGTGGCGGCATTCGCCGCTCCGGGGGCGGTGACGGGACCGAGTAGCTCGCAGGCCCCTTACGTGATTCGCTCGCAACCAGGAGTCGTCACAAAGGCCATCATCACGACCGGCGACGCGGCGGCCAACGGGTATCGGATGGTCGGGATCCCGGATGGGCTCGGCGCGTACAACAACGGTGACGGCACCTTCACAGTGCTCATGAACCACGAACTCGGCAACGGCGTCGGAATCACCCGCGCTCACGGCTCGACGGGCGCATTCGTCTCGAAGTGGGTCATCGAGAAGGACGACCTTTCGGTCGTCTCAGGCCAGGATCTCAGCCAGACCGTCTACCTGTGGCAGGAGGGCGCCTACGTGGCCGGCACGACGGCCTGGAACCGCCTCTGCTCGGCAGACCTGCCGGCTCTGTCCGCGTTCTACAACGCGGCGTCCGGCAAGGGCTACAACGGCCGGATCTTCATGGACGGCGAGGAGGCGGGCGCCGAAGGGCGGGCGTTCGGCCACCTCACGACCGGCGCCAGCTACCAGCTGCCGTCGCTCGGCCGCTTCAGCTGGGAGAACTCGGTCGCCAATCCGGGCACCGCAGACCGCACGGTCGTCGCAGGGACGGACGACGCGGGCGGCGGCCAGATCTACTTCTACTACGGAGACAAGAAGACGACGGGCAACGCGATCGACCAGGCGGGCCTGAGCGGCGGCAGCCTCTACGGCCTCAAGGTCAACGGCCTCGTCAACGAGACGGACGCGTCGGTCGTCGCGGACGGGACGCCCTTCACGCTGGCGAATCTGGGTGACGCGTCCGGCAAGTCCGGCGCGACTCTGCAGACGGACAGCGTGGCTGCGGGCGTGAGCGGCTTCCAGCGGCCCGAGGACGGGTCGTGGGATCCCTCGAACCCGAACGTCTTCTACTTCGTCACGACCGCTGGAATCACCAACCAGAGCCGCCTCTGGCGACTCACGTTCAAGAACCCCGCCGATCCCGCCGCGGGCGGGACGATCGACGAGCTCGTGGCGGGCTCGGAAGGCCACAAGATGTTCGACAACATCACCGTGAACGATCGCGGTCAAGTGCTGCTCCAGGAGGACGTGGGCAACAACCCGCGCCTGGGCAAGCTCTGGCTCTACGACCCCGCGAGCGACTCGCTGACGGAGATCGCCCACCACGACGAGAACCGCTTCGCCGCGGGCGCTCCGAAGTTCATTACCGAGGACGAGGAGTCGTCGGGGATCATCCCGGCGCCGTTCCTCGGCGAGGGCAAGTACCTGTTCGACGTCCAGTCTCACCTCGCGAGCGCGGATCCTGAGCTCGTCGAAGGTGGGCAGCTGCTCGTCATCCAGGTGCCGCCCGCCAAGTTCCCTCACTAGTCCCCGGACCACCACGTGCAGGCGGGCTCGCGGCCGGGCCCGTCTGCACACTCTGGGCCGTTGCGAAGCCGTTACGGAGCGGCGCGGAGGAGGTTACGTGGGCCTTGCAGAATCCCGACCATGATGATTCGACTCCTCCTCCTTCCTCTCGCCCTGGCGTTCCTCGCTTCGGGCTGCGGAGCGGACGGCGGCGCCCAGCAAGCCGGCCCGCTACCGACTGCCCCGGCCGCCAGCCAGACCATCCCCACCGAGACGACGCCCCCTGCCGAGCCGACGTCGACCACCGAGACGGCTCCCACCACCACCGAAGCGGGGGAGCCTCCGCCGCCCGCGAAGTGCGCCCCCGAGACCGCGGGCGACGACGGCGTCTACATGAACCTCACCGATGTCCGCGTCGGCGCCCACGACGGCTTCGACCGGATCGTCTTCCAGTTCGAGGAGCCGGATCCAAACCCGGCCGGCAAAGGCGGCATTCCGCGCTTCGAGATCAAGCAGGTCAAGCCGCCCTTCACCGAAGACCCGAGCGATATCCCGATCCACGTCGAGGGCGACGCCTTCGTCCGGATCGTCTTCCAGGGCGCGAGCGGGTTCGACTTCGACGGCAACGCGACTTATGACGGCCCACGCCGCCTGACTCCCGGGTTCGGCACGCTCACCCAGGCGGTCGAAGGCGGGGACTTCGAGGCGACGATGACGTGGCTCCTCGGGCTCAGCCGCCCGACGTGCTGGGAGATCCACGCGCTGCACAATCCGGAGCGCGTCGTGATCGACTTCCATCACGTCTGACGCCTGACCGGTAGCTCGAGGCCCTTCTGACAGAATGGCCTCGAGTGAAAGCGACAGTCGAAGAGCTCCCGGAAAGCCGCGTCCGGCTGGACGTCGAGGTCCCACAAGCCGACCTCCAGCACGCATTCGAGCACGCCGCCAGCGACATGGCGGCGTCCGTCCGCGTGCCGGGATTCCGACAGGGCAAGGCCCCGATGGCGGTCGTCGTCGCCCGCGTCGGCCGGGAGGCCGTCTGGCAGGAGGCGCTGAAGAGCCATCTCGACTCGTGGTTCTGGAGCGCGGCCGAGGATTCCGGCATCAGGCCGGTCTCCAGCCCCGAGGTGGAGTTCGAAGGGCTTCCCGAGGACGACGAGCCGTTCAAGTTCTCCGCGACGGTCGCCGTCCTGCCCAAGCCTGAGATCGCCGACTGGACAGAGCTCGAGGTCCCTGCGGCCGAGCCCGAGGTGCCTGCCGAGCTCGTCGACAACGAGCTCGAGCGGATTCGTGAGACGGTCGCGGAGCTCGTCCCTGTGGACGGGCGGCCCGTCCAGGCCGGCGACACCCTAGTCATCGACATCACGGGTGAGGGGCTGCCGGCGCAGCGCGACTTCGTCGTGGAGGTGGGCGCGGGCTGGCTTCTGCCCGAGCTCGACGAGGCCCTTGTCGCCATGCCCGCGGGGAGCACGAAGAGCGTCGAGCTGGGGGAGGGCGAGTCGAAGCAGGCGGTCGAGCTCACGGTCAAGGAGATCAAGGAGAGCGTGCTGCCCGAGCTCGACGACGAGCTCGCGAAGGCGGCCACCGAATTCGACACCCTGGCCGATCTGCGCGCCGATCTCGAGGCGCGGTTACGCGAACAGCTCGAGGAGGAGCTCACCGTCACCCTCCGCGAAGCTGCGATCGACGCGCTCGTGAATGCATCGCGGGTCGAGACGGTCGAGCCGCTCGTCGAGCGGCGCACCGCCGAGCTCTGGTCCGGGATCGCCCGCTCGCTCGAGCGACGCGGCATCTCCGCCGAGACCTACCTGACGATGAGCGGGCAGAACGCGGACGAGCTGGTCGCTCGCCTCCGCGCCGAGGCCGAGCGCTCCCTCCAGCGGGAGCTCGTGCTCGACGCCGTGGCGACCCAGCTTGACATCAGCGTCTCCGACGAAGAGGTCGACGAGCTCATTCGCGAGCAGGCGGAGGACGAGTCCGAGGAGGCCAAGCAACTGCTGCAGGAAAGCGGCGGATACGAGAAGCTTCGAGCCGATCTGAGGCTCAAGAAAGCGCTCGACGAGGTCGTTGCCGGGGTGAAGCGAATCCCGGTCGAGCTCGCCCGGGCGCGAGAGAAACTTTGGACACCCGAGAAGGAGAAGGACACCAAGGGAATGAACATTTGGACCCCAAGCAGCGAGGAGGCACGATGAGTCCCCTGATTCCGATGGTCGTAGAGCAGACGTCGCGTGGCGAGCGCGCATTCGACATCTACTCGCGCCTCCTCAACGAGCGCATCATCTTCCTCGGCACGCCGATCGACGACCAGATCGCCAACTTGATCGTGGCGCAGCTGATTCACCTCGAGTCCGAGGACCCCGACAAGGACATCTCGCTCTACATCAACTCGCCGGGCGGCTCGGTGTACGCGGGCCTCGCGGTCTACGACACGATGCAGTACATCAAGCCCGACGTGCAGACGATCTGCGTCGGGATCGCCATGTCCATGGGCGCGTTGCTGCTCGCAGCGGGCTCGAAGGGGAAGCGCATGGCGACGCCGAACTCCAAGATCCTCATCCATCAGGTCGCCGGCGGCTTCCAGGGCCAGGCGACGGACATCGAAATCCAGGCTCGCGAGACCCTCAGCCTGAAGAAGCGGCTGGAGGAGATCATCTCGGACCACACTGGCCAGGAGGTCGACAAGGTCGGCAAGGACATGGAGCGGGATTACTTCATGAACCCCAACGAAGCCCTCGACTATGGGATCATCGACACGGTGGTCTCCAATCGGGGCAAGCCGCTGACCAAAGCGGCCTAGCCGAGCAGGCGAAAACGAGCTAAAAGGTAGAGAGAGATGGCCCGCGCAACCGACGGCAACGAGCAACTTCTCTGCAGCTTCTGCGGCAAGAGCCAGCGCCAGGTGAAGAAGCTCATCGCCGGGCCGGGGGTCTACATCTGCGACGAGTGCATCGATCTCTGTAACGAGATCATCGACGAGGAGCTGACCTCTCCGGCCCAGCTCGACCTCGACAACCTCCCGCGCCCGAAGGAGATCTACGGGATCCTGAACGACTACGTCGTCGGCCAGGAGGAGGCCAAGCGCACGCTCGCCGTCGCCGTCTACAACCACTACAAGCGGGTGCAGATGGCGAACGACGAGAACGACGTCGAGCTCTCCAAGTCGAACATCCTCCTGCTCGGCCCGACGGGCTGCGGGAAGACGCTCCTCGCGCAGACGCTTGCGCGGATCCTCAACGTCCCCTTCGCGATCGCGGACGCGACTGCGCTCACCGAGGCCGGCTACGTCGGCGAGGACGTCGAGAACATCCTCTTGAAGCTCATCCAGGCCGCCGACTTCGACGTGAAGAAGGCGGAGACCGGGATCATCTACATCGACGAGGTCGACAAGATCGCGCGCAAGGCGGACAACCCGTCGATCACGCGCGACGTCTCGGGCGAGGGCGTCCAGCAGGCGCTCCTCAAGATCCTCGAGGGGACGGTGGCGAGCGTCCCGCCGCAGGGCGGACGCAAGCATCCGCACCAGGAGTTCCTCTCGATCGACACGACGAACATCCTCTTCATCTGCGGCGGAGCGTTCGCGGGCCTCGAGAAGATCATCGGGAAGCGGATCGGCAAGAACCAGGTCGGCTTCGGTGCCGAGATCAAGTCGAAGAAGTCGATCGAGTCCACCGAGCTCCTCTCGCAGGTGATGCCGGAGGACCTCCTCTCCTACGGGCTCATTCCCGAGTTCATCGGCCGGCTCCCCGTCGTCTCGGCGGTGCACCAGCTCACGAAAGAGGATCTCGTGCAGATCCTGCTCGAGCCGAAGAACGCGCTCGTCAAGCAGTACCAGCGCTTCTTCTCCTACGACGATGTCGAGCTCGTCTTCACGGAGGACGCGCTCTGGCAGATCTCCGACAAGGCGCTCGAGCGTGAGACCGGGGCCCGCGGCCTGCGCTCGATCATCGAGCACGCTCTTCTCGACGTCATGTTCGAGTTGCCGTCGCGAAAGGACGTCTCCAAGTGCGTCATCACGAAGGAGACGATCCAGCGCAACCTGAAGCCGACGCTCGTGACCTCGGCTGGCCGGAACCTCGAGCTCGATGAACCCGAGCTCGAAGAAGAAAGCGCCTAGCTGCCGGCTGGGCGGCGGTCGCTCCAGCCGAGCGAAGCCCGGCTTTCGCCGACCGCCTGACGACGCCGGCGGCAGGATCCTGCGCTCGCGGCACCTCGCCGTACTCTTCGTACTGTCTCGGCGCCGCTCGCTTGCCTCCTTTGCCAGCGCCGCGCCAGCCACCAGCTAGGAGGTCAGGTGCCTTCGATCGGGCGGCCGACGACGAGCGCGTCGCGGAGCCCGGCGTCGACATCTCCGTAAGCCGCGTCCGGCTGGAAGCCGAGCCCGTCGACGACCTTCGTGAAGAAGCAGCGCATCGCTGCAGCGGCGACCACGTCGAAGATCTCGGCGTCCGAGAGGCCCAGGTCGCGGAGCAGGTCGACGTCTGCCCGGGTGACCGAGGAGGCGTCCGCAGCGACCTTGTCGGCGAGATCCATGACGGCGACGTCGACCTCGTCGAGGCCGGCCGTGCTGTGGTCGAGCGCGATCGCGCGCACGCGCTCGGCGTCGTAGAACTTGCCCGCGAGGACGTTGCCGTGCGCGAGCATGCAGTAGCTCGAGCGCATCCGCCGCGCGGCGGCGATGGTGACGAGCTCGTAGCGGCGTCGGTCCATGTCCTTCGTGACCGCAGTGTTCAGCGCGACCCACGCCGCGACCACCTCCGGCCGGTGCGAGAAGGCGCGGGAGACGTTGGAGACATAGCCGTCCTCCGCAAGGTCGGCTGCGTAGGCCTCCGCGACGGCGCCCGTCACCTGCTCCTCGGGAACCGGTTCGATGAACCCCACGCGCTAGCGCCAGTCGATCGAGGTGATCTGCACAGGCTCCGAGAAGCCGTTGAGCTGCGCCTCTTCCGGCGAGGAGCAGACGAGCGGGATGCCGGTGACGCTGTTGCAGCTCGCGAGGATCTGGCCGCCCCCGGCCAGCTCGCCGATTCGCGCGGCGAGGTTGATCCCCTCGCCGTGGTAGTCGCCGCTGTCGTCCTGCGCCTCCGTCGTGTGGAGGCCGATCCGCACCTCGGCGGGGAACGCCTGCAATTCCAGCTGCTTCTGGATGGCGACCGCCGCGTCGACGGCCGCCGAGGGTTGCGGGAAGGCGAGGAAGAAGCCGTCCCCGGTCGACTTGACGACCTCGCCTCCATGGTCGGACGCCAGCCGCTTGATCGTCTCGTCGTGCACCTTGAGGACGACCGTCTCCCAGCGCTCTTTCATGAGCTCGGAGAACTTCGTCGAATCGACGATGTCCGTGAAGACGAACGTCTTCGTCACGCGCTTGGTGAGCCGCTCACCCGTGCGCTGGGCGTCGAGGCGCGCTCCGAGGCGCTCGAAGGCCGATTGGGCCGCCTGCAACTCCGACTTCGCACCGTCCTCGTCGCCCTGCTCACGGTACGCGCCCGCCAGGAGGAAGCGCGTCTTCGCCCCCTCGTAGGGATGGTCGACCTCCTGCCAGAGCTTGATCGCCCGGCGGAGGCAGGTGATTGCCCCCTCCGTGTCCTGCTCGGCCAGTCTGACCGCGCCCCACGCCGTCTGGGCGCTGGCCTCAAGGGCCGGCGTCATCCTGTCCGAGATCTTGTAGTCGTTGGCGATCGCGTCGATTTCCTCGGCCGCCGCGCGCGCCGTCTTCACGTCGCCGGCGACGAGCGCGATCTCGACCTGCGCGGGGAGGAGACGGGCGCGATCGAGCCGGACGAGGGACTCCTCCTCGAGCGCTCGCTTGATCGACCGTGACGCGGCGTCCGCCTTCCCCTGGGCGAGCCGGAGCAACGAGAGCCCGGGCTCCGGATCCCTCGCCATGTCACGCGCCTGGTTGAACGCCTGCTCGGCGGCCTCGAGGTCGCCCATGCGGAGGCGGATCTCGCCGATCTCGTAGAACGCCTGGCCCGCGACGCGCGGGTTGAAGTCGGCGAGCTCCTCGGTCGCGCGGTGGAGCTCCTGGTCTGCGTCGTTCCACGCTCCGCGCAGGCGCATGAGCTCCGCACGGTCGACCCGACACATGCCGGGGAAGCCGGCGATCGCCATCCGCTCGCACCAGCGAGTCGCGGTCTGCTCCCACTCGCCGGCCCGGCTGTAGTCGCCGAGGTCGCGACACGCGTCGATCGCGTTGCAGTAGATGATCGCGGTCGACAGCGGATTGAGCTCGCCCGCGATGGCGGCAGCCGTCACCTCGTCGATGAGTGCGAGGCCCTCGTCCACGTCCCCTCTGTTCACGCGCGCCACACCCTCGCGGAGGGTCGCCTGCGCGAGCAGGTCGCGATCGTGGTGGCGCGTCGCGATATCGAGCGCTGCCTGGATGTGCTCGAGCGCCTCGTCGTAGCCGCCACGGCTGCTCGCGATCATCGACTTCTGCAGGGCGAGGAAGCCGTGAGCGGGCGATTCCTCGATGCTCTCGAGTAGCCGCGCTGCGCGCTGATGCCAGCCCTGGGAGGCAGAGAGCTGGAGCTTGTTGCGGTATTCCCCGGCGAGCGCGAGCGCCACCATCGCCGCCTTTTCCATCTCGCTCGCGTCGCTGTAGCGCGCGTACGCGCGCTCCGCGTACTCGATGGAGGCCGTCAAATGCCCGGTCCACATGGCAGCGTGCGAGAGGAGCTCGAGGTCGCTGCCGGCCAAGGTCCCGTTCTTGTCGGCTGCGATCAGGAGCTCGTACGCCTCCGGCCACGCGCCGCGTTCAGCGGCTTCGCGTCCGGCTTCGAGGGGGTCTTGGAGAACCTGGCTCACGAAAAGTTCTGGATTCAATGGTACAAAGGCGGGTCAATCCCATGGCCAAGATCCTCATCGTCGACGACGACCAGGACATCCGGCGCCTGCTGGCGATCCGTTTGAAGTCGCTCGGTCACGAGGCGGTCTTCGCCGGTGACGCGATCTCGGCGGTCAACCAGGCCCGGCATGAGCAGCCCGACCTGATCCTCCTCGACCTGATGATGCCCGCCGGCGACGGGTACGTCGTCATGGAGCGGCTGAAAGCAATGCCGGCGCTGGAGGGGATCCCGGTGATCGTCGTGAGCGCGCTCGATCCGCTCAGCCAGCAGGACAAGCTCGCCGAGTCGAGCGCCGCTGCTTACTTTCAGAAGCCATACGACCACGACGAGCTCGTGACGGCGATCCAACGCGCTCTCGGCGCTGAGCCCCCGGCCTAGAATCGAAGCGATGGAGCCGCTGTACCGTCCTGAGGGCGTCGAAGAACGCTGGCAAAAGACGTGGGAAGAGGAGGGCCACTACGAGGCCCACGCCGAGCGCGGCGGCGAGACCTTCGTCATCGCGCACCCGCCTCCGAACGTCACCGGCGAGCTGCACATGGGGCATGCACTCCAGCTGGCGCTCGCCGACTCACTCGTCCGCTGGCGACGCATGCAGGGCTACAACACGCTCTTCCAGCCCGGGTACGACCACGCCGGCATCTCGACGCAGAACGTCGTCGAGAAGGTGCTGGTCAACGAGGGGACCTCGCGCCAGGAGCTCGGCCGCGAGGCGTTCGAGGAGCGTGTCTGGGAGTGGCTCCGCCTCTACGGACGCACGATCATGACCCAGTTCCGGCGCATCGGCGCCTCGCTCGACTACCGGCGCGAGCGCTTCACGATGGATCCGGACTACGTCCGGGCAGTGATGCGGTTCTTCGTCCACCTCTACGACAAGGGGTGGATCTACCGCGACAACCGCATCATCAACTGGTGCCCGTTCCACGAGACGTCGCTCTCCGACCTCGAGCTCGTGCATGTAGAGCGGGACGACCAGCTCGCGTACATCACCTATCCCTTCGCCGACGGCGAGGGAAGCATCACGATCGCCACCGCGAGGCCGGCGACGATTCCCGCCGACGTCGCGGTCGCCGTTCATCCCGGCGACGAGCGCTACAAGGACTTCGTCGGCGGCGAGGTCGTCGTCCCGTACGTCGAGCGCCGCGCCCCCGTTATCGCCGACGAAGAGGTCGATCCAGAGTTCGGCACCGGCGCGCTGAAGGTGACTCCCGGGCACGACCCGCTCGACTTCGCCATCGGGCGCCGGCACGCGCTCCCCGAACCGATGGTGATCGGACCGGACGGGAAGATGAACGAGCAGGCAGGCGATCTAGCCGGGCTCGCACAAGAGGAGGCCGGAGCGCGCATCCTCGCGTGGGCGAAAGAGCGCGGGCTGCTCGCGAAGGTCGAGCCGTACCGCCACTCGGTGGCCCTCTGCGAGCGCTGCGAGACCCGGATCGAGCCGCTCGTCTCCCTCCAGTGGTGGTGCGCGATGGAGGACCTCAAGAAGCCGGCGCTCGAGGCCCTCCGCGAGCGACGGGTCCGTTACCACCCGGAGTCGCAGCACCGTTTCGCGATCGACTCGCTCGAGAACGCGCCCGACTGGAACATCTCCCGCCAGCTCTGGTGGGGCCACCAGCTGCCGGTCTGGTATTGCCCCAACGGACACGTCACGGTCACCGAGAGCGAGCCCGAGGCTTGCGCCGAATGCGGTTCGACCGAGCTCACGCGCGAGGAGGACGTGCTCGACACGTGGTTCTCCTCCGCGCTCTGGCCGTTCGCCACCCTCGGCTGGCCGGACGACACGCTCGACCTGCGGACGTACTACCCGGGCGACCTGAACACGACCGCGCGCGAGATCATCCGCCTCTGGGAGAACCGGATGATCTTCTCCGGCCTCGAGATCATGGGCGAGGTCCCGTTCACCGACGTGATCATCCACTCGACCGTCCTCGCGCCCGACGGGCGGCGCATGTCGAAGAGCCTCGGCACCGGGATCGACCCGCTCGACGTCATCGGCGAGCACGGCGCAGACGCGACGCGCTATGGCCTCGTGAAGATGTCGTCGACCCAGGACGTGCGCTTCTCGTACGGCGCCGTCGAAGAGGGCCGCAAGCTCGCGAACAAGCTCTGGAACGTCTCGCGGCTGATCGTGGCGAACGTCGGTGATGCCGAGCCAGACGCGCGAGCCTCGAGCCTGGAGGAGCGCTGGATGATCGCCCGGCTCGACGCTCTCCACGCCCAGTTCGCGCAGACACCCGAGACCTTCGACTTCGGCGCGCTGGCCGCGCAGCTCTACCGCGTCACCTTCGACGACTTCTGCGATTGGTACGCCGAGGCGATCAAGCCGCGGCTCTACGGCGGGGACGAGGACGCGCGGACGACCGCTCTCGCGCTCCTGGAGCGCCTCCTCAAGTACGTGCACCCCGTCATGCCGCATGTGACGGAGGAGATCTGGTCGCATCTGCCCAACCGCCAGAGCCGTTTGATCGTGGCCCCCTGGCCTGAGGCGGACGGAAGCACGGCTGCCACGCAGCCCGTGTTCGAGGTCATCCAGAACGCCGCCGAGATGTACCGACGCAGCGGCGTGCGCGCCCCTTTGGACGAGGAGCAGCAGAGGATCTTCGATGCGGTCGTCCGGCCGGAGCGGACGCAGGTCAACGGGGATGTGGATGCGGAGCGCGAGCGCCTGCGAAAGGAGATCGCGCGCGCGGAAGGCATGCTCGGCAACGAGCGCTTCGTCGAGAACGCGCCTCCCGAGGTGGTCGAGGGCGAACGCGAGAAGCTCGCCCGCTACCGACGCGAGCTCGATGCCCTCGGCGGATAGAAACAAGGTCTGGCTCGAAACCCTGAGCCCGTGGCCGGAGGAGTTCGGCCTCGGGCGGATGCTCGCGCTGCTCGAAGCGCTCGGCAATCCGCAACGCGCCTTTCCCGCGATCCACGTCGTCGGCACGAACGGGAAGACGACGACGACGCGGCTCATCGAGGAGCTGCTCGCTGCCGAGGGCCCCACCGTTGGCTCCTACACCTCGCCGCACGTGCTCGGCTGGGCTGAGCGGATCCGGGTCGGAGGCTCTGAGGCGGACATCGAGCGCGCGCTCGGGCGGGTGCGAGAGCCTGCTGAGCGGATCGGCGCGACGCAGTTCGAGGTCCTCACCGCCGCGGCCCTGGGCGAGTTCGCCGTCGCCCAGGTCGACGCGGCGGTCGTCGAGGCGGGGCTGGGCGGACGGCTGGACGCGACCAACGTGCTCGGCGCCAGGGTCGTCGTGCTCACGAACGTCGGCCTCGAGCACACCGAGGTACTGGGCGAGACGCGGGAAGCGATCGCCGCCGAGAAGCTCGCCGTGACGACTCCGGGGGCGATAGTCGTCCTGGGCGAGCCGGAGTGGGAGGAGGCCGCCCGCGCGGCGGGCGCGGAGAGCGTCGTCGTGGGGAGCAGCAACCTCGGCGTCGCGATCGCTGCCGCGGAGTCCTTTCTCGGTCGCCAGGTGGATCCGTCCGCCGCGGCCGACGTGCGAGTTCCAGGCCGCGTCGAGCACGTTTCGGAGGAGCCGCTCGAGATCTGGGACGGAGCGCACAACCTCGCCGGCGTGGGGTGGCTCCTGGCCCGGCTCCCCACGCGCCGCTACGTCGTCGTCGCCTCCATCCTCGCGGACAAGGACGCCGACGGAATGCTCGCGGCGCTGTCGGCGCTGGGGGACACGTTCGTTGCGACTGCCTCGGAAAATCCCCGTGCGTTGCCCGCCGACGAGCTCGCCGCCCGGGCAGAAACGCACTTCGCCGAGGTCGAGACCGCGCCGGAGCCCGCGGAGGCCCTCCGGGTCGGCCGCGAGGCCGCCGGCGACGGACGGCGCTCTCCTCGTCACCGGGTCGCTCTACCTGCTTGCAGATCTCGCGCCCTTCCGACCGGCGACTGCCCTACCATGGCGACAGTAGGCGAGCGCGTCAGCGTCTTCCTGCTCGCCGCGATCGTGCTCTCGCTGATCGTGGCCCTCTCGTTTGCCGCAGGGTGGTTTGTAGGAAAGATCTTGTTCTAGGGAAAAGCGATGAACCTGGCTCAGACGACGACGACCGACTCGAACGACGACCTGTTCGGCGGCTTCAAGGACTTCTTCCACTCCGGAACGTGGCTCGCGATCCGGAATGTCTTCATCTTCTTCCTCGTCATCTTCTGGGCCGCGTCCGCCTACTGGGTCTACAAGGACGCCCGGCGCCGCATCGAGGATCCCTGGCTGCTCGCCATGGCGGTGGCGCTCGGGATCTTCCCCCCGTTCCTCGGCCCGCTCCTCTACATGCTCTTCCGCCCGCCTGAATACCTCGAGGACGTCCGTGAGCGCGAGCTCGAGATCAAGGCCATCGAGGAGTCCATCGGGACCGCCGACCGCTGCCCGGTCTGCCGCGCGGTCGTCGAGCCCGGCTTCCTCGCGTGCCCGGTCTGCACGACGAAGCTGAAGGAGGCCTGCAGGCGCTGCAAGGCTCCGCTCGAGCCGCTCTGGCAGATCTGTCCCTTCTGCGAGACCCCCGTCGAGTCCCCGCGGGCAGTCGAGAACCTCTAGCTAACGACTCTGGTCGGCGGGCCCACCCCGGGGCTCGACCCGGTGTGGGCCGCGCCTGACGCCGCTCGCGGCAGGAGCCTGCGCGAGCGGCCCCTCGCCGTACCGCGAATGTACTGTCTCGGGTCCGCTCGCTTGCCTCCTTTGCGAGCAACGCCCCAGAGCCGCTAGCTAGGAGGGTCGGTAGGCTCCCGTCGTGCCGGAGCGGACCCTCGTCCTGATCAAGCCGGATGCGGTCGGCCGCGGGCTCGCGGGCGAGATCATCGGCCGTTTCGAGCGGCGCGGCCTGACGATCAGGGCGGCGAAGCTCCTCGTCGTCGACCGCGAGCTGGCCGAGCGCCACTACGAGGAGCACGCGGAAAAGCCCTTCTTCGGCGAGCTCGTCGAGTTCATCACCTCGGCTCCGACGCTCGCCCTCGTCGTCGAGGGAGAGTCGGCGATCAGCGTCGTCCGTACCACGATGGGCGCGACGAATCCCGCTGACGCGCCCCCCGGCACAATTCGCGGCGACCTCGCGCTCGCCATGCCGGACAACCTCGTCCACGGCTCCGACTCGCCCGAGTCGGCCGAGCGCGAGATCGGGCTCTGGTTCGCCGAGCACGAGCTTGTCTAGCCCGCCCGCGGCGCCGATTCTCCTCGCCTCGACGAGCCCGCAGCGCCGGGCGATTCTCGAGCAGCTCGGCCTCCCCTTCGATGTCGTCCAGCCGGAATACGAGGAGGAGGACGACCAGACCGCCTCTCCGCTCGACCTCGTGCGCGCTCACGCCGCCGGGAAGGCGCGCTCAGTCGCCGGCGAGGCCGGCGACTGCCCGGTGCTCGGCGTCGACACCGCTGTCGTTCTCGACGGAACCGTCTATGGAAAGCCCGGCGACGCCGAGGAAGCTGTCGAGATGCTCGAGGCACTCGGCGGGCGGACGCACGAGGTCGTCTCGGGCCTCTGCCTCGTCACTCCCGGCTGGGAGGAGGTCGCCGACGAGACAACGCGCGTGACCTTCCGTCCCCTGACGCCCCGCGACATCGCGATGTACGTCTCGGCGGGGGAGTGGGAGGGCCGGGCGGGCGCCTATGCCATCCAGGGCCGCGGGGCCGCTCTCGTCGAGGGCATCGAGGGCGACTACCTGAACGTGGTGGGTCTGCCGGCCGCGCTCTTAATTCGCCTGCTTGCAGAGCGTTTCTCGGGTGCGTACGGCTTCGGATAGGAGGAACTCTCCTCTAGACTGATGCGTTCGTGAGCCTCTGGTCCTATATGAGCGGCTTCGGTGGCCGTGAGATGGCAGTCGACCTCGGGACTGCCAACACGCTCGTGTACGTGCGCGGCCGCGGCATCGTCCTCTCGGAGCCGAGCGTCGTGGCCATCGACCAGCGCACGGGCGAGGTGCACGCCGTCGGGATCGAGGCCAAGCGCATGCTCGGGCGCACGCCCGGGACGATCTCCGCGATCCGCCCGCTCAAGGACGGCGTCATCGCCGACTTCGACGTCACCGAGCAGATGCTCCGCCACTTCATCCAGAAGGTGCACCACAACCGCTTCGCGCACCCGCGCGTCGTCGTCTGCGTCCCTTCGGGGGTCACCGGCGTCGAGAAGCGCGCCGTCGAGGAGGCGACCCTGTCCGCGGGCGCCCGCCAGGCCTACCTGATCGAGGAGCCGATGGCGGCGGCGATCGGAGCCGGCCTGCCGGTCTCGGAACCGACCGGGAACATGATCGTCGACATCGGCGGCGGCACGACCGAGGTGGCGGTCATCTCACTCGGAGGCATCGTCGTCTCCCAGTCGATCCGCGTCGGCGGCGACGAGATGGACGAGGCGATCATGAGTCACATCAAGAAGGAGTACAAGCTCCTGATCGGGCAGCAGACCGCCGAGGAGCTCAAGCTCGAGATCGGGTCGGCCTGGGAGCTCAGCGAAGAGGTCCAGGCCGAGGTTCGGGGCCGTGACATGCTGACCGGGCTTCCGAAGACGATCGTCATCACGTCCGAGGAGGTGCGGCGCGCGCTCGACGAGCCCGTCGGGCAGATCCTCGACGCGATCAAGTCCACGCTGGACAAGACCCCGCCTGAGCTGGCCGCGGACATCATGGACCGGGGCATCGTGCTCGCGGGCGGCGGCTCGCTCCTCACCGGCCTGGAGGAGCGGCTGCGCGAGGAGACGCAGATGCCGGTGCAGCTCGCAGAGTCGCCCCTGACATGCGTCGCGGTCGGCTCCGGGAAGAGCCTCGAGGAGTTCGAGGTCATCCACCGGGCCGCGAAGGCTCGCAGCCGCAACGGCCGCCGGCGCTGAGCGCTTAAAAGCATCACTTTCCGGCCAAAGCTCTAGACTAAGGCGCTCCGTGCCTCGGCAACGCACAGCACGGCTCCCAGTCCTGGACGCGCCCGCCCGTCGCACTGAGGGCCTTTCGCCCAGGACGAGTCGCGCTCTCAGGGCGCGTCTGGTTGCCGCTGTCCTCGTTCTCGTCTCGCTCGCTCTCATCACGGTCTACTTTCGAGAGTCAGAGGACGGCACGCTGCACGGCGCCCAGCGCATCGGCCTCTCGGTTGCGATGCCGTTCGAGGTGGCGGGCGAGCGGGTCGCGCGGCCGTTCCGCGACGCGTGGGGCTGGGCGTCGGATCTGATCGGAGCGAAGCAGGAGAACGCGAAGCTCCGCGCCGAGGTCGAGGAGCTCCGCAAGCGGCTGATCCAGAACGAGACCTCCGCGAGCGAGAACGCGCGCCTCCGCGAGCTCCTGCAGTTCGTCGACGGTCCCAACTTCCCGGCCGGGTTCGACGGAGTCTCGACCCGCGTCGTGGGACGACCGCCGAGCGCCTACAACCAGGAAGTCCTGATCGCCGCGGGCACATCGGCCGGGATCCAGAGGAACGACCCCGTCGTGACTCAGGACGGCCTCGTCGGCCTCGTGACCGACGTGACGTCGAACGGCGCCAAGGTCACCCTGCTCACCGACCAGTCGAGCGCCGTCTCCGCCGTCGTCCTGGAGACCGGCGCGGCGGGCATCGTCCGCCACGGGCCGAGCGACTCGGCCGCCCTGATCCTCGATCGCGTGAACAAGGACGACCTCGTCGAAGACGGAAACCTCGTCATCACCGCCGGCTGGCGGAGCGGCAAGCTCGAGTCCCTCTATCCGCGCGGGATCCCTGTGGGGACGGTGAAGTCCGTCGGGCAGCAGGACGTCGATCTCTACAAGCGGATCCAGGTGGCGCCGCTCGTCGAGTTCGACTCGCTGGCCGAAGTGATCGTGCTGGTGCCGAAGAACCGATGACCGTCGACGCGGTCAAGGCGGGCGCGCTCATCCTCTTCGCGGCGCTCGTGCAGGTCTCCATCGCCTCGACGATCGAGGTCGCTGAGGGCCATCCCGACGTCGTGCTCGTGCTCGTGATCAGCATCGCGCTCCTGCGCGGGCCGGTCTTCGGGGCGGTGGTCGGCTTCTGGGCCGGCCTCGTCCTCGACGTCGCGTCGCTCGAGACGCTCGGCCTCACCTCGCTGCTGCTCACCCTCGTCGGCTACTTCGCCGGCCGCCTCGGCGACGTGACGACCCGCTCGTCGGCCCATCCTTCCCTCGTCGCAGTCGCGCTCGGGACGATCGGGTTCGCGTTCGGCTCGGCTGTCGTTCACTTCATGCTCGGGTCGACGCTCTCCGCGGGCGAGTTCTTCGTCGGCGTCCTGCTCCCGACGCTCGCGCTCAACATGCTGCTCGCCTACCCGCTGTACGGCCTCTGCCGGCGGATCTTCCCGACCGAGGTGCGTGAGCGCCACGCGGAGGTGAGCCCGGCTGTTTAGTGCTCCGCACACCCATGTCCTCCGCGCCCCCGGCGGCTGCAAAGCCTCGCCACGCGTCGTCCTCGGTCGCCCACGTACTTGGAAGCAGTACGCGGGCTCCCTGCGTCGTAGCCTGACTCGCTTTTCGCGCGCCAGGAGCACGGCCACATGAGCGCGCGAAGCACGAGCAACCCCAGCAGCCTTCCGGGCGGGTTCCTCCCGCCTGACCCGCGCGTCGAGGAGCCTTACCGGCTCACGCCGCAGATGGCGCTGCGCATCGCCGTCCTCGGCGTCTTCGCGGTGACGATCTTCTGCGTGCTCTTCTTCCGCCTCTGGGCGCTCCAGGTCATCTCCGGACAGCGCTACCTCGAGGACGCGCGCAACAACCAGGTGCGCACGTTCCGCGCCCCGGCCCAGCGGGGATCGATCATCGACCGGAACGGCGAGATCCTCGTCTCCAACGTGCCGAGCACGGCGGCGCAGCTGTGGCCCGCCGCGCTCGACGACCTCACTCCCGACGTGCGGGAGGAGACGCTACGCCGCGTCGGTCGGCTGCTGGACGTCCCCTACCGGCGCATCGACCGCGAGCTCGAGGCGCGTAAGACGGACCTGCTCACGCCGGTGACGATCAAGACTGACGTCCCGAACGCGAAGGTCAACTTCCTCCTAGAGCATCAGAACGACTTCCCCGGCGTTCAGATCAGCCAGGTTTCCCTGCGGCACTTCGACGACGGGGCGATCGCCGCGCAGGCGCTCGGCTACGTCAGCGAGATCTCGTCGGAACAGCTCGACGCACGCGAGAAGGACGGCTACGCGGCCGGCGACCGGATCGGGCAATCGGGCGTGGAGGGCGCCTACGACATGTACCTCCGTGGCCGCCCCGGTCTTGGCCGGGTCTACGTCGACGCGCTCGGCCGCGTGAAGAGCGCCCGCGAGTACGAGCAGCTGCCGGAGGCAGGCGACAACGTCAGGCTCACCATCGACGCGAACCTGCAGAAGACGGCCGAGGAGGCGCTCGACTACGGCATCCGCATCGCCCACGAGGACGGACGCTGGGCGGCCGACGGGGGCGCCCTCGTGGCCATGGATCCCAACACCGGCGAGATCCTCGCGCTCGCGTCGAACCCGTCGTTCAACCCGGACATCTACACCGGGCGGGTCAAGCAGAAGGACCTCAACCAACTCGCGAAGGAGAGCGAAAACCATCCGACGCTCAACCGGGCAGTCGCGGGCGTTTATCCGCCGGGGTCGACCTTCAAGCCGGTCACTGCGCTCGCCGCGCTCGAGACGGGCCTCGTCGCGCCGGATGAGCTCATCCAGTGCACCGGCAAGGAGGTCGTCGACGGGCAGACCTTCACGAACTGGGATCCCTTCGCGAACGAGCCGATGACGATGAACACGGCGATCGCGGCTTCGTGCGACACGTACTTCTACCAACTGGGGCTGCGCTTCTACGAGCGCAAGGACTCGCCGCTCCAGCGGTGGGCTCGCGACATGGGCTTCGGCGCGAAAACGGGCATCGACGTCGGTCCCGAGGAGCGTGGGCTCGTCCCGACGCCCGCCTGGCGGCGGCGCTACTTCAAGACCGAGATCGACAAGATCTGGACGAGCGGCGACTCCGTCCAGCTGGCGATCGGCCAGGGCGACGTGCTCGTCACGCCGCTCCAGATGACGAGGCTCTACGCCATGATCGCGACCGGCGGGAAGCTCGTCGAGCCGCACCTGGTCAAGTCCGTCGAGGAGCCGGGGAACGAGGGGCAGCCGCCGGTCGTCCTGCGGCCGTACGCGCCCAAGCCGCCACGTGACGTCCAGCTCGACCCGACCGCGCTCCGCGTCGTCCAGGAGGGCCTCTACAACGCCACGCACGCGAGCTACGGGACGTCGTCGGGCGTCTTCGGATCATTCCCGATCGAGATCGCGGGCAAGACGGGCACCGCAGAGAAGTTCGTCCGCCTCCCCGGCTTCCAGGGCCTGCAGGACCAGGCCTGGTGGTGCGGCTACGGGCCGTACGGCAAGCCGAAGCTCGTCGTCTGCGCGCTGATCGAGAACGGCGGCCATGGCGGCGTCGCTGCCGCCCCGGCCGCACTGAAGGTCTTCGAGCGCTACTTCAAGGTTGACCCGGACTCCTACGTCGCCCAGGTGAAGAACTCCGACTAGGAGTCTGATGGCCACCAGAGCCCTCCCACAGAGCACGACACGTTCGATCCTCGGGACCGAGGTCGGCGCGTTCGTCCGCCACGTCGACTACCTGCTCCTGCTCGCCGTGGCCGGCGTGATCGCCTACGGCCTCTGGGTGCTCGCTGCGGTGACGCGGAACGACATTCCCGGCGATGCCGGCTACTACCTCTTCCGCCAGGAGATCTACGTGGCCGTCGGGGCAGTTGCCCTGGCCGTGATGGCAACCGTGAACCCCGAGGTCTTCCGGCGCTACAAGCATGTCCTCTATGGGCTCATGATCTTTCTGCTCCTGATCGTCTTCCCGCTCGCCGACCGGGTGCGCGGATCGAAGCGGTGGATCACGTTCGGCTCCTTCAACTTCCAGCCGTCGGAGCTCGGCAAGGTGCTCTTGATCCTCTTCCTGGCCGGGTTCGTCGCCGACCGGGCGCGGCGGGTCGGGGAGTGGCGCGTGACCTGGGCGGTCGTCGGCCTCGCCGCGCTCCCCATCGTGCTCGTCTTCGAGGAGCCGGACTTCGGCAGCGCGCTCCTCTACGGCTGCGCTGCCGGCGCTGTGCTCGTCTTCGCGGGACTTCCCTGGAAGCAGTTGGGCGTGCTGCTCGGGATCGTCGTGCTCGTCGCCCTCTCGATGCTCTGGTTCCTGCCCTCTGCGGGTGTCGACGTCCTCGACAAGTACCAGACGGACCGGCTCGTGGGCTTCCTGCACCCCGATGTCGATCCAGGCGGATCGACGTACAACGTGAACCAGTCGATCACGGCAGTGGGCTCGGGCGGCTACGACGGTCGCGGGGTGGCCGGCGCTACGCAGACGAATCTCGACTTCCTCCCCGAGCACAACACCGACTTCATCTTCTCGTCGCTCGCCGAGCAGCGGGGCTTCCTGGGTGCGGCGATCCTGCTTCTCCTCTACGCGCTGATCGCCTGGCGCGGGATCAAGATAATCACCGTCGCTCCGACCCTCTTCATGGCTGCGGCCGCGGGGGCGATCGTCTTCACCTTCCTCGTCCAGGTCTTCATCAACATCGGCATGACGATCGGCATCGCGCCCGTGACGGGGATCCCGCTTCCCTTCGTGAGCTTCGGCGGCAGCTCGATGATCACGACCCTGGCCATGGTCGGCCTCCTCGAGGCCATACACGTGCGCGGCAGGCTGGCGGGGCAGAAGTAGGCCATGGCGCTCGGCCGCCTGCCCATCCACCCGGGCGCCATCTACGGGGTCATCAAGGAGCTTCGCCGGGCCGCTGAGGACTTCCGGCCGATCGTGCTGGCGGGGGCGGCCGGGCCGGCGCAGGAGCTCCGGGAGGCCCTTGCCGCGGGCGGCCAGCCCGAGGCGATCCGCGACCTCGCGGGCGAGGAGCTCTCGGCCTACGACGTCGAAGGCGCAGGGCTCCTCCTCTACGTCATCGAAGGGAAACCCGGGCAGCTCGACGAGCCGGCGCTCCGCAAGGCCGATCGGAAGGGCGTCGAGACGATCTGCGTCGTCGTGGGCTCCGGCGTCGATCCGGTCGACGTGCCGTACGTGCTGGCCACGAACGTCGTCCAGGTACCCACCGGCCGGCCGGTGCCCGTGGACCAGGTCGCCAAGCTGATCGCGACGCGGGCAGACGATCGCGCGCACATGTGGGCGGCGCGGCTCCCCGTTCTTCGCAAGCCCGTGGTCGAGCACGTCATCTCGAAGTTCGCGCGCCAGAACGGGATCCTTGGCGCCGCGATCTTCATCCCGGGCGCCGACTTGCCCGTCCTGACCCTCAACCAGATGCGCATGGTCTTTCATATCGCCGCGGCCTACGGCGAGGAGATGGATCGTGACCGCGCCGTCGAAGTGATCGGCGTGATCGGCGCTGCGTTCGGCTTCCGGGCTCTGGCCAGAGAGGCTCTCGGCGTCGTTCCCGGAGTGGGCTGGGCCATCAAGGGAGGGATCGCGTACATCGGAACGCGAGCCCTCGGAAAGGCGGCTGCCGCCTACTTCGAGGCAGGCGTCCAACAGAAGGTGAAGGAGGCAGTGGGGTCCGTCCGGTCCCGGTCCTAGCCTGTCGCGCATGAGCGGCGAACAGAGGTTCTCGGACGGGGAAGCACTGGCAATCGAGGAAGCCGACGCCTGGTTCGAATACCTGGAGGTCACTCGGGCGGAGATCTCCTCCGGGAGATATCCCGAGATCGAGCCTTGGGCCTGGGCTCGCCTCAGCCAGCGGCTGCGCTCCGTCAAGCGAAAACAGGCACAACTGCGGCCGGCAGCCGCGTAAGCGTCGGCTGCTACCCTGAGAGGGTACGCGCAAGGAGCACCGAGCCCACATCGGGCGAGCGGGATCCCGCGCTTCAACACCATGAGATTTGGCGCTGACACGCTGACGGGTCTGCCTACGGGCGGCCGCGGCGTGCGCCCGAAAGGAGAACTGACACGTGCGTTGGTTTCGAAAGCACGAGCGCTCGGAGAACGAGGCGCCGCCCGAGGCGGCCGCTCCCGAAGCGCCCGAGCAGGAACAGAAGGCCCCCGAGGGGCCTGAGCAAAAACCCCGTCGCAGGCGTGGCACACGCGGAGGTCGGGGGCGAAAGAAGAAGACCGAGACTGCGGCCGGTACCGCGGTAGCGGAGAAAAACAAGACAGCCGACCCCAAGAGCAAGGCAGAAGAGCCGAGGCCCAGGCGCAAGCGTGCGCCGGCGCGCAAGGCGGCCGTCCCGCGAGCCTCGGCTCCCCAGGTCGACAAGGAGATCCTCGTCTCCGTGGACGTCGGCGAGCAGCGCGTGGCGGTGCTCGAGGACGGAATCGTTTCCGAGGTCTACCTGGAGCGCCCAGGCCGGCGCTCGATCGCCGGCAACGTCTACAAGGGAACGGTCGACAACGTCCTGCCGGGCATGGAAGCCTCGTTCGTCGACATCGGCCTCGCGAAGAACGGCTTCCTGTACGTGGACGAGATCGTCGTCCCGGAGCTCGAGGGCCGCAAGCACGGCCGCCGCATCCAGGAGCTCGTGGAGCGGGGGCAGGAGGTCATCGTGCAGGCGGTCAAGGACCCAATGGGCACGAAGGGAGCGCGCCTCACCACCGAGATCTCGCTCCCGGGACGCTTCCTCGTGTTCGTCCCGTTCGGGGACGGCATCGGAGTGTCTCGCCGGCTCGAGGACGAGGAGCGCGAGCGACTGAAGGTGATCTGCAAGGAGCTCGAGCTGCCGGAGGGCGGCCTCATCGTGCGGACGGCCGCCGAGGGCGCCTCGAGGGAGGAGCTCGAGGGCGACCTGGCTCTGCTGCAGAAGCTCTGGTCGACGATCCGCGGTCGCGCCAACCGCGCTGAGGCTCCTGCACTCGTCTACGCCGAGTCCGAGCTGCCGCTCCGCATCGTCCGTGACCTCTTCATCCGGAACTTCAAGCGCGTGGTCGTCGACCACGACCGCACCTACCGCCGGATCGTCGGCTACCTCAAGCGGACTTCGCCCGAGCTCGCCGCACGGGTGGAGCTCTATCGCGACAAGGAGCCGCTCATGGAGCGCTCCGGCGTCGACGACGCCGTCCGCTCGACGCTCAGCCGCCGGGTCGACCTGCCCTCCGGCGGCTACCTGATCTTCGACTACGCCGAGGCGTTCACGGTCATCGACGTGAACACCGGCCGCTTCGTCGGTTCCCGCGGCAAGACCAGCCAGGGGCGGCTCGAGGACACGATCACGAAGAACAACCTCGAGGCGGTCACCGAGGTCGTCCGCCAGCTCCGGCTGCGAGACATCGGCGGCATCATCGTCATCGACTTCATCGACATGGCGAACCCGAAAAACCGCCACCTCGTTGAAGAGGCGCTGAACAACGAGCTCCAGCGCGACCGGACCAAGACCTACGTCGTCGAGATCTCGCCGCTCGGACTCGTCGAGATGACGCGGCAGAACGTGACGGACGGGCCTCGCGAGATCCTCACCGACCGCTGCCCCACCTGTAAGGGCGACGGGGTGGTCGTCTCGATGGAGACGCACGCGGTCGACGCGGAGCGGCGAATCCGGAAGCTCGTGGCCGACTCGAAGAGCGAGTCGTTCCTCATCGAGCTGAACTCGCAGGTTGCGACCCTGCTCGTTGGCCCCGGAGGCTCGCGCCTCGAGGAGCTCGAGAAGGAGACGAACAAGCAGATCGCGCTCAAGGGTCGCCAGCGGGCGACGCACGACCACTTCGCGGTGCTTACGGAGGGCAAGGCGGCCGACGTCGAGCCGCAGGCCGCGCCCGTCCAGAAGGGACAGGAGCTTCGGGTCGAGCTCGAGGAGGCCCACCTGCACGCCGAGACGGACGCGATCGCCCGTCTGAACGGCTACGTCATCACCGTCGCAGGCGCAGCCGCGCACGTAGGCGAGAAGGTCGCGATCCGCATCGAGGATGTCGGCAAGACGTCGGCTCACGGCGTCCTCGTGTCCGACGACGGCGCCCAGGCGCCGGCGAACGGCGAGAAGCCGAAGACGAACGGCGAGAAGCCGAAGAAGAAGACGCGCCGCGGGTCGAGGGGCGGCCGCGGCCGAAAGAAGAAGCCCGCGACGACGACGACGACTGCGACCGCCGAGGGCGCGGGGAGCGCCGTGACGGAGCCCGAGGCGGCCCCGGAACCCGAGTCCGCGGCCGACGCTGAGCAGAGCGAGACCCCGGCCGCAGAGAAGCCCAAGAAGAAGACGCGACGAGGCACGCGCGGCGGCCGCGGTCGCAAGCGCAAGCCGGTACAATCCGCACCCGAAGCGGGCCAGGAGAGCCCGCTCTCTTAACGATTATGACGGCCGAAAAGACCGCATATGCAGTCATCGCCGTCGGCGGCAAGCAGTACCGCGTCCGCGAGGGCGAGAGGCTGCTCGTGGACCGTGTGGCCATCGACGAGGGAAAGACCTTCCACCCCGATCTCCTCCTCCTCGGAGGTGATGGCGAGGCCAGGCTCGGCGACAAGCTGAAGGGCGCGCAAGTGACGGCGAAGGTCGCCGCTCACGTGCTCGGTAAGAAGGTCATCGTCGGCAAGCACAAGCGGCGCACGGGCTACCGGCGGCGCAACGGCCATCGCAGCCGCCTCTCGCAGATCGAGATTCAGTCCATCGGTAAGCAGGCGGCCAGGCAGTCGACGGCGAAGAAGGCCGCGACGTCGACGGCGGCGAGCAAGCCGGCGACGACGACTCGCAAGAGAACGACCACGGCGACGAAGAAGAAGGCGGACTAATGGCGCACAAGAAAGGTCTCGGTTCCTCGAAGAACGGCCGCGACTCCGAGTCCAAGCGGCTCGGCGTCAAGGTCTTCGACGGCGAGGAGATCAAGGCGGGCGGGATCATCGTCCGGCAGCGTGGCACGCGCTTTCGCGCGGGCTCGGGCGCGGGCGTCGGGCGCGATCACACGATCTTCGCCACGCGCGATGGCAAGGTCGCGTTCCGCGACCGCATCATCACGATCCAGTAGCCGCCCGTGTTCCACGACCGCGCCCGGATCGAGGTGCGCGGGGGCCGTGGCGGCGACGGGTCCCTGAGCTTTCGGCGGGAGAAGTACGTGCCCAAGGGCGGTCCTGACGGAGGGGACGGCGGGAACGGCGGTGACGTCGTTCTCGTGGCCGATCCGGACCTCCGCGATCTCTCGTTCTTCCAGCGCAAGCGGCGCTTCACCGCAGGGCGTGGCGTCCACGGCCAGGGGAAGAACAAGCACGGCCGCGCCGGAGATGACGTCGAGCTGCGCGTGCCCGCCGGCACCCAGGTCTTCGATGACGGGGGACGGCTGCTCGCTGATCTTGCCCATCCCGACGCGCGGGTGACGGTCGCGCACGGCGGAGCCGGCGGCGTCGGCAACCGTCGCTTCGCCACGCCGACCCACCAGGCGCCGCGGCTCGCAGAGGTGGGCCTGGGCGGGGAGGAAGGAGTCGTCGAGCTCCGTCTCAAGCTCCTCGCGGACGCCGCCCTCGTGGGCTTCCCGAATGCCGGTAAGTCGTCGCTTCTCAGCCGCATCTCGAACGCGCGGCCGAAGGTGGCCGAGTATCCGTTCACGACCATCGCACCGGTCCTCGGCACGGTGGAGTCTTCGGACGGACGCCAGCTCACCGTCGCGGACGTGCCGGGCCTGCTTGAAGGAGCCCACCAGGGAGTCGGGCTCGGCGACGAGTTCCTCGCCCACCTCGAGCGGGCACGGCTCCTCGTGCATGTCATCGAGGGCCAGGTCGAGGAGGTGGAGGAGCGCTTCGCCACGATCGACGGAGAGCTGCACGCGTACGGAGCCGGCCTGGCGGAGCGTCCCCAGATCGTCGTGCTGAACAAGGCCGACCTCGGAACCACACCCTTCGAGATCGACGATCCCCGGATCCTCGCCGTCGTCCGGACTTCGGCCGCAACGGGAGAAGGAATTGACGACCTGAGACGCTTGCTCTTCGAGCTCGTGCCGGAAAGCGCGCCAGCACTTTCCGGCATGCAAGAAGAGATGGCCGACTTCCTCGTCTACCGGCCGACAGGCACGCGGCGCCGCCCGTTCCGCATCTTCCGCACCGATCGCGGCTTCCGCGTGCGCGGGGACGCGCCGGAGGAGGCCCTGCGCGCGGCGGGCGTGAAGCCGGACGACGAAGTCGAGTACGAATGACGACGGCCCTCTACGGCGGAGTCTTCGACCCTCCCCACAACGGGCACGTCGCCCTCGCGGAGGCGGCTCTCGAGCACTTCCGACCCGAGCGGCTCCTGGTGCTCGTGGCGGTCGCGCCTGGGCACCGGGCGGTGCATCTCGATCCCGGGAAGCGCCTCGAGCTCGCGACGCTCGCCTTCGGGGATCTGCCGGACACCGACATCGTGCCGGATACGTACGCCCGGACTGTGGATTTCCTCCGCGAGCAGCGCTTCGACGACCCGCTCTTCCTCGTCGGCGCGGACGAGTTCGCGGCGTTTCCCACGTGGAAGGATCCGGACGAAGTGGTGGCGCTGGCCAGGCTTGGCGTGGCAACCCGGCCCGGGTACTCGCCCGAGGCTCTCGAGGCGGTTCTCGAGGGGCTCGAGCGCCCCGAGCGCGTCGAGTTCTTCGAGATTCCTGCAGTGGACGTCTCGTCGAGCGAGGTCCGCCGCCGTGTGCAGGCGGGGGAGTCGATCGAGGGGCTGGTTCCGGACGCCGTCGCTCGGGAAATCCAGGGCGTAGGCCTGTACCAGTGCTACCCTGATTCGGACTGAGTAAGGAGCTTTCGACCACCTGACGTCTCTCGAGCAAGCACGCCGAATCGCCGACCTCGCCCAGGAAAAGCTGGCGAGGGATGTCGTGATTCTCGACATGCGGCCGGTGTGCAGCTACACCGACTACTTCGTCGTCTGCACGGGGAACAACACCCGCCAGGCGAAGGCGATCTACGACGGGGTGCGCGAGGGCCTTAAGCGGGAGATGGGCTCGATCCCGCGTCATGTCCATGGAGAGCGCGACGCGAGCTGGATCCTCTCCGACTACCTCGACGTCGTCCTGCACGTCTTCACACCCGACGCGCGAGAGTACTACCGCCTGGACGAGCTCTGGGGCGACGTGCCGTCGGTCGAAGTGGCCGCGACCGCGACGTAGCGGGACTAGCGCAGCACCACGTACAGCAGAGCGAGGATCACGCCGAGGATCAGCGCGTAGATCCAGAAGAGGTGCGCGCCGGCAGGAAGGCACCCCATTTCCGCCGCTCGCGGCGTGGTTCCCGCGTCCAGACGGGGTCAAACGCCTCCGATACACTGAGGTGCCGCGGGGCCATAGCTCAGCTGGGAGAGCGTCTGGCTGGCAGCCAGAAGGTCACGGGTTCGAATCCCGTTGGCTCCATCCGGCAGTTCCGGAACGAGTTCTGGAGTCGTCGTCCAGTCGGCCGGGGGACTCGCTCCGTCCGTTTCGGAGGCGATAGGTCGCGCTCGTTCGGCGCAACCTACGAGCTGAGCTTTCGAACCATCCTGATTCCAGCCCTCACGCCCACGCGAGCTGTGATTATCCCGATCGCGGCGAGGGCGACGACCAGGACCGGAACGAGCGAGCGCAGCTCAGCCCGCAGCTCTTCTCGCGCCTCGCCGAGGCGCCTTCGCTCGGCGGCCATCTCCTGCCGGACCTCGTCGGTGCCGCGCTCAGCCATTTCCCCGCAGCGTCTTGAGCGTCCACTCCGCTTCTTCGACTGCCTGAGACGGTTGGGGGGGCGAAGCCTTGCGCGCAGAGCGCATCGCCACGAAGCCAAGGATTACTGCCACGACGAGAATGACTCCCGCGACGATTAGCAGCGACAGCCAGAGCGAGAGGGCTTCGGCCAACCCCGCAGCCGCCGCCGCGAAGGCGAAGCCGATCGCGTAGAAGACAAGAACTACGGCTCCGGCTGCAAGACCGCCTGCGAGACCCAGCGCCGTCGCCTTTTGCTTCCCCTCGAGCTTTGCCAGCTCGAGGTTCAGCGCCGCGAGCAACCCAAGTTGTCTCCTCACAGCGTTGACCTGCGCGAACACGCCAAGCATGCCGGGCAAGCTTACTCTCCAAGCTTTCGGGACGCCTGGGGTTTTCGCGGCGGTATAAGGCACTGCTAGGCCCGACGAGGAGAAGGAGTACGGCCGACCACCGAGGCACTCCCGGCCGGGGATGCCGAATCCTCCACGGAGGAGGTCGATGCCGCTGGGCGAACTTTCGGGCGTTCAGTCGAATCGCACGCGATGGACGAAAAGGGGGAAAGCATGACTCCCGCGCTCGAACGGAAGTTGGTGGTGGAGTTCATCGGCATGTTCCTGTTCGTTTTCACGGTCGGGATGGCGACCAACAAGGCGGGAGCCGGGGCACTGGCGCCGCTCGCGATCGGGTCGGTTCTGATGGTGATGGTCTTCGCCGGCGGTCACGTCTCCGGCGGCCACTTCAATCCGGCGGTCAGCACCGCGGTCTTCCTGCGCGGGAGAATGGCAACACATGAGTTGGGCGCCTACGTAACCACCCAGCTCGTGGCGGCGGTCATCGCCGGCCTGCTGGTGCGCTACGTCGGAGGCCGGGAGGCGCACGCGGTGGTCGCGAGCGCCGGCAAGATGCTGATCGCGGAGTTCATCTTCACATTCGCGCTCGCCTGGGTCGTCTTGCATGTCGCGACCGCCCGCGGGACAGAGGGCAACTCGTTCTACGGGCTGGCGATCGGGTTCACCGTGGTGGTAGGCGCCTTCGCGGTCGGAGGCATCTCGGGAGGCGCCTTCAATCCCGCGATCGCCCTCGGCGCGATGGTGACTGGGCTCTTCGAATGGAGCAACATCTGGATTTACTTGCTCGCCGACCTCCTCGGTGCCGCAGCAGCCGCGTACACGTTCCTTTACGTCCTCCCAGCCGAAAAATCGACCGGAGACATCGAGGCAGCTAGCACGGAGTAACTCGTCGACGAAATCACGGTTGGCGCCACTCGCCCTTTAAGGGGGTGGTGGAAATTACCGTGACACGGTGGTGCAAACCGCGCGCCGGCGCTGACGCGAGCCCGGTAGCCATGCGGCACGCGTGAACTCCAGACCAGTCTCACTGTTCGATCATTCGACGAACCGGCTTCCCGTCAGGCCGGATCGGAGCCGGTACGCGAGCAGCGCCGGGTTAGGTCGGGGACTCGTCGCCGGAGGGCGGCTGGAGCAAGTCCTGAAGCTGCGTCACCTGCCCGCGGATGAGCGCGGTCGAGTACGAGAGTTGCCCCTCGCTCGGGGGTGGTGAGCTGAGCCGCAAGGCTCTGTCGGCCTCGAGCGCCTGCGAGCTCCTCCAGGCGCGCCCGTAGGCGGGCGGCGGCTGCCCTCGACCGATCGTCGGGCGCCCCTCGAGCGACCGCGCTTCGGCTGCGAGTGCCTGGACCTGGCCGGTCACGACCGAGCCCTCTCTCAGGACATCGTCCATCGCGACAAGGCAGCGCCGAGCGAGATCGGCCAGCTGACTCGACCACGAGGCGCTTGACGCACGTCGCCGTCTCCACACCACGAATCCGATGATCAGTGCCGCGAGAGCGAGTCCGAAGGCAAGGGCGATCCAGCCCCATGGCGCATTGGTCTCGGACGAGGTCGGCTCGGGCGCCACCGTCTCCGAGCGCAGGTTCAGAGGCTGAGCGGACCCCTTTGGAATGTGACTTCATGGGGGTTCGTCCAATGTCCTCGCGACTCCATACCGACGGTCAGACGCCCGCCATCGTGACCTGGGTGAGGCGGAACTGATTTCCCGACGGGTCGCGGAACCCGCAGTCGATTCCATACGGCCGCTCCTCGGGCTCCTCGGTGAACTCGACGCCGCGGTCCTTGAGCTCCACGTAGTCGCCGCGGACGTCGTCCGTCGTGAGGAAGACCGTGCCCGCGAAGCCCTTCGCCATGAGCGTCTTCACCTGCTCGGTGGTCTCCGCGTCCATCACGGGCGGCCCGGGGATGGCCATGAGCACGATCGCGACCTCATCCTGACCTGGTGGCGCGACCGTGAGCCACCGGAAGTTGCCCATCTCCGGGACGGTGACGTCGCTCTGCACCTCCATTCCGAGCTTCTTCGTGTAGAAGTCGAGCGCTTCGTCCTGGTCGTGCACCCACACCTGGGCGGTCGCGATCCTGTACATCGAATCCTCCTAGGTCGACTGAACGGTCACATGCTCGCTGCGGGCAGCGCCGTTGTCTTCTCGAAACGTGCGGCGTTTCGGACGGGAGTAGGCGCGCAGGACGCACGTCGGAACCCGCGCGTACTGCGATGCCGGCGGGAAGGAGGCCCGGTACGCGGTGGGAGTCTTGCCATACGTGCGCTTGAAGCTCGTCGTGAACGAGCCCACGCTCTGGAGGCCGACGGAGAAGCAGACCTCTGCGACCGAGCGGTCGGTCATCCGCAGGAGCGCCGCCGCGCGCTCGAGCCGGCGCGTCAGCAGGTATCCGTGAGGGGACTCCCCGAACGTGCGCCGGAACTCGCGGCTGAAGTGAGCGCGTGACAGCTTGGCCGCGCCCGCGAGGTCGTCCACGGTCAGCGGCTCGAAGTAGCGAGCGTCCGCGAGATCCTTGGCGCGCAGGAGGTGACGGGCAGGAGGGACGATCGCCATCGGGTTCAGTATGCCCCGCTAGGGTGGCGCTATGACACAAGCGACGCTCCACACCAACCACGGCGCGATCGGCGTCGAGTTGTTCGACGAGGACGCGCCGAAGACTGTCGACAACTTCGTGAAGCTCTCCGGCGAGGGTTTTTACGACGGCATCACGTTTCACCGCGTCATTCCCGACTTCATGATCCAGGGCGGGTGCCCACAGGGTGACGGCACCGGTGGGCCGGGCTATGAGTTCGAGGACGAGCCAAACGATCACCAGGTCGTCCGGGGCGCCCTGGCGATGGCGAACCGCGGGCCCGACACGAACGGCAGCCAGTTCTTCATCGTCACGACCGAAGCGGCTCCCTGGCTGAACGGCAAGCACACGGTCTTCGGGCGTGTCACCGAGGGGATGGACGTCGTGGACGAGATCGCCGACGTTCCGCGGGACCCGGGTGACCGTCCGCGCGAGCCGGTGACGATCGAGCGGGTGGAGGTTTCCTAGTAGCTAGCCGGCTTTGCGGTGGGGCAGGAGGTCGGCGGACTCGGCCGAGCGGCGGAGCTTCTCGACGACGACGTACGCCGCGCGCGTCTCGACGATCCGCTCGACCTGCGTGTCCTCGTGTCCCGGCGCGACCACGAAGCGACTCGGGATACCCCGAACCGCGTCGTATTGACCGGCAGTGAGCGTGATCTGGGCCAGGCAAGCATCCTCGCCGCACTCGCAGAGGATCTCGATCTCGCCCTCGACGGCCTGGCGGCTGACCTCGACGACGCGCTCGTTCACCTCGCGGAAGAGGACGTTCTTCCGAATGGGCGTGATCGTCCGTCTGGCGCGCGCCACGCTAGAGCCTCTCTCCGTAGAGGGACGCAAGCGTCTTCCGGCTTTCGGCCACGCACCTTCGAGCGGCGCTCGCGGCAATGACCGCTTCGGGGCAGTCGAGCCTCGCCGTGACCGCGCTCTCGACCAGGCGCGTCCTTGCTTCCCGACCGGCCTGGACTGAATCCACCAGTGCGGACGGGACATCGATCACGTCGCCGTGCGGCATGACATCAAAGGTACACCTCGCGTAGCCGAGGTTTGGCGAGACGGGCCAGCTTCTTTAGGGCGAGGCCTCATGATGCGCGTAGGCCTGGGAATCGACGGAGACCTGGAAGGGCACGCCTCCCGGCTCGAGGTCGACGTTCGCCAGCCAGCGGGCGCAGATGCTTGCCAGCGATCCTCAATAGCACACGCTGCGCTCGCGACGTCCCGCCAAACCCTGCTAGGGCCAGACGGTCGACCCGGGATTCAGGTCGAGCGCGCCCCCGTCGTGGCACTCCGGGGAGCGGTACTCGGGCGGTGCGGACTGCGTTCGCTCGATGACCGCCAGCTCGGCGTAGCTCGGGCCTCGCCGGGCGAGGCCCCGAGCTCCTCGGCGACGAACGCCGCCTTCTGGAACCCGAAGCAGTCCGCTTGCGCCTCGTCCCGGATGCCCGAGAGGTGGATGGACTCGTGCGCGAGCACGTGTAGCGCCCGGGCGACGCGGAGGGTGTCCGAGCGGTCTGTCTCTCCCTCGGCGAAGTCGTCGAGCGTGGAGCAGGTCGGGTCGTTCAACTCGGCGTACTCCGCGGGCCTCCCGTAGCCGTCGAAGTAGACAGAGCCTGCGTGCGGGGAGATGTCGACGAACTTCTTGATGGTGCCTGGGCAGTGGACTTCCACGTGTCGGCCGGCGATTTCGCTGGCCACCTTTCCAAGGCGGTGCTCGTTCGTTTCTCGGTCGTTGCGCAGCGCCATGAGGCCGAGGACCGGTACGGCAGCGACCAGGAGAATCGGTGCGAGGAGGCGCACGCCTCCTGTATCGGCGCGAGCGTGCGCTTAGCCGAGTTCCCGGCGGAGCACGGCGTCGACCGCGACCAATGCCACGCGGGTCTCGTCGAGCGAGGGCTCCCGAGTCGTCAGGCGCTGCAGTCCGAGACCGGGGAGGAGGAGAGCGCGTGCGATCCGGGGCGGCGCCGCCTGCACGGCGCGCCAGAGCTCCATCGTCAGGGCGAGCGCGAGGACGGTGACGAGGAACGGCGTGTACAGCGTGGGAGCGAGCGGCCACGCCCGCTCGGCGAGCACGGTCACAGGAAGCACGAGCGCGGCGAAGTTCGTCCCGCAGCGGAGCGAGAAGCGGGATGGGCGCGCTGCGCCCGCCCAGGTCTCCGCGAGACGGCGCTCCTCCACCGCGGCGATCGCGCGGTGCTCGGCCCCGTGCAGGCGGAGCGTGCGGCCCCGGAAGATCCAGGCCAGGAGAGCCACCGTCACCACGCCCCAGGCGATCCAGGCGACGGTGGTCGGCAGGAACACGAATCCGAAGGGGACGATCATCAGCGCCGCGAGAATCCAGCGGTCGCGCGTCCGCGCCACGCCCGTGCGGCGGAAGATCGGCGCAAAGGCTGCGACGAGCTTCAGGAGGCCGCGAAGCAGCGGAACGCGATCGAATCGGGTGCGCGGCATCGCGCCTTCACGCACCGAGCCGTCGACGCCCGCGAACGCCCAGTAACGCTCGCTGACGATGACGACGCCGTCTGGCCGCGCCATTCCGCCGAGCCGTGGAAGCCGAGCCGAGGCATCGGCCTGGGCGAGCGAGGGGGGACAGGCACGCACACGTCAAACGTGCCTGAAACAGGCCGGCCGGGCAAGTGCCGACCGGCCTGTTTCAACGGCTCGAAGGTCCTACCAATAGCCGCGCGAGAAGAACCCGAGCAGCGCGAGGACCAGGATCACGATGAGGATGATCCAGAGGATGCTCATGGAGCTTCCCTACCCTGTTTCTCCGGCTCGAACACCCAGAAATCGCGCTGTCTGACGGGGATCGAGACGTTGTAGACGGGGACCTTCCCGATGGAGGCCCCGAACGTCCCGGCATGACCGTGCCCGTGGAGGACGAGATCGGGGACGTGCTCGGAGATCGGGGCGGCCAACCGGCTGCGCGCCCGCACGGCCGGCTCTCCCTACGCGGCGGCCTTCTTCACGTTGGTCGAGGGGCTCGGCGTCGTCGAATCCCCCAGCAGCGGGTAGAAGGCGCTCCACCGCCTCGAGCCATCGGGGAGCGCGGGCGGGAATCCCGCGGCCACCGCGTCCCCGGCGAGGCGCCAAAGACGGATGATCTCGGCGCCGACGATGTCCGCGGCCTGCTTGTAGCCGCGCCCAGAGCGTGGGATGCCCGTGAAGTCGATGGGATCTGCCCAGACCACGGCGCAGGGCTGGCGGTTGTTCCGCGTCCAGCCGAACGAGTAGATCCCCGCGGGAATGATGGGAACTTCCTCCTGGAGCGCGATCATCGTCGCGCCCGGCAGGACTTCGCCCGGATAGCCGAAGGGCTGCCGGGTCCCCTCGACGAAGATCCCGACCAGGTGGCCGTCGCGAGCGATCTCGCGGGCCTGTCGCAGCGACTCGCGGTCGCCGAGGCCCCGGCGAACGGGGAACGCTCCCGTCCACATGAGGACGTCGCCGACGAAGGGCATGTCGAGCAGCTCTTTCTTGGCCATGTAGTAGATCGAGCGGGATGAGAGCCCGCCGAGCAGAGGCGGGTCGATCGCGGACAAATGGTTGGCTGCGACAACGCCTCCACCGGTCTGCGGGATGCGCTCGAGGCCGTAGCCGAACGAGGGCGCCACCCGGGAGACGAAGGGCCCCACGAGGTGCCTCGCGTAGGGCCAGAGCGTCTCGGGATCCTCATGCCAGAGCTTCGGAATCCCAAGGCGCGTCAGGAACACGGGGGCGAGTTTAGCGCTACAGTTGCAACGAAAATGGAGCTCGGACTTTTGCGCTAGACGGGGGAGTTGCAGGGCGCGGCGCGCCGGCCCGAGGACTCGCCCGCGGCCTCTCGCAAGAGAGGCTTTTTCATATCCAAGGAGCTGACGTGGAGCGGTACGACCCGAAGACGATCGAAGAGAAATGGCAGCGCGTCTGGGCTGACGAGCAGGCCTTCCACGTCCCCAACCCCGACGAGGCCGAGCTGGGGGACAAGACCTACGTCCTCGAGATGCTGCCCTATCCATCCGGCGAGCTTCACATGGGCCATGTCCGCAACTACATGCTGGGCGAGGTCGTCGCGCACTTCCGCCGCCGGCACGGGTTCGCGGTCATGCGACCGATGGGCTTCGACGCTTTCGGGCTCCCCGCGGAGAACGCCGCCATCCAGGAAGGGCGCCACCCGCGTGAGGTCACGGAGCGGAACATCGCCGCCATCCGGCGCCAGATGGAGCGTATGGGTTGGGCGATCGACTGGGAGCGCGTCCTCGCCACCCACGAGCCCGAGTACTACCGCTGGACGCAGTGGCTCTTCCTCAAGTTCTTCGAAGCCGGGCTCGCCTACCGCAAGGAGGCGCCGGTCAACTGGTGCCCGCACGACCAGACGGTCCTGGCGAACGAGCAGGTGATCGACGGCCGCTGCGAGCGCTGCGGGCATCTCGTGGAATCGCGCCGGCTCGAGCAGTGGTTCTTTCGCATCACCGCCTATGCCGATCGGCTGCTCGAGGAAATGGCGCTGCTCGAGTCCTGGCCCGAGCGTGTCCTCACCATGCAGCGGAACTGGATCGGGCGCTCGGAGGGAGCCGAGGTGATCTTTCGGATCGAGGAGCTGGACATCGACATCCCGGTGTTCACCACCCGTCCGGACACTCTCTTCGGCGCCACGTTCTTCGTCATCGCGCCCGAGCATCCGCTCGTTCCGAAGCTGGCCGAGGGAACTCCTCATGAGCAGGAGGTGCTCGACTATGTGAGGCAGGCGGCCGCCCGCCCGGTGACCGACCGCGCCGACCCCGACAAGGAGAAGACCGGTGTCTTCGCCGGTCACTTCGTCACGAATCCCGTCAACGACGAGCGCCTGCCCCTCTGGGTCTCGGACTATGTGCTCATGGAGTACGGGACCGGGGCGATCATGGGCGTTCCCGCGCACGACGAGCGCGACTACGCATTCGCGCGGCGCTTCGAGCTGCCGATCAAGCCGGTCGTCGTGCCGATGGACGGCGAGCTCGAGGAAGACGCCGCCTACATGGGGCACTCGGAGAACGAGAAGCTGATCGACTCGGCCCAGTTTTCCGGGCTCCCGGCTCCCGAGGCGACGCTGGCCATCATCGAGTGGCTGGATACCCGCGGCAAGGGCCGCCCAGCGGTCAGCTACCGGCTCCGCGACTGGCTCCTGTCCCGGCAGCGCTACTGGGGCTGCCCGATCCCCATCGTCTATTGCGAGAAGTGCGGGATGCTGCCCGTCCCGGAGGAGGACCTGCCCGTCCTGCTCCCGGAAGTCGAGGAGTACCTCCCGAAGGGCCGCTCGCCGCTCGCCGCGGCCGAGGACTGGGTGAACGTGATGTGTCCTCGTTGTGGCGGAGGGGCGCACCGCGAGACCGACACGATGGACACCTTCGTCGACTCGTCCTGGTACTTCATCCGCTACGCCGATCCGCACAACGACCAGGCGCCGTTCGACCGCCGCATCGCCGACTACTGGCTGCCGGTCAACCAGTACATCGGCGGGATCGAGCACGCGATCCTCCATCTGCTCTACGCGCGCTTCTTCACGAAGGTGATGAACGACCTCGAGCTCGTCGGCTTCCGTGAGCCCTTCGCGCGGCTCTTCACGCAGGGGATGCTCCACTACCACGGCGCGAAGATGTCCAAATCCAAGGGGAACGTGATCGTCCCCGACGAGTACATCGAGCGCTACGGGGCGGACGCGTGCCGGCTCTACCTCCTGTTCATCGGGCCGGTCGAACAGGACGCCGAGTGGCAGGACGCGGGCTTCGAGGGCATCGTGCGCTTCCTCCATCGCCTCTGGCGCGTTGCGATGGAGCATGCAGGTGACTCGCAAGGCGATCCGGGCGACACGCCGCTCGCGCGCAAGGCGCACGCCACGATCGACAAGGTGACCGACGACATCGGGCGGCGGTTCGCGCTCAACACGCCGATCGCGGCCGTGATGGAGCTCGTCAACGAGATCTCGCGGAATCCGGATGACCCGGCGGCACGCTTCGCGACGGAGACGGCCGTTTCTCTGATCCAGCCCTACGCCTCGCACATTGCCGAGGAGCTCTGGGAGCACCTCGGCCATGAGCGCCTCTGGGAGATGCCCTGGCCCGAGGCGAACCCCGCTCTGCTCGAGCGCGACACGTTCGAGCTCGTCGTCCAGGTGAACGGCCGAGTGCGCGACCGCACGGAGGTGCCGGTCGACCTCTCGGAGGACGAGCTCATCGAGCGCGCCAAGGAGCTCCCCGGGTCCAGAGCCATCTCGACGGGAAGGACGTCAAGAACGTCATCGTCGTGCCGGGCCGGCTCGTCAACCTCGTCGTCTAGCCCTGTCTAGGTCCGGCGCTCGCCGTAACGTTCACTCGCCGTGAGCGTCACCGACGTTCTCCTCATCCTCTGGGTTGCGATCTTCGCCGTCCAGGGCGCATATCGCGGGCTCGTCGCGCAGGCGCTCTCGCTGATCGGCCTCGGGGTGGGAGCGCTCGTCGGGTCGTGGATCGCGCCCCAGTTCCTCTCTGACAACTCGCCCTGGATCGCTTTCGCCAGCCTCGCAGGCGCGGTCGTCGGCGCGTCGCTGTTCGGCGCGGCCAGTGCGACGCTCGCGGAGTCGCCGCGGCGCTTCCTCGCTTTCCGACCCGGCCTGCGAGTTGCGGACTCCGCAGCCGGCGCATTCCTGGGAGGCGCGCTCGGCCTGGCGCTCGCCTGGCTCATCGCGGTGGTCGCCCTGCATCAGCCCGGCCTCGGTCTGCGAGAGGACGTCCGCGACTCAACGATCCTCCCGAAGCTCATGCGTGTGGTGCCGCCGGACCGGGTGCTCCAGGCGCTCAACCGGTTCGACCCCTTCCCGGAGCTCGCGCTCGGGGGCGACACGCTTCCGCCACCCGACCCGAGCGTCCTGCAGAGCCCGGGCGCGAAGGCGGCGGCGGGGAGCGTCGTCAAGATTCACGGGACCGCGTGCGGCCTGGGGACGCAGGGATCGGGCTGGGTCGTCCGCCGGGCGCTCGTGGCGACCAACGCGCACGTGATCGCCGGCGAGCACGACACGACGGTGCTCGCCCCAAACGGCCAGACGCTCGCCGCGGAGCCTGTTTACGTCGACGGCACGAACGACGTGGCGCTGCTGCAAGTCTCCTCGCTCTCGCTGACGCCGTTGGACGCCGATCGCAACGGGGAGTACCCGCGAAAGGTCGTGATCCTGGGATATCCGCGTGACGGCGCGCTGACCGGGACCGCCGCGACCGCGGGCCCGCCCCGGACGGTGCTGGCCCCTGACGCCTACGACCGCCGGGTGAGCGCTCGGGTCGTGGTGCCGTTGCGTGGGAAGGTGCAGCCGGGTGAGAGCGGTGGTCCGGTCGTCGATTCCCGCGGGGATGTCATGGCGATGGTCTTCGCCGGCGCCAAGAAGGGCGCGAGCGGCTTCGCCGTTCCGGTCGATCTCGTGCTCCGGGGGCTCTCCACACCCCTCAGGCGCGTCTCGTCGGGCCCCTGTGTGAGTTAACCAGCGCGCATCCGCCGCGGTTTCGACACGTTCCGCGCGCCACGCGTGACCTGTTGGGCCGCAGCATCGAGAGATGCAGATGCCGCAGATCTCGCGTGGGCGCGCGCTCGCGTACGTCCTGGCCCTGCTCGTCGCGCTGGTCCTCGCCGGGCGCTTCGCCTTCGGCCGCTCGGAGGCGCGACCAGCGGCGGCGCCGGTCGTCGCCATGCGCGCCGAGGCCGCTCCGGTCAAGAAGCTCCTCGTTCACGTCGTGGGAGCCGTGCGGGAGCCAGGCCTTTACCGGCTCGACGACGGCAGCCGCGTCGACGACGCGCTCCAGGCCGCCGGTGGCCCGAGGCCGAGGGCGAACCTCGAGTTGATCAACCTCGCCGCGCCCGTCGCCGACGGGCAGCAGGTCATCGTCCCCGTGCAGGGTGGGGACGGTGCGGCGGGTGGCAGTGCCGGCGGCTTGCCGGGCGCGCCTGGCGGCCCCGTCCATCTGAACTCCGCGACTCTCGAGCAGCTCGACACGCTCCCAGGCATCGGCCCGGTGACGGCCCAGAAGATCCTCGACTACCGCAACGAGCACGGTGCTTTTTCCTCCGTCGACGAGCTCGACTCGGTTCCGGGCATCGGGCCCGCTCGACTCGGCGAGCTGAAGAAGCTGGTCGACCTGTGACCGCGGTCGCGCGCATCCCGGCACCGCATCTGCTCGTCGGCGCGCTTTGCCTGGGCCTCGCGCTCTCGCTCGCAGTTCGCGAGCCCGGGCTCTGGCTCCCGGCTGTGGCGACCCTACTGGCGGTTCTTGCGCTTCTCTCGGGCAAGAGACGCGCGCTCGTTCTCGCGCTCGGAGCGTTGCTCGCAGGCTGGTGGCTCGGGACCCTGCGGCTCGAAGCTCTCGACCGCAGCGTCCTGGCGGGCGAAGTCGGTCGTGTCGCCCACGCTCGCCTGGAGGTGACGGGCCCGGCGCGGCACGGTCCCTTCGCCACCCGTGTTCCGGTGAAGGTGCTTCGTCTTGGCGCCCTGACGCTCGACGAGCGATCTCGCCTCGATCTCCCACGCGGACGTGCCCCTCCGCAGGGCTCGATCGTCGAGGTCGTCGCGTCCGTCAAGCGGCCACGGGGCCCGGATGACGGCTTCGACGAGTCGTCATACCTGCGCAGGCAGGGCATCCACGCAGTGCTCGCCGCCAGCGATTACCGGATCGTTGGGCACCGCGGCGGCTTCGGTGGAGCCGCCGACGCGCTCCGGGCCTTCGTCTCCCGCGGCCTCGCGCCCGAGGTGCGCGGCGAGCGGCGGGCGGTGATCGCGGGGATCATCCTTGGCGAGGACGAGGAGCTCGGCCCGGAGCTGCAGGACAGCTTCCGTGCATCAGGCCTCTATCACCTCCTGGCCGTGTCCGGGCAGAACGTCGCCTACGTGGTGATGGGCGTGCTCCTGCTCGCCTGGCTGCTTGGCATTCCGCGGCTCGCCGGCGAGGTCGGCTCGCTCGGGGCGGTGATGGGATACGTCATGGCAGTCGGCTGGCAGCCGTCAGTCGTCCGAGCCGGCGTCGCGGGCGGGCTTGCCTCACTGGCCTGGCTCTGCGGGCGCGCCCGAGACCGATGGTACTTCCTCCTCCTCGGTGCGGCCGCCCTCCTCGTCTGGAATCCGTATTCGCTGCTCGAAGCGGGCTTCCAGCTGTCGTTCGCCGCGGTGGCAGCCATCTTCGTCCTCGTGCCGAGGCTGGAGGCACGACTCGAGGGCTACCCCGTTCCGGCGCGGCTTGTTCCTGTGCTCACTGTGTCGGCCGCGTGCGGCGCGGTGACCGCGCCGATCCTGATGATCCAGTTCGGCAAGGTCCCGCTCTACTCGGTGCCGAGCAATGCGCTCGCCGCCCCGGTCGTCGCGCCGCTCCTCGGGTTGGCCCTCGTTTGCTCGGTTCTCCACCCGGTCCTGCCCGGTGCCGCGGCGGCGCTTGCCTGGGTGAACGGTTGGTTTGCCGCCTACCTCGCTGCTGTGGCGGGGTTCTTCGGCGACTTACCGCACGCCCAAGTGGCATCGTGGAAGGCGCTCGCAGCTCTGGTCGGGGCGGTTGGGCTCGCGGCTCTTCTCCTCCGGCATCCGCCTCTCCGCGGCCGGCGCGGCGCGGTCCTCGCGGCTCTCGTGGCGCTGGGGCTCGTCGGCTGGACGCTCCGCCCCGACGGCGTTCGCCCGCGGCCGACGGGTCTGCGGATCACCTTCCTCGACGTCGGTCAGGGTGACTCAGCACTCATCGAGGTTCCGGAGGGAGCCGTGCTCGTCGACGAGGGGCCTCCCGAGGCCCACGTGGAGACTCAACTTCGCAGCCTCGGCGTGCGTCGCCTCGCCGCAATAGTGCTGACTCATCCGCAGCGCGATCACGTCGGAGGCGCTGCAGCCGTGCTCGACGAGATTCCCGTGGGCTTTCTCCTCGACCCGGGCCTTCCGGCGGACAGCTCCGACGAGCGCGCCGCGAGGGCCAGCGCGAACCGCCACCGCGTCCGCGTGGTTCTCGCGCGCGCCGGCGAGCGGTTCAAGCTCGGTCGCCTTCGCATAGATGTGCTCTGGCCGGAGGACGCCGGCACCCCGGGCGAGGATCCGAATGAGAACGCGATCGTCCTCCTCGTCTCCTACGGCACCATCGACGCGCTCTTCACGGCGGACGCGGAATCCAATGTGACGTTGCCTCTTCGCCCGCCGCCCGTCGAGATCTTGAAGGTGGCCCACCATGGCTCCGAGGACGCCGGGCTGGTCTCGCTGCTCGGATTGATTCGCCCCCGCCTCGCCGTCATCTCTGTCGGAGCGGGCAATGACTACGGCCATCCGACGCCGTCGACCATCGGGGCTCTCAGCCGCCGGCCCGGGTTGTCGCTTTATCGCACCGACGAGGACGGGCAAGTCACGGTCGAGTCCGACGGAAAGAGCTTCACCGTTCGGCCGGGGAGTTGATCAGACGCGGCGCCCCAGGAACGAGAGCAGCGCGCCCGAGAGAGGCTCGAGGCGATCCGGGACGAGGCGGTAGAGGACTTAATAGCCGTCGCGGTGCCGTACACGGACCCCGGGTTCGAGAAAGGCCTCACGACCAGGTCCCGGGCATCCCGGGTGACATCACGCCCGCTCAGCTCGACGCGCTGGTCGCGTTTCTCACGGCGAACGCGTAGTCCTGAGAGTGGGCGTCTATTCTTGGCCGCGATGGCCGACGACGATCTGCGTCCCGTCTACTTGCTCCTCGGGTCGGATCGGCCGAAGATCACGCGTGCCCTCGCCCGCCTGCGCGCACGGTTCGGGCCTGAGGGCATCGAGACGCTCGCGGCCTCATCCGCGTCGGCAGAGGACGTCGTGGCCGCGCTCAACTCACTCGGGCTGTTCGGAAGCGGACGCCTCGTCGTCGTGGAGGGAGTCGAAGCGTGGAGGAAGCCTGACACGGAGGCGCTTGGCGCCTATCTCGCTGGGCCCGCTCCCGGAGCCGTCGTCGCACTCGTCGTCGCAGAGTCCCTCAAGGACTCGGGCCTCGCCGCGCTCGTCCGCAAGCGCGGCGAGATCCTCGAGTACGACGTCCCCAAGCCGAAAGACCCCTCCGTGTGGGTGCGCTCGGAGTTTCGGCGCCTCGGCGTGCAGGCCGACGACGAGGCGGCTCGCCGACTCGTCGACATCGTCGGAGACGACGTCACCGTCCTTGCGGCCGAGGTGGACAAGCTGGCGACCTGGGCGGGGACGGAGCCCGTCGGCGCGCCTGAGGTGGAAAGGCTTGCGGTCCCCGCGGCCGCGGACGCGCCTTCCTGGGTGCTTTCAGATGCCTGGGGGAACCGCGACGTCGGCGGTGTGCTTTCTGCGTGCGAGGCGGATCTCGATCGCGGAGTCGAGCCCTTCCTGATTGCAGTTCGGCTCGCTTCGCAGGTCGCTCTCGTGCGCGGCACGCAGGCGCTCTCGAGCGAGGGGTTGGGCACCAAGGAGATCGCTTCGCGCCTGAAGAAGCACGAGTTCCGCGTGCGCAAGGCTCTGGTGCACGCGGAGCGTCACTCGCGCGAGGAGCTCGATGCTGCTGTGGTGCGTCTCGCGGCGCTCGATGCGGCGCTTAAGGGCGCGAGTCGTCTCTCGGCGGAGCTCGAGTTGGAGCGCGCACTGATCGAGGTCACTCGGACGCCGGAGCCGGCGCCCGCCCGCGCTTAGTTGGAGGTGGTGAGGAGCCGGTCGGCCTGCGACTTCTGCCGTGCGGCCTTGTTCGGGTGGATCGCCCGGCGAGCGGCGGCGCGGTCGAGGAGCCCGATCAGCTCGCGATGCTCGTCTGCGGCGCGCGTCTTGTCACCGTCCTGGACGGCCTGCTCGAGCCGCTTGAACATCGTCTTGGCCGTCGAGCGATAGCGCACGTTCTCGAGACGCTGTCGCGCGGCGATCTCGACCCGATGTTTTTGTTGCTTGATGTTCGGCATGGCGTGAAAAAGGCCCGCGAACGCGGGCGGTGGCAATCGTAGCAGCGGCGCGGGCGAAGGGTCGTTTCGGCACTGTGTCGCGCTCAGATCGTCACTCTCCGTGCACCACGCGCGCGTCTGCGAGCGATACGCTCGAAAGCGGAGGGAGGCCCGCGGCGGCCCCGGGTGGGGGCCCGCCTCTTCCGCCCGCTCACCTATGCTCGCCGCGTGAAAGCCGAGCAGGCGTGACCGAGCCCGCGCCCGCCCGGCGGCTGGCGTGGTCGACAGCGATCTTCGCCTCCGCCACCGCATTGTCCCGCGTCTTCGGCCTCATCCGCGAGATCGTGGCCAAGAACTATTTCGGCGTGCGCGGCCCGATCAACGCTTTCGAGATCGCGTTCCTGATCCCCAACACCGTGCGGGCGCTCGTCGCAGACTCTGCCCTCTCAGGCGCCTTCGTTCCCGTCTTCGGCGAATTGCTCGAGAAGGGAGACCGCGCCAGGGCATGGCGCGTGGCTTCGACGCTTTTCTGGCTGACGCTTATGGGTCTCGGCACATTGACTGTGCTCTTCATCCTGCTGGCGCCGTGGCTCATGGCTCCGTTCCCCTACAAGGACGAGCTGCTCGTCGCCCTCTCCCGGATTCTCTTTCCGATCGTCATCCTCCTCGGCCTCTCAGGGATCGTGGTCGGGATCCTCAACAGCTACGAGCACTTCACGGTGCCGGCGCTCACGCCGGTCTTCTGGAACATCGTCATCATCATCGGGCTCGTCGTCGGCGTCCCTCGGGTCGACTCGGAGGACGCGAAGCTCTACGTCTACGCGGGCTCGATCCTCGTCGGCACGATCGTCCAGTTCCTGCTGCCGCTGCCGTGGCTCCGCCGGCTACCGGGCCGCCTGCAGTTCGTGCTCGACTGGCGCGATCCGGCCGTCCGCCGCGTCTTCGTGCTGATGCTGCCGGTCACGCTCGCCCTGGGGCTGATCAACGTCAACGCGTTGATCGACGCGATCTTCGCGGCGCAGCTGATCGATCCGCAGATTGCCCCGAGCGCGATCAACTCCGCTTTTCGCCTCTACATGCTCCCGCAGGGGATCTTCTCGGTCGCGGTCGCCACGGTTCTCTTCCCGCGGATGGCTCGCCTAGCAGCGCGGGAGGACTTCGTCGGCTTCCGGGAGACGGTGTCGGTCGGGCTTCGCCAGATCGGCTTTCTCCTCTTGCCGGCGAGCGCCGTCTTCGCGGTCCTCGCCGTCCCGATCGTCCGCCTCGCTTACGAGCGGGGTGCATTCACCCCCGATCAGACGACTGTCGTGGCCGGTGCGCTCGCCGCATTCACCCTGGGCCTGACTTTCAACGGGACGATGCTGCTTCTCAACCGCGGCTTCTTCAGCCTCCAGTCGCCGTGGGTCCCGACCGCCGTCGCGTTGGGGAACCTCGGGCTCAACGCGCTCCTCGACGCCGTCTTCTACCGCCTGGGCATCTGGGGCATCCCGCTCGCGACCTCGATCGTCAACATCGCCGGCACGGGGGCGCTGCTCTTCGTCTTGCGACGAAGAAGCGGCCGAATCGGAGGGAGGGTCCTGGTCGACTCCTATACACGGATTGCGGCCGCTTCCGTGCTCTCGGCGGGGGTCGCATTCGGCGTCTGGTTCGGTCTCGACGCTCTCGTCGGCCGCTCGCTCGGCGGTCAGATCGTGTCCGTCGGCGGGGCCTTCCTCGCCTCCGTCGCCGCGTATCTGGGGCTGGCGCGCCTCTTTCGGATCCGTGAGCTCGAGGTTCTGCTCTCGCTCCGGCGGCGCGGTGGTACAACGAGCTAGTGCCGCTCGACCGGATCCGCAACTTCTCCATCGTCGCCCACATCGATCACGGCAAGTCGACTCTGGCCGACCGCATTCTCGAGCTGACCGAGACCCTCTCTCGGCGCGAGATGCGCGAGCAAGTGCTCGACTCGATGGAGCTGGAACGCGAGCGCGGCATCACGATCAAGGCGCAGGCGGTCCGCGTGATTTGGAAGGGACACCAGCTCAACCTCATCGACACACCCGGTCACGTCGACTTCACCTACGAGGTCTCCCGTGCTCTTCAGGCGTGCGAAGGCGCAGCGCTGCTCGTCGATGCTGCGCAGGGGATTCAGGCCCAGACGCTGGCAAACGCTTACCTGGCGATCGAGAACGGGCTCGAGATCGTCCCGGTCGTCAACAAGATCGACCTGCCGCAGGCCAACCCCGATGCGACGGCCGAGGAGGTCGCCGACCTCCTCGGCGAGGATCCGGACCGCGTCTTGCGCATCTCTGCCAAGACGGGGGAGGGCGTACAGGACGTCCTTGACGCCATCGTCGAGCGGATCCCGCCTCCGGAGGGCGACCCCGAGGCGGCGGCCCGCGCTCTCGTCTTCGACTCCGCGTACGACCAGTACCGCGGCGTCGTCGCTTTCGTCCGCATGGTGGATGGCAGCTTTCACACTCGCGAGGGCATCCGGGCGATGGCTGCGGGAACTCGGTTCGAGGCGGAGGAGCTCGGTTTCTTCTCGCCCGATCGCCGTCCCACCGAGACGCTCGAGGCCGGCGAGGTGGGTTACGTCGTCACCGGGCTCAAGGACGTGAGCCGGTTGCGCGTCGGGGACACGCTCACAGCCGCGCACCGCGGAGCGTCCGAGCCGCTGCCCGGCTACAAGGACGTCAAGCCGACCGTCTTCGCAGGCCTCTATCCGACCGACTCGGACGACTATCCCGACCTTCGCGACGCGCTTGAGAAGCTCAAGCTCAACGACGCCTCGCTCTTCTACGAGCCCGAGACCTCCCAGGCACTCGGCTTCGGGTTCCGCTGCGGCTTCCTCGGCCTCCTGCACATGGAGATCGTCCGCGAGCGCCTCGAGCGCGAGTTCGACCTCGACCTGCTCGTGACCGCGCCGAACGTCGCTTACAGGGTCTACACGCACACGGGTGACGAGATCGAGGTGCACAGCCCCGCCGACATGCCGCGAGAGTTCGAGCGGGTGGAGGAGCCCTATATTCGCGCGACGACGATCGTCCCCAAGGACTACGTCGGGTCCGTCATGGAGCTCAACAATGACCGGCGTGGCCGCTTCGACCACATGGAGTACCTGAGCGAGGACCGGGTGCTCCTCACGTTCGACCTTCCCCTCGCCGAGATCGTCTACGACTACTACGACCAGCTGAAGAGCCGGACGAAGGGGTACGCGAGCTTCGACTACGACGTCGTCGACTTCGAGGATGGCGACCTCGTTCGCGTGGACATCCTCCTTGCCGGCGAGCCAGTCGACGCGCTGAGCCTCGTCGTCCATCGCCAGGAAGCGCAGCCGCGAGGACGTGCTCTGGTCGAGCGCCTTCGCGCGGAGATCCCGCGGCAGATGTTCGACGTGCCCGTGCAGGCGGCGATCGGTTCGCGTGTGATCGCGCGCGAGACGATCAAGGCCAAGCGCAAGGACGTGCTCGCCAAGTGCTATGGCGGCGACGTCACCCGGAAGAGGAAGCTGCTCGAGCAGCAGAAGAAGGGCAAAAAGCGCATGAAACAGGTGGGGGCGGTGGAAGTGCCGCAGGAGGCCTTTCTCGCGGTCCTCAACCTGGACGGAGACAAGCGATGAGCGGCGTCCGCCACCTCTACGTCCACCTTCCGTTCTGCGCCCACCGGTGCGGCTACTGCGACTTCGTGACGCTCGTGGGACGCCGGGAGGGTCACGGTGCCTACGTCGACGCGCTGCTCGCGGAGCTCGAGCTCGAGAATGACGTGCTGGACGGAACGGTCGAGACCGTGTTCCTCGGCGGCGGCACGCCGACGTTCACCGAGCCGCGAGAGCTGGAGCGACTGCTACGAGCACTGCCCGCGGCTGCGGAAGTGACCGTGGAGGCGAACCCCGAAACCGTCACGCCCGAGCTCGCCGCGCTTCTCCGCGATGCGGGGGTGACGCGGGTCTCGCTGGGCGCCCAGAGCTTCGACTCGGGGCTCCTGGACGTGCTCGAGCGCCGCGCCTCGCCCGAGGACGTCCGGCGGGCGTTCTACCATCTCCGTGATGCCGGTTTTGACAACATCTCGCTCGATCTCATCTACGGGATTCCGGGCCAGACCGCCTCCGGGCTGAGACGCGATCTCGCCGAAGCGACGGCGCTCGCGCCAGAGCACCTCTCCTGCTACGAGCTCGAGGCGAAGCAGGGGACGCGCTTCACGCATGCGTGGGGAGCAGAGCTCGTCCGGCAGGGAGAGGCCATGGAGGGCTACTTCGAGCTCGTGGTCGAGTCGCTCGAGGACGCCGGTTACCGCTGGTACGAGACCGCGAACTTCTGCCGTGAGGGACGGCAGGCTCGCCACAACTTGGGCTACTGGCTCGGGCGGGACTACCTCGGCCTGGGAATCGGAGCAGTCTCCACAGTGGGCGGCATGCGTTGGCGCAACGCGCCGAGGCTGGCGCCGTACCTGGGTGCGCTCGAGGCGGGAACGCGGCCTCCGCGGGAAATCGAGGAGCTCGACGCTCGCACCCGCCTCGTGGAGCGGGTGATGCTGGGCCTGCGACTGGACTGTCCGCTGCGCTTCGAGGATGTCGAGGAGGTACTCGACCCCGAGGCCCTCGAACGTCTCGAGCGCCTGGGGCTGGTCGAGCTCGGCAGAGGCGGCCTCCTGCTCACCCGCCGAGGGCGCTTCCTCGGCGGAGGCGTGACGGCAGACCTGATCGCGGAAACCCCTGCAAACGAACTAGAATTGATGGCATGAACGACATCCGGCAGCCGGAGCTGACGCCCCGACAGAAGGCGATTCTCGTGCGCGCCGTCGAGAAGCACGTCGAGACGGGTGCTCCGGTGGGCTCGAAGACGCTCGTCGAGCACGGCGGGCTCGACGTGTCCTCCTCGACAGTGCGTTACGAGCTCTCGCAGCTGGAGGAATTCGGCTTTTTGTCCCATCCGCACACTTCGGCCGGCCGAGTTCCGACCGACCAGGGGTATCGCTTCTTCGTCGACCACGTGATCGAGTCGATCGAGCCCGCGCCCAGCGACGCCCCGCCGACGCTTGACTTCTCCCAGCTTCGCAGTGAGGTCGACTCGGCTCTGCAGGTCACCACCGACGCGCTCGCGGAGATGACGCATCTGCTCGCCCTCGTTTCCGCGCCGCCGCTCCAGGCGACCGCCGTCCGGCGAGTCGAGGTCATCCTCCTCCAGCCCCACGTCGTCCTCGTCGTCGTCATCACGGACTCGGGAGGGGTGACCAAGCGCCTCATCAATTTCGGCGAGTCCGTCGACCCTGGCCTCGTCGAGTGGGCGGGCGAGTACCTGAACGAGCAGGTCTCCGGCCTCCAGCTCGGAGCCCGCCTCCTGCGCGCGCGCTTCGAGAACCTCGACCTCTCCGTGCGCGAGCAGGCGTTCCTCGCCGCCCTGCGGCCGGCGTTCGCGGACGCAATCGAGGGCGGCGACCAGGCGCTGTTCGTCGGAGGCACGGCGGGCGTCCTCGACGAGTTCCGCGCAGAGGATCTCGACGGCTACCGGCGCTTGCTCGAAGTGCTCGAGCAGCGCGCGGCGCTTCTCGGGCTCATGCGCGCAAGCCTGGGCTCGAAGCGGCCGTTCGTCCGCGTCGGCTCCGAGCTCGACGACCCCGACCTGGCGCGAGTCTCGCTCGTGGGCGCGCCGTACGGCCTGCAGCACCGGAACCTGGGCACGGTGAGCCTGCTCGGGCCGCTGCGCATGGATTACGTCAAGGCCGTCGATGCCGTGCGCTCGGCTGCGCGGGAGCTGTCCCGTTTCGTCGAAAAGGTCTACGAGGACTGAGCGCCCGGCGGAGCGCGGTTCGGCTCCGTTTGAGGGCGCGAGTACTCTAAGAATGTGGCCACCCTCAGGCGCGATTACTACGAGGTTCTGGGCGTCTCGCGAGGTGCTTCGGACAAGGAGATCAAGTCCGCGTTCAGGGCGCTCGCGCGAGAGCTCCACCCGGACGTCTCCGACCAACCGGACGCCGAGGAGCGCTTCCGGGAGGCGGCCGAGGCCTACGAAGTCCTTTCGAAGCCCGAAACCAGGGATCTCTACAACCGCTTCGGCCACGAAGGTCTGCGCACTGGCGGGTTCCGTCCGAGCGAGTTCGACTTCGCCAACATCGCTGATCTGTTTTCGGCCTTCTTCGGCGACGAACTCTTCGGCGGCGCTGCGCGCCGCAGCGGGCGGGGGGCCGACGTTCTCGGGGAGGTCACGATCGAGCTCGAGGAGGCGGCCCGGGGTCTGACGAAGTCGCTCTCCGTCCCCATCAGCGTCACCTGCAAGACGTGCGGCGGAAACGGGGCCGCGCCCGGGACGGAGGCCGAGGCCTGCTCGGGATGCGGTGGGACCGGTCGGCTCCAGTCCGTCTCCACGTCCGTCTTCGGCCAATTCGTCCGCACCCAGACGTGCCCGGAGTGCTCTGGAAGCGGGCGCGTGCTCACGACACCCTGCGAGGACTGTCACGGAGGCGGCCAGACGAGAGAGGCGCGCGCACTCGAGGTGCAGATCCCGCCCGGAATTCACGACGGCCAGCGCATCAGGCTCAGCGGCGAAGGGCACGCCGGCCTCGGAGGGGGGAGGGCCGGCGATCTCTACGTCCTCGTCCACGTGCGGCCGCACGAGACCTTCGTCCGGGACGGCAACGACATCGTGTCGGGCATCGACCTGACGATGACCGAGGCCGCCCTGGGCGCTCGCCTCGTGGTGCCGACCCTGGACGGTGACGTCGAGCTCGACTTCGAGCCGGGGACCCAGGCGGGCGACACACGCCTCTTGCGCGGACGGGGCATGCCCGTACTCCAGGGCTTCGGGCGCGGCGACCATCGCCTGCTCGTCAACCTGAAGGTGCCGCGCAACCTGACCGACGCGCAGCGCGCGCTACTCGAGGACTTCGCCCGCTCGGAGCACGAGTCGAACTACAAGGCGGACGCGGGTTTCTTCGAGAAGCTGCGGGCGGCGTTCCGCTGAGCGCCTCGCAGCTTCGCCGCCTGTCGGTGCGAGTGCCCGTGGCCCGTGCCGAGGAGGCCCGGGCGGTCATGATCGAGCTCTTCCCCGAAGGGTTCGAGGAGGTCGACCATGACCGGGACCTCGAGCTGGCCGCCTACGCCGGCCCGGGTGCCGAGGAGCGGTTCTGGCAGGTGTTCGGGCCGGGAGCTGCCGCCGAGGTGGAGCCCGGCTGGCAGGAGGCGTGGAAGCGCTTCCACCGCCCGGTTCGCGTCGGACGGCTGTGGCTGGGGCCGCCCTGGGAGGAGCCCGATCCGGACGCCGTTCCCGTCGTGATCGATCCGGGCCTAGCCTTCGGCACCGGCGCTCACGCAACCACCCGGCTGTGCCTCGAGCTCCTGCTCGAGCGCCCGACCACGAGTGTGCTCGATCTGGGCTGCGGCTCCGGCGTGCTGGCCGTCGCCGCGGCTCGGCTCGGATTCCGCCCTGTGACCGCGCTGGACGTCGATCCGCTCGCGGTGGAGGCGGCGCGCGCGAACGCGACCAGGAACGGCACCGACATCAGCGTGAGCCAGGTCGACGTGTTCGCGGACGAGCTCCCGGAGGCCGGCCTCTCGCTCGCGAACATCACGCGCGAAGGGGTCGAGCTCCTCGCGCCGCGGCTCAAGGGGGCAGAGCTGATCGCGTCCGGCTACCTGGCCGCGGAGCGACCCTCGCCGGCGGGGTGGCGCCACCGCGAGCGCCGAGAGGCCGACGGCTGGGCGGCCGACTTGTTCTCTCCGGCCTGAGAGCTACTCTCCAAGGAGCCATGCATCTCGCCGGCTGTGGTCGTTTCTGGCTCTGGGCAATCGCAGGGGCGCTGATCACGCTCACGTTCGTGGGCGCCGCTTCGATCGGGCTGCTCGTGCTTCCTTTCGCCGCACTGGCGACAGCCTTCGTGGCGCGCTCGACCCAGCGGCGCGCGGAGACTCTCGGCCTCCTCGTCGGAGCGGCTTCGATCTGCTTTCTCGTTGCGGGACTCCAACTGGGCGGCAACGGCGGCCTCGACTCGAGGCCGTGGCTCGTCGCCGGGGTCGTCCTGGCGGCGACCGGAACGGCGGCGTACGCACTCGTGACGCGCCGCCTCGCGCCACCTGCCTAGCGGCCGAGGTCGGCTAGCATCTCGCGGTCATGGCGCGCTTCAGCGTCGGCTTCCTCGGCTGCAAGGCTTCACACACAGACGCACAAGAGATTCGTGAGCGTCTGACGCTTGACGGGCACACTGAGTCGCCCGAGGCGGACGTGGCCGTCATCAACACCTGCTGCGTCACGCACGAGGCCGTGAGGAAGTCGCGGCAGGCAGCTCGGCGAGCTGCGCGAAGGGTGGGCCAGGTCTACGTGACCGGCTGCGCAGCGCGGCTTCCCGGCGCATTTGCAGGCTTGCCTGAGAACGTCACGGTCGTTGCCCTCCCGAGCGAGCGTACGGCTGCATTCGTGGCCGGCGATGTGGGAGCGATCGGGTGTGTTCGCGCCGATGTCGGTCTCGACCGCGTACGCGCGTTCGTCCGAGTCCAGGACGGGTGCAGCTTCTCGTGCAACTTCTGTGTCATCCCGCAGGTGCGAGGCGCCTCGCGCAGCCGCTCGGCGGAAGCAGTGCTCGACGAGATTCGCCGCCGAGTCGAGCAGGGCCACCGGGAGGTCGTCCTCACGGGAATCAATCTCGGGTGCTATCGAGACCGCGAAGCGGGGTTCGACCTGGCCCGCCTCGTGCGGAGCGCGGGGTCGACGCCGGGTCTCGCGCGACTTCGCCTTTCCTCCCTCGAGGTCAACCACCTGAGCAGCGGCCTCGTCGCGGCGATGCGCGACACCGCGACCGTCTCACCTCATCTCCACGTGCCCCTGCAGTCCGGGGACGATCGCGTGCTGCGTTCGATGGGCCGCCGCTATTCGGTGAAGACCTATCTCGAGCGCGTCGCCAGGGCAGGGGGGTTCAATATCACGACCGACGTGATCGTCGGCTTTCCGGGTGAAGACGAGCGCGCCTTCGAGCGGACGCTCGCGACGGTCGAGGCCGCCGGGATCACCAAGGTGCACGCGTTCCCGTACTCGCCGCGTCCGGGAACGGTCACCGCCGGCGAGGACACGGTTCCGCCGCACGTGAAGAAGGAGCGGGGCGCTCGCCTGCGCCGATTCTCCGACGAGGCTTGCCGCCGGCGCTGGCTTGGAAAAGTCGGCGAGGCCGACATCGTGCTCGTCGACCGTCCGGGGAAGGGGTACGGCGACGATTACTCGCCCTGGCTGGTCGATGCTCCCGTCGGCGCGCTCGTGCGCGCGCGGGCCAGCGCCGTGACGGAGGAGGGGATCCGTGGCATCGCGGCCTGACTGTCTCTTCTGCAAGCTCGTGAACGACGGAGAGCATGTGCACGCGGCCGACGGATTCGTCGCCATCGAGGACGTCAACCCCAAGGCGCCCGTGCATCTCCTCGTCCTGCCCGAACGCCATGTGGACACGTTTCGCGACATCGGCGAGTTCCCGGCCGACGAGGCGAAGCGCATGCTCGAGTTCATCGCGAACACAGCCCGCAAGGCCGGGCTGGAGGACTATCAGGTGATTGTCAACGTGGGCCCCGGTGCTGGGCAGACGGTGTTCCATCTCCACTGGCACGTGCTGGGCGGCGGGAGGGCATTCGAATGAGCCTTATTCAGCGGATCGAGGAGGAGCTGAAGACGGCCATGCGCGCCCGCGATCAGGAGCGCACCGACGTTCTGCGGCTGACGCTGGCCTCGCTGCGCGCGGCCGAGAAAGAGGTTCAGCGCCCGCTCAAGGAGGACGAGGAGCTGCACGTGCTCCAGCGGGAGCGCAAGCGCCGCCTGGAGGCAGCCGAGGCGTTCCGAGCGGGTGGGCGCGAGGAGCAGGCGGCGAAGGAGGAGCGGGAGCTCGAGGTCATACAGGAGTTCATGCCCGAGCCGGTCGACGAGGTCGAGCTCGAGCGGATCATCGACGACGCGATCGCGGAGACGGGGGCGACCTCCCTGCGGGATCTCGGGCGTGTGATGGCGGATGTCATGCCGCAGGTCGCCGGGCGGGCGGACGGGTCGGTGGTGAGCCAGCTCGTGCGCGAAAAGCTCGCCTAGGCGCTCCAATTCGGCACAGTGCGCGCGCCACGCGCGCGTCGCGCCCCGATAGGCTGAAACCGGAGGGAGGCCCGCGGCGGCCCCGGTGTTGATCTCCTGTTCGCTCACTACACTTGGACTACTTGCAGGAAGTTCTGTCGGTCTCGAATGAGGTCGCGGCCGAGCTGGCCACGATCGACGACGGCATCCTTCACGCCCTCCGCGAACGCCTCGGCGTCGCGCTCCGGCTACGCGGAAACCGCCTGACCCTCGAGGGCGAGGACGACAAGGTGGGGGAGGCCCGCGCCGTCATCGACGAGCTCGTCGAGCTCGTCGAGGGTGGGCACGCGATCGGGCCCGGGACCGTCGACGCCGTCCTCGCCGCCATCGATGCCGCGCACGATCCGCGCGAGGTCTTCGAGGACGTCGTCTGGCGCCATCGCGGCACGCGGATCACGCCGAAGACCATCAACCAGAAGGCGTACGTCGACGCGATCCGCAACTGCACCATCACGTTCGGGATCGGGCCGGCCGGCACCGGCAAGACCTACCTGGCCATGGCGCTTGCCGTCGCCGCGATGGCCGACCGCCAGGTCAGCCGCATCATCCTCACCCGCCCTGCGGTCGAGGCCGGAGAGCGCCTCGGCTTCCTCCCGGGCGACATGCTCGCCAAGGTCGATCCGTACCTACGCCCGCTCTTCGACGCCCTCTACGACATGCTCGACGCCGACCGGCTGAACTCGTACCTCGAGAAGGGAACGATCGAGGTCGCCCCGCTTGCCTTCATGCGCGGCCGCACGCTGAACGACTCGTTCATCATCCTCGACGAGGCGCAGAACACGACGCCAGAGCAGATGCAGATGTTCCTGACGCGCCTCGGGTTCGGGTCGAAGGTGGTCGTCACCGGGGACGTCACCCAGGTCGACCTCCCGCGCGAGCAGGCCTCCGGCCTCATCCACGTTCGCGAGATCCTCGGGAAGATCGACGGGATCGAGTTCGTCGAGTTCGGCAACCAGGACGTCGTTCGCCACATGCTCGTCCAGCGGATCGTGGAGGCGTACAGGCGCCACGCGGAGGAGACGGGCACGCAGCGGCGTAAGTGATCCGCATCGAGGTCGACAACCGGAGCGGGGTCGGCATCGACGAGACCGGCGCCACGGCGCTCTCGCGGAAGGTGCTTGAGGCGGAGGGCATCGAGGAGGGCGACCTTGGGATCGCCTTCGCCACCCCGAGCGAGATGCGGGAGCTGAAGGCTCGGCACCTCGGAATCGACGAGGCCACCGACGTGCTCTCCTTCCCGCTTGACCAGCGCGACCGGCTTCCGGACGGCGTTCCGCGGCAGCTCGGCGACGTGGTGCTGTGCCCGCAGGTCGTCGGCGAGGATTGGGAGGCGTCCCTCGTGCACGGCCTCCTGCACCTTCTCGGCTACGACCACGGCCCGGAGATGGAACGACGCGAGTCGGAGCTCCTGGACTAATGGCTGCCGGGCGCACACCCGCGGTCTTTCAGAGCTTCAACTACGCGATCGAGGGGGTCATCCACGCTCTCAGGACGCAGCGCAACATGCGCATCCATTTCGCCGCCGCCGCTGTCGTGCTCGTCCTCGCGTTCATTTACAACGTGACGCGGATCGAGTTGATCGCGCTCTTGATCGCGATCGCCTTCGTCCTCATCGCGGAGATGGTCAACACCGCCGTCGAGGCGACGATCGACCTCTCGACGCCCTCCTTCGACCCGCTTGCGAAGATCGCGAAGGATCTCGCCGCGGGCGCGGTGCTCATCGCGGCGATCAATGCGATCGCGGTGGGCTACCTCGTCCTCGCCGACCGGCTTGCGCGCCCGAGCGCGGAGTTCGTGAACAAGCTCGGCGATGCGCCGATCAACGTCACGATCATCGCGCTCGTCCTCACGCTCATCGTCGTGATCGGGGTCAAGGCGGCGACCGGACGGGGAACCCCGTTGAGCGGCGGACTTCCGTCCGGCCACGCCGCGCTCGCTTTCGGCGGCTGGACGGCGATTACGTTCATTACGATCGAGCATCGGATCGTCGTCTCCTTCGTGGCGCTGATCATGGCGCTGCTCGTCTCCCAGTCCCGCGTCGAGGCCGGGATCCACACGCCCTTCGAGGTCGTGCTGGGCGCCGTGATCGGTACGCTCGTCGGCCTGATCCTCTTTCAGGCCTTCCAATGACCGATCAGGAGCTCTACGAGCACGCAAAGGCGGCCGCCGCCGGCGCCTACGCGCCCTACTCGAAGTTCGACGTCGGCGCGGCCGCGCTCCTGCGGGACGGCCGCGTGGTCACGGGCGTCAACGTGGAAAACGCGTCCTACCCGCTCGGGATGTGCGCCGAGCGCTGCGCGCTTTCGCGCGCGGTGGCCGAGGGAGCCCGCCCGGGGGACATCGAAGCGGTGGCCGTGACGGCGTCCCCCTGCGGTGGCTGCCGGCAGTGGGCGATCGAGTTCGGGGTCGACCGGGTCGCATTCATGCACGACGGCGAGCTCCTCGTTCGCCGTCCCGACGAGCTCCTGCCCGACTCGTTCGAGCTGTGAGATCCGGGTTCGTCGCCGTCGCCGGGCGGCCGAATGTCGGCAAGTCCACCCTCGTGAACGCGCTCGCGGGCGGCAAGGTCGCGATCGTCTCCGACAAGCCTCAGACGACGCGCAGGCGCATCGCCGCGGTCGTGAACGGCGAGGACTACCAGCTCGTCCTCGTCGATCTCCCGGGGTTCCAGCGCCCGCGCGATCCGCTCACGGAGCGGATGCAGAAGACTGTCGACGACTCCCTCACGGACGTGGACGCGTTCCTCTTCGTGCTCTCCGCCGACGAGCGGATCGGCGCCGGCGATTGCTTCGTCGCCGAGCGCATCTTCGCGGCAGGGGCTCCGGTCGTGATCGTGCTGAACAAGGTCGACCGCGTCAGCCCCGCCCGGATCGCCGAGCAGATCGAGGCCGCTGCGGCGCTCGGCGACTTCCATGCCCTGCATCCGGTCAGCGCGCTGCGCGGGGAAGGCCTCGGACCGCTGCTCGAGGACCTCGCCGCACTCCTCGCCGAAGGGCCGCGGTACTTCGGCGAGGGAGAGGACACCGACCTGCCGCTCGAGGCGCGACTCGCCGAGATTATCCGGGAACAGGCGCTGGCTCTCACACGTGACGAGGTCCCGCACGCGATCGAGGTCGAGATCGAGGAAATCGAGGACGGCCGCGTCCGCGCCCGCCTCTTCGTGGAGACGGAGTCGCAGAAGGGAATCCTCGTCGGCAAGGGCGGGAGCATGGTCAAGGCGATAGGCTCTGGCGCGCGCCCCGAGCTCGAGCGGGTGCTCGGGCGCAAGGTCTTTCTCGAGCTCGTCGTGAAAGTGCGGCCGCACTGGCGGCGGGACGAGAACGTGCTCCAACGGCTCGGAATCTGATGGCCCTGGACGCAAACGCCTTCGAAGAACGACTCGCGCGGTTCCTCTACGAGCGCTCGGAAGAGGCCCGCGCGGTCCGGGTTGGAGAGAAGGAGACCAGCGACCAGGCCGCCATCGTGGCCCGCTATGCCGACCTCTTCACGCGTGAGCAGCTCGACGAGCTCGACGCGGGGAGCGAACGCGTCTACCGCCTCCGCGAGGCGTGCCTTGGCGGCATCGTCGTCGGGGAGCTCGCAGAGCGCTCCGACCGGCTCGAGAACGCAATCCTCGCCGCTCGGGTCGAGTTTCGCGGGGAGGAGCTCCCGCTCCGCTCCGCGCAGGCGATGCTCGCGCTCCTCGACGAGTACGACGGCCGCGAGGAGCTCGGGCGGCTGGCCGGGGATGCGTCCGCCGCCTTCAACGACGAGCGCCTCGAGCTGATGCGCGCCGAGGAGGCGCTGGACGCGGAGCTCTCGGGGGCCGCCGACCCCATCGAGCGGAGCGCCGACCGAAAGCAGATCGACATGCGTGCGCTTTCCGACGCCCTCGGCGGGGCGGCCGCCGAGCAGCAGCAGCCCTGGGGCGACCTCCGGAAGAGGTGGACGGACCGCCTCCTCGGCGAGGAACGCGAGGACGAGCCGTCGTCGTCCCACGTCGCCTATCTGCGCCGTCTCTCGCCGCTCGCCCTCGTCTACACGAAAGAGAAAGCGGTTCCCGTCTGCCTCGAGTCGTTGACTCGTCTTGGCTTCGACCTCGCCTCGGACAACCACATCCGCCTCGATCTCGATGACCGGCCGCAGAAGAGCCCCCGGGCCTGCGTCATCGCCTCCAATCCCCCATCGATCGTCCATCTGATCACGCGCGCGCAGGGAGGTCTGCACGACTACCAGAGCTTCATGCACGAGGCGGGGCACGCGCTTCACTATGCGGGCTGCGACCCTTCGCTTCCCTACACCTTTCGCCGGCTCTCGCGCGATCACGCCCTCACCGAGATCTACTCGTTCCTGCTCGAGTCGGTGACCCGTGAGCCCGGCTGGCACCGCGAGCACTTCGACCTCGGCGACGAGGCGGAGGAGCATGCGGACGCCACCCGCTTCCTCGACGTCCTCCTCTTCCGCCGCTATGCGGCCAAGCTCGACTACGAGCTCCAGATCTGGGCGGACTTCGCCCACGCGCCGGACTATGCGCCGCGCTATGCGGAGAATCTGCGCGAGGCCACCGGCTTTCGCTATCGCCCCGACAGCTACCTGGCGGACATGGACGACGGGTTTTACTCGGCCGACTACCTGCGCGCGTGGATTCGCAGCGCACAGCTCCGCGCGCACCTGCGCGAAAAGGTGGGTCCCCAGTGGTGGGAGATGGCGGAAACGGGCGAGCTCCTCCGCGGCCTCTTCTTCGAGGGCACGCAGCCCTCGAGCGAGGAAATCGCTGCCCGCATCGGGTTCGAGCCGCTCGACACGCGCCCGCTCGTGCGGGAAAGCGTGCCTTCCGCGTAGACCCCATTTCGAGGGATGTGCGTGCTGTCTTCGGGCATTTCGTCCGATAAAGACAGCCATGGATGACGAAAGCGGCATCGTCGAATCCGAGCGGCTGCGCCGATCTTCGGTGACGAACATCAACATCTTCGCGCTCGCCCCCGTGGCAGCGTCGCACGCGACTCCCGTCCGGGCTCCTGAAATCGAGCCCGCGGAGACCTCGGAGACACTCGTGTCTCCCCAGTGGCTCGAGCGGAGGAACAAAAAGCTCGACCTGCTGGAGCAGGAGCTCCGGCGCCGTGCGGCAGAGCTCGATCTTCGCGAAGCGGAGCTCGAGCAGCGCGAGGCCGAGTTCGAAGCCGAGGCGTTTATTCGTTCGGAAGCCTTGGAAGAGCGGGAGCAACGCCTCGAGGAGCTCGACCAGCGCCTGGACCGGCGCGAGAACGAGCTGGGCTCCTACGTGGCGCGGTTGCAGGGCGGTTTCCTGCGCGCCGACGCGCTCTAAGCGAACCCCAGGGCTACACTCTGAGCATGGCGCAGGCGCCTGCTCTTCCGCGTGGCTTCGAGCTACCGCTCGAGCCCAGGCTGCCCAGAATCGGGTCGGTCGACCAGGTGGCGGTCGAGGAACGCGCGGCGACGCTCGCCAAGCGGTCGATCAAGCGCGAGTCGAAGCTCTTCGCACTCGACCTCGCTGTTCGGATGATGGATCTGACGACGCTCGAGGGCTCCGACACCCCGGGGAAAGTGGCGGCCCTCTCCTCGAAGGCGATGCGGCCGGATCCCGCCGACCTGACCGTGCCCCCGGTGGCAGCCGTCTGCGTCTACCCGAACCTTGTCCCGATCGCGCTCGAGCGCGTGGGGGATTCCGGTGTCAAGGTCGCATCGGTGGCGACCGCCTTCCCTTCCGGGCAGTCGCCGCTCGACATCAAGGTCGAGGAGGCCGCCCGCGTCGCCGAGCTGGGGGCGCACGAGATCGACATGGTGATCGACCGCAGCGCGTTCCTCTCGGGCGACTACGCGAAGGTCTACGACGAGGTGCGCCGCGTGAAGGAGGTCTGCGGCGAGGCCCATCTCAAGGTCATCCTGGAGACCGGCGAGCTCGGGACGTACGACAACGTCCGCCGCGCGAGCCTGCTCGCGATCGCGGGCGGGGCTGACTTCATCAAGACGTCGACGGGCAAGATCCAGCCGGCGGCGACGCTTCCCGTCACGCTCGTGATGCTCGAGGCGATCCGCGACGTCTACGAGGAGACCGGCCGGCGAGTCGGCATGAAGCCCGCGGGTGGAATCCGGCACGCCAAGCAGGCCGTGCAGTACCTCGTCGTCCTCTACGAGACGCTCGGGCCGGAGTGGCTGACGCCGGACCTGTTCCGGTTCGGCGCTTCGTCCCTTTTGAACGACGTGCTTCTGCAGATCCGCAAGGAGAAGACCGGCCGCTACCAGAGCCCGGACTACTTCACGCTCGACTGATGACCCAAATCTGGACTCATGGTGTCTGGACGGTGAAGCCCGGCCACGAAGAGGACTTCGTTACGGCGTGGCAGGCGATGGCCCGGGACGCCTTACGCGAGTTCCAGCCGTCGGCTGGGCCACATCTTCTGCAAGACCAGGAACGTTCGAACGTCTTCCGGAGCTTCGCTGCGTGGGACGACCCCGAGCAGGTCGACCGGTTCCGCGACTTCGTTCAGCCTCGTCTGCAGCGGATCAGGGAGCTGACCGAAGACATCGAAGTCCTCACGCTCGACGACGTGCCGCTCGATGGCTGACGTCGAGCGCCGCCAGGATCGCTCCCCGGTCCCCTCGTCGTTCGACTACGCGCCCGCGCCGGAGTCGCGCGACATCGTCAGGCTCGAGGACCGCTACGGACTCTTCATCGGCGGCGAGTTCGTCGAGCCTCATTCCGGCGAGTTTCAGCCCAGCATCAGCCCGGCGACCGAGGAGTCGCTCGCCGAGGTCGCCTATGCAGACGGTGAGGACGTGGCCCTGGCGGTCAGCGCTGCGCGCGACGCCTTCGAGAACGGCTGGTCGGAGATCGCGCCTGCAGAGCGCGCCAAGTACCTCTTCCGCATCGCGCGAATCCTGCAGGAGCGCTCACGGGAGTTCGCCGTGCTGGAGTCGCTCGACGGCGGCAAGCCGATCCGGGAGTCGCGCGACGTCGACCTGCCGCTCGCGGCGGCGCACTTCTTCTACTACGCCGGCTGGGCGGACAAGCTCGAGTACGCCTTCCCAAACCGCAAGCCGCGGCCGCTCGGTGTCGCGGGCCAGGTGATTCCTTGGAACTTTCCCCTCCTCATGCTCTCCTGGAAAGTGGCGCCGGCGCTCGCGACGGGCAACACGGTCGTCTTGAAGCCGGCCGAGACCACTCCCCTGACGGCCCTTCTCTTCTGCGACGTCCTGCGCCAGGCGGAGCTGCCCCCCGGTGTCGTCAACATCCTCACCGGCGACGGGCGGGCGGGGGCCGAGCTCGTCAAGCATCCGAACGTCGACAAGGTGGCGTTCACGGGCTCGACCGAGGTCGGCAAGGAGATCCAGCGTGCCCTGGCCGGGACGGGCAAGAAGCTCACCCTCGAGCTGGGCGGCAAGGCCGCGAACATCATTTTCGACGACGCGCCGCTCGACCAGGCGGTCGAAGGGATCGTCAACGGGATCTATTTCAACCAGGGTCATGTGTGCTGCGCCGGCTCGCGACTGCTCGTGCAGGAGTCCATCTACGAGCAGGTGATCGCGAAGCTGAAGCGGCGGATGGGCACGCTGCGCGTGGGCGACCCGCTGGACAAGAACACCGATGTCGGCGCGATCAACTCGAAGGCGCAGCTCGACAGGATCAGGGAGCTCGTCGAGGCCGGGGAGGAGGAAGGGGCGGAGATCTTCCAGCCGCCGTGCCGACTGCCGGAGAAGGGCTGGTGGTTTGCGCCCACGGTGTTCACGAACGTCGCGCAGAGCTACCGGATCGCGCAGGAGGAGATCTTTGGGCCCGTGCTCTCCGTGCTCACATTCAGAACTCCCGACGAGGCGGTCGAGAAGGCCAACAACACGCCTTACGGCCTCTCGGCAGGGGTTTGGACGGAGAAGGGCTCGCGCATCCTCTCGATGGCCCAACAGCTCCGGGCCGGCGTGATCTGGGCTAATACGTACAACCGTTTCGATCCGGCCTCGCCGTTCGGCGGGTACAAGGAGTCGGGGTTCGGCCGCGAGGGCGGGTTGCACGGCCTCGAGCCCTACATGAGGTTCGAATGAGGCGCGAGAAACTCATGGGGCCACCCCGAACCACCACCCGCTTCGAGCGTACCGCTGAAAACCGCGAGCGTGACTCCCGGAAAGGAACGAAAGCGTGAGGCTTCCAGTCAACAAGACCTACAAGCTCTACATTGGCGGCGCCTTCCCGCGCTCCGAGTCCGGCCGCTCCTACGAGGTCGAGGGCGCCAACGTCGCACTGGCCTCGAAGAAGGATCTCCGCGACGCCGTGCGCGCTGCCCGCGAGGCCTTGCCCAAATGGGCCGCCATGACTGCGTACAACCGCGGCCAGGTGCTCTACCGCGTCGCCGAGATCATGGAGGGGCGCCGCGCGCAGTTCGCCGAGCTCGTCGGCGGCGACGCCGAGGTAGACGAGGCGATCGACACCTGGGTCTGGTACGCGGGGTGGGCGGACAAGCTCGCCCAGGTGCTCGGCACCTCGAACCCGGTCGCCGGCCCATACTTCAACTTCACCGTGCCCGAGCCGACCGGCGTCGTCGGCGTCGTCGCGCCCGAGGAGCCGCCGCTGGCGGGCCTCGTCGCCCGGGTCGCGCCCGCGATCGTCGGGGGCAACGCTCTCGTCATCATCGCGTCCGAGCGCCGCCCGCTCGCCGCCGTGACGCTGACGGAAGTGCTGGCCACCTCGGACGTCCCCGGCGGAGTCGTCAACGTTCTCACGGGGCGAAAGGGCGATCTTGCCCCTGTCCTCGCTGCCCACATGGACGTGAACGCGATCGACCTCCACGGGGTCGAGGGCGATCGGGCCGAGCTCGAGCGACTCGCTGCCGACAACGTCAAGAGAGTCGTCCGGAACGGAAGCGGCCACTCGCCCTACCACGCCGCCGCTTTCCTCGAGCTGAAAACGGTCTGGCATCCGATCGGGGTCTAGCCGTCGCTCGTCCCCTACACTGAGACGCTCATGGCCGTGCGGACCGAGGAGCTCGCCAAGACCATCGACCACACTCTGCTCGACCCGGACGCGGCACCGGAGGAGGTCGAGCACCTGTGTGGACAGGCCCGTGAGCTTCACGTCGCGTCTGTGTGCGTCCTCCCCGACCATGTCCCACCTGCTGCCGAGGCGCTCCGCGGGAGCGACGTGAAGGTGTGCGCGGTCGTCGGGTTTCCCAACGGAGCCGCGGCGGCCACGACGAAGATTCGCGTTGCGGAGCAGGCGCTGGCCGACGGAGCCGGCGAGCTCGAGTTCGTCATGAACGTCCTCGCGCTCAAACGAGGAGACATCCGCCTCGTGCGCGACGAGCTCGTCTCGTTCACCCGGACGATTCGGATGAAGACGGCGAACGGCGGTCGCGGAGCAGTCGTCCTCAAGGCGGTGATCGGAACGCCGCAGCTCGAGGACAAGCTCGCGCAGCTCGCGTGCTGCATCGTCGAGCGTGCCGAGATCGACTTCGCCCAGACCTCGATCGGGCATGGCAGGGAGATGCCCACCGTCCATGAAGTCGAGCTCCTCCGAGAAGCGCTTTCCGAGCGGGTGGGAGTAAAGGCGTCGGGCCGCATCGAGACGATCGAAGACGTCCAGGCGATGGTCAACGCGGGCGCCGGCCGGATCGGGTCGGCCTTCGCCATCGATCTTCTCTCCGCCCCTCCCGCGCTCGCGCGCGCCTGACAATGGCCCGCTTCAGCCAGGCCATCTCGGAAGGGGACGGGATCTCGGTCGTTCCCATACTCGAAGGGGAGGTCGCTGATCTCGGAGCGCTCGCCGAGGAGGCGGGGGCCGAGGCGATCGCCGTCTCCCTTCGCGATGCCGGAGCTGCGAGGGCTGCGACGTCGCTCCCGCTCGTCGTCGGCGGACTGCGGTCCTCACGCGACATCGACGGGCTCGTCCAGGCGGGCGTCGACGGCTGCATCTTCGTCTACGACTCCGATGCAGGTGAAGGACAGCTCCTCGACGAGCTCTATCCGGCCGTCGACGCACTGGGCATCGACTGCGCCGTCGAGGTGCGGGAGGCTGAAGATCTGGCGGAGATCCTCGAGCGGTTCGACCCCGAGATCGTTGTCTGCGCGAGCTCCCACCAGAACGACGAGGAGGAGCTTGAGCATGTGCTCGACCTCATGGTCGACGTCCCCGCCGGGAAGCTCGTCGTCGCCCGCCCGCGCCGGCCGATCGACCGCGACCAGATCGTCGCTCTCGAGCGCGCCGGGGTGGACGCGGCTCTGGTCGACGGGCAGTTCCTAAGGGTCTCACCCGACTTCGCCTCCGCGCTCGCCGAGCTGACCGGCCGCTAGTCCGGTTGGTTGGCCGCCTGCGCCCGGCGGCGTTTTGCGATCATTTGCCCTCGATGTCTCGAAAGCCGTGGTGGCTCCCCCTCCTGGTCGTGCTCGCAGTCGCAGCCGGCTGTGGAGGCGGCAACGACTCGGCCAACGGCTCGCCCACCACCGCCACGGGCGGCAACGAGCCCGCGAGCGCGCCGGTCTGTCCGCCCGCCTGGCGTCCGGGCTGGCAGAAGCTCGCGGATCAGATCAAGGCGCCGGTCTACTGCCCGAGCTGGCTACCCGAGCCGCTCACGGGAGAGATCGGCGGGCAGTGGGAGGCCATGCACTCCGTCCTCGACAACCGCAGCTACCTCATCGGCTTCCTGTGGTACGAGGCCAACGTCGCGGAGGTGCACGTCAACTTCCGGGGCTATCCCGGAACGACGACGATCCCGAACTGCAACGGCCGCCCCTGCTTCAACGATCCGGGTGAGAAAAAGACGATCGCGGGGCTCGACATCCAGGTCTACAACGTCAACCGCGGCGCGGACACGTGGCACGTCCTCTACGCATGGGAGACGGAGGGCTCGCTCTACACCGTCAGCCAGCACGTCGTTCCGGGCCTCGGCCTGCCGTACGGCACGGTAACCGCGAACCTCGACCGCATTGTACGCGGCCTCGTCAGGATCGACGCGCAGCAGTCCTGACGTGCGGCTGACACGGAAGCAGTTCGTCGCCGGAGGCGCCGGCGCTCTGGCCGCTGCCGGCATCTACGGGCTCGTCGACCGCTTCGCGATCGGCTCGTCCACCGAATCGACCCACGTCCTCCCCTCCGAGCAGCATGCGCTCGGAAGGCTCGAGACCGTCGTCGACAACGGCGTCGAGGTCGTCGTGCCTCCGCTCCACCACGAGGTCGTCACGGCGATGGTGCGCGTGGACGAGACTCCGGCTGCCTTGCTCGAGGCGAAGGAGTCCCTCGAGGCGGTTCTTCAGCGGGGCGACAATCGCTACGGCCCCGCCCCCGCCGGCCTCTCGATCAGCGTGGGCTGGGGGCTTCCCTACTTCGACCGCTACGTGCCCGCGCCGGCGCGGGAGCGGCTGCCGCTCGACCTGCGCGCGTCGAAGGCCGCCGACCGAGAGGTGCGGGCGCTCATCGACGCGATCCGCTTCCCGAGCGATCCAGAGGAGTTGATTCTTGAGCAGAACGACGTCGCCTTCTTCTTCCGGAGCGACAGCCGCGACCACATCGAGTCCGTCTCGACGCAGATCTTCGACGAGCTGGAGGACGCCTTCGAACTGACGAGCATCCGCCGCGGGTTCATGGGCGGCGGGTTCCACGGGGGGCAGAGCCTGCCGAAACAGATGGCGCTCGCCGCGGGAGTCCCGGGCGCGGAGCTCATCCCTGACTCCGCGGAGCTCTTCCTCGGGTTCACGTCGACGCAAAAGGCGGGGCTCGGGCCTCCCGGCATCGCGAACTTCGAGACCTTGCCCGGCTACACCGATCAGTGGCCCGACGGCTACTTCCTCGGCGGGACGGCCATGCACCTCTCGCACATCTTCGAGGACATCGAGGCGTGGTATCTCAACTTCGATTTCTCGGAGCGGGTCTCGACGACGTTCAGGCCGGGGCTGAAGGTGCCCGAGGGGACGCAAACCGTGCCGCAGGACGCCGAGGACGCGGACTCGACGAGGGAGGTCCACGCTGAGGCGCGGCGCTACAAGGCGGTGGGGCACAGCTCGGGGATCCAGCCGGCGTCACGCCTCGCCCACGACGTCACCGCCCACGACGGGCGACACTTCCCCAAGGGCACGGCCGTGCCGCAGCGAGCGGACTTCAACACCCTCGACAATCCGTTCTTCTGGAGCGGGAGACCCGAGGTCGACGGGCAGAGCGACGAGCCGGCCGCCGGCCTCCACTTCGCCGTCTTCACCCCGACGGCCGACGATTTCCACCGCACGCGGCTCGCGATGGACGGGATTCTGCCCGACGGCTCGAGCGTCCCCATCGACCCGCGCTCGCGCGCGCAGGGCTTCAACTCGATCCTGCGGACGACGCATCGGCAGAACTTCCTTGTGCCCCCGCGGCGGCACCGCGCTTTCCCCCTCGCCGAGCTGCTGTAGCTGTTTCGTCGGCCGAAATCGCGGCGCAGCCGAAGATTTCGGCCGACTACTAGCCGAAGAAGGCGCGGGCGACGTCGTACCAGGCCGGCGGGACCGTCTTCTGCTCGGCGACGGCATCGGCGAGCGGAACCTCGACGATGGCGTCGCCGTGGAGTGCGGCCATCGTTCCCCAGCGCTCCTCGTGGACGAGGTCGGCGGCCTTGAGGCCGTAGCGCGTCGCGAGGACGCGATCGCGGGGGGTGGGAGACCCGCCCCGTTGGACGTGGCCGAGGACGGTCACCCGCGTCTCGAAGCCGGTGCGCTCCTCGATCTCCTGGGCGAGGGCGTCCCCGACCCCCCCGAGGCGGACGTGGCCGAACTGGTCGGAGGCGCGCGCCTCCTCCGCGACCGCACGCGTCTCGCCCGAGGCGTATGTGAGCTCGTAGCCCTCGCTGACGACGACGATGGAGAAGTCCTTGCCGCGCTCGTGGCGCCGCCTCAGCTCCTCGCAGGCGTCTTCGACGGTGATCGGCTGCTCCGGGATGAGGATGACGTCGGCACCGCCGGCGATCCCGCTCATGACCGCGATCCAGCCCGTGTGGCGTCCCATTACCTCGAGCACCATCACGCGGTTGTGGGATTCGGCCGTCGTGTGCAGGCGGTCGATCGCCTCGGTGGCGATCCAGACCGCCGTGTCGAAGCCGAACGTGTAATCGGTTGCGGACAGGTCGTTGTCGATCGTCTTCGGCACCCCGACCACAGGGAGCTGCTCCTCGCCATGCAGTCGCGAAGCCACCCCCAGCGTGTCCTCGCCCCCGATGGCGACGAGCGCCGTCAGGCCGGCGGACTCGAAGTTCTCGAGCACGCGCTTGACGCCGCCCTCGGTCTTGTAGGGGTTGGTCCGCGTCGTCCCGAGGATCGTTCCCCCGCGGGGAAGGATCCCCGAGATCTCGCGCGGGCCGAGCTCCATGAAGCGGCCCTCGACGAGGCCGCGCCAGCCGTCCCGAACCCCCACCACTTCGCAGCCCCGCGTCAGCGAGCGCCGCGTGACTGCCCGAATCACTGCGTTCAGGCCGGGGCAATCGCCCCCACCGGTGAGCACGCCTACCAGCGCCACAGCCCTAACTTCGCGGGGGGTCGGTCGTCTTCTCCGTCAAGGAGGGGAAACCGATGCCGAAGGCGGGAATCGAACCCGCACGGGGCCAGGCCCCACTGGATTTTGAGTCCAGCGCGTCTTCCAGTTCCGCCACTTCGGCGCGGTCCATGCGTGTTGCATGGTATCCAGGCGGGCTTGCTGGACGTGGCGCGCGTCGTCATAATCTCGCGCCAAGCAAAGGAGCAGCCCCGCCTGGCGTGTACGACGGTGCCTGCTCGAAACGAAGGTCGAGCGGTGCTCGCCAGGCGCAGCGCTGAGGGAATTGTCGGGCGAACGAGGAGGCGTAGTGAGAAGAAGGACACTGTTGTCGGTGCTGGCCGCACTGATCGGTGCCATGGCTCTGCTCGCCGCAGGATGCGGCGGGGACAACGAGAGCTCGAGCACGGGTACGGCCGGCGGTACGGGTGGCGGGGCGGCGAAGACGGTCAAGATCGTCTCCGACCTTCCGCTCCAGGGCTCGTCCGCAGCCCAGACGGAGCAGATGAACAACGCCATCAAGCTGTATCTGTCGGAAATCGGAAACAAGGTCGGTGATTACACGATCGAGTTCGAGGCCTTCGACGATTCGACGGCCGCGAAGGGCGCCTGGGACGAGGCGACCTGTGCAGCGAACGCCCGCAAGTACGTCGAGGACGAGTCGATCATCGGCGTGCTCGGGACGTTCAACTCCGGTTGCGCGAAGATCGAGGTACCGATCGCGAACGAGGCGTCGCTTGCCTTCATCAGCCCGGCGAACACGGCTGTGGGTCTGACCCACGTCGGCCCCGGGTCCGAGCCGGGCGAGCCGGAGAAGTACTACCCCAGCGGCACGCGCAACTACGCTCGCGTCGTCACTTCGGACGACGTCCAGGGGCAAATCGACGCCGCCTACATGAAGGACAAGCTGGGCGTGACGAAGGTGTTCATCCTCGATGACAAGGACGCGTACGGAAAGGGCGTCGCCGACGCCTTTGAGTCCGCGGCCAAGGACATCGGGCTCGAAGTCGCCGGCCATGAGGGCTGGGACGCCAACGCCCAGAACTACAAGGCCCTGATGACGAGCATCAAGTCGACCGGTGCGGACGGTATCTTCATCGGCGGCATCTCCTGCTTCAACGGCGGCCAGCTCGTGAAGGACAAGGTCGCGGTCGTAGGCGACAACCAAAAGGTGCCGACCGTCGTCTCCGACGGCTTCGTCCAGGTCTCCCTCTTCGACGAAGCGGGAGTCGAGAACGTCGAAGGCATCTACGGCAGCGCTCCGACCCTCAACCCGGACGACCTTCCGGGCGCCGGCAAGGAGTTCAACGCCAAGGTGCAGGAGCAGTTCGGCAAGCCGGAGGTCTACACGGCGTACGCCGTAGCCGCTCTCCAGATGATGCTGGCGGCATTGGAGAACTCCGACGGCACTCGCGAAGGCGTGACGGGTGCGCTGGCGGGTGCATCGGCGGACACCGTCGTCGGACCGATCACCTTCGACGAGAACGGGGATCCGCAGGACAAGTTCGAGTCGATCTTCCAGGGCAAGAGTGGAGCTTGGGAGTTCGTAGAGCAGTTCCAGGCGCCCTCGTAAGTCAGAAATAACACCAATCCAAATGAGAGGGCCGGCCGGTTGTGCCGGCCCTCTCTCTGCGTCATAGTCTGCGCCCGTGGCGACCGCTGACACGACAGCGCGGCCTCTTCCGACACGGCGGCTCCCACCGCCCTCGCAGCTCCTCCTGTGGCTGTTCGGCACTCTCCTGCTCGTTGCGACGTTCGGCTGGCTCCTGCGGGAGTTCATCGAGTCCCCGAGCCGCTTCATCGAGGTCACTCTGATCGGCATCACGAACGGGTCGATCTACGCGCTCGTCGCCCTGGGCTACACGCTCGTCTACGGAATCATCGAGCTGATCAACTTCGCCCACGGCGACAACTTCATGCTCGGGTCGTTCGAGACGCACTCGATCGTCACCGAGGGCGCGTTTCAGCTCCCGCTCTATCCCACGACGCTCGTGCTGGGGATCCCGCTGGGGACGACCGCGGTCGCGTCCTCGTCCGGCACGCAACGCGCGTACACGATCGTGATGGCGCTCTTCTTCTCGATGCTCCTGTGCATGACGATCAACGTGACGATCGAGCGCATCGGCTACAAACCGCTCCGTAACCAGCCACGCCTCGCGCCTCTGATCACGGCCATCGGCTTCTCGTTCCTGCTGCAGAACATTGGGCTCATCTGGAAGAACGCGAGCCCGCAGCCCGTGCCCGACATCTTCCCGCGCGGGAACGTGATCTCGACCCACGGTGTGACGTACGACTGGGGTGCGTTCATCGTCATCCTCATAACGATCCCGCTTTTGCTCGTGCTCTCGTACCTCGTGCGGAGCACGAAGGCGGGCAAGGCGATGCGCGCGACCGCCCAGGACCAAGACGCCGCCGGGATGATGGGCATCAACGTCGACCGGACGATCTCCTTCACCTTCGCGCTCGGCGGCGCGCTCGCGGGCGCCGCGGGAGCGATCTACGCCATGTACATCGGGAACACGAAGTTCGATCTTGGCTTCAGGCTCGGCCTCTTCGCGTTCACCGCCGCCGTCCTCGGCGGGATCGGAAACCTGAACGGCGCGGTGCTCGGCGGCATCCTGCTCGGGGTCATCGCGGCGTTGAACGACGCCGGCTTCCTCTTCAACCTCGGGGCCCGCTGGACGAACACCGTCATTTTCTCGATCCTCATCCTCATCCTCGTGTTCAAGCCGTCCGGGCTGCTCGGCGAACAGACGCCGGAGGGCCAGTGAGCACCGGCGCCGCCCGCCTGCGGGCGCCGGGCCTCGGCTCGGAGGCCACCAAGCGGTGGGCCTTGCCGGCGCTCGTGATCGCCCTGATCTTCGCCTATCCACTCCTGATCGAGAACGTCAGTTTCCTGGACAGCCTCTTCGTCGGCCGGCTCGGCATCGACATGGACGCGGCGTTCCAGATGGCCACCTACGTGATGCTTGCGCTCGGGCTCAACATCGTCGTCGGCTACGCGGGCCTCCTCGATCTCGGCTACGTCGCCTTCTTCGCCCTCGGCGCGTACACGCTCGGCTGGTTCGGCTCGGGCCTGTTCGCCATCTACGACTGGAACGTCCATTTCCTCGACGTCGGCAACCCGGATCTTCCCGGGCTGCACTTGAGCTTCTGGGTCGTCGTCCCGCTCGCCGGACTGGTCTGTGCGATTGCGGGCATCATCATCGGCTGGCCGACACTGCGTCTGCGCGGCGACTACCTTGCGATCGTCACGCTCGGCTTCGGGGAGATCATCCCGGACGTCTTCCGCAACGGCGACAGCATCGGCGGCAAGAACGTGACGAACGGCGTCCGCGGGATCACGCAGCTCGACCGGCCAGGGTTCGGGGAGACGTTGAACAACGCGACCAACGGCTTCCTGCCCGACCGCTACAGCTCGCTGCCGAGCGAGCTCAAGCCGTGGTACTACACGATCCTGATCATGTGTCTGATCACGATCTTCGTGAACCTGCGGCTCCGTGACTCGAAGATGGGCCGGGCGTGGATCGCGGTGCGCGAGGACGAGGTCGCGGCTTCGGCAATGGGCGTCCCCCTGATGCGGACGAAGCTCTGGGCCTACGCCATCGGCGGCGTGTTCGGAGGGCTCGCCGGCTCGGTCTACGGCTCCTTCATCAACGGCATCTTCCCGACGAGCTTCTCCTTCCAGATCTCGATCATCGTGCTCGTGATGGTGGTCGTCGGCGGCATGGGCAATGTCTGGGGAGTCATCGTCGGCGCGAGCCTCATCGCGTGGCTCAACTTCACCGGCCTCGGCAAGATAGGAGACCTCCTGAACGACGCCATACCGGGGGCAGCGCACGACGTCGAGATCACGAAGTACAAGTACGGCCTCTTCGGCTTCCTCCTGATCATCATGATGCTCTTCCGGCCCGAGGGCCTGATCCCGAGCGCCCGGCGGAAGGCAGAATTCAAGGAAGGCGACCAGGCATACCTCTACGACGTGACGACCGAGTGAGCGAGCAGAACGGCAACATCCTCGAGGCGGTCCAGGTCCGGAAGGAGTTCGGAGGCCTCATCGCGGTCAACGACGTCGACTTCGTCATCCCGCGCGGCAACATCGTCAGCCTCATCGGACCGAACGGCGCCGGGAAGACGACCTTCTTCAACACGCTCACGGGCGTCTACAAGCCGACGTCCGGCGCGGTCTTCTTCGAGGACAAGTCGATCGCCGGCCTGCCTCCCCATGAGGTCACGGGCCTGGGAATGGCTCGGACGTTCCAGAACATCCGGCTCTTCCACAACATGACGGCGCTCGAGAACGTGCTCGTCGGCATGCACGGCCACATCAAGGGCGGCATCGTGCGCTCGATTTTCCGGACGCCCGGTCTGAAGAGGGAGGAGGCCGAAGCCGAGCAGCGCGGCCGCGAGCTGCTCGAGTTCTCCGGCCTGCGCCGCAAGGACGACGAGTACGCGAAGAACCTCTCCTACGGCGATCAGCGCCGGCTCGAAGTCGCCCGCGCGCTCGCGACCGAGCCGAAGCTCCTGCTCCTCGACGAGCCGACGGCGGGGATGAACCCCGACGAGACGGCGACGTTCACGACGTTCGTGGCGAAGCTTCGTGAGGAGCAGAACATGACCGTGCTACTGATCGAGCACGATATGAAGGTCGTCATGGGCATCTCCGACCGCGTGACCGTGCTCGACTACGGGGAGAAGATCGCCGAAGGCGCGCCGAAGGAAGTGCAGCACGACCCGCGCGTGATCGAGGCCTACCTGGGAACGGCGGCCACGGGATGAGCGCGACGGAGACTCCCCTACCCAGGCCAAGACCGGCAACCGCAACGTCATCCTCAAGCTCGACGGACGTTCACACCTACTACGGGACGATCCAGGCGCTGAAGGGCATCACGCTCGAGGTGCTCGACGGCGAGATCGTGACCCTGATCGGCGCGAACGGCGCCGGCAAGTCGACCACGCTGCGCTCGATCAACGGCCTCAACCATCCGCGCGAGGGCACGATCGAGTTCCAAGGGACGGACATCACGAATAAGGCCGCCTCACGACATCGTGCGCATGGGCATCTCCCAGTCGCCCGAGGGACGACGCGTTTTCCCTCGCATGTCGGTGCTCGAGAACCTCGAGATGGGCGCCTACCAGCGTGAGAACCGCAGCGAGATCGCCGAGGATCTCGAGCGCGTATACAGCCTCTTCCCAAGGCTGAAGGAGCGGCGCACCCAGAAGGCGGGGACGATGTCGGGCGGCGAGCAGCAGATGCTCGCGATGGGCCGCGCGCTGATGGCCCGCCCCAAGCTCCTCCTCCTCGACGAGCCGTCGATGGGACTCGCGCCGATCTTCGTCGAGAAGATCTTCGAGATCATCCGCGAGATCAACGAGCAGGGAACGCCGATCCTACTCGTGGAGCAGAACGCGCTCATGGCGCTCGAGACGGCGAATCGCGGTTACGTCCTCGAGACCGGTCACGTCGCGCTCGCAGACGAGGCCAAGGCGCTGCGCGACAACGAGCAGGTTCGCAAAACGTACCTCGGGGAGGAGTAGCCCAGCCTTTAAGGTTGGGGTGTGTCACCGAAGACCCTGACGGGCGCCGAGCTCCAGCTCGACGACGGCCCGGCCCGCGACTCCGAGCTCTTCCTCGTCGATGGGAACAACCTGGCGTACAGGGCCTTCTTCGCGCTGCCCGAGGAGCTCGCGACCTCGGAGGGGTTCCCGACGAACGCGCTGCTCGGCTTCACCAACATGCTTTTCAAGCTCCTGGCCGACTACCGGCCGAAGGGCGTCGCCGTCGCCTGGGACACACGGGCCGTGCACCGCAAGGAGCTGGCCCCGGACTACAAGATCGACCGGCGGCCGATGCCGAACCTCCTCGGGGAGCAGTTCCCGCATTTCCGCCCGATCGTCGAGGCTTTTGGCTACCGCAACCTCGAGTTCGAAGGCTGGGAGGCGGACGACGTCATCGCCACCCTCGCCGCGCGGGCAGACGAAGCGGGCATCAAGACCACAGTCGTCTCGACCGACCGCGACGCGTTTCAGGTCGTCACCGACAACGTCACCCTGATGATGACCCCGCGCGGGGTCGCCGACGTCAACGTCTACACACCGGAACGCGTCTTCGCGCGCTACGGAATCACCCCGGAGCAGATCCCGGACTTCATCGGCCTCAAGGGCGACAACTCGGACAACATCCCGGGCGTTCCCGGCTTCGGGGACAAGACGGCCGGCCAGCTGATCGCGCAGTACGGGTCGCTCGAGGCCGTCCTCGAGCACGTCGACGAGCTTTCGCCCGCCCGCGGGAAAGCGCTGCGCGAGCACGCCGAGCAGGCTCTCCAGTCGAAGGAGCTGGCGACCATGCGGCGCGACCTCGAGCTCGAGTGCGATCCGGCTGACCTCGTTCTGCGGCCGCCGGATCGCTCCCGGCTGAAGGAGATGTTCCGGCAGTACGAGTTCCGCAACCTCCTGCAGCGGATCGACGTCATCGACGAGGCGCTCCCCGCGGCCCCGATGAAGCTCGAGGGCGTATCGGTGCCGTGGACGGAGGGCGAGCTCGACACCGTGACCGACAGCGCGGCGCTTGCCGTCGAGGGCGAGAGGTTCGCCCTTGCGACGGAGAACGTCGTCGTAGGGGATTGGGGCATCGAGCTCGTCCCGCGGCTCCGAGACGCCAGTCTCGTTGCGCACGATTTCAAGACCCTTCCGCGGGAGCTCGCGCGGGCCGGCATCGAGGCCGCGGACGACACGATCCTCATGGCGTACCTGATCGAGCCGGCGCGGGCCGACTACGCGCTCGACGATCTCGCCGCCGAGTACGGGATCGAGCTCCAGCCGGAGCCCGCCGCCGAGGAGGAGACCGCCGCGCTCGTGCGTCATGCGGCCGGCGCACTGCGGCTGGCCGAGCCGCTGCAGGCCCGGATCGTCGAGCGGGGCCTCGAGCCGCTCTACCGGGACATCGAGCTGCCACTGACCGGAGTGCTCGCGGCCATGGAGGACGCCGGGGTCCGCATCGACGCCTACCGCATGGGGGAGATCACCGCGCGACTTGCCGACCGGCTCGAAGAGCTCGAGGCCAAGGCGCACAAGCTGGCAGGCGAGGAGTTCATGGTCGGGTCGACGCAGCAGGTCGCCCGGATCCTCTTCGAGAAGCTCGAGCTCACCGCCGGCCGCAAGGGGAAGACCGGCTACTCGACCGACTCGCGGGTCCTGCGCTCGATCCGCGGCGAGCATCCGATCGTCGAGGTGATCGAGGAGTGGCGCGAGTACTCAAAGCTTCTCAACACGTATCTCGGCCCACTGCCCGAGCTGATCGACGACAAAGACGGACGCCTGCACACGACGTTCAACCAGGCGGTCGCGTCCACCGGCCGTCTGTCGACCACGAACCCGAACCTCCAGTCGATCCCGATCCGCACCGAGCTCGGACGCGAGATCCGCTCTGCCTTCATCGCAGACCCTGGGCACCGCCTGCTCTCAGCGGACTACTCGCAGGTCGAGCTGCGCATCCTCGCTCACGTATCGGGCGAGCCCAAGCTGAAGGAAGCCTTTGCGCGCGGCGAGGACATTCACGCTGCCACCGCGGCCGAGGTGCTCGGGAAGGATCCGGCGACGCTCACGAAGGGCGAACGAAGCGTCGCCAAGATGGTCAACTTCGGGATCATCTACGGGATCTCTGCGTTCGGGCTGTCGGAGAACCTCGAGATCCCGCGCGAGGAGGCGCAGGAGTACATCGACGCCTATCTCGCGCGTTTTCCGCTGGTCCAGGACTTCATCCAGCGGACGATCGAGCGCGCCGAGCGGGACGGCTACGCGACGAGCCTCTTCGGGCGGCGTCGCCCCGTGCCCGAGCTGAAGGCGTCGAACCGCCAGACGCGCTCGCTCGGGGAGCGGCTCGCGGTCAACTTCGTCATGCAAGGGACGGCGGCCGACATCATCAAGAAGGCGATGGTGGCTATCCACCGGCGCCTGCGCGAGGAGGGCCGCGCTGCCCGCCTCGTCCTCCAGGTGCACGACGAGTTGCTGTTCGAGGTGCCCGACGTCGAGCTCTCGGCGATCAAGGAGCTCGTCCGCGCCGAGATGTGCAACGCGTATCCGCTCGACCCGCCCCTCGCCGTCGATATCGGGGTCGGCGACGACTGGGCGGAGGCGAAGAGTTAGCGCGGTCGCCAGGCGAGGTTCGCCGCGGCCGCAGGCCAGGCGATGGTCCGGCCCGAGACGCCAACGGGATGGAAAGAGATGCTTTCTGCTTCGGCTACCGCGACCCACGTCCCGTCAGGTGACCAGGCTGCGTCGGAGCCGGACAGATCACGTAGCTCCCTGCCGTGGTAGCACCCGAGCTCGACGAAGCGAATCCGGCCGTAGCCCTGGAAGGGCTTGAAGAGCGCGGCGCAGTTTCGTGGCGAGAGAATCGGCGTTCGCCCTTCCGGGATATCTGCACTGGCAGTGAGGTCCCCCGCTCCGTCGTAGCGCTCGAGGCGCTTCCCGTCGACGACGATCGCCACCGAGCCATCGGTGCCGAAGTGGGCGTAGGTGATCCCTCCGCCAGCTTGCAAGATCGTCGCGTCTTCCACGAGGAGCTTGTTCCCGACCGCGTAAGCGATCTTCGAGTCGGAGGTATAGGCGACCGGGCACGTGGGCAACCGACGCACGGGACCGCCGACCTCGAGGTCGTACCCGGTGCGGCGACGCCCGCACCACGCCACTCTTTGCCCGTCGGGGCTCCACAGCACGACACCGAACAGGGCTCGGAAGCCGCCGAGATCGGCATTGGGGCGCGCAAGGTCTGCCAGCTTGAACGGCGTGAGACCATCCCCTGAAGGGGGCCCCAGCGCGTAGGCGATTCGGTCTCCGGCGGGAGGCACCCAGAGGTCGCAGTTACCGAGGAACCTTGCGACAGGCCGTTCGGTACCTCCGGAGAGCCCGATCACTCGAACTCGGCAGTCGCTGGCGTTGGTGAAGACCACGGAGCCTTCCAGCATGCCGACGGGCCAGCCCTCGGGCGCCTTCGGCTGCGGGGTTGGCCCGGGCAAGCGGGTTGGGGTGGTCTGGAGCGCCGTCGTCTCGGGGCTCGCCGTCTTCGGTCCGCCTGCGCGCCCGCGCAGGGCATCGGCAGCCGCAAACCCTGCAATCAGGACGACTGCGCCGACGATGATCAAGTCTCTGGGCCTCAAAATCCCGCGGCTATACTCTCTGTCTCTTTAAATGGTGCAGAACGAGACGATCACAGAGGAAAATACGCCGAAATCGGACGACGACGTCTGGACCCAGGGCCCAGACGGCGAGCTGATCCCCGACTACGACTCGACCTTTCCCATCATCAACGAGGGCGAGGTCGTGCGCGGCAAGGTCGTCCGCGTCGACAAGGACGAGGTCCTGATCGACATCGGCTACAAGTCGGAGGGCGTCATCCCGGTCTCCGAGCTCTCCATCCGGCGCTCGATCAATCCCGCCGACGAGGTGCAGTTGGGCGACGAGATCGACGCGCTCGTGATGACGAAGGAGGACGCCGAGGGCCGGCTCATCCTGTCGAAGAAGCGCGCCCGCTTCGAAATGGCGTGGAAGCGCATCGAGCAGGCGGCCGAGAGTGGAGAGCCCGTCGAGGGCATTGTGATCGAGGTCGTCAAGGGCGGCCTCATCCTCGATCTCGGCGTGCGCGGCTTCCTGCCGGCGTCGCTCGTCGACATCCGGCGGGTGCAGGACCTCGACGAGTTCATGGGCCAGACGCTCCGGTGCAAGGTGATCGAGCTCAACCGCAGCCGCAACAACGTCGTCCTCTCGCGCCGCGCGGTGCTCGAGGAGGAACGCAAGGAGATGCGCCAGGCGATCCTCGACCGGCTGTCGCCAGGCGATGTCGTCACCGGCACGATCTCGAACATCGTCGACTTCGGCGCCTTCGTCGACCTGGAGGGCATCGACGGCCTCATCCACATCTCCGAGCTCTCGTGGAGCCACGTGAACCATCCCTCCGAGCTCCTCGAGATCGGCCAGGAAGTCGAGGTCAAGGTGCTCGACATCGACCGTGAGCGGCAGCGGATCTCGCTCGGCCTCAAGCAGACCCAGTCGGACCCGTGGCAGCAGGTCGTCGATGCGTACGACCAGGGTGACATCGTCGAGGGGAAGGTGACGAAGGTGGTCACCTTCGGCGCCTTCATCGAGGTCGTCCCGGGCGTCGAAGGGCTCGTGCACATTTCCGAGCTGGCGCAGCACCACGTCGAGAACCCGCGTGAGGTCGTCAACCAGGGCGAGACCGTGCGCGCGAAGATCATCGAGATGGACCCCGAGCGCCGCCGCCTCTCCCTCTCGCTCAAGCGCGTCGAGGAGGGCGAGGGCCCGAGTGGCGAAGCCGCGCCGGATCTTGGGCTCTCCGAGGAGGTCTTCGCCGATGGAAGCGAAGGAGCCCCGGAAGCACCCGAGGTGGAGGCGCTCGACGAGAGCATGGACGCCGACGCCGTCGCGCCCGAGGAACAGGGACCGGGGGACTCCGAGGGCGAGACGCCTGCTCCGCCGGAAGAAGAGAACGAATAGGACGCATCCCGTGGCGGTCGCCGTCACGGGGGGCATCGGAGCGGGGAAGTCGGAGGCGCTGCGCGCCTTTGAGCGTCACGGCGCGGCTGTGATCTCGAGTGACGAGATCGTTCACGAGCTCCTGAGGAGCGACGAGGAGGTTCGCAACGCGCTGCGGGAGCGCTGGGGAGACGGCGTCTTCGCGCCCTCGGGCGAGGTCGACCGCGACCGTGTGGCCCAGATCGTCTTCGCTGATGGGGGCGAGCTCGACTGGCTCGAGCGACTCCTGCACCCGCGTGTGGTCGCCACCTATCTGACGTGGAGGGAGAAGCTGGCCGAGCAGCCGGACCCGCCTGCCGTCAGCGTCACCGAGGTCCCGCTCCTCTACGAGGTCGGCGGCGACTCGCGGTTCGACGTGGTCGTGGTCATCACGGCGGCACCCGAGGTGCGAATCTCGCGCCGTGTACGCCCGATGCAGGACCGTGAGCGCAGGCTGATCCCCGACGAGGAGAAGGTCGCGCGCGCTGACTTCGCCTACGTGAACGACGGGTCGTTCGAGGAGCTCGACGCGTTCGTGTCCGGCGTGGTCGACAGGCTGAGCGGATGAGAGTCGCCCTGTCCGCCCTCGTCGTTCTCGTTGCCGCCGGCGCCGGCTTCGCGTACGTGCAACAGACGCAGCCGCCGTGGTACGAGCGCCTTCGCTACCCGCTCTCGTACGACCACATCGTCGTCGGCCACGCTCGCAACTACGAGCTCGATCCTGCGCTCCTCGCAGCTGTCATCTACCGGGAGAGCAAGTTCGATGCAGGGGCGAAGTCGTCGTCAGGCGCGATCGGGCTGATGCAGCTCCTGCCGGCGACGGCAAAGGGCATCGCCCTCCACACCGGGGGCTCGCGCTTTCGCGTCGCCGATCTGTACGACCCGGAGATCAACGTGCGCTACGGCGCCTTCTACCTGCACAGGCTGCTGGCGAAGTACGGGGACACGACGCTCGCTCTCGCCGCGTACAACGCCGGCCAGGCGAACGTCGACTCATGGCGTGCCGAAGGGAAGGGAATCGTCTTCCCGGAGACACGGGAGTACGTCGAGTCGGTGCTCGAAACGCGCGAGGTGTATGCGGACGCCTACGCGAAAGAGCTCGGCCTGGACGATTAGGAGGGCCTGAACCGTCCGGCTCGCGGGCGATTCTTTCCTCGTGGAAGTGTTCAGGCACCTGGGGCGCTTCTTCGGCCGCAACCCGCCGCGGCCGCACTTGGTGCTGCGACGCAGGATCGTCCAGGCGCTTTTGCTCGTCGCCGCCATCGACGTGATCGGGACCGTGCTCATGTGGATGTTCGAGGGCGACGCGTCCCGCAGCGAGATCGGCAATCTCTGGGATGCCTTCTTCTTCACGACCGTGCAGCTCCTGACGGTGTCGTCGCAGATGCGCAACCCGGTGACGACCGGCGGCCGCATCGTCGACATCTTTCTGGAGCTGACGGCGCTGTGCCTCGTCAGCGGCATCGCCGGCGCCTTCGCCTCGTTCTTCCTCGACCTCGGGAAGAACGGCGAGCACGCCCTGAGCGAACCGCCTGCGGACGGGTAGAAAGTCTCAAGAGTCACCAGCGCTGGTCGATATTCCCGCTGTGAGAGATCGACTGCTGCCCCTTCTCTTCATCGCCGGCCTGCTCGCGGCCGTGCCGCTGCCCGCGGCGCATCTCCTCGGCCCCGCGTCGGTGAGCCTCCCGGGCTGGGTCCATTTCGTTGCGGTCGGCCAGACTGCTCTTGTCGCCACATTGGCCGCGATCACTCTCACGGCCGTCGGCGTCCTACGTCATGACAGCCGGGCAGTTCTCGTCGGCACCGCGTTCACCGCAATGGCGGCCCTGCTGACGATCCACGGCCTGGCGACTCCCGGAATCATCGTCGGCTACAACGGCGTCATCGCGTTTTCCGGCGGCGCCACGCTCCCAGTCGGCGGAGCGGTTCTCGCCCTCTCGGCGTTGCCGGCGTTCCGGGGCCCGCGGGCCGTCCGGCCTCTGCTCTGGTTTCAGGGGCTTCTTCTCGCCGGAATCGTCACGCTCGGCGTCATCGGCCTTGCCTCCCCGACCCTCGTGCCGAGCGTTCCGGAGCCGGCCAGCGCGTCCGCGCTCGCGATCCTCGCGCTCGGTCTGTGCTTCTACGGGATCCTCGGCCTGCGGGCTTTGCACACCTACCTGCTGACGCGACGGCTTGCGGACCTCGTCGTTCTCGTAGGGCTCGCGTGGCTCGCCGCGGCACTCGTCGCCGCGCTCGTGCTCGACTTCACCCAGCTCGGGTGGTGGGTAGGCCACGGGCTCGAGCTGGCCGGGATCGGCTTCGTCGGTGGCGCGGTCGCCCTCGATCTCTACCGCAGCGTGCAGTCCCGGCCGCTGGTCGGCGATCTCCGCGGCAGCGAGCTCGTCTCCGAAGAGGAGGCGTTCCTCGGCTCGCAGATCCGGGCGCTCACGGTTCGCCTTGCGGACAAGGACACCTACACCGAGGAGCACACGCGCCGGGTCGCCCTTCGCGCCGTCCAGGTGGGCGAAGAGCTCGGGCTTCCGCCCGGCCGCCTGCGCACGCTCGCGGTGGGCGGGCTGCTCCACGACATCGGGAAGCTCTCGGTCCCCGACGAGATCCTCAAGAAACCCGGCTCGCTGGAGCCCGGTGAGTACGCGGTCATCCAGCGCCATCCGGAGAACGGGAAAAGCCTTCTGCGCGAGCTGGGCGGGTTCGCCGACGGCGTGCTCCGGCTCGTCCACGACCACCACGAACGTCTCGACGGGACCGGCTATCCACGCGGCCTTTCCGAAGCCGAGCTCGATCTGGACACGCGCATCCTCGCCGTCTGCGACGTCTATGACGCGCTCATCTCCACGCGGGTGTACCGGGCGGCGTGGAGCGCGGAAAAGGCTCTCTCTCTGCTCTTCGAGCAGGCGGGATCGGCCTTCGACAACCGCTGCGTCGAGGCCCTGGCACGCGTGCTCGCGCGCGAGCCTGCCTCTCCCCTTCGCGAAGCCGTCTGACCCCGCGCCCACGGCTACGATCTGAGTCGTGGCCCAGTTCAAGGTCTCAGAGGCATACCGCCCCACCGGCGACCAGCCGCAGGCAATCGAGTCGCTTTCCGCCAGTCTGAGGGCGGGCGACGACAACCAGACCCTGCTCGGAGCCACCGGCACCGGGAAGACGGCGACGATGGCTTGGATCATCGAGCAGGTCCAGCGGCCGACGCTCGTGATCGCCCACAACAAGACACTCGCAGCTCAGCTCTGCAACGAGTTCCGCGAGTTCTTCCCTGAGAACGCGGTCGAGTACTTCGTTTCCTACTACGACTACTACCAGCCCGAGGCATACGTGCCCCAAGCCGACCTCTACATCGAGAAGGACGCGTCGATCAACGACGATATCGATCGCCTGCGCCACGCGGCCACGAGCGCGCTCCTCGTCCGTCGCGACGTCGTCATCGTCGCGTCAGTGTCCTGCATCTACGGCCTGGGATCGCCCGTCGAATACGAGGAGAAGACGGTCCTGCTCGGCGTCGGTATGGAGATCGACCGCGACGTCATGCTCCGCAAGCTGGTCGACATCCAGTACTCGCGCAACGACTCGTTCCTCGGCCGCGGCCGCTTTCGCGTGCGCGGAGACGTCGTCGAGGTACAGCCGGCGCACATGGAGTCGGCGTACCGCATCTCTCTTTCGGAGACGAGGTGGAGTCGATCACGCATTTCGACCCGCTCTCGGGCGAGGTCTACGCCCGCCTGGAGCACCTCGCGATCTTCCCGGCGACGCAGTACGTGACCTCGCGGGAGACCATCGAGCGCTCGCTGGACGAGATCCGCCACGAGCTCGAGGAGCAGGTCAAGCTCTTCGAGTCCCAGAGCAAGCTGCTCGAGGCCCATCGGATCCGGCAGCGCACCGAGTACGACATGGAGATGCTCGCCGAGCTCGGCTACTGCAACGGCATCGAGAACTATTCGCGCATCCTCGACGGGCGCCCGGCCGGGTCGGCTCCGCACACGCTGCTCGACTTCTTCCCGGACGACTTCGTCACCTTCATCGACGAGTCGCACCAGACGGTTCCGCAGCTGGGCGGGATGTACGAGGGCGACCGCTCCCGCAAGGAGACGCTCGTCGAATACGGCTTCCGGCTCCCGTCGGCGCTCGACAACCGTCCGCTTCGGTTCGACGAGTTTGTCGAGAAGGTGCCGCAGCTCGTGTTCGTCTCGGCGACGCCGGGCCCCTTCGAGCTCCGCAACTCGACGAACATCGCCGAGCAGATCATTCGGCCCACCGGCATCGTGGATCCCGAGGTCGAACTGCGGACGACGAAGAACCAGATCGACGACCTCCTCAACGAGATCCGGAGGAGGGAGGAGGCCGGCGAGCGCGTCCTCGTCACGACGTTGACGAAGAAGATGGCCGAGGACCTGACCGACTACCTACTCGAGTCCGGGGTGAAGGCGCGGTACCTCCATTCGGAGATCGACACGCTCGAGCGGATCCAGATCATCCGGGAGCTCCGGCTCGGCGAGTACGACGTGCTCGTGGGAGTCAACCTCCTGCGCGAAGGCCTCGACCTGCCCGAGGTGTCGCTCGTGGCCATCCTGGACGCCGACAAGGAAGGCTTCCTCCGCGGTCAGACCGCGCTCATCCAGACGATCGGGCGAGCGGCACGGAACGTGCACGGCAAGGTCGTCATGTACGCGGACAAGATGACCGAGGCGATCAAGGGCGCGCTCGACGAGACGAACCGCCGGCGCGAGATCCAGCTCCGCTACAACGAGGAGCACGGCATCACGCCCGAGTCGATCGTCAAGGGCGTTTCCGACATCGCCGAGTTCCTCTCGCTCGAGTCGCCGACCGTCCCCGGGAAGCGCCGCCGCGGCTCGCGGAGGGTGGAAGGAATGCAGCCCGACGAGATCGAGAAGCTCGTCGTCTCGCTCGAGGAGGAGATGTATGCGGCAGCCGAGGAGCTCCGCTTCGAGTATGCGGCCAAGCTCCGCGACGAGATCAAGGAGCTCCGGCGCGAGCTCCAGGCCGCGGCCTAGCGCCTACTCGTAGGGATCGTTCGGAGCCTCGATCCCCTCGACGGTCGTGGCCCGCATCCGCGGCAGCTCGCCTCCGCCGGCCTCGAACGTCCCGGTTACCGTGACCCACTGATCAGCCTTCGGAGGCGATCCCGAGGTGCCGAGGACCTCGACCACCACGGGAGTCGCGTCCGCGGCGCAGCAGGCGATCTGGTAGCGCGCCAGCTCGAACCCACCGCTCTCGGGGGCGGCGACGAAGCCCGTGAGCTGGATCGGAGCAGCTCGGAGGCTCGCGCCTTGGTGCTCGAAGGAACGCTCGACGTACTCGAGGAGCGTCATCGGCCTCGGAGGCCCTCCTCGCGGCAGTGGCTCGAAGATCGCGGCCCCCGACTTGACGTTGACCGCGCCCGCCCGCCCGACGCCGTAGCTCCCGAGGGTCGGCGGGGCGACGAGGAGGAGCGCGGCGATCGGAGCAAGGAGCAGCCATCCCACACCGACGCCGTGCGCGTGCTCGTCGTCGTGGCCGTGGCCCTCCGCCGGTTTGACCCCTCGGATGGACTGCACGAGCGTGATAAGTCCGAGCGCGATCACGGCGAAGCCGGCGATCACCAGCCAGAGCCCCATCTCCGGGCGGACGTAACGCTCGTACGTGTCGGTCAAGCTCAGGCGGAGGACGACGGCGCCGACGAGCATCGTGATCGTCCCGCCGGCAGCAGTCACAGCAACCACCAGCCGACCAGGATGCTGGCTCCCACGGCGACGACGAACGTCAGGGGCGCGAACCGCGCGGCGAACCGCCAGCTGAACGTCCCGCCCTGGAGCGCGATCAGCTTCACGTCGACCATTGGGCCGACGACCATGAAAGCGAGCCGAGAGCTCATCGAGAACTGGGTCAGGCTGGCGGCGATGAAGGCGTCGGCCTCCGAGCAGATCGCCATGACGACGGCCAGCACGCCGAGCGCGAGCACCGCGAGAAGGCCCGAGCTCGCCACCGAGTCCAGGATTCCTCGCGGGACGACCGTCTGGAGCGTCGCAGCCGTCGCTGCGCCCACGATCAGGAAGCCCCCCGCGTGTAGGAGGTCGTGCTGGGCCGTCCCCGTGAGCACGGAGAACTTGGATCCCTCGTCGCCGTGCACGCGCCGTGCGCGGCCGAGGAGGTCGTCGCGTCCGAACCGCGCCCACACGAGCCCCACGACGACGGCGGCAAGCAGGCTGGCGAGAAACCGGGCTCCGACGACCTCCGGCTGCCCCGGGAAAGCGACAGCCGTGGCGACAAGCACCACCGGGTTGATGGCCGGCGCGGAGAGGAGGAACGTCAGGGCCGCGGCCGCTGGAGCTCCTCGTGAGACGAGGCGCCCCGCGATCGGCACGGAGCCGCACTCGCAGCCGGGGAGTGCGGCTCCGGCGGCGGCCGCCACAGGCACCGAGAGGGCGGGCTGCTTCGGAAGGACGCGAGGTAGGAAGCCGGCGGGCACGAAGGCTGCGATCGCCGCGCTGATGAGCACGCCGAGCACCAGGAACGGCATGGCCTGCAGCGTGATCGCGACGAGGATCGTCGCCCAGTGGGCGACCGCGGGCCGGTCGAGGAGGTCCTCGAGCAGGGGGCGAAAGACCGCCGCTGCGAGGACGACGAGGAGGACGACGGCGATGCCGAGATCGCGGCGGCTCGGGCGCGCCCGCTCGTCGAGGACGCCGGGGGCGGCCTCGCTCAGGGCAAGCTCCTCGCCGGCGCCACCTGCCATCTAGCGGGCGAGCCTAACACCACGACTTCTTAACAAGGCAGTGCTTGCTTTTTTTTGAGGCGGAGTGAGACGATAGGCGCCTCTGCGCCAATGGGGATCACTAGGGGAGGCACGCACATGTTGAGGAGGTTCACGGCTTGGGCGGCTCCGCTTGCTCTCGCAGCGACAGCCGTCGTCGTCGTCCTGGTCTCACCGCTCGCTTCGCCGAACAAGGCAGCGGCGGGACCGATCATCTCAGGCGCGCGATCGGTGTCGGATCAGCTCTCGGTCGACTTTTCGACCCTGCCGAAGGGTCACACGACCACGAGCGTCCACCTGCTCGCGTTCAACGACCTGCACGGCAATCTTGAAGCCGCGGGACTGAACGTGTACGGCAAGTTCGCCGGGGGCGCGGCGTATCTCGCCAAGGCGGTGAAGGACCGCCAGGCCCTCTATGGATCAGGTCAGGCAACCCTGTTCGCAGGCGACAACATCGGCGCCGCTCCACTCCAGAACGGCCTCTTCCACGAGGAGCCGATCGTGCTCGCCTCCAACATGATGAACGTGGACTTCGCGTCGGTCGGGAACCACGAGTTCGACAAGGGGGCGACCGAGCTCTTGCGGATCCAGAACGGCGGCTGTCACCCTGACGGGTGCAACGGCGCTCCCTATCGGCTTCCGGATGGATCGACAACCAACGTCTATCCCGGCGCCGACTTCCAGTACCTGTCCGCGAACGTGATCGTGGATTCGACCGGCCAGCCGCTCTTCCCCGCCTACGGAATCAAGCAGTTCATCTCGACCGACGGGAAGCGCAAGTTCAAGGTCGGGTTCATCGGCGAGGTCCTCGAGTCGACTCCGACGATCGTGACCCCTACGGGCGTCGCCGGCCTCACCTTCCAGGACGAGGCTGAAGCGGCTAACCGCGCCGCTGCGGAGCTGGCACTGAAGGGGGTCAAGGTCCCTGTGCTCGTCATCCATCAGGGCGGCTTCCAGTCGACAGGCGCGACGCTGAACGGGTGTGCGGGCAACTTGGCCGGGAGCGACATCGCAGAGATCGCGGGCCGGCTCGATCCTGCGATCAAGATCATCGTCTCGGCGCACACGCACGCGGAGTACCGGTGCACGTTCACGATGAACGGCGTTACACGCCTGATCACCAGCGCGTCGTCGTTCGGCAGGGTCCTCAGCGACATCACGCTCACGATCGACGACAAGAACGACAAGCTCATCTCGGCGGACGCAACCAACGTCATCGTCGAGAACGCGCTCAACACTCCCGGGCCCGGCGTCACTCGCGTGGCGGACACGTCCAAGGAAGACCCGCAGGTCGCGGCTGTCGTGAACCAGTACGTCACCGCGGCAGCCCCGCTCGCGAACCACGTCATCGGTCGCATCCAGGGGGACTTGACCCGGGCCGCCACGCCAACCGGCGAGTCCACCCTTGGTGATGTCATCGCGGACGCGCAGTACGTCGCCACGCATCCTGTAAACCTTGGTGGCGCAGCGCTCGCGTTCATGAACCCGGGCGGCATCCGCCTCGACATCAAGACGACCGACATCTCCTCGGGAGGCGAGGCTCCCGGCGAGGTCACGTACGGCGAGGCATTCGCGGTCCAGCCGTTCGGGAACAGCCTCGTCACGAAGACGATGACCGGCGATGCCATCCGGCATGTCCTCGAACAGCAGTTCCGTGCGCCGAACACCTCCGCGGGCGCGCCCTGCCGCGGAAGCACAGCGCCGGTCGGCGGCCGCGTGCTGCAGATCTCGTCCACCTTCAAGTACGAGTCCGACCCGAACGCGGCCACCTGTGCCGAGAAGATCGGGCGGATGTGGGCGAACGGGGTCGAAGTGCAGCCCTCGGACGTCTTCCGGGTGACCATGAACAACTTCCTGGCCACGGGCGGGGACGGTTTCACCGTCTTCCGCGACGAGGCCACGGACGCCCTCGGCGGGGCCCAGGACATCGACGCGTTCGTCGCCTATTTCGGCGCGAACGAGCCGGCTGGAATCCCCGTCCCGGCGCTCAACCGGATCGTCGCGAAGCCGTAGCCCGGCCGCGACCTGAAGACGAAGAGGCCCTGCTCCGGCGGGGCCTCTTCTCTGCCCGCTTCGATTTGTCCCGCGGTGGGCATCTGCCTCCAACGTGAGCGCCCGCCACGAGATCCTCGGATTCGACAGGCGCAAGGCTGCTCTCACCGTGGGTATCGCGCTGCTGCTCGCGGTTGGCGCTGTAACGCTTGTCGGGCGGGTCGCCGACTTCGACGAGGTTCTCTCGGCGCTCCGGCATGCCGACAAGGCCTGGTTTCCCGTCTGCCTCGGAGGGCTGCTCTGCGCGTACGCCGGCTACATCCTGGGCTACCGGGAGGTGGCTCGCATGCACGGAGGCCCGAGCCTGCCGATCTGGACCGTCTGCCGAATCGTCGGAATCGGTTTCGGCGCCAACGTCCTCGGCTCCGCGGCCGGCGGGCTCGCGGTGGACTTCTGGGCGCTCCACCGTGCCGGTGCGGGAGTCCATGACGCCGCGCGGCGGGTGCTCGGGTTCAACACGCTCGAGTGGGCGCTCCTGGGGACCGGGGCTGCGGTCGCCGCAGCTGTCGTGCTGGCAGGCGGGGCGAGCGCGCCGCTCGCCATGACGCTCCCGTGGATCGTCGTCGTGCCGCTCTGCATCGCGGCCGCGGCGTGGGTCAGCTCCCCGAAGCGCCGGAATCGGTTCGCCAAGGTCGACGACCGCGAGGGGGAGCAGCGTCGCAGCGGGGTCTTCGGGTGGCTCAGGTGGGCCTGGGTCAAGACGAAGAAGGGTCTCGCGGACGCGATCGGCGGGGTGCTCGTCGTCCGCCACCTCCTCACGCATCCGCGCAGCCATCCATGGGGGATCCTTGGCTTCGCGGTCTACTGGTTCGGACACCTGCTGACGCTCTACGCGGCTCTGCGCGCCTTCGGCGTCGACGACGTCCACCTCGCAGCCCTCGTGCTCGCATTCGCGACGGGATACGTCGCGACCGCGCTCCCGCTGCCCGGTGGCGGATCCGGCGGGATCGAAGCCGCGCTCGCGTTCAGCCTGCATGCGGTCGGCGTGCCGCTCGCACCTGCGCTACTCGCTGCGCTCGTCTATCGGTTCTTCACGTTCTGGCTTCCCATCCTGCCGGCATTGCTGCTGTTCCCGTCCATCGGGAGGCTGGACGCGGAGCTCGGCCGGCTCAAGGGGAGTTAGCCGACCGTGGCGAGCGGCTCGAGCCCGCGCGGGAAGCGGCGGTCGGCGATCTGGGCCCACGCCTGCTCCGCCCAGGCGTAGGTGAGCACCCGGATCGAGCGAGCGTCGACCTCGTAGAGGTGGAGGCCTCGCGCCTCGCCGCGTCGCTTGGGCCGCGGCTGGCCGAGGCCCGGCGCGGTGACGACCGTCGTCCCGCGCACGCGGGCGCCGGCGACCTCGAACTCCCTGCGCTCGCTGGCGGCGCTCTGGTGTACGTGGCCGGAGACGATCAGCTCCGCGCCTGCGTCGACAAGCGAGCCGAGCAACGTCGAGCGGTTCGCGATCGTGCGCTTCACCGAGCGCCAGGGAGCCCCCAGCAGGTGGTGATGCAGCGCGACCACCTTCAACGCATCCTCGGGAGCATCCGCCAAGACCTCGCGCACGTGCTCGAGCTGGGCGTTTCGGATCGCGCCGCCCTGCTGCTTCCAGGGCCGCACCGAGTTGAGCCCGCACACCACGAGCGTCTCCGAGCGATACACGGGCTCGAGCTCGGGCCAGCAGCGCTGGAACTCGTCGAAGGTCCGCGTGAAGCGCCAGGGCGGCCAGCGCGGGATGTCGTGGTTCCCCGGGATGACGAGAAGGGGGGCCTCGAGTGACTTCAGAAGGTCGCGTGCACGTGCGTGCTGGGCCGGGGTGTTGCGATGCGTGAGGTCGCCGCTGACGACGACGAGCTCCGGCCGGCTCTCGGATACCAGCGTGCGCAGATCCCCCTCCACCTCCGGCGCTTCCTGCGTCCCTGCGTGGAGGTCAGAGACCTGCAGGACGCGTAGAGGTGGCATCAGGCGGGGAGACTATAGTTCGAGCATGGCCGACGAGCCGACCGAGATCTTCGACGACATGTATTTGGGCCTCCGGGCAGGCGCAGCCGGGCGCAAGCAGCGCCGCGGTGAGCCGCTTTCTCCCGAGGAGCAGGAAGCCCTCGGGCACTGGCAGCGCCTCGCTCCCTGGCGCAAGGCGGTCGCCATCGGCGGCTTCGCCGTTGGCACGTTCGGGCTCGGCTTCGCGGCCGGCGGCCTCGTCTTCGGCCGCTGGCGCCCGCGCCGCGCGCGCAGCTGATCCTTCGAAGTCGCAGCACTAGCGGTTCTGGGAGCGTCTTTAGGTGGGCGAAGCCGGGCTTTGCCCGGCGGGGCCACCGCCCAGGGCCGCTAGCCCTCTTCGACGTCCTTGGCGGGGAAGAGGACGGCCGGCACGTCCTCTTCGGCCGGATTGCGGTGGCGGACGACGACATCCACGAGGGTGGCAAGAACCGCGGCCAGCGGGATGGCGAGCAACACGGCGAAGCCGCCGAAGAGGATTCCCATGGCCGAAACCGCAACGAGGACCGAGAGCGGGGTCAGGCCGACCGCTGTTCCGAGCACGCGAGGGATGACGAGGTAGTCCTCGAGGAGGCGGACGCCGAGGACCGCGAGGCCGGCGGCCAGCGCGAGCTCCCAGGACTCCGTGAACCCGACGCCGATCGCGACAGCCCCGGCAAGCAGCGGCCCGATGACGGGCACGACCTCGACGAAGCCGGCGAAAACACCGATCAGCAGCCAGAACGGGAGCCCGATCAAGTAGAAGATCGAGGAGAGGAGGGTTGCGACGAAGAGGACGAGGATCAGCGTCCCGCGCACGTAGGCGCCCAGCTTCAGGTCGATCAGGTTCCAGGTGTCGCGCACCACGCGTCTGCGCTCCGGCGGCAAGAGCGAGAGCACGAGCCCTTCGGCCCGGTCCCGTTCGAAGATCCAGTACGCGGCGCATGCCAGCGTGAAGAAGATCCCGACCAGCACCTCGAACACCGTGAAGGTGACGGACAGGGCCGGGTCGACCAGGTCCCTGCCGGCGGGAAGCTCGTCCAGCCCGTCCTGTACGCGCTTGAGGATCTCGTGCTTGACACCCGTGGACTGCTTCGTCTCCTGCTGAAGCTCGGTGCTCGAGGTGGGAATGCCGCCGAGCGCATTGTCCACCTGGTCGACCGCGCGCGGGACCACGGTCCAGAGGACCAGGGCGAGGAGACCGAGCAACACCGCGTAATGCGCGAGGATGGCGACCCCGCGGGGCACCCGGCGGCGACCGAGCCACTCCACGCTGGGCCGCATGGCTGCCGCGATGATGAACGCCAGGAAAAGGAGCGCGATCACGATGCGGAGCTTCCAGAGGGCGAGCGCGAGCACGACCACGCCCACCCCGATCAGGGCGGCGACGAAGGCTTTACGCGCGGTGTCCTTCATGCCCGAGATCCTCGCAGTAATAGTGCCCGCGGGAACGAGGATTTCCACGTTCCCGCGCAGAACTCCTGCGCATGCGTGGCTACCTGGAGCCCGGTGAGCGCATTCGCTTCGAGGAGCGCCAGCATGCGGCTGCGCTCATGCGTCCGCTCGGCCGGTCGTTCGTCGGTGCGATCATCGGTGCGATCCTCGTCCTCGTCGCGCCCTCGTCCCTGGGCCTCATCGGCGCGTTCCTGCTGGGGATCGCCGCGCTGAGCGCCCTGGTGGCAGTCTGGCGCTGGGATCGCACGCAGTTCGTCGTCACGAGTGAGAAGCTCTTCATCACCTATGGGATCGCCCAGCGCCGAGCTGCAGCCGTGCGGCTCGCGCGCGTGCGCCCCGTGGAGATGAAACAGAGTGTCGCGGGGCGGATGCTTGGGTACGGCACCGTGATCGCAGGGGAGCTCGAGATCCCCTATGTGCCCGATCCCGACAAGGTCTGCAGCCTGACCAGCTAGTGAGGTAGGGGTACTCTGAGGGGCGCGATGCGCCCGCTCGGGACCTGGGTCGTCATCGGCGCCGTTGCGCTGATCGGCCTCTTTGCGGCCCGCGACGCTCTTCGGAGCGACGAGGCGCCTGCCTCGGCGCCCGCGACCACGACCCTGGCCAAGCAGCGCCCGCCGCCGCCCGCGGAGAAACCGCCGATCGTGGGCCGCGCTCGGCTCGCTGCGGAGCTCCGCGCCATGGGGGCCGACGGAGTCCTCTACCTCACCGACGCGAACTGCCGGCGCTTCCTCCTCCGCCTCCCGTCGCTCCAGTGGACCCCTCAGGGGTTGCCCGGGCCCGTCTGCCCGAACGCGACTGTGGTCGACGAGCGCTTCGGGCTGGAGGCGAGCCAGGTGGACGCGGACGTGATCGAGGTGCGCTCGGAGGACTGGAGCCTCCGATTCCAGGGCACGGCGCCGGCGTTCCGGCCCGAGGGGCGGCTGACATTCATCCGGGCAGGCCGACTGTTCGAGTGGACGGTCCAGTGCCCTCCGGCCGCCGAGCGCGTCGTCTTCCGCGGGTTTCGCCCGCTCGAACGCTGCCCGCGCCTCGTCCAGCGCGCGCCGACCGAGCTTCACGAGGTCGTCTGGCTCGACCACAGCGCCTTCGTGGCCGTCGCGGGGCCGGAGCTGACGCCGCGCCTACTCGTCGTCCGGCACGGGCGCGTCAAGAGACTGTTCCTCAGCGTCGGCTCCCGGATGGGCGCGCTCCAAGCGAGTCCCGGCGGCCGTTGGGTCGCATCCAGAGTCGATGGAGACCTGGTGCTGTTCGACACCCGCAGCGTAGGAGCGCTTCGGCTCCCGGGATTCGGCTTCGAAGCCCAGGCGATCGCATGGTCGCCAAACGATCGTTTCGGTGCCGTTGCAACCCGCGGCTTCATCAGGGTCTTTCCAAGCTCCGAACCGGACAACGGTGTTGCCATACCGGTCGCTGCGGTCGACGTCGCCTGGCGGTAAAGCGAACGTCTGTTCGTCCGAACCGCGAGGCTAGACTGGGTCTAATGGCAGCTGAAGAGCTCGTCGTCCATGGCGCACGGGAGCACAACCTCAAGGACGTCACCGTCCGGCTGCCTCGCCATGCGCTGATCTGCGTCACGGGACTCTCCGGGTCCGGCAAGTCGTCGCTCGCCTTCGACACGATCTACGCCGAGGGCCAGCGCCGCTATGTCGAGTCGCTCTCGGCATACGCCCGCCAGTTCCTGCAGATGATGGAGAAGCCGGACGTGGATTCGATCGACGGGCTCTCACCGGCGATCTCGATCGACCAGAAGACGACGTCGCGGAACCCGCGCTCGACGGTCGGCACCGTTACCGAGATCTACGACTACCTCCGCCTGCTCTACGCGCGCGTGGGGAGGCCGCACTGTCCTGTTTGCGGCCGGCCGATCGCGGGACAATCGCTCGAGGCGATCGTCGACCAGGTGCTGCGGCTTCCCGAGGGCACGAAGTTCACCGTCAACGCGCCGGTTGTCCGCGACCGCAAGGGCGAGTACAAGGATTTGCTCGAGCAGCTCCGGGGCGAGGGCTTCACGCGCGTCAAGGTCGACGGCGAGCAGCGCATGCTCGACGAGGACATCGAGCTGGACAAGAAGTTCAAGCACACAATCGAGGTGATCGTCGACCGCCTGACGATGAAATCCGACCTCCGGCATCGCCTGAGCGACTCCATCGAGACGGCGCTCGCGCTTGCGGACGGCCTCGTGACCGTCGATTTCGTGGACACCGGTGAGACCCAGACCTTCTCGGAGCAGTTCGCCTGTCCCGAGCACGGTGTCGGGCTGCCCGAGCTCCAGCCTCGCATCTTCAGCTTCAACTCACCGCACGGCGCGTGCCCTCGATGCACCGGGCTCGGCGCCCAGCAGGAGATCGACCCCGACCTGCTCGTACCCGATCCCGAGCTCTCCATCTCGGAAGGTGCGCTCGTCCCGTGGTCGGTGGGCAACTCGACCTACTACGAGTCGGTCGTCCAGGCGATCGCCGATCGCTACGAGATCGACGTCGACAAGCCGTGGCGCGAGCTGACGGAGGAGCAGCAGAACCTCTTCCTCTACGGCACGGACGGCGACAAGGTCTACGTCACCTACCGGAACCGCATGGGGCGGCGGCGCGCATACATGCTCGCGTTCGAGGGCATCGTGCCGAGCCTCGAGCGCCGCTATCGCGAGACCGACTCGTCGGGCCAGCGCGAGCGGATCGAGGAGTACATGAGCTTTCGGCCCTGCCCGGTCTGCAAGGGCGCGCGGCTGAAGCCGGAGGTGCTCGCGGTCACCGTCGGCGAAAGGAACATCCACGAGTTCACGCAGATGTCGATCACGCGCGCAGCCGAGTTCCTCGACACGCTCGAGCTGACCGAGACCGAGGAGTTGATCGGGCGACGGATCATCAAGGAGATCCGTGAGCGGCTCGCGTTCCTCGAGGACGTGGGCGTCGGTTACCTCCAGCTCGACCGGACGGCCTCCACGCTCTCGGGCGGCGAGGCGCAGCGTCTTCGCCTCGCGACGCAGATCGGCTCGCAGCTCGTCGGCGTGCTCTACATCCTCGACGAGCCCTCGATCGGCCTCCACCAGCGCGACAACGGAAAGCTGATCGGAACGCTCGAACGGCTCCGCGATCTCGGCAACACCGTGCTCGTCGTCGAGCACGACGAGCAGATGATGCGCTCGGCCGACTGGCTGGTCGACATGGGTCCCGGAGCGGGGGAGCACGGGGGCCATGTCGTGGCCGAAGGGTCTGCGGCAGAGGTGGAGAAGAACCCCGATTCGGTCACGGGCAAGTTCCTCTCGGGCAAGCGGAGGATCCCGGTGCCCGAGCGGCGTACCGAGGACACGGGCTCCTTCTGGGTGCGCGGCGCGAGCCAGCACAACCTGAAGGACATCGACGTCGAGTTTCCGGTGGCGAAGTTCATCACGGTCACCGGCGTGTCTGGCTCCGGAAAGTCCACGCTCGTGAACGAGATCGTCTTCAAGGCGCTCGCAAACCGCCTCCACCGCATGCGGGTGAAGCCCGGCGAGCATGCCGGGTGCGAAGGGATCGAGTGCTTCGACAAGGTGATAGACATCGACCAGTCTCCGATCGGCCGCACGCCGCGCTCGAACCCGGCCACGTATACCGATCTCTTCACGCCGATCCGCGAGCTGTACGCACAGACGCCCGATGCGAAGGTGCGTGGGTACAAGCAGGGGCGCTTCTCGTTCAACGTCCGCGGCGGGCGCTGCGAGACCTGCAAGGGTGACGGGACGATCAAGATCGAGATGCACTTCCTCCCGGACGTCTACGTGCCGTGCGAGACCTGCGGCGGCAAGCGGTACAACCGCGAGACGCTCGAAGTGCGGTTCAAGGGGAAGTCGATCGCCGACGTCCTCGAGATGTCCGTCGAGGAGGCGCTTGCCTTCTTCGCCAAGATCCCGAAGATCCGGCGGCGGCTGCAGACCCTGCACGACGTGGGGTTGGACTACGTCAAGCTCGGCCAGCCGGCGACGACGCTCTCCGGCGGGGAGGCGCAGCGAGTCAAGCTCGCCAAGGAGCTGTCCAAGATTGCGACCGGGAAGACGCTCTACATCCTGGACGAGCCGACCACTGGTCTCCATTTCGCAGACATCGAGAAGCTGCTGGACGTGCTGCAAAGGCTGGTCGACGCCGGCAACACCGTGCTCGTGATCGAGCACAACCTCGACGTGATCAAGCAGGCCGACTGGATCGTCGACCTCGGGCCGGAGGGCGGCGAGGCCGGCGGCGAGGTGATCGCCACCGGCACGCCTGAGCAGGTCGCCGAGGTGGAGGAGAGCTACACGGGACAGTTCCTGCGCCAGGTCCTACCGAAGGTCGCGGCCGCGGCCGCCTAGTGAGCGCCGAGGCGAGGCGGGCGGACAAGACCAGCCCGGAGCGGGAGTGGTGGCTTCGGACGCTGGGGGTCTTCCTGAGCCCGGGAGCGGTCTTCGCGGCGCTTCGGGACGAGTCCGACGAGCAGGCGCAGGCGAGGCAGGAGCCGGTGCTCGCGATCGTCATCCTCGCCGGGATCTCGGCGGTGCTCCTCGCGCCCTCGACCGGTCGCCTGCTCGACCAGGAGCTCGTCGACAACAGCCTCGCGGTCCTGGCCGTGCTCGTCTTCCTGACGGGCGCGATCTACGGGACGGCGACCTACTGGATCGGCGGGGCAGCGCTGTACGTCGCGCTCAAGGGAACGGGAAGCGAAGGGAGCTATCGGCGCGCACGCCACATCCTCGCGTTCGCGGCCGCGCCGCTCGTCCTCGGGCTCGTGCTCGTCTGGCCGATCCGGCTGGCGGTTCAGGGAAGCGACCTCTTCCGCTCAGGAGGGTCAGACACGGGTGCGACGAGCACCGTGTTCCAGGTGCTCCTGGGGCTCTTCGCGGCTTGGTCGCTCGGGCTGCTCGTCTACGGGATCAGCGTCGTGGAGCGCTGGACATACCTCCGCGCCGTCGTCTCGCTCGCGCTCATGCTCCTCGGGATCCTGATCGTCACGCTTCCGTTTCTGATTCCGCTCTCGAGCCGCTAAGAGGCCGTAACAGATGGGGCCTCGTCGCCGGGGGCGGCATGGGCGGATGCGAGGCCAGGACGCAGGGAGCCCTCGTATCGATCCTAGATACGGGGGCGACCGAGGACGCCGCCTCGCCCCGTTCAGGGCGTTCCCGGTGGCTCAGGTCTTCATTGTGTTGCGGCCTCTAAGGAACTCGGCCAGCTCGTCCTCCGGAATCGAGTACGTGTGCTCTTCGCCGGGGAAGGCGCCTGAGCGGACTTCGGCCGCGAACCGCTCCAGCGCCTCCTCGATGACCGGCGCCAGCTCGGCGTAGCGCTTGACGAACCGGGGCGACTTGCCCGGGTAGAGGCCGAGGAGGTCGTGATAGACGAGGACCTGGCCGTCGCAGTCGCGTCCCGACCCGATGCCGAGGGTGGGCACGGACAGCTCCTCCGTGATCCGCGCGGCGACGGGAGCGGGCACCGCTTCGAGGACGACGGCGAAACACCCGGCCTGCTCCAGCGTGCGCGCGTCGTCCAACAGCGCGGCGGCCTTCGCCGCGGTGCGTCCCTGCGCACGGAAGCCGCCCAGCATCGTGGCGGACTGCGGCGTCAGGCCGACGTGGCCCATCACCGGGATCCCGGCGCCGACGAGCGCGAGCACCCGCGAGACCGTCGGGCCGGCGCCCTCCAGCTTGACAGCGTCCGTGACCGCCTCCTTGACGAAGCGGACGGCGTTCTGCACCGCCTCTTCGTCGGAGACCTGGAAGGAGCCGAACGGCATGTCCGCCACGACGAGGGGCCGCTTCGCGCCGCGGGCCGCGGCCCGCGTGAGCATCAGCATCTCCTCCATCGTCGCGGGCGTGGTCGACTCGTGGCCGAGCACGGTCATGGCGGCGGAATCGCCCACGAGGACGATGTCGACTCCCGCGGCGTCGGCGAGCCGGCCGCTCGGAAAGTCGTAGGCGGTCACCATCACGATCCGCTCGCGGCGCCGTTTCATCTCGGCGAGGTCGGTGAGCGGGAGCTTTCCGGCTGTCTGAGGTCGGCTGGTCAGAGGGATCCCTCCAGGAGGACGTTGTCGATGAGGCGGATTCGGCCGGCTCGCACTGCTGAGAGCAGATGGACGCGGCCGTTGAAGCGAGCGGTCTCGACGTAGTCGACGCCAATTCCTGGCTCGGCGTCGAGGACGGCTCGGGCGGCCGCGATCGGATCCTCTCCGGAGGCGAAGGCCAGCTTGCCCGTGCTCAGGGCACGGGGGAGTGCGGTTGCGGCCGCTCGCTCCTCTGAGGAGAGCAGGGCGTTACGCGAGCTGAATGCGAGGCCGTCGTCGTCGCGAACCGTGAGCACGAGGCGGATCTCGACCGGGACGTTCAGGTCGCGGACGAGCTGCTCGACGAGCGCGGCTTGCTGAGCGTCCTTTTGGCCGAAGTACGCGCGCGCCGGCCGCACGATGTTGAAGAGCTTGAGACAGGCCGTCGCGACACCGCGGAAATGCTCCGGGCGCGCGGCTCCTTCGAGGCCACGCGCGACCTCCTCGACCTCGACCCAGGTCTGGAAGCCGTCGGGATACATCTCGTCGACGCTCGGAGCGAAGACGACGTCGACGCCCTGCTCCTCGGCGACGCGGAGGTCGCGGTCCTCGTCGCGCGGGTATTCCCCGTAATCCTCGCCGGGGCCGAATTGAGCGGGGTTGACGAAGATGCTGGCGACGAGGGTCTCGTTCTCCGCCCGGGCGGCCTCGAGCAGAGCCACGTGGCCGGCGTGGAAGGCGCCCATCGTGGGCACGAGGCCGACGCCTGCGCTCGGAATCGACGCACGCGCGTCGCCAACTGTCCGCAGGACCTTCATCGTGGCTCCGTGCCGAGCAGCTCCGCCTCGGCCTCGACGAGGTTGGTGTAGAGCGGAAGAAGGTCGGGGTCGCGTGCGGCGATTTCCTCCCCGTGCCGTCTGACGGTCTCCCAGTCGTCCCGGACGAGCGGCCCTGTGTGCTGAAACCCATTCTCGACCGTGCGAACGATGAGGGGCTCGAGGGCTTCGGGAGGCGCGCCCGCGGCGGTCATCAGCCCGGCCGCGACGTCGTGGAGGGTGACGAGGAAGGCGGAGGCGAAGCTGGCGGCGGCGTGGTAGAGCGGCCGATCCTCGTCACGAATCTCGAAGGGCCTCACGCCGAGAAGGTCTGCAAGCTCGCGCGCCGCGGCGACGGCCTCTGCGTTTTCGCCGGAGATCGCGGCCCACGCGCTGTCGAATTGCTCGGGCCCACGTGCGAGCGTGAACGTCTGCAGGGGATGAAGGCTGAAGCGGCGCGCATGAGGGTCGAGCTCCGCCAGCCGCCCCGCGCCGCTCGTGTGGACGACCCAGGGGCCGACGGGGATGGCCCGCGCGACCTCCGAGATTGCGCGGTCGGGTACGCAGAGGACAACCAGGTCGGCCTCGCCGATCTCGAGCTCACGGGTCGTCGAACGGGTCGGGATCCGCTCGCCGAGCTTGGCGGCGAGGGCTTTCCCGACGCGTCCTGCGCCGACGACGCATGCTGCTTTGAACACTGTTGTGGCTCCAGTTCCGTAGTGGATACCGGGCGTCCTTGAGTGTACCCGCGCAGGTAGCCTGAAAGACGTGACTGAAAAGGCGCAGAAAACCGACGCGGAGTGGCGGGCGGAGCTTTCGCCCGAGCAGTACAGGGTCCTGCGGGAGAAGGGCACTGAGCGCGCGTTCACGGGCGCCTATCACGCGACGAAGGAGCCGGGCGTCTACCGCTGCGCCGGCTGCGGCGCTGAGATCTTCCGCTCCGACACGAAATTCGAGTCCGGTACTGGCTGGCCGAGCTTCTACGAGCCTGCCGACCCGAACGCGGTGGAGACCCAGCGCGACTGGAGCATGCTCGTTCCGCGCACCGAGGTGCACTGCGCGAACTGCGGCGGTCACCTCGGCCACGTCTTCTCGGACGGGCCGCACCCGACCGGCCTGCGCTACTGCATCAACTCCTGCTCGCTCGACCTCGAGCCAGACAAGAGCGACTAGCGCTTTCCCGCACTCGTTTGCGAAGCATCCGCTGAGGTGCCTACACTGCCTCGGCGATGCCGATCTACGAGTTCGTCTGCATGAGCTGCGAGAGCCATTTCGAGGAGCTCATGCGCCTGGACGACGGCGATCCTGACTGCCCCGACTGCGGTTCCGGCAAGACGCGGCGTCAGCTCTCCGTCTTCGCGACTCACGGCACCGCCGAGCAGCCCAGCTTCGGCGGAAGTGCAGGCGGCTGCTGCGGCGGGGGTTGTGGCTGCGGATCCTGAGACTCTGAACCGCCGAGCCGCGCTCGCGGCCTACGCGAACGACACGGCCGGCTGCACGAACTGCCGCCTCGCTGAAGGACGAACGCAGGTCGTCTTCGGCATCGGCGACCCGAACTCCGACCTCATGTTCGTCGGCGAGGCGCCGGGGTTCCACGAGGACCAGCAGGGCTATCCGTTCGTGGGCCAGGCGGGCAAGCTGCTCGACAAGCTTCTGCAGGGCATCGGCTTGACGCGCGAGAACGTCTACATCGCCAACGTGATCAAGTGCCGGCCGCCGGGGAACCGCGACCCGCAGCCGGACGAAATCGAGGCTTGCGAGGCCCACCTCTTCCGTCAGATCGAGCTCATCGAGCCCAAGCTCATCGGGACGCTCGGGAACTTCGCCACCAAGCTCCTGTCGGGGAAGCCGCACGGCATCACCCGCGTCCACGGGCGGCCGCAGGAGACGACGCTCGGCGGGCGCTCGGTCACGCTCTACCCGCTCTACCATCCGGCTGCCGCGCTCTACACGCCCGCCATGCTCAGGACGCTCGAGGACGACTTCCGCCGGATTCCCGAGCTCATCGCGGAAAGCACCGCACCACCCGCCCAGGTGATCCAGTTTCCGGCGGCCGCGACGCAGCTCTCGTCCACGCCCGTTGAGCAGCTCGGCCTCTTCTAAGTAGCCGCCCGTACGGCACTCTAGGAGGGCGATGATCGAAATGGAGTCGTCCTCCCCGGAGGAAACCGAGCGGCTGGCCGCCGCGCTCGCCGCAGAGCTCGCGCCAGGCGACGTCGTCACGGTCTCGGGTGAGCTCGGGAGCGGGAAGACCACATTCGTCCGCGGGGCGGCTCACGCTCTCGGCGTCGAGGGTCCCGTCACGAGCCCGACCTACACGATCGGCCACCTCTACGAGGGCCGCGTACCGGTCTCCCACCTCGATCTCTACCGCTTCGAGGGGATGTCCGACGCAGAGTGGGGCGACCTGGAGAGCTACTTCGGAGAGGCGATTGCATTCGTCGAGTGGCCGGAGGCGGGAGCCGGCTTCCTGCCTCAGGCACGGGCCTCTGTCGGTTTGCGGCACCTGGGCGAGAGGCATAGACTGATCGTCCTCGCGTCTCCCGAAAAAGCCCTGGAAAACAGCGTATTAGCCGGTGTTGGTCCTCGCATTTGACACGGCCACGGACGTGGCCACGATCGCAGTCGTCCGTCTGCCCGTGCGGGAGTGTCTCGGAGAGCGCTCGTCGCGGGCGGTTCGCATCCTGGAGGATGCCGACGGGCTGCTGGCCGAGGCCGGCCTCGACCGTGACGCGCTCGAGGGCATGGTGGTCGGCACCGGCCCGGGCAGCTACACCGGGCTGCGCGTCGGCCTGGTGACGGCGCGTGCCCTGGGCTTCGCGCTCGAGATCCCCGTGGCAGGGGTCTCGACCCTGGCCGCGCTCGCCGAAGGCGCGCCCGGCGCCGAGCCCGTCATCGACGGCCGGCGCGGCGAGCTCTTTGCGCTCTGCTCCGACGGGCCTCTCGTCGTTCGGGCCGAGCAGCTGCCCGTGAAGCCGGGGAGCGTCTACGTCGGTGACGGCGCTGTCCACTATCGCGAGCACTTCGAGAAGGCGGGCGGGTCGGTTCCACCGGACGACGACCCTCGCCACATCCCGTGGGCGCGGCACCATGCTGCTCTCGCGGAGAATTTCGGGCCGCCTGAGCTCGCCGAGCCGATCTACCTTCGGCTGCCCGATGCGGAGCGGGCGCTCAGCGCATGATCGCCCGGGCCGTCATCGAGATTCGCAGGCTCGCGCTTCAGGATCTCGACGCGATCGAGCGCATCGAGAACGCGGTCTACCCGACGCCCTGGTCTCGGTCGATGTTCGCCGGCGAGCTCGCCAAGCCGTCCTCGCTTTGCATCGGCGGCTTCGACCCGGACAGCGGGCGGCTGATTGCGTACCTGATCGTCTCCCGTTACGTCGATGCCTGGCACATCATGAACGTGGCGGTTCATCCGGGTTGGCGTCGCGCCGGCGTCGCGAGCCGGCTCCTGGACGAGCTCCTGATGCTGACAGGGGGGGATTCACGGAGGGGCTACACGCTGGAGGTGCGCGTCTCGAACACGAGTGCGATCGCCCTCTACGAGCGCTTCGGCTTCGAAACGAGCGGGATTCGCCGCGGCTACTACACCGACAATCGGGAAGACGCCTTGATCATGTGGAAGGACCCGGTCGGCAACACCTCTGCGGACGAGGACTAGGACGGTGGAGCTCGTCCTCGGGATCGAAACGTCCTGCGACGAGACCGCGGCCGGCCTCGTCACCGCTGACGGCCGAGCCCTCGCGAACGTCGTGGCTTCGCAGGCCGACCTCCATGCCCGCTACGGGGGCGTTGTGCCGGAAGTGGCATCCCGCCGTCACCTCGAGCTGGTGGCTCCGGTCGTCGCGGAGGCGCTGGACACGGCGAATGTCGAGCTCGAGGGCGTGGACGGTATCGCGGTGACACGCGGCCCCGGCCTGATCGGGGCGCTCCTCGTCGGTCTCTCGGCTGCGAAAGCTCTCGCCTGGTCCCGGCGTCTACCGCTCGTGCCGGTCAATCACCTACACGGTCACGTGGCTTCGCTCTACCTTCAGCCCGAGCCGGTCGAGCCGCCGTTTCTCTGTCTCCTCGCCAGCGGCGGCCACACGCTCCTGCTCGAGGTGCGCGAGCGCAGCGGCTTCACCGTCCTCGGGACGACTCTGGACGACGCCGCGGGGGAAGCGTTCGACAAGGGTGCCCGCCTCCTCGGCCTCGGCTATCCCGGCGGCGCCGCGGTCGACCGTCTAGCGCGCCAGGGGGATCCGCTCGCGTTCGACTTCCCGGTCGCACGGGTTCCGGGACTGGACTTCTCTTTCTCGGGCCTGAAGACGGCGCTCCTTTACACCGTGCGCGATCTCGAGCCCACGGAGCTCGAGCGCCGCCGGGCGGACCTTGCCGCCAGCTACCAGCGGGCGATCGTCCGGGCTCTCGTCGAGCGGACGAAAGAGGCAGCGGAGGCCACCGGGCTCGAGCAAATCGCGGTTGTCGGCGGGGTGGCTGCGAACTCGGAATTGCGGGAGTCACTTCCGGATGCAGCGCTTGCCCCGCTCGAGCTTTGTACCGATAACGCAGTGATGATCGCTTCAGCCGCCCGCTATGCGCCAGCCATCCAATATCCGGAGTATCTTGCGCTCGATGCGTATGCGACGGCGGCCTAGGCTCGCGCGCACGACGATCTTGGCTGCGGCGGCCATGGTCGCCTCCGGCCTTCTTCTCGTAGGCGCGGTGCAGGGAGCGGGGGAGTCCGCAGCGCGCACCGCGGCGCGCGCTTGGCACTCCGTGTTCCCGGATCACCCGAAGACCGCTGTCGGGAAGCGCATGATCGTCCTCCTCGCCTCTCCTTCAGTGGCGGAGCGCGTGGCGGCCGCGTCAGCACGCCCGTCGGCCTCGGAGGAGAAGCAGTGGACCGCGGATGTCCAGGCCATGCAGGCGAGCTTGCTTGCCGCCCTGCGTCAGCGGGGGGTGCACGTGAAGCCCGAGCACGTGTACACCCACGTGCTCAACGGCTTTTCCGCCTCTCTCGACGGGCGCGCAGTCGCCGAGCTCGAGCGGAACCCGCTCGTCGTCGGCGTCTACCCGGTACGGGCCGTCTACCCGGCCGAAGTCCAGACGGCCGGTGGGCCGGGTCAGGCCACCAAGGTCGCGCTGACGGGCTTCGACGGAAGCGGAGTAACGGTCGCGCTGCTCGACACCGGCGTGGATCGCACGCACCCGGCTCTTCGCGGTCACGTCGGGACAGGGCACGACTTCGTCGCCGGGGATGGGCGCGCGACCCCCGAGCGCAGCGCTGACGAGGCGGGACGCCTGGAGACGCATGGGACGCGCATGGCGGGGATCGCACTCGGCGTCGCCCCCGGCGCCCGGATCCTGCCCTTCCGGATCCTCGGCTGGCAGGACACGGAATCCGGGGAAGCCGTCGGCGGCGGCGGCGACCTGCTCATCGCGGCGCTGGAGCGCGCGGTCGATCCCAACGGCGACGGGGCGACGAAGGACGCCGTCCAGGTCGCGCTCGCGCCTGTCGTCGAGCCCTTCGCGGCCTTCGTCGACAGTCCTGAATCTCGGGCGGTCACCGGCGCGACAGACCTCGGCACGCTCGTCGTCGCGCCGTCCGGAAACGACGGCGACGTCGGTCTCCACTTCGGCTCGTTGGCCGCTCCCGGCGCCGCTCCCGATGCGCTGAGCGTCGGGGCCGTGGATACGCGCGCAGACGTCTTCGAGACGCCAATGACGCTCGCTGTCGGTGGCAGTGCCGCGGCGGACGAACCGACGCGTGTCCTCGGCGGGGTCGAGACCGGTCGCGGGATGACGCTCGACGTCGCCGGCCTGCTCGGCCCGTCGCTCGCCGATCCGAGCCGTGCGGAAGACGTCGAGGCCGGAGGGACCGAGCTTCGAGACTTCTTCGATCCGAACGGTGTGAGCCGTGTGGCGGGCCGCGCGGCGATCGTGCCCGCCGATGGAAACTCTCTCGCACGTAAGGCGGCCAACGCCAAGGCCGCCGGGGCAACGGCGTTGCTCGTCTATGGGACCGATCTTCCCGCGGGCGCGCTCGATCTGGACGATGCGGGAGCGCTTCCCGTCGTCGCCGTCTCGGGCGAGGCGGGCAACGATGCGGTGGCTGGGCTACGGAACGGCGACGAGGTTGTCGTCGCGCTCGGCGCCGCCCGGCCGGTCGGCAACGGCACCGCTGGCCGTGTCGCGGCCTTCTCCTCCGGAGGGCTGGCGTTCGACGGGCGGGTGCGACCCGACCTCGTCGCTCCCGGCGTGAGCCTGGCGACGGTCGATGCGCGTGCGTCGCGCGGCGAGCGGGCGCTCTATGCGACCGCCACCGGCTCGAGCGCTGCCGCGGCCGTGGTTGCCGGAGCAGCAGCTCTCGTCGAGCAGGCGCGGCCCGAGCTCGACGCGCGGGCGCTGCGCTCGGTGCTCATCGGCTCGGCGAAGCCGCTCGGCGAGGCTTCTACCCGGGAAGGGGCCGGTCTCGTCGACGCTGCGGCCGCGGCGGACGCACACCTGGTCGCGGAGCCGTCAAGCCTCGCGTTCGGGCGCGGCGCCGCGAAGGCGTGGAGCAATTCGAGGACGATCACCGTGACGAATGTGTCGCGGCGCACGCTCGACGTCGGGTTCGCGTCCGTCGCCGACCAGGTCGGGACGTCGGTCGGCTTCACCGCCGAGCCGGCCACGCTGAAGCTCGGCCCGAGGGCGTCGGCCCAGGTGACGCTCGGGATCGGCGCCCCGAACGGCGTCGGCACCGGCGCGAGCGGGGTCGTCCTCGCGATGGCCAACGGTGTCGCGCTCGCGCGCATGCCCTGGGCGGTCGGGCGCAGCCCCGATCGGACCGCTGAGCTCGTCGGCTCGGTGAGCATCTCGAACTGGGAGTTCGAGCCTTCGAACGCTGCCCCAGCGGTCGTGGTCTTCCGGGCGGGACGCGCCGATCCGACCGGGAACGGCTCGATCGAGCCCGTCGGCCTGCTCCAGGCCGAGCTCTGGACAGCGGACGGCAAGAAGCTCGGGGTCATTGCCCGCCTGCGGGACCTCCTCCCTGGCCGCTACGCACTCGGGCTCACCGGCCGGGACGCGAACGGCAAGGTCCTGCCGGCCGGGACGTACGTTCTCAGGCTGCGCGCGCAGCCGGTCGACTCGGACGACGGCACGACTCCGTCGACCGCACAGACGATCTTTCGCATAAAGGAGCGCTCGTGACGACTGTTGAGGCACCTCCTTCCCACCTGAAGGAGAACCCGTGGGAGATGGCCCAGAGCCAGCTGCGGCGAATCGCCGGGCTCATCGACGTGAACGACAGCATGCTCAACGTCCTGAAGGAGTGCAAGAAGGCTGTCGTCGTCTCGATCCCGACGCGTATGGACGACGGGTCGGTGCGTGTCTTCGAGGGGTTCCGCGTCACGCACAACGTCGCCCGCGGCCCGGCCAAGGGCGGCATCCGCTACCACCGCGACGTCACCCTCGAAGAGACGAAGGCGCTCTCGATGTGGATGACCTGGAAGTGTGCCCTCATGGGTCTTCCCTTCGGCGGGGCGAAGGGCGGCGTGGTGGTGAACCCAAAGACGCTCTCCGAGGATGAACTGCAGCGGATGACGCGCCGCTACACGACGGAGATCATCAACTTCATCGGGCCCGAGGTGGACATCCCTGCGCCCGACGTGGGCACGGGACCTCGCGAGATGGCCTGGATCTTCGACACGTTCTCGATGAACAAGGGTTACTCGGTCCTCGGTGTCGTCACGGGGAAACCGCTCGAGATCGGCGGCTCGCTCGGACGAGTGGAGGCGACCGCCCGCGGGGCGGCCTTCTGCACCCGCGAGGCGCTGCGCAAGCAGGGCCAGTCGGTGAGCGGCCGCCGGGTCGCCATCCAGGGTTTCGGCAACGTCGGCAGGAACCTCGCGCTCATCCTGGCCGAACAGGGCGCGATCATCGTCGCCGTGTCGGACTCCAGCGGCGGCATCTACAACGCGGAGGGCATCGACGTCCAGGCGGCAGTCGAGCACAAGAGCCTGCATGGCTCGTTCGACGGCTTCGCGGGGGCTGAGGCGATCAGCAATGAGGACCTCCTCACGGCGGACTGCGACGTGCTCGCTCCCTGCGCGCTCGAGCAGGTCATCACGGGTGAGAACGCGGACAAGGTCAAGGCTGCAATCGTGGCCGAGGGCGCGAATGGCCCAGTCACTCCGGAGGCCGACCAGGTCCTCGACGACCGCGGCGTGCTCGTCCTTCCAGACGTGCTCGCGAACGCCGGGGGCGTCGTCGTCTCGTACTTCGAGTGGGTGCAGGGTCTCCAGGAGTACTTCTGGAAGGAGGCCGAGGTGAACGCGAAGCTGAACGACATCGTCACGCGCGCGTTCGCCGAGACGTGGACCAAGCACGAAGAGCTGGGCGTCTCGATGCGGCAGGCCGCATATGCGATCGCCGTGGGACGGGTCGCGGAGGCCACGACCACGCGTGGGCTCTACCCCTAGTCCTCACCGGGTCACGCTCGTCCACGCAGCCGGCTGCCATCTCTGCGAGAGCGCCGGCCGTGTGCTCTCCCAGGTGCGCGCCGAGATCCCATTCGAGCTCGAGGAGGTCGACATCACCGGCGATCCCGAGCTCGAGCGCCGCTACCGCGAACGCATCCCGGTCGTGCTCGTCGACGGTGAAGAGGCCTTCACGTACTTCTTGCACCCTGACGGGCTCCGCCGCCGTCTCGCCTGACCACGACCTCTCCGGTCGCGTTCGTTCTCTCAGCGTTCGCATGAGGCCTGTCGTTATCCTGGGAGCTCATGGCCCTGCAGGTCGAAACAGACAGGGAAGGACGGGCGTCGGACCGGCTGACGGTCGGCGTCGCCGCTCGCCTGAGCCAGTATCTGCGCGTGCTGACGCAGGCTCGGAAGATGGGGCAGGAGCGGATCTCGTCGCAGGAGATCAGCGAGTACACAAACATCAACGCGACCCAGATCCGCCGTGACCTTTCCGCGTTCGGCAAGTTCGGGAAGCGGGGGGTCGGCTACAACATCGAAGGCCTCATCGCCGAGATCCGCAAGATCTTGCGCACCCAGGGGCAGCACAACATCGCCCTCTTCGGCGCGGGCCGACTGGGTCAGGCGATCTCGAGCTCCACGATCTTCGCCGACCACGGCTTCAACATCGCCGCCGCGTTCGACGTCGACGCAGAGCTGGTCGGTCAGCCAATCGGCCACACGCGCATTCGCGACTACCGAGAGCTCGGGGATGCGATCCGCGAGAAGAACATCATCGTCGCGGTTCTCGCCGTGCCGCCCGAGGCGGCGCAACAGGTCGCCGACGACGTCGTCGACGCGGGCGTCAAGATCATCTTCAACTACACGGAGGCGCTCCTGCACGTCCCTTCGGACGTGACCGTCCACACGACGAGTCCCGCAGTCGAGCTCCTCTACGCGCTCTACTTCTATCTGACCTAGCGCGCCCTGGGCGGCGAGCGCCGCGCCAGAGTCGCTAGTCGTTGTGGGTTCACTCGAAAGAGCTAAAGGCCGCTGCCGTCTGCGCCGATCAAAGAAGCAACCGAGAGGGAGGCATGGTCATCCTCGGAGGAGGCCGCAACCTCCGAGGTGCGAGAACCACCTCCCTCTCTTTTTTGCTTTCTAGGGTTGAGACATTTCTAGAGTTCAGACGAAACGTCGCTGCAGGGCGAGCACGTTCGCGACGAACGCACGCGTCTCCGCGTAGACGCCGATGTTCCGCACCGACCACGGGCCCTGGTTGTAGGCCGCCAGCGCCCGGTTCGCGTGAAAGTCGAACTCGTGCAGAAGCTGATGGAGGTAAGCAACGCCGACGCGGACGTTGCCGTCCATCGTGCGGGGCACCCGCCGCCCGATCAGGAACATCTCGACGTACGACCACGTCTGCGGCGTGACCTGCATGACGCCCCAGGCGCCGGCGCCTGAGCGCACGTGCGGCTGGAAGCCGGACTCCATCCAGGCAAGCGCCTTGACCAACGACGGCCGGATCCGGTAGTGCCGCGCCCAGAAATGGAGTGAGGCGCGCACGCTGGTCCGTCGTCTGTGGACCGGCGGCGCCGGGCGGTGTGAGACGGCGAGCACGCCGATCGAGCGCAGCGTCTGGCGTCCGGCCACCCCGTCCACGAGCAAATGGCGCGCTCGCTGGTAACGGCGAACCGCGTCCGCGGTGCGGCCGGTGTAGCGACCGTCCACCATCCCGGGGCGAAAGCCCTTGCTCCGAAGGAAGAACTCGAGACAGGCGACGTCCCAGCCCCTCGACCCGCGCATGAGCAGATGCCGCTGCCCAAAGAGTGGGCGGCCGAGTCGGCCCAGTTTCGAGCGCGTGACCGGGCCCGCCACGCCGTCCACGGCGATTCCCACCCTGCGCTGGAACTGCCGGACGGCCTGGGCCGTCAGGGGCCCCGCGACGCCGTCAATGGCGCCGTGGTAGAAGCCGCGGGCCTTGAGCGCGACCTGGAGGCCGGGGATCTGGGGATTGGTGATCGCGTGGGCTCGCGCAGGCAGCACCAGGGCTGCAAGGACGGCAAGGCACGCGACGAATCGCCGCGAGCGCATGGGACGGCCAATTTCGGCGCTCCCATTACGACTCCTCGTTAAGAAACGATGATGATCTCGACGTCGCCTGCTTTGCGGCGACCGAGGGCCTGGTCGATCTCATCCTTCGTCGCGCCGCGAACCTCGACATGGCCGTCGACGACCCGCGCGTCGATGCCCTTGTTACGGAGTGCGGCTGCCACCTCGGAAGCAGGACCGGCAACGCTCTTCAAAGCACGGAACCCGGCCGTCGGCGCCCCGCTGTCCTCGGCCGAGCTCTCGACCTGAGCTGTGGCTCCGCCCCCGCTTGCTGCTTGATCTCGGGAGCTCGAGCCCATGTCGCCGGTGCTGACGAGCGCGACGATGACCGCAGCCACGGCGACGACCGGCGTGAGGATGGCAAGCAGCCGCTTGGGGGAGAGAGCGGGGCTGCGCCTCGAAGAGCGGCGCTGCTCGGGCAGGTTCATGAAGATCGCGTCGCGCCGACGCGGTGGCAGGTGGAGGAATTGCGAATCCCTGAGGACGTCCTTGCCCGCCTGTACCCGCGCCACCTGATCCGCGCAGGAAGTGCACGTGGCCAGATGAGTCTCGATCTCGGCTCGCCGGTCCGTGGAGACGTCCCCTTCGACGTAGTCGAAGAGCTCGATCTCGTCAGGGTGCGTACCGGTCACCATCACTTCGACTCCTCGCGCTGCGCCGTGGTTCCCAGCAATTCGCCGAGCCGCTTGCGGCCGCGGAAGATGCGTGATTTCACGGTACCTTCGGGCACGTCGGTCAGCTCGGAGATCTCCGCGTAGGAGCAGCCGAGCACGTCGTAGAGGACGACTGCAACGCGGTACTCCTCGTCGAGCGCGCCGAGTGCCTGTTGCAGGGCTCCCGACAGCTCCCGAGCGACGAACTCGTCCCGCGGATCCGCCGGTTCGGACGTGTCCTCCAGCGGCCGGGTCGGCCGTTTCGTCCGCTGATCGTGGGCTGCGTTGAGGCAGATGCGGTAGAGCCAGGTCGAGAAGCGGGCGCCGTGACGAAACGAGGCGAGGCCGAGCCAGGCCCTGATGAAGGCCTCCTGAACCGCGTCCGCGGCATCGTCCTGTGACCCGAGAACGCGTGCAGCCAGCGTGTGGAGCTTGTGCTGGTGCCGCTCGACGAGCTGCTCGAACGCCCAGCGGTCGCCTTTCTGCGCCCGCTTTACGAGAGGTCCGTCAGGATCATCCACGCGTGAAGATTCTCCTCTGGCACGGCTACCTCCTGGGCGGGACGGGCTCGAACGTCTACACCCGCTCGCTCGCGCGCGCCTGGAGCCGGGTCGGGCACGACGTCGTCGTGTTCTCTCAGGACCCGAATCCGAGCGCTCACGACGGCCTCGAAGGGGTCACCGTCGTCCGGCCGCAACTCGACACGCGCCTCCCGGTTTTCGTCCTCGACCACTACGAGGATCTCGAGGCCGCCTATCTGCAGGAGATGCCCGCCGAGGAGCGGCAGCGCTTCGTGGAGCTCAACGCGGCCGCCGTGCGGGAGCACCTCCCGGCCGATTTCCTCCTCGTCAACCACGTGCTGCTCGGTGCGCCGGTCGGAGCAGCCGTCGGCATGCCCTTCACGGTCAAAGCCCATGGCTCGGAGCTCGAGTTCTCGATGCGCGGAAACGAGGAGCTCGTCGCCTGGGCTCGCGAGACCCTGCAGGTCGCGGAAGCCGTCGTCGTTGGCTCCGAGCACATTCGGGAGGTACTGGCGGAGGTCGTCGGGTGGACAGATCGCGTGCGCATCGTCCCGCCCGGGGTGGACGTCGAGGAATTCCGCCCGGAGCCGCGAGGCGTGGCGCTGGCGAAGCTCCTCGACGAGGCCCGCCGCGATCCGCCGCGCCGCTCGGAACGGGAGCCGGACGAAGGCAACGCCGAACGCCTGGAGAGGTTTCTCTCGGTGGACGAGCCGACAGTCGTCTACGTCGGCAAGCTCAGCGAGGAGAAGGGAGTGGCGCTCCTTCTCGAGGCACTGGAGGGAGTCGACGCCCGCGCCGTCATCGTCGGCTTTGGCCCGGCGCGCGAGGAGCTCGAAGCGGCTGCCGGCGAGAGGGTGCTCTTCACGGGCGCTCTGGAGCACCGGCATCTCCGCCACCTCTGGCCGCTCGCCGACGTGAGCGTCACGCCCTCCGTGTTCCCCGAAGCCTTCGGGATGGTCGCCGCAGAGGCGGCCGCCTGCGGCTCCCCGCCGCTCGTCGCCCGTCATTCGGGCCTGGCCACGGTTGCCGAAGGCCTCGAGACCGAGTACCCAAAGCGGCACCGCGGGCTCGCGAGCTTCGCCCCGGGAGACGTGCAGGATCTGCGGAGCAAGCTCGCGGCCATCCTCGCTCTCCCGCGCCCGGAGTGGGAGGAGGTCTCCGCTGCTGCCCGGGCGGCGGCGGTCGAGCGCTGGAGCTGGGAGCACGTGGCGGCTCTGCTACTTTCGCGCCATGGGTGAGGCCCAGCGGCTCAGACCGGAGGAACAGATCCGCTTCGCTCGCGAAGGCTTCGACGCGGGGCGGGACTTCACGGTCGCCGTGGAGGAGGAGTTCGCCATCCTCGACCCGACGACGCACAGCCTCGTCAACCGGTTCGAGGAGTTCGCTGAGGCCGCGCTCGGGACCGAGCTCGAGGGCAATCTCGTCGGCGAGCTGATCGCCTCCGAGGTCGAGGTCCGCACCGGGCGCTGCGAGACATTCGCCGAGGCCGCCCAGGCCATGGCCGAGCGGCGGCGCCAGCTGCTCGAGCTCGCGGGCCGACTAGACGCGGCGCTCTGCGGCACGGGCACTCATCCCTGGAGCCCGTGGCAGGAGCAGCGCATCATCGACACGCCGCACTACCGCACGAACGACGAGATCCTCCGTTACGTCGTCTGGCGGAACAACAGCTTCGGTCTGCACGTCCACGTCGGCATTCACGGCGCCGACCGCGCCATCGCCGTCACGAATGCGCTCCGCAGCTTCCTCCCCGAGCTGCTCGCGTTCTCGGCCAGCTCGCCGTTCGTCGAAGGCGTCTACACGCACCTCCACTCGGCGCGCACGGAGATCTTCACGCGTATGTTCCCGCGCTGCGGCGTCCCCGACCTCTTCGACGACTGGGACGATTACGAGCGCTACGTCCGCTTCCTCTACGACACAGGCTCGATCACCGAGCACACGCAGATCTGGTGGAGCGTACGGCCGCACCTCGCCTTCCCGACGGTTGAGATCCGGATCTGCGACGGCCAGCCCGAGCTGGCCGAGGCGCAGGCCTCGCGGCGCTCATCTACGCGCTCACCGCTCGCATCGCGCGCGCGGTCGACGAGGGCGAGCCGCTGCCTGCCCATCCGAATCACATGATCGAGGAGAACCTCTGGCGGGCGATCCGCTACGGGCTCTCGCGGTGAGCTTGATCGATCTCGACGCGGCGAGGTGCTGCCGACACGCGAGCGCATCGAGCAGCTGATCGCCTGGATCGGCCCGGTCGCGGAGGAGCTCGGCGTGACCTCGTATCTCGCCGTGCCGGAAGCGAACGCCGCGGAGCGGCAGATCGCGCTCTGCGAGGCGGGGGAGAGCATTGAGGCGATCTACGCCCGCGAGGTCCTGGAGCCCGTCCGTGTCTGAGCAGGGGCTGCCCGACGAGGAGGAGATCGCGGAGGTTCTCGCCGAGGAGCTGGCCAAGCTCCGCGTCGAGAACATCCTCGTCAGCGCGCTGATCCAGGTTTCTTCGGTCGGCTACCGGCAGCTCGGGCTGACCGAGGAGACGAAGGCCGAGCGCGACCTCCAGCAGGCGAAGATCGCCATCGAGACGATGAAGGCCCTGGTCCCGGTGCTCGAGCAGGTGATCCCGGAGGATCTGCTCCGGGACTTCAACCAGTCGGTCGCGAGCCTGCAGCTCGCTTACGCCAAGGCCAAGCCCGAGGAGGCCGGATGGCGAAGGCTGAGATCGGGGTCTTCGGCGGCTCCGGCTTCTACTCGTTCCTCGAAGACGTCGAAGAGGTCGAGGTCGAGACGCCGTACGGGAAGCCGTCGGCGCCGTTGACGATCGGCGATATCGGTGGGAAGAGCGTTGCTTTCCTCCCGCGGCACGGTCTGAACCACGAGCTGCCGCCGCATGCGATCCCCTACCGGGCGAACGTCTGGGCGATGAAGGAGCTCGGCGTCCGGCGGATCATCGGGCCGAACGCCTCCGGCGCGCTCAAGGCCGAGCTCGAGCTCGGCGAGTTCGTGGTCTGCGACCAGTTCGTCGACCGAACGAGCGGGCGCAAGGACACGTTCTACGACGGGCCGGAGACGACCCACGTCTCCGCGGCCGATCCGTATTGCCCCGACCTGCGCGCGCTGCTCGTCGAGACGGCAGGCGAGCTCGGGATCAAGGCTCGCGACGGCGGCACGGTGGTCGTCATCCAGGGCCCGCGCTTCTCGACGCGCGCCGAGTCGAAGTGGTTCCAGGAGATGGGCTGGGACACGATCAACATGACGGCATATCCGGAGGGCTACCTCGCCCGCGAGCTCGAGCTCTGCTACGCGAACATCTCGATGGTCACCGACCACGACGTCGGCGTCAAGGGAACGGAGCCGGTCTCGCACGAGCAGGTCGTCACCGTCTTCAACGAGAACAACGAGCGCTCCGGGAGCTGCTCTTCGCGGTCATCCCGGGATCCCGCCGCAGCCGGAGGAGCATCTCTGCGCGACGGCGCTCCGCGGGCGCGCGCCTCTGACATGTGATAGAAATCCGCGGCCGCGATCCGGCATCAGTTGCCGGATCTGCGCGGTTAGGCCCCGAGCTTCGTGACTGACTTCTTCCAGAACCACAGCGTCCTGTTCGCCCTGCTCTGCGCCGCCGTCGGCATCGGCTGGGGCGCGGTGCATGACCGTCCGCATCCTCAAGCTTCCGGCCGGGAACGAGCGGATGCAGGAGATCGCCCGCGCCATCCAGGAGGGCGCCTCGGCCTATCTGCGGCGCCAGTACCTGACGATCGCCGGGGTCGCCGGCAGTCATCTTCCTCGGCATCGGTCTCTGGAACGACCTCGGCTGGTACACGGCCTTCGGCTTCCTCATCGGCGCGGTGCTCTCCGCCGCCGCCGGCTTCATCGGGATGAACGTCGCAGTGCGCGCCAACGTCCGCACGGCCGAGGCGGCGCAAGGGCGGCGTCAAGCCGGCGCTCGCGGTCGCGTTCGGCGCCGGCTCGGTCACGGGCCTGCTCGTCGTCGGGCTCGGCCTGCTCGGCGTCGCCGCCTACTACGGGATCCTGACGTCGTGGTTCGACCAGGCGCCCGACGAGGCGACGAAGAACCTCATCGGGCTCGCCTTCGGCGGCTCGCTCATCTCGGTCTTCGCGCGTCTCGGCGGCGGCATCTACACGAAGGCCGCGGACGTCGGCGCCGACCTCGTCGGCAAGGTCGAGGCCGGCATCCCGGAGGACGACCCGCGCAACCCGGCCGTGATCGCGGACAACGTCGGCGACAACGTCGGCGACTGCGCCGGCATGGCGGCCGACCTCTTCGAGACCTACGCGGTGACGGCGGTCGCGGTCATGTTCCTCGGCGCGATCAACTTCCCGTCTTCGGGCGTCGTCGTCTATCCGCTCGCGCTCGGCGGGGTCGGGCGTGATCGCGTCGGTCATCGGCACGTTCTTCGCCCGCATCGGGCGCACCGGCTCGATCATGAACGCGCTCTACAAGGCGGTCGCGGTCGCGACCGTGCTCTCGGCGATCGGCTTCATCCCGGTCACGCTCGCCTTCGACGGCGGCAAGTACAACTACTGGGAGCTCTACGGCTGCGCGCTGATCGGCCTCGCCGTCACCTTCCTGCTCGTCGCGATCACGGAGTTCTACACGGGGACGCGCTGGCTTCCCGTGAAGGGAATCTCCCGCGCCTCGACGACCGGTCACGCGACCAACATCATCGAAGGACTGGCGATCGGGATGCAGGCGACAGCGCTCCCCGTCCTCGTCATCGCGGCGGGGATCGTCGGCGCCGCCGGGCTCGCGGGCCTCTACGGGATCGGCGTTGCCGTCATGGCCCAGCTCTCGATGACCGGGATGATCGTCGCCCTCGACGCCTACGGGCCCGTGACCGACAACGCGGGCGGGATCGCCGAGATGGCCGACCTTCCGGAGGAAGTGCGCGGCGTCACCGATCCGCTCGACGCGGTCGGGAACACGACGAAGGCCGTCACCAAGGGCTACGCGATCGGCTCGGCCGGGCCTCGCGGCGCTCGTCCTCTTCGACGGGTTCACGTCGGAGCTCTCCAACGAGGGCATCCGCCCGACGCTTCGACCTCTACGACTCGTGGGTGATCGCCGGCCTCTTCATCGGCGGCCTGATGCCGTTCCTCTTCGCCTCACTCGCCATGCAGGCGGTCGGCCGCGTCGGCGGCCAGGTGGTCGAGGAGGTGCGGCGCCAGTTCCGCGAGATCCCGGGGATCATGGAGGGAACCGGGCGGCCCGAGTACGGACGCACGGTGAACATCGTCACCGCGGAGGCGATCAAGAAGATGATGCTCCCCGCGGCGATCCCGATCGCCTTCCCGATCGTGGCCGGGATCATCAAGCCCGAGCTCTTCGGCGGCCTCCTGATCGGCACGATCGTCACCGGCATCTTCCTCGCCATCGCCATGACCTCGGGCGGCGGCGCCTGGGACAACGCGAAGAAGCTGATCGAGGACGGCGCCTACGGCGGCAAGGGCTCGGAGGCGCACGCCGCGGCCGTCACGGGCGACACCGTCGGCGATCCCTACAAGGACACCGCCGGCCCCGCGATCAACCCGATGATCAAGATCACGAACATCGTCGCGATCCTGATCATCCCGCTGATCGCCGCCATTCACGGCTAAGCGGGACGACAAAACGGCCTCCCGGTCGTTCTCAGTAGTGATGGAAGTCGCTCTTCTTGTCCTGCTCGCTCTGCTCGGCCCGCTCGCGTACTTCTTGGGCGCGGATTCCCGCGTCGTGGAGGAACGCGACAAGCGCCCCTGGCTCTAGGCCGAGCGGCGTCGCCGGATCTGCGGGCCCTGCTGGCCGAGCGCCGCGTAGGCGAGCGTCTGCAGCGACTCGTTCAGCGTCGCGAGCTCGTGCGCGATTCGGAGGAGGCCCTCGCCGCGGTCTCGAAGCGCCGGTTGAGCGCGTGCACCTCGTCGCACAGGCGGTCGAGGCGCTCGAGGATCGCGTCCAGCTGACGGTCGTCAAGGTTTTTCGCATCAGGCATCTCGACTGATCCTAACGAGGTCGTCGCGGGACGAGGCGACGGTAGCTGTCGGGGCCGAGCTCTCGAGGACCCGCTCGCGAGCGCCCGCGCCCGCTTCGAGGAGCTCGACGCGGCGGCGTGGCACCGAGGTGGGCGAGAGCGACGCGGGCCAGCGGCTCGGGAGCGTCCGTGAAGACGCCGATCCGAGCGCCGGCCGCGGCCAGCGCTCGGAGTGCGGAGGTCGCGTCTCCGTCGGGACGGAGGAGGACAGGCGCCCGGTCCTCGGCGAACCGCACCGAGGGCGCCGCGCCAGTCGCCGACGCCGCCTGCCGCCCAGCGTCGAGCTCGTCGGCCGCCGCGCCGCGATCCTCCGGGAGCGCGGACGGATCGAGCGGCGCGATGGAGTCGAAGCGGCGCGCTGCGTCGGCGAGGAAGTCGTCCCACAGCGGGCGCGTGTCGCCGAGGCGCCGTCCAGGTCGATTGCGACCGCGAGCGTCAGTGCGAGAGGCGGGCTGCGATCGCGACGCCGATGGCGGCGCCGGCCGAGTCGATCAGCCAGTCGACCGGCGAGCCGTGGCGCCCGGAAACGAAGGTCTGATGCACCTCGTCGGTGGCCGCGTAGGCGGAGGCGAGCAGGACGGCCGCGGGCGCATTGCGGACGGCACGAAAGAGCAGCGCGCCGAGGATGCGCGTACTCGGCCGTGTGGGCGAGCTTGCGCAGGACGGTGTCCCAGGTGCCCGAGGCCTGTCCCGAGGTCCGGGACGACGAGAGCGCGAAGATGAGCGCCGCCCAGAGAACGACCGGCGACCCAGGCGCTGAGCGCGTTGTCGCCACGGGCAAGAGCGTAGGCCCGAGGGAGGGATGCGCGCGATCATGCGGTCGCAGTCGATGATGCATCGTGGAAGTTCCTTCCACCGGAGTCAATGGCATCCGCGGCCAAACCACGAAAGGGACCTCCCTCTCGGCGAGCTGATCTCGCGCGGGCGGGTCTGGTCGCTCCGAACGAGCTCTACGCGGCGCTGGCGACCGCGCGCGCGCGGGGCGGCCGCCTCGGCGACGTGCTCGTCGAGCAGGAGCTCGTTTCGAGCGCGACCTCGCGCAGGTCGTCGCCCAGCAGGAGGGGCTCGAGTTCGTCGATCTCGGCAAGCACGATCTCGACCAACAGGTGGTCGACGTACTCTCGGAGCGGACTTCGCGGCGCTACGCGTGCCGTCGCTTTCCGTTCTGGCGACGGGGCGGCGATTGCGTGGCGGTCGCCGACCCGACCGACGACGAGGGCTCTCGATGCCATCGTCGCCGAGGTGCCGGGCGGGGTTCGGTTCGTCGTCGCGACCGCTGACGAGGTCGACGCCGCGCTGACCGAAGCGTTCGGGGAAGCTCCCGCCGAAGGCTGGTAGGTTTCCGCCACACATAGGCGAGCGGAAAGGGAAGCCGGTGCAAGTCCGGCACGGTCCCGCCGCTGTAAGGGGAGATGCTCTCCGGCCGCAATGCCACTGGCCTTCGGGCCGGGAAGGGGGCCGCGAGAGGGAGCCCCGAGTCAGAAGACCTGCCGTCCGCCTCCAGATCCGTTCCCCTCGCGGAAGGAGGAAACGTGCTTCGTCGATCCTTTCTACTCGTCCTGTTCGTGCTGCTCCTCGCGGCGTGCGGCAGCGGCACCGGTGGGGGCGACTCCGCTCCCCCGACAACCACCATGCCGGTCGCCCAGGGGCCAGAGCGCATCGTCTCCCTGTCGCCGACCGCGACCGAGATGCTCTTCGCCATCGGCGCGGGCAAGCAGGTGGTCGCCGTGGACGACCAGTCGAACTACCCGGCGAATGCGCCGCACACCAAGCTCTCGGGCTACGAGCCGAACGTCGAGGCGATCGCGGGCTACGACCCGGATCTCGTCGTCGCCTCGGGCGATCCCGGCGGATTGGTCGACGGCCTCGCGAAGCTGAGCATCGATGTCCTCATCCAGGAGGCGCCCCAGAACCTCGACGGCGCCTATGACGAGATCGAGGAGCTCGGTGACGTCACAGGGCACCAACAGCAGGCGCATGGCGTTGTCACGCGCATGCGCGATCAGATCGCCGACCTGGTCGAACAGGCCTCGGCGGCAACGGGGTTGAGCGTCTTCCACGAGCTCGGGCCCGACTACTACTCGGCCACCTCGAAGACGTTCATCGGCTCGATCTACGAGGAGCTGGGAGCCAAGAACATCGCCGACGGAGCCGGGAAGAAGGCGCCCGACTACCCCCAGCTGTCGGCGGAGTACATCGTCAAGTCGAATCCCGACCTCATCGTCCTCTCGGACACGAAATGCTGCGGCCAGACCCTCGAGAAGGTGGCCGCGCGCCCCGGATGGAAGAAGATCGACGCCGTTGCGGACGGGGACGTCGTGGAGGCCGACGACGACATCGCCTCGAGGTGGGGCCCCCGGATTGTCGAGTTCGTGCGACTCGTGTCGGAGGCCATGGCGGGGGTGTCGTGATCGCAACGCAACGCGCGCGCGGCGGGCTCGCGGCAGTTCCCGGCCTCACGCTCGGCTGGGGGGTGATCGGGGCGGTCATTCTCACGGGCGCCCTGCTCATCGGCTTCGCGGTGGGGCCGGTCGACCTGGGGGTCGGCGCAATCGTTCGGGAGATCCTCAGCCACATTCCGTTCCTCGGTGTCAGCTCGCCCCTCGACGACACGGAGCAGGCGATCTTCTGGCAGCTCCGGGCTCCTCGCGTCGTGCTCGGTGCCCTGGTCGGCGCCATGCTCGCCTCGGCCGGAGCCGGCTACCAGGGCGTGTTCAGGAATCCGCTCGCCGATCCCTATCTCCTCGGGGCGGCGGCCGGGGCCGGGCTCGGCGCCACGCTGGTGATCGCGTACGCCAACGACAGCGCTCGCGAGCTGCGGCCGCTGGCGGCGTTCGCGGGGGCGACCGTGGGGGTAGCGGCCGCCTACGCAATCGGCCGGTCGGCCGGTGGCCGGACGACGGCGAGCCTGATCCTCGCGGGCGTCACCGTCGCCTCGTTTCTCACTGCGGTGCAGACCTTCGTGCAGCAACGCAACACGGACACCGTGCAGGAGGTCTACGCCTGGATTCTCGGGCAGCTCGAGACGTCCGGCTGGCGGGAAGTCGCGATCGCCGTTCCCTACATGGCGGCGAGCTGGGCCGTGCTCCTGGTGCATGGGAGGCTGCTCGACGTGCTCGCAGTGGGAGACGAGGAAGCCGCCAGCCTCGGCGTCAAGGTCTCCCGGGTGCGGTTGCTCGTCCTCGGGGCCGCCACCCTCGGCACCGCAGTCGCCGTCGCCCTCAGCGGCCTCATCGCGTTCGTCGGCATCATCGTCCCGCACGCGATCCGGCTCGTCGCGGGAACGAGTTACCGGGTGGTGATGCCGCTCTCGATCATGCTGGGGGGGGCGTTCCTCGTGCTCGCGGACGTTCTCGCTCGCACGGTCACCTCCCCGGCGGAGCTGCCCATCGGCGTCGTGACGGCGTTCTTCGGCGCGCCGTTCTTCGCCCTCCTGCTCCGGACGACGAGGATGGTCGGGCCGTGAAGACCGTCGCGCTCGAGGGGATCTCCGTCTCGCTGGACGGAGTGCGCGTCGTCTCCGAGCTCAGCCTCGACGTCGGGCCGGGGGAGTGGGTCGGCCTGATCGGCCCGAACGGCGCCGGCAAGACGACCGTTCTGCGAGCGGTGGCCGGCCTTGTCGAGTACGAGGGCCGGATGCGGGTCTTCCAGGAGGAGGTCGCGAGCCTCTCGCGCCGGGACGTCGCTCGGCGCATCGCGCTCGTGCCGCAGAACCCGGTCATCCCGCCGGACATGTCCGTTCTCGAATACGTCCTGCTCGGGCGGACGCCGCACGTGAGCTACCTCGGCTCGCCCAGCGACGGGGACGTCGGCGCCTGCCGGTCGGCGCTCGGCCGCCTCGACGCTGCGCACCTGGCCGATCGTCGCCTCGGTTCGCTCAGCGGTGGCGAGCGGCAGCGAGCGGTTCTCGCGCGGGCGATCGCCCAGGAGGCCCCGCTCGTGCTCCTGGACGAGCCCACGACAGCGCTCGACGTGGGAGCACAACAGCAGGTGCTCGAGCTCGTTGCCGGGCTGCGGGCGAGCGGCAATCTGACGGTATTGAGCGCGATGCACGACCTCACGGTCGCGGGTCAGTACGCCGACCGGCTCGTCCTGCTGGACGGCGGTCGCGAGGTGGCGAGCGGCGTGCCCGCGGAAGTGCTCACCGAGGCGCTGATCGCACGCCATTACGGTGCGAGCGTCCTGGTCGTCTCCGACCCGGACGCCGGCATCTCGGTTGTCCCGCTCCGCCCGCGCGTCGAGGCGGAGGAACGGGTCGTCTAGATGCCGCTGACGTTGCTCATCGGCGGGGCGAGAAGCGGAAAGTCGGCGCTGGCACTCAGGTTCGCTGAAGATGCGGAGGAGGTCGTGTTCGTCGCCACCGCCGAAGCAAGGGACGAGGAGATGGCGGAGCGGATCAAGCGCCACCGGCGGGAGCGCCCGTCTGCGTGGCAGGTCGTCGAGGAACCGGTCACCCTCCGCGAGGCGATCGAGGCTGCTCCTCCGAATGCCTGCGTGATCGTCGACTGCATCTCGATGTGGGTCTCGAACCTGCTCGAGGCAGGTTGGGCGGACGAGGCAGTCGGGGCCGAAGCAGAGAAGGCGGCGCGCGCGGCCGCCGAGCGGCCGGGAACCAGCGTCGCCGTCAGCAATGAGGTCGGCCTCGGCATCGTCCCTGCGACCTCGCTGGGCCGCCGGTACCGCAACGTCCTCGGCCGCGCCAACGCGACTTTCGCCGCCTCCGCCGACGAGGCTCTCCTGGTGGTGGCCGGCCGGACGCTGCCGCTGCACGCGTGGGCCTGATCCCGAAGATACCGCCGGTCGATCCGCGATCCGGCCGGGAGGCCCAGGCACGTCTCGACGCAAAGACGAAGCCAAGAGGAAGCCTGGGCGAGCTGGAAAACCTCGTTGCGCGCATCGCGGCGGCGCGCGGCACGGCCGACCTGCGGCCGCTTCGCGCCGCCATCGTCGTAGTCGCGGCCGATCACGGCTATGCCGCGGAGGGTGTCAGCGCCTATCCGCAGTCCGTCACCGCGCAGATGCTCGAGAACTTCGCCGCAGGCGGGGCTGCGATCAACGTCTTGACCCGAGAGGCGGGCGCAAGGCTCGTCGTGGTCGACGCCGGCGTGCTCGAGCCCGTCGAGCATCCGGCCATCCGTTCCTTGCGGCTCGGGCCGGGCACCATGAGCGCAGTCGCGGGTCCCGCCATGAGCCTGGCCGCTGCGCAAGCCGGCATTGCGGCTGGGATCGCGCTCTCCGACGAGCTCATTGCCGACGAAGCGGGGATCGTCGGCCTGGGAGAGATGGGCATCGGGAACACAACGGCGGCCAGCGCGCTCGCCGCGGCGCTCCTGCCCGCCGACCCTGAGCTCGTCTGCGGGCGCGGGAGCGGCATCGACGACGAGACGCTCTCGCGGAAGGTCGAGGTCGTTCGGAGAGCGCTGGCTGCGAACGCCGACGCCCTCGGAGAGCCGCTCTCCACGCTCGCGGCCCTCGGCGGCTTCGAGCAGGCGATCCTCGTCGGCGTTGCACTCGGGGCAGCGGCCGGCGGCGCGGTCGTCCTGCTCGACGGGTTCGTCGCCTCCGCAGCCGCTCTCGTCGCCGTACGGCTTGCTCCGGCCGCGCTCGAACGCATGGTCGCGGCGCACCGATCGCCCGAGCCGGGGCACGGAGCGATCCTCGAGGCGTTGGGCCTGCGGCCGTTGCTCGACCTGGGGCTTCGCTTGGGAGAGGGAACCGGGGCCGCGCTCGCGCTCCCGGTACTCAACAGCGCCCTTGCGCTCTTGCACGAGATGGCCACGTTCGAGGAGGCCGGTGTCAGCTCTCGTTAGGGTCGGCCGCGCAGGTGTGGCGGCTGTTGCGTTCCTGACGCGCATCCCCGTCGGTCGGCTTGCCGTCGACGCGGACGACATCGGCAGAGGAGTGCTCTTCTTCCCCGCGGTCGGGGCGGGCGTGGGTGTGCTCGTCGGCTTGGTGGCCGAGTCGCTGGACACGGCTCTGAGCGTTTACCTTGCTGCCGGCGTGGCCGTGCTGCTCGAGGCCGCGCTCACCGGCGCGATCCACCTGGATGCGCTCGCGGATGCTGCCGATGGTCTCGGCGCAGGCTCGCGAGAGCAGGCTCTGGAGGTCATGCGCGACCCCAGCGTCGGGTCGTTCGGCGCGCTTGCCCTCGTGCTCGACCTGCTGCTGAAGGTGGGTGCGGTATCGCTCCTCGTGCTCGACAGGGACGCCGTTGCGGCCCTCGCGGGCGCGTTCGCCCTCGGCCGTGCTGCGCCGCTCGCTCTCGCCTGGCTTCCCTATGCTCGCCCCGGCCCGGGCAGCGGCCGCGCGCTCACAGATGCCCCTTCGTGGCCGAAGGCGCTGGGGCTCGTGCTCGCGGGCGGGATCGCGGTCGCTGCGTTCGGGTGGGACCTCTTCGCCGTCGTCGGCGGCGCAGCGGCCAGCGCTCTCGCGGTCGGGTCCCTCGCCCAGCGCCGGCTCGGGGGCGTGACGGGGGATGTCCTCGGCGCGAGCGTCGAAGTGTCCACCCTCGGCGCGCTGCTCGCCGCCGTGGCTGTCCTGTGAGCCGTCTCGTTCTGATCCGACATGCGGAGCCCGACGAGTCGGTGCGAGGACGCTCCTACGGGTCGCTCGACGTCCCTCTCTCGCCCGCCGGACGGGAGCAGGCCGACGCGGTCGCCCGCGCGCTGGACGGCGTCGCGATCGACGCGGTCTTCGCCAGTCCGCTGCGGCGCGCGATGGAAACAGCTGCGCCACTCGCCAGCGCCCGGCGGCTCGATCCGGTCGCCCATGAGGGCCTGCGGGAGCTGAGCTTCGGCCAGCTCGAAGGCCTGACGTACGCCGAGATCGAGCGCGAGCTACCCGAGGTCTATGAGTCCTGGATGACCGATCCCACCGGCACGCGGTTCCCGGGAGGCGAGGCGTTCGTCGACCTGCGCGAGCGCACCCTGGCCGCAGCCGCCGAGATCCGCGCTGCATACGAGACAGCCGCCATGGTGGCACACGGAGGCGTCACGCGAGCGATCCTCGCGGACGCGCTCGCGATGCCGGACGAGGCTATCTTCCGGCTCGATCAGCCATACGGGGCGATCAGCGTCGTCGACTGGATCGGTGGCGGCGCTGTCGTCCGAGCCGTGAACCTCTGCTTCAGGACACGGGCAGCTCGAGCGTGAAAGTTGCCCCCGCGGGGCTGCCCGGCGCGTAGCTCAGCTCTCCGCCCAGGCGCCGCGTGTACGAGAGCGCGATCGCCAGGCCGAGGCCCGCGCCGGCCGATTCCCTTCTCACGGAGGATGGGGTTGTAGATGTGCGCCTCGTCGATCTTCTCGAAGATCGAGTGTCGTTCCGCGACCCGGCCCGCGAACCCCACGCCCAGGGGGATGCGCACGCCGCGTTCGACCTCCTCCTCGATGCCCTTCGCGGCCCGGGCGACGAGCTCGTCGGTCTCCTCGTCCAGGATCAGGACAGCGGCGGTATCGGCCTCGAGGGCCGCGCGTACGCGCTCGAGGAGCTTCGTCGAGGAGCTCGTCAAGGGTGAGATGGGCCAGCGCAGACTCCATCACCGACTGGAGCTTGCGCAGGCGGTCGTACGCGGAACGACCCCGCCGCCAGCTGGGCATTTCGCCTACGTTACAACGCGAGCTGATGGCTACGGCGGTCGTTCTCACGGTCGGCAACGAAATCGTTTCGGGTGACGTCGAGAACACGAACGCGTCCTGGCTGGGCCGGCGGCTCGCGGCGCTCGGCGTGTCGGTGAAGCTCATGGCCGCGATTCGCGACGAGGTGGAGGAAATCGCGGCGTTCCTACGCGCGGAAGGTCCGCGCACAGACTTCGTCTTCGTCACGGGTGGCCTCGGCGGGACGCCCGACGACCTGACGCGCGAGGGCGTCGCGGAGGGCTTCGGCGTCCGTGCGCGGAGGTCGCCGATGTCGCGACGAGGCTGCGGGAGCGCTTCGAGCCCCGCGGGCTCGGCGACTACGCCGCCCGGTGGGCGTGCCTGCCAGTTGGCGCGGAGCCGCTCGAAAACCCGCTCGGCGGCGCGCCGGGCTTCGTCCTCGAGAACGTCTACGTCTTTCCCGGCCTGCCGAGCGAGATGAAGGCGATGTTCGAGACAGTCGCGGACCGCTTCCACGGCGCGCCGATCGCCAGTTGGCGCCAGAGCTACCGGACCGGAGAGGGACAGATCGTCGGAATCCTCGAGGAGGCGACTCGCCTGCACCCGGACGTCACCGTCGGCAGCTACCCGCGTTTTCTCGACGACGGCCCGGAGGTGACCGTCGTCCTCAAGTCGCGGGACGAGCAGGCGCTCGCCGAGGCGAGTGCGTGGCTCGAGGGAGCGCTCGGCCGAGCAGCTCGCTCGCTAGTCTGGCTCCATGGCCGTTGCCTCGCCGGAGCGCTATCTCGCCGACCTCAACCCCGCACAGCGCGAGGCGGTCCTCGCGACCGAGGGGCCGGTGCTCGTCATCGCCGGAGCGGGCTCCGGCAAGACGCGCGTGCTCACGCACCGGATCGCGCACCTGATCACAGCGTGCGGCGTGAAGCCGCAGGAGATCCTCGCGATCACCTTCACGAACAAGGCGGCGGGGGAGATGCGGGAGCGTCTCGAGGGCATCCTCGGCGACGTGGCTCAGCGGATGTGGGTGATGACCTTCCATGCGGCGTGCGGGCGCATCCTCCGCCGCGAGGCGCCGAGGCTCGGCTACCGCTCCAACTTCACGATCTACGACCAGGCCGACCAGGTACGGCTCGTGAAGCAGTGCCTGGAGGAGCTCGACCGCGACCCGAAGCGCTTCGTCCCGCGCGGCATTCACGCGCAGATCTCGAACGCCAAGAACCAGCTCATCGGGCCGGAGGAGTACAAGGCGCGCGTCGCCTCCTTCTACGACCAGACGGTCGCGGACGTCTACGGCCTCTACCAGCGGCGCCTCCACGCCTCGAACGCGGTCGACTTCGACGACCTGCTGATGCTGACAGTGGAGGTTCTGGAGCGCTTTCCGGAGGCGCGGAACACGCTGGCAGAAGGCGTTTCGCTACGTGCTCGTCGACGAGTACCAGGACACGAATCACGCCCAGTACCGACTTCTGCAGCTGCTCGCCGGCGAGCATCGCAACGTCTTCGCCGTCGGCGATCCCGACCAGTCGATCTACGCGTTCCGCGGCGCCGACATCCGCAACATCCTCGAGTTCGAGCGGGACTTCGGCGGCGCGAAGCTGATCGCGCTCGAGCAGAACTACCGGTCGACAAACTCGGTCCTCCGCGCGGCGAACGCCGTCATCTCCAACAACCGCGAGCGGAAGCCCAAGAGCCTCTGGAGCGAGCTGGGGGAGGGCGATCCGGTTCGCGCTGATCGAGGTGGAGGACGAGCATGCGGAAGCCCGTTTCGTCGCTTCGGAGGTCGCCTGCCTCGTCGACGAAGGCTGGTCGGCAGCGGAGATCGCGGTCTTCTATCGGACGAACGCGCAGTCGCGGGTGCTGGAGGACATTCTCGTCCGGCAGGAGATCCCGTACCAGGTGATCGGGGGCCCGAAGTTCTACGAGCGGGCCGAGATCAAGGACGCCATCGCCTATCTCCAGGTGATCGACAACCCCTACGACGCCGTCTCGCTGACGCGGATCGCCAACCGCCCGCGCCGGGGGATCGGCGACGCGTCGCTCGCGCGCCTGCAGACCTTCGCGGACTCACAGGGGATCTCCCTCTGGGAGGCGCTGGAGCGAGCGCAGGAGGCGGGCGTCGGCGCGGCGCCGCTCAAGGCGGTCGAGCGCTTTCGGACGCTGATGCAGTCCTCGATGGCCGGAGCGCTCGAGTTGTCGGTTCCCGAGGTGCTCGAACGCGTCCTCGACCGCAGCGGCTACCTGGAGGCGCTGGAGGCCGAGCGGACTGTCGAGGCACAGGGCCGGATCGAGAACCTGCTCGAGCTCGTCGGGGTGGCCCGCGAGTACCAGGAGCGGGCCGAGGAGCCGACGCTCTCCGAGTTCCTGCAGCAGCTCTCGCTCTTCTCCGACCAGGACGATATCTCGGAAGAGAAGCAGCCTCGTCACTCTCATGACTCTCCATAACGCGAAGGGGCTCGAGTTTCGCGCGGTCTTCCTCATCGGCATGGAGGAGGGGGTCTTCCCGCACTCCCGCTCGATCGAGGAGCAGGGCCTGGAGGAGGAGCGCCGCCTCTGCCTACGTGGGCCTCACGCGCGCGAAGGAGCGGCTCGACGCTGACGCACGCCGCGTCGCGTTCGCTCTGGGGCTCGCGCGGCTACAACATGCCCAGCCGCTTCCTCGACGAGCTGCCGCAGGAGGAGATCGAGCGCGAGCGGCTGCGGCCGGCCTCGTGGTCGGGATACGGCGCGCCAACTGTGTCCGTGCGCCGCGACCAGCCGGCTCTCTCCACCGGCGACTCGGTGCGCCATTCGACGCTCGGCGAGGGGGTGGTGACCGCGGATCGACGCCGACGGGATGGTGACCGTGCGCTTCGCCGAGGACGGGGTCGAGCGGCGGCTGATGCTCGACTACGCGCCGCTCGAGAAGGTCTGAGCATGGAGATCCGGCGCGGGCGCCGCGAAGACGTGCTGGGCGCCCTACGGCCGGTCTTCCACTACTTCGGGCGCGAGCCGCACGGAGGAGAGTGCCAGCCGCGTCCTCCGGGTTCTTTCGCCCGAGCGCATGCATGCGGCATGGGAAGGACGGCGGGATCGTCGGCGGGGCGAGCGCTTTCGAGTTCCAGCTGACGATTCCCGGAGCGATCGTGCCCGCGGCCGGGCGTCACCGTCGTCGGCGTGCTTGCCGACCCATCGCCGGCAGGGCGTCCTCACCCAGCTCATGCGGGCACAGCTCGACGACGTCCACGAGCGGGGCGAGCCCGTGGCGTTTCTCTGGGCGTCGGAAGGCGCCATCTACGGCCGTTTCGGCTACGGGCTGGCCGGGCTTTCCGGCGAGATCGACCTTCTGCGCGCCCATTCTCGCTTCGTCCAGCCCGCCCGAGACGGAAGGGCGATTTCGCCTCCTGAGCCTCGACGAGGCGCTTCAAACTCTCCCGCCCGTCTGTACCCGGGTGGCGGCCGAGACGCCCGGCATGTTCGGGCGGACGAGGGAGTGGTGGAGCACCCGGGTGCTCGACGACCCCGAATGGCGGCGCGGCGGCGCGGGCGAGATGGCGCGCGTCGTCCTCGAGCGTCAAGGTGAGGTCCTCGGCTACGCGCTCTATCGGTTGAAGACGGGTTTCGCGGAGGGCGCCTCGACGGCTGCAGTCCGCGTCATCGAAGCATTCGGAACGAAGCCCGATGCCATCGCCGCCATCTGGCGCCACCTGCTCGACATCGACTGGATGGAACGCACGAAGGCATGGCTTCTGCCGGTCGACCATCCGCTCTTCCTCCTGCTCGAAGAGCCGTCACGCATGCGCTTCCGGGTCGAGGAGTCCGTGTGGCTGCGGATCGTGGACGTTGCCGTCGCGCTCCGCGCCCGCTCCAGGGCCCACGACGAGGACGTGGTGCTCGGCGTGACCGATTCGTTCTGTCCGTGGAACGAGGGCTCCTACTGGCTCGACGGCTCGACGACGATCGATGCCCCGGATCTTCGTCTCGACGTCCGGGACCTCGGGGCCGCCTTCCTCGGCGGTTTCACCTTCTCGCAGCTCCGGCGCGCCGGCCGTGTCGAGGAGCTCGTGCCCGGCGCGATTCACCGCGCCGACGGCGCGTTCGGCACCGACCGCGCGCCCTGGTGCCCGGAGATCTTCTGAGCGACGGCATTCCCGTCACCGGCGTGAACGAGCTCGTGCTCGAGGTCGCCGATCTCGACCGGGCCGAGCGCTTTTACTCGGACCTACTTGGTTTTCCCGTTGTGGAGCGCTGGGAGCGACGCGAGGCACTCTGGGTGCTCGCCGGTGCGACGCGGATCGGCCTTTGGAAACCACAGGTCGGAATCGCGGGCGGCCGCGGCGGCGCCCATGTCCACTACGCGCTCCAGATCGCCGAGCAGGACTACGGTCCGACCGTCGAACGCCTAAGAGGATGGGGGTTGGAGGTTCACGAGGACGAATTCGGCGACTCGCGGGCGGCGTACGTGACGGATCCGGACGGGCACGTCGTCGAGTTCTGGACTGCCGCCGTCCGCCGGATGTACAGCTAAACTCCCGCGCCGTGATCGCCCGTATAGCGGTCGCGGGGCTCATCATCGCGGCCGTTTTCGCTCCGTCGGCTGGGGCCAGGCTCACAGAGCCTCCGGAGCGGATCCCAGACAACAAGCTGTTCTTCGTACCCCTGAACGGAAACCTCGGCTCGCCCTTCGGGCCGCGGTGGGGTCGGTTTCACGACGGGATCGACATCGAGGGCTGGGCCCACACGAAGGTCTACGCCGCGCGCTCTGGTGAAGCAATCCGCGTGGGCTGGCTCGGGAACTTCGAGGGCTACGGGCTGGTCGTGAAGCTGCGCCACGCGAACGGCATCGTTACGATGTACGCGCACCTGGCGCGGGCGCTCGTGAAGGAAGGCGACCGGGTGGCCGAGGGCCAGCTCATCGGCAGGGCCGGGTGCACCGGCTCGTGCACGGGCGTCCACCTGCACTTCCAGGTGTGGGTGAACGGAAAGCTCACGGACCCGCTCCGCTTCCTGGGGAATCGCGTCCGGCTGCGCTAGCCTCCCCGCATGGACTCAGACCGGGTGGTTGTCCTGACCGTCGTCTCGAGCGAGCCGGAGGCCGAGGCCCTCTGCGGTCTGCTCGGGTCGGCGGGCATCGAGTGCGCCTACCGCGACACCGAGGCGATCGGGACGCCCCTCGAGGATTTCATTGCCTCCGGCCCGCGCGAGATCCTGGTTCACCCGGAGGATCTGGAAGCAGCCCAGGGCCTACTTCCGAGCTCAGAGAGCTGACTTCGCTTCGCTAGACTGAAACGCCGCAGGGGCGGTTAGCTCAGTTGGGAGAGCACCAGCTCGACAAGCTGGGGGTCACTGGTTCGAGCCCAGTACCGCCCACCACAGAAACCCCCGCACAGACGGGGGTTTCGTTTCTTGGGAGACAACGCGACGAAAGCCGTGGCCGCAAAATGGCCGCAGCGACTCCTTGCGAGGCGCCCCGGGGCGGTCCTCGCTGCGAGAGGCCACCCTTGTCGACGTTCGCCACGACTGCGGCTTCCCGTCGCCGACGTGAAGGCGTAGCCGGTGGGCTCAGAGAGCGTCAACCTCGCGGCGACGCTCGCCGACGGGCGGCGGATTCTCGTCCGGCGAAGGGCTCCGGGGCCGCCGTCGACCCCACGACGTGAGCGGCGGTTCCCGGCGGGAGGTCCTTAACTCGGCGACCCTTGAGCAACTCGACGAGCTTCCGGGAATCGGGCCGGTGACTACAGAGTTGCGTTTACCCCGACTGCGCCCTAGCGACAGCACGCTCGTCCAGCCGAGGGCAGTTGGGCTCATGCATCGAGTCGGAGCACGACCTCGTCCGTCTCCTCGTTGCGCCCATGGGCGAACTCGCGCCCCTCGCCGACGATGAGAAAACCGCACTTCGTCAACACACGGATCGACGCGGCGTTGTCGCTCGCAGCGCGAGCGTAAAGAGGACGGGTTGCCTCCAGCTGCAAGAACTCTTGTAGGGCACGCGTGGCAATGCCGCGGCCCCAATCTTCACGGCCGATCCAATAGGTGACCTCGCGGTGCCCCTCCAAGTCGAAGCTCGCAATGTGACCCACAACTCGACCGTCGATCTCGACGACCCTGTTCGTCGTAGAGCCGTCGCTCCTCAGCCGCGCCCACCGTCGCTCGAAGTTCGGTTCGATCTCGGCCTCCGGCGAAGTGAACGCGGCCATCCGGATCGCCTCGGGATCCCTTGAGTGCTCGAACAGCACGCCGAGATCACGATCTTCGATCTCGCGAAGGACAAGCTGTCCCGAGCCCTCCCGCACGGCCGTTAATGCTAACTGCCGCAAACTCGCGTGACATCCCCGAACACTGACTAGGCGAGGGTCCTTCACCCGACTACAGGTTGCGATTACCCCTGACTGCTGCTCGAGAGTACGTACAAGGTGGGGCGGTTCATCCGCGCGACGCGCAGCGGTGCCTGGTAATCCCGCCCCCGTTGCTCGTGGAGGGCCGAGTCGAGGTCACCTGCTCCGAGGACGGCCTGGCGTCAGTACGGCTGTGCGAATCGCGGGCTCGCTTCCCGCCACCGAAATCTGCCTCAGAATGCGGTGGCGGAAGACACCGGGCCGACTGGCGCTGTCGGCACCCACGGACCTCGATATGGGTTGCCTCCGCGTTGCCCGGCCAAGGCGGCATCGTGATGCACAGAAACCGCAGCGCTTCCGCCCCGGTGCAGCGGTACTGGAAGGCAGTACCGACCGGGATGTCGATGGAGACACCCGGCGTCAGAACGGTCACTTCTTCCCCGCTCTCGTCCCGGCGCCAAATTTCCCCCCGGCCGGACAGGACGTGCCAGAACTCGCTCACCGTGGCATGGACGGTCGCCCGGTTCACCTGCCCTGGCGGGACCGTGGAATGGATCATGTCGCCGGTTGTGCCCCCCATCAAGTAGCGGATCTCCGCCCCGGCGGGGGAGCGGGCACCGGGGGTCTCGGGAAGCGGGCGGGTCTGCATGGGCACTCCTTCGCGGGCTCGTCCACAGCCTAGGCGGTCACTACAGAGTTGTCTTTATCCCTGACTACCGCGCGGCAGCGGGTTCGGGCCGGTGGCGGTGACGAGGCGCTGTGGCACCCAGTCCTCGACGTGGCTGAAGCCGTCGAAGCGCCCTTCCTCGTCCTCGACGACGTCGAAGAAAGAGCGCCGGTAGAACTTCACGTGGGTGAAGTCCTCGAAGAGGACGTAGACCGGGTCGATGCTGAGACTCTGGAACTGCTGGCCAGTCAGCGCGGCCCGATGCACTCGCGAGAACTCGTCGAACTCCTCACCGACGACGACGCCGAGGTGCTCGAGGCCCATCCGGTAGACGCGCTGGTGAACGGGCGGGATGAGCTCGATGCGCGTGACGGGAGCCCCGTCGAGGACCTGGAGCGGCTCGGCGAGCACGATCAGGGAGATAGGACGCCCGTTCCAGACGTTTTCGAAATTCGCCCTCGCATGGCGCTCGAGAAGCGTCCGCTGGTGGACGTACAGGTCCCAATCGGCGACGCGGACGGCGAGGTGGCTGAGCGGGTAGGGCGCGATGTCGATGCCGCGGGCAAGAAGACGGTCGCGCTGCATCGCCGCGAAGGCTCGATAGTCCCCGATGATCTCGGCGATCGGATCAAACGTCGCCACGTGGCATCCTCCTCCGCCATCGTACGAGATGCACGGCCGGACACACTCCCGCCTTGGTCTGACTCCGCACGCTGGCCCAGCCCGGCGTCCTGCCGCTGACTACAGAGTTGTTTTTAACCCCGACTAACTCTCTAGCGACAGCACGCTCGTGCATGCGAGCGGGTTCACACCTGGAGGCAGAAGCGCCGATTGAAATCTTGCGCGGGTTCGATTCCCGCCGCCCCCATGGCAGGGTGAGGCGCGAGTCGGCGTCGCGCCCTTGCCTCGACTGCTGAGCCGTCCCTCAGGGTGTATTCGCGAACACTCGCGCAGCCTTCGTCCCCTCGCCGAACGACAAGGCACGGGCGCGAGACGAACCGCGCCCAATTGCTGGCCGCGTGGATTTCCGGGCGGCGTCACGACACGAGATCGCCACCGAAGTAGTAGACGACGTCGACGGCTGCGATGGATGCTGCGATGTAAGCCGTATAGCGTGCCCAGCGCGGCCCCCACATGATCTTGAACTCGTGCGCGAGCCCCCGTAGCGCGACGTCGCGGGGCGCGTCGCCGGCGGGCAGCGGCACGCCGCGTTTTCCGAGCAGCCGCGGCGTCCAGTCCAAGTTGAAGTAGGCGAACAGGCAGTGCCCGATCGACTCGGGCAAGCCGCGCGGGAACACGTCGCCGAAGCGGCGCCGGAACGCGTCGTAACGCTCCTGCCGCGAGCGCCCCTTGCGCTTGCCAGCCGGCGGCAGCGACAGGATTACGCGCTCGGGAGTGCCGAGGGCGACCACGTGCTGCACCTCCCAGGCCAGGCCCTCGCTCTCACCTGTCTGCAGGAGCACTACTCCCGCGCGGTCGGTCCACTCGTCGACCCTCGCCTGCCAGTCCTCGTCGGCCGCGTACACGCGCGCAGCACCGAGCTGGGGCAGCTCCTCAGTCGGGTCGCCGACGGCCACGAACGGGCCGACCTTGCGGAGCGTGCGGGCCAGCCGCTCCTCGTGCGTGATGTAGCGCTCCCACGGCGACGCCCGCACGCGTGACGACCATGATCTGTCGGACTCCGAGTCGTCGGCGTCGAACGGCCGCAGGAAGACGATCGGCGCTCGCTCATCCTCGGCGAGCACGCGCTCGCCGGCAGCGACCCGCATGCGTCGCCCGCGCTTGATCACCCACGTCGACGCAAACCAGGCGGGCAGTAGGACCAGACCGGTCAGGTCGCTCGTGGCCACTCCCGTCCAGTACAGGACGAACACGACGAGGCACGGGATCAGGAAGATCGTCAGGCCGACGCAAATGACCGTGAACCCGACGCCGCGATCCCGCTGCGCGCGGGCCGCGTTCGCTCGCGCAAGCCGCTCGCGTCGCTCGACGGGGTCGGTGCTCACGGTTGCCGCCACACGGCCGGCATGCCGCACCGATCTAACACCCGCCGGCACGTCCGGTCAACGCTACGACCTGCCGGTCAATGCCAAGTCGACCCCGCCTAGCTCTGGCGTCATTGGTGAACACTGGCGCAGTCCTCGATCATCTCGCCTCAGACCGGCCGCGACCACGTGTTACAAGGAGCGCCAGCGCGATGACTGCCGCCGCCGCTAGGAGAAGGCCGTCATCCAAAGCCCAGCTGGCGCTGAAGAGCGAGTCGATCACCACGCCGACGAAGATGATGATGAGCGCGACCACTAACCCGACACGGACCCTGTGCCAACGAAGGTGGCGGGGCATGAGGCAAATATAGATCGACGGCCGTCCGCAGAGGCTCGAATCGGTAACTACGGAGTAGCGGTAATACCCAACTAGGTCGATCGAGGGAGAGGACGCTCGCGCACCCCTGTACGCCGCTATTGCCGGTGGCTAGGTGGGTGAGCACGACCGTCCGGCCCCGGCGCGAGGACGCGCCGATTCCTGGGTCGCTAGGTTGTCGGTGACCGATCGTGCGCGTCGCAGGGATCGAAGAATTCGGTGGCGGTGTGAGGGTGCTGGAGGTGCCTGACCCTCGCGCGCCGCGCACCGGCGAAGTTCTGATCGAGGTCAAGGCCGCCGGTGTCGGCAATTGGGATGAGTTCGCCCGGACTGGACGTTGGGATCTGGGACGAGGGCCGCCGATGGCGCTCGGTGTCGCGGCGGCAGGCATGGTTGCGGCCTTGGGTGCCGGGTTCGAGGGGTGGTCGGTCGGGGATCCGGTGTTCACCCATCCGCTCCCACTCGCGGAGCAAGGATGCTGGGCGCCCTGGCTCGTGGCCGAGGCTGCCTTGCTCGCCCCCAAACCGGCGGAGATTTCGTGGACGCATGCCGCTGCGTTCCCGGTCCCGGCACTGACCGCGGTTCAGGTGTTGGACGAAGGCCTGCGCGTGAACCGCGGCGAGCGGCTGCTCGTGAACGGAGCGGGCGGAGCCACCGGAACGTTGATCGTCTCGATGGCAGCTCTCCGCGGTGTCGAGGTGATCGCGACGGCGGGACCGAGGAGTCGCGAGCGGGTAATCGGTTCCGGAGCCGCGACGGTGATCGACTACCACGACCCGGACTGGACCGCTCAGGTCGTGGCGGCGACGGCCGGCCTTGGTGTCGATGCCGCTGCCAACGCGGCGCCCGAGGGTGCCGCGGTCGCGCTCGCGGCGGTTCGAGACGGCGGTCGTCTGGTCACGATCACTTCCGACCCGCCCGAGAGCGAGCGAGGAATCGAAGTCGTCTCGCTGTACGTGCGCGCCGACGGGGAGCAGCTCGCGGGCGCCGGTCAAGATTTGGCCGCCGGAAGGCTCAACTTCGAGCTCGGCGCGTCTTTCCCCCTCGCGAAGGCCGACGCGGCACTCGCTGGCGCCGTTACAGAAGGCGGAGCCGTTGCGCTCGAGGTCTAGCTCCTCTGCGCCTTCGGGAAACACGCGACGAACGCCTCTCGCCCGCAAGCCACGGTCACGGTCACGTAGCCCTTCGCCCCTTCGGGTGACATTCCCGAATACTGGCCCAGCGAAGCGCGTTGACGCCTGATCGGAGCTACGCCGACCCCTCCTCAGTGCCCGAGCATTCTTTGCGGGTCCGCGTCACACTTCCGCCTCGTCCAAGTCACGTCGTGTGGGTGTCGCGGTGATACTGGATGTGCTCGAGATCTATCTGGTGAGCCGGGACCATTCGCAGGTGCCCCACGACCGACCCGTCGGAGGTCGAAGTGATCACCAAGTCATCCTGGACGACGATTCCGCCCGTATCGAAGCGAACGTGGTCATTGGGGCAGAGACTTAGGACGTTGCTCTCTACGTCCGGTCCGTCATGCGGTGTCCCGAGCGGCCGGATATGGGAGCCCTCGACGTACGCTAGGAAGGCCGGGACCTACGCTTCTCGCTTCCATACTTCGCCTTCGACGACCTGGGGGAGACGCTCGCGCGGGTCAAGGCTCTCGGCGGCGAGGTCATCCATCCGTTCGCGAGTAGTGGGCGATCTGCCGCGACTGCGAGGGCAGCCCCTTCGGGCTTGCCCGCCGTGACCTCGGCCCGCTGTGTGCGATGGCGCTCTTACCAGAGATAAGGGGGGACCGGCCGACTCCATACCAGGCGGTCGAGTTGCGAACCTGGCTCCAATCCAGGAGGTCGGAACCACGCCTGGCTACATACCAGGAGGCAGGATCAGCCGATTGACAATGTCACGTTGTGTAACACTTTTTCGGCACTTCCGAGTGAGGTCAGACTAAAAAGGCCTGCAAAACGGCACTTTTCGGAATGTGCCGAAGCTCGTTGATGTAACGCGTCCCCTGGCTCAATTCCAGGCCGTCAAGTCGCCCTCGCGGGTTCAGTCCCCAGCGATCTGGGCTCCCTCCAGCGTCTGCGGTTCAGGTAGCTGGCGACGATCCCTTTGTGGCGAGCAGGTCTTCGTACAGCGAGACGAAGTGGGTCGCGACCCTATCCCAGGCATAGGCACCGCGGATCTGCTCGTAGGCCGCCTCGCCCCGCGCGCAGCGCTCTTGTGCGTGGTTGACCACCTCGATGAGAGTGGCGGCGAGCACGGCCTCGTCGTCGGGATCGACGAGCCAACCGTTCGGACGTCCGGGGGCGGTGTTCACGAAGGAGAGCGGGCCGCCCGTGCTGGTCGCGATCACAGGTAGCCCGCAGGCCATCGCCTCCAGATAGACCTGGCCGAAGGGCTCGTCGACCGATGGGGCCACGAGCACATCGGCCGCGTTCAGCCCTTCGGGCAGCTCGTCGTGTCCCCGCCAGCCGGTGAAGAAGATCCCCTCGCTCCCGCCGGAGCGCGCCACCTCGACGGGGTGCTCTCCCTCCCACTCGCCCGGATACCCACCCCAGATGACGAGGGGCGCTGGGCGCTCGAAGCGCGACCGTGCCCGCTGGTAGGCGCGCACGAGCAGGGGCACGCGCTTGAATGCGAGGAAGCGCCCGACGTACAGCAGCACCGGGTTAGCCTCGCCCCTCTTCGGATCGGCGAATACCGCCAGATCGTCTGCTCCGTAGCAGACCGAGCCGGCTACCCCTGAGGCGTCCCATCCGCGGGGATCGTCGACGAGCCAGGCACGCCATCGCGCCAGTCGCTCTTCCGGGCCGAGGCCATGTCGGTCGAAGCGCTCCGCGTCGACGCCGTTCGAGATGACCTCGATTCTTGACGCGTCGATAGCGAGCAGACGGACGGCCTCATTGCGATCGTGGGGCGAGATCGCGACGAACTGACTGGCGCGCCGCGCATTGGCCTGCAGGCGAGCCTCCCAGGCGTCGCCGTGCCGCCATGCCTCCCAGCGCGTACCCTGAAAAAGCTCTCGCTCGGCATCTGTGAGCGGAGCTTTGGTTCGTCCACCCGCAGCGCCCGCGGCCATCCCCGTGAGATCGGTGCCGAGAAGAACCGCCAGCTCGCGGCGGCGGCGAATCCCGTCGAGCATCTTCAGCTCGGTGCCGTGCAGATGCGCGACGACGGGCAGGTTTGGTGCAACCCGGGCTAGCGCGTCATGCTGAGGCGTGAGGTGATGAAGGTGCGCGATCGCCGCCTCCGCCGCCTCGCCCTCGGCAAAGAGCCGCTGCCACGCGGCGACCTGTCGCTCGGCCTCTCGGTCATCGAGCGACGCGAAGTGTCGGTCGGGTGCTCCCACACGATCCTCGAACGACGGATGCAGCGGGATCTCCGCGGCCATCGGGTCGTCGCCCCGATCGAACGCCTCCAGCGCCGGTGTGAAGTCGGCGGCCGCGACGTCGAGCCCGGCGAAGAACGTAGCTGCGTTTGCAACCGCTCCCGGCTCGCCGAGAGACCCTGTGAAGAGCCGAACCGGCCAGCCCTTGCGGTCGAGGACTGCGGCGAGATAGCGGGCGACCTGCGCCGACCCGCCGCGCGGATAGAAGAGCAGCGCCATCGTCACCGCCTTTCCCACGGAGGGGTTCTAGCCGACATCGGGCGCAGGAGGCTGGGCGGGTCGGTCGCCTTACCGACCCCATCGCGCGTGAACTCGAGTGTCGACCTGGTAGCGCTCCTGAAAGCCATCTGCCTGAGGCCCTCTGATTCGTTACCAGGAGGTCGAATCGCGCCTGGCTCCATCCTTAGACCCCCAACTCGACAAGCTGGGGGTCACTGGTTCGAGCCCAGCACGGCCCATTAATCCCTGCAAATCCGACTCAGCGTGCCTCAGCTCGCCCGCGATCGCTCTTCGCCGCGGCTACAGGGCTGCGGTCTGGGAGTGGCTCGCACTCGGTTCTTCGGCCAGTAGCCTGGTCGACAGGTCGGAGATGCGGCAGAAACGTGAAGTGACCAGCGCGACGCCGAGGCAGCTATGGCGTGCTTCGCGCTTGCGTCGGCCATCTTGACATGCCGCGATGGCGGTTGCATAGTCGCCCGGAGAGAACGAGGGAGGCCCCCGCGAACCATGACGCATGTTCGGCGAGCCCTACGGCCTGTTGATCGTTCTCTCCTTCCTACGCGAGAACTGTGTGGATTCCGTTTCGGTGGACGGGCGATATCGACGAGGAGGAGATCATGAGCCGTGAGCTCGATGTCCGCGATATCAGCGAGCCGCGCGCGACGCCCGAGCAGACCGAGGCGCTGAAGGAGGCCGCCGAGCGCGTGTCGGAGGCGCTGCCCGGCTCCCAGCGCGTCGAGGTGGCGCGGGTGAACATGGCAACCGGGAACGCCGCCGCCGTCGTCTCCGTCGACGCGCCGGCAGGGCAGGACGACTACATCCGGCGAGCGCTCGAGCATGTGCACACGATCGCGCCGGCCTTCGGCCTCGAGGGGCGCGCGCCGGAGTTCGTGTCGGACCCTGTCGTGCAGGAGACGAGCAGCGGCGCGCACGCGGTCAACCTGCAACAGCGCTTCGAGGGGATCCCGATCTTTCAGGCCGCGATGATGGTTCGGTTCGCGCCCGACGGGTCGATCGTCGACGCGGTCGGGAACCCGATCGCCGCCGGAGCGGCGCCGCGCACCGGGCCTTCGCTGCCGGTCGAGGACGCCGTCCTGCGCGCGGCGGAGCACGTCGCGACGCCAGACGCCGACGAGGAGGGGAAGACCGACCAGTTCGGGGCGCCGTTCACGCCGCCGAGCGTGGACGTCGAGGGCTTCACGCCCAAGGTCCGAACGGCGTTCCCGAACGTGCCCGAACGGTCGACCACGCTCGAGCCCGGTCCGTTCGGCGCGGAGATCAAGGCGCAGCTCACGTGGTTCCCGCGCGGCGGGGGCGACCTCGAACTCGCCTGGCAGGTCCTGTTGACGATGCCGGACTACGAGGGCCAGTACCTCACCCTGGTCGACGCCGCCTCGGGGGAGATTCTCTACTGCCGTCAGCTCGTGCGAACGGTGGCTGCGGTCGGCAACGTCTTCCGCGTCGACGGGGACTCGCCTCGCCAGACGACGAAATTCCCCCGTCCGATCGGCGACTACGGCCTGCGGTTCCCGGGCTCCGGGCAGTCGAACTGGCGCTGGTGCCACAAGTGCCAGGGCCTGTTCTTCGGCGGCCACCCGGGTTCGCACTGTCCCAAGGGCGGCGCACACTCCTCCACGGGCAGTGGCAACTACCGGCTCGTCAAGAACACGCCCTCGTACCCGGGCCAGGACAACTGGCGCTGGTGCCACAAGTGCCAGGGTCTCTACTTCGCCGGCAATCCGGGCTCGCACTGCCCCTCAGGCGGGGCGCACGAGAACGTCGGCAGCGGCAACTACACGCTGATCCACCAGGTACCGCTTGCGTTTGGCCAGCACGGGTGGCGCTGGTGTCACAAGTGCCAGGGTCTGTTCTTTGTGGACAACCCGGGTTCGCACTGTCCCAAGGGCAGCGCACACTCCTCCACGGGCAGCGGGGAGTACGCGCTCCTGCAAGTCGGGTCGGGGTTGCCCGCGGGGTTCCCGGACACCTGGGTGGCCGCGAACCAGACGGTTGGCAACTCGACCAACGCCCACCTCGGCGCCGCGGGCGCGCCGCTGACCGGAGCGGTCCAGAACGGCGTGCTCACCTTCGACCCCGCGAGTGCGACGGGCGACGACCAGAAGATCCTGAACATCTTCTACTACTGCTGCTACATGCACGACCTCTCCTATCTGCTCGGCTTCCGGGAGGCGGACGGGAACTTCCAGCAGGACAACTTCGGCCGCGGAGGGCTCGCCGGCGACGCCGTGGATGCCCGCTCCCACCCGGGCGCCGTGTTCGGGACCGCGAACATGAGCCCGTCCGCAGACGGCTCGACCTCCGTGATGAACATGGGCCTCCTCCTGTTGACGAGCCGCCACACCGCCTTCGACTCGACGGTGGTCTTCCACGAGTTCACGCACGGGATCTCGAACCGCCTCGTCGGCGGACCGATGGACACGCTCTCGCTCACCGCTCCGCAGAGCACCGGCATGTCCGAAGGATGGAGCGACTACGTGCCGTGCACGATCAACGAGGTCGTCGTGCTCGGCGACTGGGTCTTCGACAACACCGCCGGGATCCGCGGGTTCCCGTATGACTCGAACTTCCCGGACGACTTCGGCGACCTCGGTACGGGCCGCTACGACGGGAGCGACGAGCACAACGTCGGCGAGATCTGGGCCGCGACGCTGATGGAGATGAACCGTCGCACCGAGCGCGGCTTCGGCCTCCAGGTGGTCGTGGACGCCCTCAAGCTGACGCCGGCGAACCCGAGCTTCCTCGACGCCCGCGACTCGATCCTGCTCGCGCTCGACAACATGAAGACGGCCGGGCGGATCGACGAGAACCAGCATGCGGGAGCGTGGCAGGGGATCTGGAGCGCGTTCGTGCGGTTCGGCATGGGCCCGCAGGCGACAGCGAACGGAGCCGAGCTCACGGGCAACGTCGCCGACTTCAGCCTCGGCCAGCAGGACTGGCGCTGGTGCCACAAGTGTCAAGGGCTCTTCTTCGCCGGCAACCCGGGCTCGCACTGCCCCGCAGGCGGGGCGCATGAGAACGTCGGCAGCGGGAACTACGACCTTGTCCAGGACTGGCCGCAGGCACCCGGCCAGGAAAGCTGGCGCTGGTGCCACAAGTGCCAGGGCCTCTACTTCGCTGGCAACCCCGGGTCCCGCTGCCCCGTCGGCGGTGCACACGAGAACGTGCGCAGCGGCAACTACAAGCTCATCTTCGGCGCCTGGGGTTCCCCTGCGCAGTCCAACTGGCGCTGGTGCCACAAGTGCCAGGGCCTCTACTTCGCCGGCAACCCCGGCTCGCAGTGCCCCTCCGGCGCTGCGCACGACGCGACCGGAAGCGGGGACTACAGCCTCTTGTTCACATAACCCGCATCCGTTCGGTCGCGAGCTCGCGAGCTGCTCGGTTTCGCATCCGGGTAGCCTGGCGCTCGAGCGTGGGCTTGCATTCACCTGGAGTTGGAGTTGGAGGTCGTCTTGACCCACCGCACGTGCTATGAGAGAGCAGGACGATACAACGCCTGCTGGCGGGCGTTGTCGAGTGGGCTATGCGGGCGGCTTTCTTGGGTCTACCCTGTAAATCGTAGGGGTTTCGGTTTCGCCTTCCGACATGCCCGCGCCGGAGAAGGCGGTCGCTGCTGAGCCGTCGATCATTCCGCGGACTCGTCGGAGGCTCCGCTTTCCCAGTGCTCGTGACGCTCGTCGTTGCTTCCGTGACCTGCTTCCGTAGCGCAGTGGGGGTTTAGCGCGATGAAGACGCACGTGGGCGCTCGTCCGAGGCTCGGGCTCGGCGGGACGGACTACGGGTACTGGAACAAAGCGACGTGGGGCATCGACTTGGACGTCAAGGCCGTCCATTCGATCGAGGGTGACCACGTAGGAGTGGTCGTCGGCGCCTCCGAGCATCGCCTGTTCGTTCTCGAGCGGGTCTGGGCCAGTGCCGCCGGCAGTGCCGATCTGCTGGCGGCGGTGAAGGACAAGGAGCGGTTCGAAGGAGCCGCCGTCGAGATCGTCGACGAGCATGGGCACGGCGTCGCCGAATATCAGCTTGGCGTCGTCTACGTCGCCTTCCTCGAGCACGAGATCACCGGTGACGGAGTCATGCTCGAGCGGATCGGGCTCCGCTACCTCGACGTCAGCTTCTCCGGCTAGGCGCGGTGCACTAGCTCAGCCGGAACCACATTCATCGTTCGACACCTGGACACGCGCGACGGCGGGCCTCCTCCCGTTTCGAGCCTCAAACGCCCGTCCACGCGCCCGCGAGGTGTCTATCTCGTCTCGCCTTCGCCGATGAGGAGCGCGTGCGCCTCTGGATTCATCGCTTGCCACGTCTTCAGGTAGACGCCGACCTCCCCGAGTGCCTGCGAAGCGCTCGAAGCTCGAGGGATGGAGACGTGCAGGCTTCCCTCGCCGACGGCGCGCACCGAGCACCGGCCGCCTCGAGGAAGGCCTTCAGGCCGTCGACCAGCCCTTTCTCTGAAACTCGGATGCGCACACCTGCAGATAGCGCTCGCTTATCGACATGCCCGGATGCGCGAAAGCGGTAACCGCGGGATTAGGGGGAAGAAAGAGAGACGGCTACGTCGGGGTTCTTCTTTCCACGGGGTAGCTGAACGACCTCGGGCGGAAGCGCCTTTGCAAATATTGGGCAGCGAGGTCGCGGCTCAGTGCGGTCGGTTGCGGTAGAGCCTCCTGGCCCCGCTGGGATAGAAGAACGGTCCGAGCGCGACCCCTCCTGCGATGACGAGGCCGACCCAGGACGAACCCTCGGGAAGCGTGTGCGTCGTGATCGCATTGACAAGACCCCAGAAGTAGAAGATCGAGTATGCCGTCCAGATGTACGGCGTGAAGCTCAGCAGCAGGTCGAGCGGCACCTCGGCAGGCTTGCGCCGCTCGAGGACGTCGTAGACACGGTTCTCCGCCAAGTACACGTTCTCAGTCGGAAACGCCTTCGGCCCGTCGGCGATGCTGCCGTCCTCGTTGTAGCGCGGTACCGTCCGCGGGACCGTGAAGCCGTCCCACCATCTGATCTCGATGCTCCCGCTTCGCGCCGCTCGGGCCTCAACGCCGCCCCCGAAGATCACCCTCTTGACGCGAAAGCCGAAGCGGACGGACGGCCACACGACGACGATCCAGAGCAGGAGCGCGGTCGCAAGGAGCACGAGGAATGCCTCGAGCAGCGTCCTGCGTGTGACCTCGCCTGCGAGCGGCCAGGCGGACGCGGCCGAGACCACCGGGAGTGCGGCGGCGACCGGGGGCAGACGGCTCACGAGCCCCGTGAGGCGCCGCCAGCGAAAGAGCGGCACGCTGTGTGCGTCAAGCTCGTCTCCGAGCGCCCTTAGCCTCGCCGTCTGGTCGGCGTCTGTGCTGTCGAGGAGCCAGAGCCGGAGACAGTCACCGATCGCGTGCAGCTGCTTGCGCACGTGCGTCTCCACATACACGCGCGTCCAGAACCGCGAGCCGAAGCGCGGTCGGCCAGGTAAGACAGCGGAGCGTCCGAGCGACGGCATGTCCGATGCGTACTGGAGCGCGAACCGGTAGGCGCGCAAGAGCTTGCGGAGCTCACGCTCGACGACGTCGAGGTCGATGCCCCCATCCGCCGCCGCAACTGTCTTGATTCCACGCGCCGAAGCCACTGACGCAGACGCCGCCCGATCAGCCTCGGTCGCCATGATCCGTCCCGGCTTCCTTTCGTCCTGTTGTCGTTGATCGCGTGGCGATGGTCGCCGAATCCCATCGATAAGTCCATGGCAAGTCCCCGCCGCGTGACTCTACGACTGGGACTTGCCCAGGCGCGAGCGGCGGACGCGGGTGGTTCTCGCCGCCTCTCCTTCCCGCCCTCCACGAGTACGGGAGTTCACTCCTTGTCAGCAGTGTGTCAGCGACGCTTGTCGGAATCGGGTGACCTGAGTCCATCAACCGACCAAGCGGAGCCGCTCGCAATCGGCACGAATCCACACGTGGTCACTCTGGTCGAGTTCTCAAGCCTGCTCGACAAGCTGGGGGTCACTGGTTCGAGCCCAGTACCGCCCACCTCTTGAAAGCCCTGCTAACAGGCTCCGCCTCAGCGCGAAGCCGCGCCTCCCACGTCTCCGATTCGATCGCACCTTTCAGCCACCAAGGAGGGCGGCCTTCGGGACTGCTCTCACGCCCGCCACCCGCCCCGACGGTCGGTGCTCAGAATGCGTTCGCGGCCGACTTCCACTCCCGGAGGCGCTGCGCGATGAGCTCGGCCCGCTCCTCCTCGCTCCCGCGGTCCAGCACCTGGAGGTCTGACGGGTCGGCTCGAAGGTAGACGCCGGCGGTTCGGGCATTCAGCCCAGGGTCGCGATCCGACCGTGTCGTCCAATACCCGTTGGCGCGGTCGACGGTCTCCACCGTGATCTCGCCAGTGCCCTCGAGCTCCGGGGCATTCGGATGCCGAGGGCGCTCGCCCTTCCAGAAGTAGAAGATGCCGGCCGGATCCCTGCGCTCCTTGGCAGCCTCGCTCCAGTAGCGGGCCGACAGGGTGCCGTCCTCCTGCCAGGCCCGGCCGTTCACGGCGAGACCACCGTCGCGGTCCCGCGAGATGCTAAGGAGGCCCACCGCCGACGGTTCCTCCTCGCTCCGCATGGTCAGCGAGAGCTGCCACCACAGCCCCTCGACCGGGCCGCGGCGACCCTCGGTCTCGATCGCCTTGCGGAGCTTCTGGTTGATCGCGCGAACCTCCGCCGCGCTGGCGGCCGGGTCGTAGCGGACGGAGGTCAACCCGAGCAGGTCGCTCGGCAACTTCGAACCGTGCGCGTGGAGGATGAACGTGCGCCGGATGCCGAGCGCGCCGCCGAACAGCCCGGCCTCGAATACCACGTTGTCGCGCGGCGACGCCTGGCCGGACTGGGACGCATCCGTCGTGGTCCAGTCGTCTTGGGCGAACACGAACGCGGCGAAATCGACCTCCTGCGAGAGCTCGACTAACCGGTCGAGGGTGGATCGCCCCGGGTTGAACGTCGTCGTCCAGGGCTCGATGTCGGCGAGGTCCTTAAGCCCACGCGTGATCGCCTGGAGCAGTTTGGCCTGCTTGCCCGACGACCCGAGGAAGATGCGCGGCTTGTTCATGCGCGGTTCATCTTCGGTCAAGAGACGAGGGTCAGCGTACTCGACTCGATACGTAAACCACGCCCGGCGGCACCTCCTCCGCTCCGACGATCTGGGAGCAACAGGGCTAAGATCGCACAACGAAGCGGAGAGGAGGCAACATGGCAAAGAGCGTTCGCGACGCGATGACCGAGAATCCCCGCTCGATCGGCGCATCGGCGTCGGTGGTCGAGGCGGCGCGAGTGATGCGAGAAGGGCACATCGGCTCGCTCCCGATAACCGACGACGAGCAGCTTGTCGGGATGATCACCGACCGAGACATCACAACTAGAGTGGTCGCCGAGGGCGGCGACCCTAAGATGACGTCGGTCGCGGACGTCTACTCTCGAGACCTCATTAGTGTCGAGCCCGGCAAAGATCTCGAAGAGGCGCTCAGACTCATGGCCCGGCACCAGGTTCGACGGCTGCCCGTTGTCGAGAATGGCAGGCTCGTCGGCATCGTTGCCCAGGCGGACATCGCCCGCGAGGAGAACGAGAAGAGGACAGGTGAGCTCGTCGAAGCGATCTCTGAGCCCTCAGAGGGAGAGCGCAGGTAGCGTCGCCCAGACAGCACGTGCGAACTTTCGAGAGGGCCGGGCCGTCCCCGGCTCTTCCTGAGCGGCTAGGCCGACGCCTCGCCCGCCGCGACACCCGTCTTCTCGGGCACGCCGGCGATCCAGCCTTCGATCGCGCCTGCGACCTCGGCCCATTCCTCGGCGGTCATCATCAGGTGAGGCCGACCCGCGAACTCGAGGTAGTCGGTCTGTGCCGGAGACTTCTCGTCTTCCACTGCTACTGAGAGGAGTTCGGCATGGCGTCCATTTCGGAGCGGGAGAGCAGGGAGATCGAGGCGGCAAACGCCTCCGGCACCACTCCGGTCGTCTTCATCCACGGCCTCTGGCTGCTGCCGAGCAGCTGGGCCAACTGGGCGGACTTCTTCAAGCAGGCCGGTTACGCGCCGCTGACACCGGACTGGCCAGACGATCCGGAAACGGTTGAGGAGGCGCGGGCGAACCCGGACGTCCTCGCCAAGAAGACGCTGAAGCAGGTTGCCGACCACACGGCCGACGTGATCGGCAAGCTCGAGAAGAAGCCCGCCGTGATGGGGCACTCGACCGGCGGATTGTTAGCCCAGATGCTCGCCGGCCGTGGGCGCTCGGCAGCAACGGTTGCCATCGACCCGGGCGTGTTCCGCGGCGTCCTGCCGCTGCCCCTCTCCACGCTCAGGGCCAGTGGACCTTTCCTGTTGAACCCCCGGTATCGAAGCCGCGCCATCACGCTCACCTTCGACCAGTTCAAATATGGCTGGACGAACGCTCTCGATGAGGACGAGGCGAAGCGTCTTTACGACACCTACCACGTGGCCGGGTCGGGGATCGCCCTGGCCCAGATGGGCAACGCCAACCTCAACCCCCGGACCGAGTCGAAGGTCGACACGAAGAACCCCGGTCGGGGCCCGCTGCTGATCCTCGACGGGGAGAAGGACCACACGGTTCCCTGGGCGATCGCCAACGCTTCCTACAAGCGGCAGAAGCGCAACCCGAACGTCACCGAGATCAAGAAGATGCCGAACCGCGGTCACTCGCTGACCATCGACCAGGGCTGGCAGGAGGTCGCGCAGTCCGCGCTCGACTTCATCAAGCGGTTCGTCCCGGCCAAGCCGAGCTAGCAGGCCTCGATCTGCCGCTCGGCCGGCGGGACGCCCGGCCAACGAACACCACGTGCTCGTCTGCATCGGGGTCGAGTCCTCCCCGTTTCTACAGAGTTGCGTTTACTCCCGACTGCGGAGTTGCGTTTACTCCCGACGGCGCTCTAGGACCGTACGCTCGGCGCAAGCCTTTTGCGCCTGTGCCGCGATTGCGAAGAAGTCGATGTTGTGCCTTTTGTGTTTGAGGCGCTCGTCGCCTGACCCAGTCGCACGTCACCGCATCGCGACTCATCTCGGTCGCGCTGGAATGACGGCTAGTCGCTTACCCGGGCGGCCGAGGCGTGGGGGTTGATCGCTTCCCAGACGCGCAGATACAGATCCAGCTCAAGACGGGCAGCAACATCGTCAACAGGGATCGGTTCGCGAAAGCGAGCCTCCAGTATCCGCCCGCTCGTGACCGCGGCCTCGAAGCAGAGGCCGCGGAGAAACTCCGCCAAATCCTCGGCCATCGAGGCGTCGCTGCACTGAATTTTGGTGCCGTAAGGACGTCGCCGAGACTGCCGCAGGCCGTCCACCTCCCCCAATCGAAGTGTGTTCAGCCTTCGAGCGCCGTCAAGGCGGGTCCGGGCCTATCCCTTTGGGGGAGTGTTGCGCCCCTGCCGGCGGTAGGAGCCCTACACGAAGCGAGGTGCGGACCCACTTGTGGACGCTTTGGCCAGAAAACGCCCTTCCGTGGCGCGCGACGCGCTACCCCAATAGCGCTGGGGAAGGCGGCGAACGGGGTCCACGGTTAGGGCCCCGCTCGACAAGCTGGGGGTGTAACCCGGTGCGAGCCCAGTACCGCCCACCTCAGGAAAACCCCGCTAGCCGGGGTTTTTCTTCAGTCCCGTTTGAGAAGGCACGCCCCGGACGTGAGCGTCATGTGTGCTCGCTCATCGGCTTCTCCATCATCCGCAGCATCGGTAGCCCTCCTGTGCGCACGAAGCGCCAGACCAGCACTGCGGCCAGGCCTAGGAAGATGATGTTGAGGACGGTCGTGTAATTCCAGGTCACGCTCGCCTCGACGATCTTGGCGTTTCGCTCCTCGGGCACGAGTCCGACTGCCTGGAAGGCGAACTCGACCAGGAGCGCCGCGCCGACCATGGCCGTGTAGAAGGTCACGAGCAGGAAGGCGGCCACCTTGAGTCCGTAGTACTTGCGGTAGATGTTGAGGATCGGGAGCACGATCAGGTCGGCGAAGATGAAGGCGATCACGCCGCCGAAGCTGATGCCGCCGTTCCACAAGACGGCGGCGAGCGGGACGTTGCCGATCGAGCAGACGAAGCTAACGACCGCGACGAGCGGACCGACGAGCGGCCCCCAGAGCTTCGCGATGGTCGGGTGGTCGACGAAGAAGAACGATTCCCAGAACGAGTTGGGCACCCATGCGGCCAAAGCGCCTGCGATCAAGAGGCCGCCGAAGATGTCCTTCCAGATGGCCGCCCAGTCCATGACGAAGTAGTTGGCGACAGCGGTGAAGCCCTTGGGCGAGCGCAGCCGCTGCCAAACCGTCCCGCCCGTGACGGACATGTCCATCTCTGCATGACCCTCCATGGAGCCGAGTAGGCCACGTTCGGCCCCTTCGCGGGCCTCCTCAACGAGCCGCCGCGTGAGGAAGCGTCGGAAGAGGAGCGCGAGGATGACGATCATCAGCGGCCCCCCGAGGAACTCGGCCAGGGTGAACTGCCACCCCAGGAGGACGGCCATCACGATTCCCAGCTCGATGACGAGATTGGTGGCTGCGAATTCGAACACCATCGCCGCCGTGAAATCCGCACCCTTGCGGAAGACAGACCGGGCCATCGCGACGGCGGCATAGGAGCACGACGACGTTGCCGCCCCGAGGCCGCAGGCGATCCCGAGCGAGCGCGGCGAGTTGTCCGGCAGCAGGCGCCGCATTTCTGCCTTGGACACGACCGCCTGCACGGCCGCGGAGATCGCGAAGCCGAGTATGAGCGCCCAGAGGATTTCCCAGAACATCCCGAAGGCGAGGCTGAGCGCGTCGCCGAGTTCAGCTGCGATGTCGGTATCAGCACGGAGCATCGTGAACGGTGAAAGGCTGACGTAAAGAGTGGCTGACATCGGGTGAGATGGCGTGCCGCCGAATCATGCGCAGCATTTGCGAAATCGGCGACGGCGCCCGAGTCGAAGGTAGGCCCCGGTCGAGGCGCAGAGCAGTGTTTCGTCCCACCGACAGCGGGAAGGCCCAAGAGGATGAGCGAGGCAGCGGGCGAGCTTCAACCACGCGCTCAGGAGACCGCCGACTACGAGGTCGTTGTCATCGGAGCAGGCCAGGCGGGGCTCACGATGGGCTACTACCTGGCACAGCAAGGGCGACGGTTCGTGATCCTCGAGCGGAGTGATTCCGTCGCAGCCGCGTGGCGAGAGCGCTGGGACTCGCTGAAGCTCTTCACGCCGCGGGGTTACAGCGGTCTGCCGGGGCTCCCCCTCCCCGGCGATCCGGACGGCTACCCGACTCGCGACGAGGTGATCGGCTACCTGGAGCGCTATGCGGAGACCTTCGAGCTGCCAATCGAGCTCAACAGCCAGGTGCGCAGGCTTTCCCACGAGGGTGGGCGTTTTGTTCTCGACGTGGACCGTCGGATGAACACCGCCGACCAGGTCGTGGTCGCGACCGGGCCATTTCAGACGCCGTACGTCCCCGAGCTCGCGGACGAGCTCGACGCGGACGTCTGGCAGGCGCACAGCACGGGCTACCGGCGCCCCGACGATGTGCCCGAGGGGACGGTGCTCGTGGTCGGGGGCGGAAACACCGGCTTCCAGATCGCCAAAGAGCTCTCGGCTACCCACAAGGTCATCCTCTCGGTCGGCACTCGTCAAAAGCCGCTTCCCCAGCGGGTGGCGGGCCGCGACCTCTTCTGGTGGTTGACGAAGACCGGTCTGATCCACAAGACGGTCGAATCACGCCTCGGGCAACGGCTGAAAGACCGGGACACGCTGATCGGCTCAAGCCCCCGCCAGATAACGCGCCGTCATGGCGTAGAACTGAAACCGCGCGCTACGGCCGTCTCCGGGCGCACGGTCCGTTCCGTCGACGGAAACGAGGTCCAGGTCGACGCGGTCATCTGGGCCACGGGCTACCGCCCCGACTATTCGTGGATCGACCTTCCGATCGTCGATGAGAACGGGCGCCTGCGCCATCGCCGCGGAGTGACAGACATTCCCGGTCTCAATTTTCTCGGCCTCACCTGGCAGTGGACACGCGGCTCGGCGCTAATCGGCTGGGTCAAGGACGATGCTGCGTTCCTGGCCGAGCGAATCGCAGCCTTGCAGGAAGCAAAGACACGAGTTGTGCCCGAGCGCGCGACAGAAGCAGCGGGCGCTGCGTCCGGAGCACACAAGGAGGATTAGCTGACGATGCACGACCACCATTCACACGGCCACACGCGTACGGCCGAGTTCCCGACCTCGACTGAGGGTTTGGCGGAGGCACATCGGCCCGACGTCGTGGAGCTCTCGGACGGCGACGAGTTCGAGCTCCGCATCGCTCCGGTTACCAAGGAGATCGGAGGCAACAAAGTCCGCATGCTCGCCTACAACGGATCGATCCCGGGACCGACGCTGAAGGTCCGGCAGGGATCGGAAATCCTCGTGCACGCCGTCAACGAAGGCGATCTCGAGGCGAGCGTGCATTGGCACGGGTTGCGGCTCGACAACGAGTACGACGGGACGCACCAGACGCAAGCGCCGATGGCCGTGGGCGAGAGCTTCACGTACAAACTCCGCTTCCCCGACGAGGGCCTCTACTGGTACCACCCGCACATCCGCCAGGACTACGGCCAGGAAATGGGCCTCTACGGGAACATCCTCGTCGAGCCAATTGAGCCCGACTACTGGCCGCCGGCGCATCGCGAGGTTCTGCTCACGCTCGATGACATCCTGCTCGACGAGGACGGGCGCGTCGCCCCTTTCAGCCCCCATGAGACCGATTACGTCGCGATGGGTCGCTTCGGGACCACCTTCCTCATCGCCGGGGAGGCGGAGATGTCCATGAGCGTGAAGCAGGGTGAGGTCGTTCGCTTCTATCTGACCGATACGGCGAACACGCGCGTCTTCAAGATTGGCGTCGCCGGGGCAAGGATGAAGCTGGTCGGCGGCGACAGCGGCCATCACGAGCGCGAGGAGATGGTCGAGGACGTCATCCTGGCGCCCTCCGAGCGCGTCGTCGTCGATGTGCTCTTCGACCAGTCCGGAGAAGCGACGCTCGAGCACCGCACGCCCGAGCGCACCTATGCACTCGCAGCCATCACCGTCGAGAAGGAACGCGCGGAGCCTCAGCTTGAGGATGAACACGGAGCGCTGCGCGTCAACGCGGACATGTCAGCCGAGCGGGAACGGATCGCACCCTACCTCGAGGCCGCGCCCGACAAGACGCTCGCCTTCGTTGCCGAGATGGACGAGATCGGCGGTGAGGGGGTCGAGACCGGTGTCTATGCCTGCCCGATGCACGCGGAGATCGTTGCCACCTGGGCGGGGAAGTGCCCGAAGTGCGGCATGAAGCTCATGCCGGCGCCGGCCGAGACCGAGGCTCCGACCGCGTTCGTTTGCCCCATGCACGCAGAGATCACGGCTACTTGGGCGGGGACGTGCCCGAAGTGCGGCATGACGCTCCGCGCGACCGGAACGGGGACGGCGGCGGACCTCGGTGATGCCCCTGCCTCAGCCGAGACTGCCCACGGGGAGCACGATCTGCACGGCCACGAACATGACGGTGGCGGCGACCAGCACGAAGAGCCCCACGGCCACCACGAGCACCACGGCGAGCACGAACACGGAGGCCACGCGCGCGGCGCTGCTGAAGGCATCGAATGGGAAGACGACATGGTCGAGGTCAACCGAATGACGACGCCGGCCAACATGCGCTGGCTGATCGTCGACCGGGATACCGGCGCCGAAAACGCCGCCATCGACTGGCAGTTTCAGCTCGGCGACCAGATCAAGATCAGGCTCATCAACGAGATGGAGTCCGACCATCCGATGCATCATCCGTTCCATATCCACGGCGCGGGCCGATTCCTCGTCCTTAGCCGAGATGGCGTTGTCGAGCCGAACCTCGCTTGGAAGGACACGGTGCTCGTCCGGACCGGGGAGACCGTCGACATCCTCTTGGACGTGAGCAACCCGGGTCTCTGGATGGCGCACTGTCACATCGCCGAGCACCACGAGAGCGGGATGATGTTCAGCTTCAACGTCGCTCCGAACGGCTCGTAAGGCGTGGCCGCTATCGCAGAGCCGGCCCGCCCAGGGCTGCGAGCGCCGGTCATCTGGGGGCTCGTCGTTGGAGTCGCGCAGGCGGCCACACCGCTTTTATTCTGGTGGCTCGACCCAGCGACTGTCTACGCGCTCGGGCTTGCGGTGATCGCTGCCGTCTACATCGGTCTCGCAGTCGGGGGCGATGGGCGCTGGAAGGTCATCGCTGTCGAAACCGGCGTCGCCAGCGGATTCATCATCATCGCCGCCGCAGCGATCACTGGCACGCCGTGGCTGCTTGTCGTCGGCCTCGCCGGTCATGGCTTGAAGGACCTCTGGCAGCACCGCACTCGGTTCGTGGCCAACACGAAGTGGTGGCCTCCGTTCTGCCTAGTGGTCGACTTCGTGGTCGCAGCAATCATCGTCGTCGAGATCGCCGCCGGCCTTCACTTTGACGACTAGAGGTTTGCAGTGGCGTTCCCCGCTCAGCTGCCGTGGCGAGCGCCGGCGATGATCGCGAGGAACACGTCGGACGCGGCCGCGACTTTTACGCAGTAGAGACGCCTCTCGCCGATCAAGGACGACCGGACACCATCGCACTGATGATCTGATGATCTCCGCCGAATTAGAACAGGCTTTCGCGACCGGACACGTTGTGGTCGCGGTCTCGGCGCTGGGTGCAGGTGCCGCTGTTCTCCTGTCCCCCAAGGGCACACACACCCACCGGGTAATAGGAGCCGTCTACATCCTTGCGCTTCTACTTGTGAATGTGGCGGCGCTGTCATTGCATCGAGAGAACACGTTCGGTGTGTTCCATGCGCTCGCAGTCGTCAGCCTAGTTACGATTGCCGTAGGACTCTCGCCCTTCCTCTTCGGCAAGCGATCGCCCATGGTCATCGCTACCCACGCGTATTGCATGACCTGGTCGTACGCTGGTCTGGTCGCGGCCGGGTGCGGGCAACTAACGGTCGCGGTTGCTCAGGACGCTGGAACGTGGGTCCTCCCGCTGGCAATCGCCACAGTTTTGTCCATCAGCGGCGTCATCATCTTCGGGAGAGTGCCGTCGACCCTTGATCGCACGCTGGCTGAACGATGATCCAGGTGAACGGCCGCCGCATCGTTCTCGTCGTCGTTCGGCTGCGAGCTCCCGTTTGGAGGAGGCATTTCGCAATGCGGTGGCGAACGGGCGCAAGTTGCTCGCGAAAGCTGACAACTACCTAAGGCGCGCCGACCTCGAGCCGCTCGATTTGGCTGGAGCATGCACAGGCTGATTCCTAAGGGGTTCGCGTGCGCACGAACGTCAGCACGGCGTGCACGCGGCGGTTCTGTGTCGAGTCGCTGGGGAGCTCGAGCTTGCGGAAGATCGAGCGCACGTGCGCCTCGACCGTCTTGGGCGTGACGTACAGCTCCTGTGCGATCCCGCGGTCGGTCTTCCCTTCGGCGAGGAGGGCGAGCACTTCGATCTCGCGGGTGGTCAGCTGCTCGAGATTGGGAAGCGGGCGATCTTCGCGGAGCGCCTTTCTCGCAGCTTCGGCCGCCGCCTGGAGGGCGTCGTCCTCGAACGACGCGCCGACGCTCAGCTCGTGGAGGAGCCGGCCCATCAACGCGCGATGGAGGCGTGTCCGCAGGACTCCGAGCAGGAAAGCAAGCGGGATCGCCGTGTAGACGAGGGCGCACCAGTCGAGGATCGCCTCGCCGGTCGACGTGAGCGAGACGCCGATGTAGTCCACGGCGATCGAGAGCGCGACGACGACAAGCACGGGTGGCCCGACGACGACGAGAGGTCGAAGCGCCCGCCGTTCCGCTGGGTTCGCCTTGAGCCAGCGGTCGACCACGATGTAGATGGCGAGGGGCACGAGCGTGATGGCGATAGCGGACAGCACCGTGTTCACGGTGTCGTTGAGCTCGCTGGGCGGGTACGCGAGCACGGCGAGGGCATACGCCGCGATCACGAGCCAGCGCTCGAGCCGGGAGCGCGTGACGCCGTAGGGGAAGACGACAATCTCGTGCACGAGCAGCGCGAGAAAGAGGTTCTGCGAGAGCTCGCTCGCGTGATCCGCGGTCCAAGAGCCGAACCAGTCGAAGTCCCGGCCGAACCAGACGATCCCGCTCAGCATCATGAGGAGCCCGAGCCGGTTCTCCGGGCGCTGTTCCCAAGCCACGAATCCGGCGGCAAGGAACGACCACCCGATCGCGAGATGGACCGGAAGCGGCAGGGTGAGAACGCCCGGCTCCCAGATTGCAAGCGCGATTGCGTACAGGCCGAGAGCCACTCCCAGCGCCGCCAACGCAAGGCGTCTCACCCGCGGATCGTCGCACCAAACGACATCGAGGAAAACCCCGAATTTCGCGAGGTCCAGGGTTTTCATCGATGCGCAGCGAGGCGCTCCCTCCTACGGTCGGGGTCTGTCCACGACGCAAGGAGGAACCGCAGTGAGAAAGACCCTGACCATCACATTCGCGACCGTCGTTCTCGTCGTCCTCGCCTCGGCGGCCGCGCTCTTCACGCTCGCGGCTTTTGCCGGAGAGCACGGGACGTGTGCTCGCCCTAAGCCAGCCGAGTTGCGGCAGGCCGCCGACACCGAGTACGGCGCGAAGCTCGAGAAGCTCGCCCGCTGCGGGCGCTAGGGGTGGGGGAGATGAAGAAGGCAGCTCTCATCGCAGCCGTCGTTGCACTCGTCCTCGTCGCCGTATCGCTCGTCGCACTTGTGTTCCTTAGTAAGTCGAGCTCGCATCCCTTCACCGATCCGGCGGATGCCCGATGCAACGCGCCTACCGTTACGTTCGGCTCGGCAGTCGTATCGTCCACCCATCGCGAGCTCGGCGTCCGTTTCGCGTGTGTGGGCGCGCAGATCGCCGGAACGCTGGATGTGCCGCCCGGCCGGGGGCCGTTTCCGGCGGTCGTCTGGGTGCATGGGGCCGGCGAGAGCGCTCGTCTCTTGTATGACGGGGCGCCTCTCGTTCAGGCGCTCGTCGACTCGGGCATCGCCGTCCTGTCGTACGACAAGCGTGGGGTGGGCGAATCAGAGGGTGAGTGCTGCCCGGGTGACTACGGCCAGTTCAACCTGTTGGCCGCAGACGTGGACGGCGCCGTGGCGGCGCTGCGCTCGCGGCCGGAGATCGACCCGAGCCGGATCGGCTTGCTCGGAGCCAGCCAGGCCGGCTGGGTGGTACCGCTGGCGGCCGTTCGCTCCAACGGGCGCGTCGCCTTCACCGCCCTGGTGGACGCGCCCGCAGTCTCCTCCGGAGAGGAAGACCTCTACAGTCAAGGGACAGGCGAGCAGGGATCACTTCTGAGGCTGGCCTCGTTCGTGAGGACCGCTGGCGGACTTCGCACTCCAGGGCCGGCCGGCTTCGATCCGCGCTCGTACCTGGAGCAACTCGAGACGCCCGGGCTCTGGCTTTACGGCGGTGCCGACCGCTCGCAGCCGACTGACGACGACGTCGACGTTCTCAATGGGCTGAAGGCGAAGGGCAAGGAATTCAGTGTTTTCGTGTATCCGCCAGCCGGACACGGCCTGCTCGACGTTCCCCCAACAGACCCCCGTGCTCTTCCAGCAGTGGTCCGCTGGATCAAGGCGCGGACGGATTGAGCGAGACCGCCCTCACCCTCGGCCTCGCCGCTCGCGTCCCCGGCTACGGCAGTCATCGCACGATCGTTTGCCCTGCTTCGGCCATGCGGCGCGTGCATGGTCAATTCGGGGTCAAGGTTTTCGTTGAGCTGCCGACGGTTGTGGTGAGGCCGGGAGTGACCTCTTCTGAGGACTGCTGCGGAGGCCGCAACCGTAGTACGTAGCTCCCGGCCTCATCTCGCATCAAGGGCGCCGCGACCTGTGCCGATGGGAGGCGCCATGGGGGTCTCCAGAGGACGCGTGCTAGGCGTCTTCGAAGCGGATCGCCTGCGCACCCTGCCAGAGGACGGCGTTCCCGAGCTCCGCGAGGCGCTCGCCACCGGATTCGATCGTCGCGAAATGGTTCCCCGCCAGCTGGCCCATCTTGCTCGCGAAGTTCGTCGCACCGTAGGGGAAGAGGATCTCCACCTCGGAGAGGCCGCCCGGGTAGAGGAGAAGCTCCCCACGAGCTGGATACGTCGTCGCGTTTTCGGCACCGAGATCGAGCTCGAGCTCCCAGCCGAGCGGCACCCACGCGGCCTCGCCGCTCCAGCGTGCCTGGACGAGCTGGCTCTCGAACGGCAGGAGCCCGCGGAGCGCGGCGATCGTTCGCGGCGCCTTCTCCTCCTCGAGCCGCGCGTTGAATTCGAAATCCCCTGCGGTGATCCGGAGCACCGCAACAGCCTAACCTCGTCGCGTCCCGCCGATAGATTCCCGCGGTGGTCGCTCGGCGGCAACGCGGCGTCATCCGGCGCCGCCGCGGACAAGGGCTCGAACGCGTCCTCGGCACGCCGGCCCTCTTCGCCACGGCCTACGGCAACGTCGGCTCCTCGATCTACTACGCGCTGGGCGTCACCGCGCTTTATGCGCTCGGGCTGACACCCGTCGTTTTCGTCATCGCAGGCCTCTTCTTCGCAGCCACAGCGGCCACGTATGCAGAGGGAACGGTCCGCTTCCCGGAAGCGGGTGGCTCCTCCAGCTTCGCCCGCCACGCCTTCAACGAGACGATCAGCTTCCTGGCCGCCTGGGCGCAGATGCTGAACTACGTCGCGACGATCGCCATCTCGGCGTTCTTCGTCCCGCACTACCTGTCGGTCTTCTGGGAGCCGCTCCGGGAAAACCCGTGGGACATCGTGGGCGGCGTCGTGGTCGTCGTCATCCTCGTCCTGATCAACATCGTGGGCATCGAGGAGTCGACCCAGGTGAACGTCATCCTCGCTGTCGTCGACTTCGCAACGCAGGTGCTACTCGTCCTGCTCGGCTTCGTCCTCGTCTTCAGCCCCAGTATTCTCGTGGACAACGTCCACTTCGGAGTCGCTCCGACCTGGAGCCAGTTCTTCCTCGCCATCCCGGTCGCGATGCTGGCCTACACCGGGGTCGAGACGGTCTCGAATCTCGCCGAGGAGGCCCGCGACCCGGCTCGGAACGTCCCCAACGCCTACAAGCTGATCGCGGCGGCGGTCTTCGCCATCTACTTCACGCTGCCGCTGGTCGCGCTCTCGGCGATGCCGGTGACCAAGGTGGGGGGCGAGTACCAGACCGTGCTCGGCGAGCAGCCTCCGGAGGGCTTCGCCAACGACCCCGTGCTCGGCGTCGTGAAGAACATCGGGCTCTCGGGAGCCGTCCTCCACGGTCTCGAGATCTACGTCGGCATCCTCGCCGCGACCATCCTTTTCATCGCCACGAACGCAGGCGTGATCGGCGCTTCGCGCATCACGTACGCCATGTCCAGCTACCGGCAGCTGCCGGGGGCCTTTCGCCGCCTGCACAGGCGGTTCGCGACGCCCTGGATCGCGCTCGCGGTCTTTGCCGGCTTCGCGCCCATCGTCGTCATCCTCCCGGGGCGGACGACCTTCCTCGGGACGATCTACTCGTTCGGCGCGACGCTCTCGTTCACGGTCGCGCACGCCGCGATCATCGCCCTGCGCGCTCGTAACCCGGAGGAGGAGCCCCTCTTCCGCGCGCGGCCGAACCTCACCTGGCGCGGGATCGACTGGCCGCTCTTCGCGATCTTCGGCGGCCTCGGGACCGGGCTCTCGTTGCTCGTGATCGTCATCCAGCAGCCGGCGACGAGGTGGGCCGGCATCGGCTGGCTGCTGCTCGGGCTCGCTTTCTACTTCGTCTACCGCCGGTGGTTCGTGCGCGAGCCGCTCTCGAAGACCACGCGGGCGCCGGCGCTCGTCCTTGGCCCGGCTCTCCAGCTCGAGTACCGGACGATCGTCGTCCCGGTCGTCCGCTCCTACGAGACGGAGGAGGCGCTCGTCGCAGCCGCTCGGCTCGCTGCCGAGCGCCGGGCGACCATCGCGATCGTGCATGTCATCGAGGTCCCGCTCGACCGCCCGCTCGACGCTGTCACAGCCGAGGAGGAGGACGAGGCAAACGACCTGCTCGAGCAGTCGCGAGGGCTCGTCGAGGACTACGGTGTGCGCTCTGTCACCCGGCTCGTTCGCGCACGGCGGGCAGGGCCGGCGATCGTCGAGGAGGCCGACCTGCGCAACGCCGAGCTCATCGTCATGGGCGCGCCTCGGCGACCCGCCCGCCGCCGTACGGCCATCTTCGGGCCCACCGTGGACAACGTCCTCAAAGCCAGTCCCTGCCGCGTCCTGCTCGCCGCGGGCCGCCGTGCCGCGTGAGCGCCTCGACGCGCCGCCGCGCCACAGTCGGCTTCTCCGCCCTGCTGCTCCTGCTCGGGCTCGCGCTGATCGTCGAGACTGCTCTGCTCGGCGGCGGATTCGGGCTTCTGCTCGGCGTCCTCTTCGCCCTAGCCGGCGGGCTCCGGCTGTACCTTTCGTCCAGGTAAGTGGCCAAGCGACTCCCGGGTCTCAGCCGCGTCCTCGGCGCGGGCTCGATCGCCTCCGTGGCGTACGGAGAGATCGGCTCGTCCATCTACATCGCGCTCGGAATCGTGGCTCTGAACGCGCTGGGTTTCACACCCTGGGTGCTGCTGGGCGTGGGTCTCCTCTTCGTCCTCGTCGCCCTCTCCTACGCGGAGGGGACGGCTGCGATACCGGAGCCCGGAGGAGCTGCCACGTTCGTCCGCAGGGCGATCAACGACCCGGCCGGATTCGTCACCGGCTGGGCGCTCTTCCTCGACTACCTGATCGTCATCGCGCTGGCGGCGCTCTTCGTCCCGCACTACATCGGCACGGCCGTCGGCTGGGACGCTTTGGCGGACGAGCCCTGGGACGTCGTGGCCGGCATCGCCGTGATTGCCGGGCTCGCGCTCGTCAGGCTGTTCCGACGCGCGCAGCTCTATCAGGCCGCCGTCTTCATCGCCGCCTTCGCCTTCGTCTCACACCTGCTCGTCATCGTCCTCGGGTTCGCCCTGCTCTTCTCCACCGAAGGGCTCAGCAAGGGCCTGGACCTGGGGACGGCGCCCACGTGGAACGCATTCTTCTTCTCGCTTGCGCTCGCGACGCTCGCCTACACGGGCCTGGAGACGGTCGCGAACCTCGCGGCGGAGACGCGTGAGCCCGGCAAGACGCTGCCGCGGAGCCTGTTCGCCGGGATCGGGCTCGTTGTCGGAGTCTCGGTGGCCATCGCGCTCGTGGGCATCTCGGCCTACCCCGCCCACCCCGACCCGGTAGGCCCGGGCGGGTGGGCGAGCGACCTGGGGACGACGTGGCTCCAGGCGCCGATCGTGGGAATCGCCGAGGCATTCGGCGGCGAGCTTCCCGGCTGGGTAGTCGACTCGCTGCGGGTCTTCCTCGGCCTGACCGGGGCCGTCATCCTCGTCGCGACGGTCTCGACCTCGCTCTCAGGGGCCGGTCGGCTGGCGTACTCGATGGGGAAGCGGGCGATGCTACCGCGCGCATTCGGGCGGCTGAACCAGCGGACGCTGATCGCCCCGGTCTCGATCATGAGCGGCGCCGCCATCGCGATCCTCCTGCTCGCGATCTCGAGCTTTGCCGGCCGCGAGGTGCGCGTTCTCGCGAGCCTCTACAGCTTTGGCGCCCTGCTCGCGTTCACCGCGGCCCAGCTGGCGGTCATCCGCCTGCGCTTCACGGAGCCCGACCTCAAGCGACCTTTCCGGGTGCGTGGGAATGTCCGGATCCGGGGGGTTCCCGTGCCGCTCGCCGCGCTCGTCGGCGCTCCCCTGACCTTTGCTCTCTGGATCGCCGCGCTGGTCACCCACGACGCGGCGAGAATTGCCGGTCCGATCTGGCTCGCTGTGGGTGCTGTGGTCTTCATCGTCGTCCGCCGCTCCGAGCACGCAAAGCTCATGCAGCACGTCGAGCCGGTGAAACCTGACCTCGTCCCCGAGCCGGAAGGCGTCTACCAGAGCATCCTCGTTCCAGTGAAACTGGGCCCGATCGGGGAGGAGATGCTCGCGACCGCGATCCGGCTGGCGGAGGAGCGGAGCTGCACGGTTCGGGCGCTGCACGTGATTCAGGTGCCGCTCGACGTGCCGATCGACGCCGAGCTCATCGAGCACCAGGAGCGCGCCGAGGCCTCGCTGGCCGACGCCAAGCTGCTCGCCTCGGAGCACGGCGTCCAGGTGGAGGGCGAGATCGTGCGCGCCCGCGCGATCGGCGAGGCGATCGTCGACCACGCCTCCAACGACGGCGTCGACCTCATCCTCATGGGGTCGTCCCCCCGCTGGCGGCGCCAGTCGCGTTTCTTCAGCCCCACGGTCGACTACGTCCTGCGGCGAGCCTCGTGCGAGGTGATGGTGATCACGTATCCGCAGGGCGTTCTCGAGGGTTAATTAGTCTTCGGCCGATGAAGGCACTCGTCGTCGGCTGCGGGCGGGTCGGATCCTCGCTCGCGAAGCGTCTCCTCGAGGCGGATTGGGAAGTCGTCGCGCTCGACGAGAGCGAGGAGGCGCTCGGCCGCCTCGGGGAGAACTGGCCTGGCGAGTTCCACGTCGGGCACGCGCTCGACATTCAGGTGCTCGAGGGGGCCGGCATCAAGGAGGCGGACGCGCTGATCGCGTCCACGGACGGCGACAACACCAACATCGTCGTCGCGCAGGTGGCAAAGCTCCGTTACGAGGTCCCCCACGTGGCTGCGCGCATCCTCGACCCGGCTCGCGCCGAGTTCTACTCCGGACGGGGCTTCGACGTCGTCTCGCCGACCGGGACCGCCATCAAGGCACTTACCGAGTCGGCGCTTGGAAGCGCGCCCGCCTGACGATGTTCATCATCGTCGTCGGGGGAGGCAAGGTGGGTGTCAGCGTCACGCGCACGCTCCTCGCTCTCAACCACGAGGTCGTGATCGTGGAGCAGGTGCGCCCGCGGGCCGAGCGGCTGGAGGAGGAGTTCGAGCACCGCGCCGTCTACGGCGACGGCACCGAGCTCTACGTCCTCGAGCGCGCCGGCATCACGCGACCTCCGGACATCGTCGTGGCGGTCACCGGCGACGACGAGGACAACATCATCATCGGCCAGCTCGCGCGGGAGAAATACGGCGTCGCGAAGGTCGTCGCGCGTGTGAACGATCCGCGCAACGAGCCCCATTTCGACCTGCTCGGCATCTCGCCGACGGTGTCCGCGACGAGCATGGTTCTGGCGCTGATCGAGCACGAGGTCCCCCAGCACGAGCTCGTCCACCTACTCGAACTGCGCAAGGAGAACCTGGAGATCGTCGAGGTCGAGATCAAGCGGGGCTCCTCGGCTGAGGGGAAGCGCGTCGAGGACCTGCGCTTGCCCGAGAGCACTCGTCTCATCTCGGTCATGCGCGAGGGGCGGGCCGAGATCGCGGTCGGCTCGACCGAGTTGCACGCGGGCGACCAGGTGCTCGCGATCCTCGAGCCTGGCCGCGAGACCGAGCTCAAGCGCGTCCTGCTCGACGGGAAAGCCCGCGGCTAGCGCGACCCGACGCGCGTCAGGCTTCAAACGGGTGATGCCGCCCGTGGTACGAGATGAGGACGCAGAGGAGGCCCGTGAGGCCGACGCCGGGTCCCACCTCGTAGAGGAGTCGCCCTGAATCACTTCGCTCGACCCCGAGGATGAGCCCGCCGACGGCGATCCAGACGGCGGCGAAGATGGCGGGGAGCAGGAGCAGAATCACCGTCCAGTCGTGCCAGGGGCGCCGACGCCGTTCCCAGAGGAGGTAGTCGGTCGCGGCCAGCAGGACGATGACGATCCCCGGCAGGACTCCCGTCCATCGTTCCCCGGACGCGGCTACGACCCAGAGCGCGAGCGCGACGGCCGCGGCGGTCAGGTACTTCGGCATCTAAGGGTTGATGACGGCGCTGTCGATCACGTGGCGGCGCCTGTTCAGCGCCGAGACCGTGAGCGCCGTGTCGGTCGCGCGCAGGAACAGGAACCCGTGCGCCGCGCGCGCGAACCGGCGGTTCGGATAGGAGACCGGGCAGCTCTCGATCGGGTAGAGGTGCGACCCACCACCGCCGTGGACGATGTAGGTCACCCCGCGCCGCGGCCCGAAGCGCTGGTAATTGTGGTCGTGGCCGTTCAGGACTAGCTGGACGCCGTGCTGCTCGAACAGCGGCACCCACTTCTGCACGATTGCCGCGTTGCTTCGGTACTCGCCGCACGTCCAGGCCGGATGATGGAAGACGACGATCTTCCAGATCGCAGTCGAGGCCGGCAGCACTCTCTTCAGCCAGTCCGTCTGGGCAGCGTTGACGCGGTTCGAGTTGAGGATGAAGAGCTCGATGTTGCCGACGGCGCGCCGGTAGCGCGCCCGCGGCATGGCCAGCTCGTCGTACTCGTAGCGCCCGTTGTCGACGCGGACGTCGTGGTTCCCGAGCGTCCCGGCGATCCGCAACCCGGCGTCCCCGAGCCAGCCGAAGCTCGCCACCCAGTTCTGGTGGAACGCGCTCGGGCTCTCCGTGTAGTCGTTGTCACCGAGCGTCAGGATCAGGTCGGTCGGATGCGTCGACTCGAACTTCTTCATCGTGGCGCCGAGCTCACGCTCTGTGCTGCCGCCCACGCCGAAGTCGCCCATGGCCAGGATCTTCGTGGCTGCGGAAGCAGCGCCGGTCCAGGCGAAGGCGGCGACAGCGACGAGCAGGAGGACCCGACCCACGGCACTCGGTTGTAGCACGACGCACGGCTTTGCGCGTCGTCCTCGTTGTGTGATGATCGCCGCGTGTTCGTGCGCGAGCGCCTCCCGCAGCTCAGCGGCGATCCCTTCATCACCGACGGTGGGATGGAGACCGTTCTCATCTTCGACTACGGCCTCGAGCTGCCCGATTTCGCGTCGTTCGTCCTCCTCGAGGAACCCGCTGGAGTTCAGGCCCTTCGCACCTACTACGCGAGATTCCTCGACATCGCTCGCGAGCGCGGGGCGGGGATCGTGCTCGACACGCCGACCTGGCGAGCCAACGCTGACTGGGGCGAGCGTTTGGGTTATTCGCCCGAAGCGCTCGCGGACGTCAACCGCCGAGGGGTCGTGCTCCTCGAAGAGCTTCGGCGGGATGCGAAGGGAATGCAGCTCGTCATCAGCGGCTGCATCGGGCCGCGCGGCGACGGCTACCAGGTGGGCGACGCGATGACGTCGGAGGAAGCGGAGTCCTATCACCAGCCCCAGGTCGAGACGTTCGCCGGGACGACAGCCGACCTCGTTAGTGCGCTGACGCTGACCTACGTCGACGAGGCTGTCGGCATCGTCCACGCCGCTGAGAAGGCGGGCATCCCTTCGGTCGTCTCGTTCACGCTCGAGACGGACGGTCGTCTCCCCAGCGGTCAAGCGCTGAAAGACGCGGTGGCAGAGGTCGACGCCGAGACCGGCGCGGCGGCCGCGTACTTCATGGTCAACTGCGCTCACCCGACGCATTTCGAGCACGTGCTCGCCGACGGCGGCCTCGAGCGGGTTCGCGGCCTCCGCGCGAATGCGTCGTCCAAGTCGCATGCCGAGCTGGACGAGGCCGAAGAGCTCGACCAGGGCGACCCACACGAGCTGGCCGAGCAGTACCGGAGCCTGCGCCGGGCCTGGCCGAACCTCACCGTCGTCGGCGGGTGCTGCGGCACCGACCACCGTCACGTCGACGAGATCTGCGCCGTCTGGACGGGCTAGCTAGAACCGCGACGAACTCGCCAGCCGAGGCGAAGCCGGGCTTTGCCCGGCTAGAGCCGGCGACCCAGAGCTGCTAATGCGAGGCGTCGGTGAA